>NZ_JBXWOA010000007.1:0-212550 GCF_059610645.1 Ruegeria sp. CDSC054 | reverse complement strand
GGTCGCTCAAGCTGGGCTACAATCAGGCCGAGGTGACCAAGGGCATGACACATCAGGTCATTTGCGCCGGGCAGACATCTGTGGACGAGAACGGCGCGCCCCAGCACCCAAATGATATGCGCGCGCAGATCGCCTTGGCCCTGGACAATCTGGAAGCCGTAATCAAAGGCGCCGGCATGGATCTAAGCAATGTCATTAAGTAGTCACCAATAAGGAGGGCCTATGTCCGCTATGCGGACTTAGTTGCCGTTCGCATTTTGCCTCTGCGAGACCCAGATACATAGGCCTCCAACTATCAAAGTGAATGTCATTAACACCCACATCGCAGAGAAGAACACCTCATTCCCGCTTTCCTGGAATGGCATTCCTTCCAAAAAAGTACAGGCCGTCTGACCATTCACCAGTAGGGAAACACTGAGTTGATACGTGAAAACGGTTTGCCAAACCCATATCGGCCAGAGTGGTAGAGTTCCTAGCAACACAACGCGCCTTTGAGTGGTGAAATATAAGCTAATCAACGCGATACAGTACAGCCCGGCTGAGACAGCCGCACCAGCCAATCGGTCCGCATCACCCTGAGTACACGTACCCGCAAATCTCGCAAGAATAGCGTTCAATCCGCCAAGGTAGAAGGCAAATATCGAAGACAGTTTCCAGAAATGTTTTATGCTTCACCTGCCAATGGTAGATATTGAATTGCCGCATTGGAGCCTGCGCTGATCGTTCGATCTTAGACGGTTGCAGGGGTTTATGTCACGCCCGCTTCGGGCTCACAGCAGACGTTCGATAGTCAACAATGAGGAGCACCGATGTCCGCTGAGCCGGGCAAACCTCTTGTTCACGAGGTGTTTTCTTATGTTCGAATTGAATAAAATGTACAAATCGAGATGTCGCTTCTTTCCCTTGCACACGTCGTCAAAGATCGTCTCTACTTTCTTTTACGACCTCAACAAAAGCGACCGCCGCAGGGGATGGCGTTGCGTGCGGATGCATCGCGAGACCAATCTTTCGTGTCCTGACTGAATTCAGCGGTTTGCTGACCCAGCCCTCTTTTCCGTTCGTTGGCGGCAAGGCCATCTCGGCCACCACCGAGACGCCTTGATTGCGTGCCACCATGGTCAAAGTACTTAGCATCTGCGATGTCCGATACCGAACATTTGGACTAAGACGGGACTGCGTGAACAAACGGCGAATGATCCGGGAAGAACCAGATTCCGGCATGATGAAAGGCATTTCGCAAAGCTCTTCCAATCGGATTGAAGATTGCCTGGCCAAAGTACTGTCAGCTGCAACCAAGGCGACAAACTGGTCCTGTGCCACAGGCCAGGTCCGGAAGCGTTCATCTGGTAACACGACAAAACCAAGATCAATGCGCCGGTCTTCGATCCAACGGATAATCTCATCGTCCGCAGCTTCTTCAATCAGCACTTCGATACCGGGATAGGCTGCGTGAAATGCCTCGAGAAGGCGCGGCAATATCTGCAATGATGATGTCGCACCAAAAGACCCGATGCGCAGTCTGCCGGTCTGCACTCCACGATACTCCGAGGCCTCCTGATGCATAGCATCGGCCAGCCCAAGAATTTCACGTGCGCGGGATAGAAGTCGTTCGCCCAACGGGGTCAGTTCGATTGGGGAGACGGTGCGATTAAAAAGCGTGATGCCAAGCTCATCCTCAAGACTCTTGAGGGCATGAGACACTGCGGGCTGACTTATCCCAAGTCGCAATGCAGCAGCCGTAAACCCGCGCGTTTCGGCAAGAGTGACAAAAATATCAAGCTGACCAAAAGTCATAAGTAAATACTCATTTGACTATAACATAGTATAACTGAAATTCGGCATGGGCAATCCGATGTTTTGGGTGTTTCCATGTCCCAAGCCCTGTCATATCCCATAGCGTCGCAGAGCGCTTTGCTTTACGTCCGGCTCTCAATGGTGGCCTTCCTGTGGGGCGGCACATTTGTTGCCGGCCGCGTAGTTTCGGGTGAAATGCCCCCTCTGGTCGCGGCAACTGCGCGGTTTGGCCTGGCGTCTCTGGTATTGCTTTATCTTGTCTCGAAAGCGGAAGGTGGTTTGCCCCGCCTCAACTGGCGGCAGAGTGTATTGATTGTGCTTCTGGGACTGTCCGGCGTCTGCCTTTACAACCTGTTCTTCTTTGCCGCTCTGGCTGAGATGCCAGCTTCGCGAACGGCACTGTTTGTTGCCTTCAATCCGATAGCCGTGGCTCTAGCCGGGGGGCTGATTACGCGACGGCTCCTACCGATTGCGCAAGTTGCCGGGATTTGTGTGGCACTAGCCGGGGCCGTGATCGTGATTAGCGGAGGGGACGTTGCCGGACTGATGACTGACGTCCGGCAGAGTTTTGGGCAGGGAGAACTGTTCATGCTGGCAGCGGTGGGTAGTTGGGTGGGCTATACGCTTCTTGGACGCAAAGCCTTAGGAAGCCTCTCGCCACTGGCGGCAACTACCTGGGCTGCACTAATTGGGTTTGTGTTTCTGGTATTGGGGTTGCCGCTCGCCGGTCCCGTGCAACTGTCGCATTTGCCCACGTTCACCTGCACTTTGGCCATCATCTATCTGGCCATTGGTGGAACAGTCGTGCCATTTGTTTGGTACTATCGGGGGGTACACTCGCTTGGACCTGAGCGTACGGCAGTATTCACCAATCTCGTCCCCGTCTTCGGGGTAGCCCTTGGGGCGGTTATCTTGCGCGAACCGGTTGAGGTTTCCATGCTGGTGGGCGGTGCGCTGGTGATCGCCGGAGTTTCACTCACCAACCGAGGATGACATTATATATGCCAAGAAACAGGCGGCAAGACAGTTTTTCGTAGATTGATTGCTGGCTGTCGCAGCGGACCTCAACGTGTTCAAACATCCGGGGCAATAACGGCAGATCGTTGCTTGGCCGAGGGCCGAAATCTCCCAAAGGGTAATTGGCAGAAGAAACGATCAGATTTGTGTCGCTTCAAAGGGCAGCTTAAATCCCGACGCTTCTCTATGACGAAAGCAATCCCGATAATTTGTTTGCTCCAAACTGCAAGAGCGATAGAAACTGCACTAAACTTTGCATTTCGTGACGCTGGGTTGGCGCGTGAACAGACAGTGTTGCCACAAGCCGATTGTGTTTATCCAGGACGGGGACAGCTATTGCGGTCATCCCGGGCATGAATTCCTCGTCGTCCGTTGAGTATCCTTTTTGGGCGATACCCAAGATTTCTGCGCGCAATGCTTCCGGGTCAGTTATTGTTTTTTGGGTGTTCGGGTTCAGCTTACGGGCGGAAAGAAACCCATCCAGCGTGTTTTGACGAAGCGTGGACAGGTACATCTTTCCGCTGGCAGTGCAATGAAACGGAACCTGAGTGCCAATCGGCAATTGAATCCTCAAGGGCCATTCCGTTTCCACCCGGTCCAGATAAATCATTCCTTCCCGATCCGGGATGGCGAGGTTGCAGGTTTCGCCAATTTCGTCGGCGACGCCCCGAAGGATCGCGAGACGAGCCGTTCGAATGTGCTCCGATGACACCGTATTTACTGAAAGCTCTCGCAACCGTGGTCCTGGTCCATACGATCGGCCATCGAGGTCTCGTTGAAGGAACCCTTCGGCCTCGGCCGTTTGAAGCAACCGATGGACCGTTGGTTTTGCCAGACCCAATGATTCAATCAGGTCTGACGGTTTGACTGCGACACCGCGCCTTGCAACCTCTTCAAGGAGAAGTAGCAAACGCAGGTTCGTCGGGATTTGGGTTTCTTTCTCTCGTGTATCTGCGTTTGCCATTCCGCTAAACTCTAGTTGTTTGGCAGAAGTATCAAGGCCAGATCAGGCACTAGAGAAACCAAAATCCATACAGAGAGCAGAGCCACAAGGTACGGAACGGTGTAGCGCAGCAGCCGGAAGTACGGCACACCTGTCACACCTGACGCAACATAGAGGTTCAGACCATATGGCGGCGTGATGAACCCAATCGAGGCACCCACAAGGAAAATCACCGAAAAATGGATCGGGTCGACCCCTACGGACGCAGCAATCGGTGCGAGGATCGGCGCAAGGATGATCGTCACCGGTAAGCTTTCCAGAACCATGCCTGAGAAAAAGACGATGACCATCGATGTGAACAGAACCGCGTAATACCCACCCATCGAGGTCACGAAATCTCCGATCGTTTGTTGTGCGCCAAGCAAAGACAAGATCTGTTGCATGACAACCGAGATCGCAATCAGAGGGGCCAGAATGCCGGTAATCTGGGCTGAGCGGATCACGATCGAGGGGATCTCAGGAATCGTGAAGCCTTCGACAACCAGCATTTCGGCAAAGCTTTTGTCTGTGGGAGATACATCATCCCGCGCGCCCATGATCCGGTTGATCGGATAGCTGACCAAGCCCGCGATGACACAGAAACCAACGGTGACCCCCGCCGCCTCAGTTGGTGAGAATTTGCCTGTATAGATGCCCCAAAGCACGAGACCAATGGCGAAAAAGCCGAGCCATGCACCAAATGCCGTTTTGAGAACCCGGTTCAGTTGCAGCGGGATCAGGTGCCCCCACCCGTTGATCCGACAGATGATCCAGCACGCAAATTGCATACCAAAGACCATAAGCGCGCCGGGTAGAATACCGGCCACGAACAACTCGGAAATGGGAAGGTTCATCAAGAACCCGTAGACGATGAAGATGATGGATGGAGGAATGATGATCCCAACCGTACCGCCCGCCGCCGCCGTGGCCGCGCTAAAGCGTTCGTCATAGCCGCCTTTGACCATCTCAGGGTGCAGCATTGAACCGATGGTTGCGGTCGTTGCAGAGTTCGACCCAGAAATCGCGGCAAACAATCCACATGCCCCAAGGGATGCCATAGCCAGCCCGCCGCGTATCCAGCCTAAACAGGAATAGGCAAAATCACTCAGCCGCCGCGCGATCCCCGACTTGTTGATTAGGTCCCCGGTCAGGATGAACAGCGGCATCGCCAACAGGGCGAAGCCTTTGTTGAACACGTTCAGCAGCTCTGCACCCATGTTGTCGAGTGTCAGGCCCAGAACGAATGAGCATCCGATCACCCAGTATCCGATGACAAGCAGTACCGGTACGCCCAACATGAACAGAAACGTCACGCCCAGCGAAATTAGTGTAACCAAAGTTCCGTCTGTCATCAGTCTGCCCCTATCACGGCCTGCTTGATCAGCGGCTCTCCGGTTTTCCAGTTGTGCAAGTCGTCAGCAAGGTTTTGAAACACTCGGCCAACCATCAGAAAGAAGGACACGGGCGCGGCCAACAGAAACCACCACTGCATGATGTTGTCTGTCCCAAGCACGATCTGGAAGTTCGAGGCTGACAGCGCCACGAGGCGTGTTGTGGTCACGATGACGATTACTGCAAAGATGAACCACAAAATGGCATCCAAAAACAAACACGCCAGTTGACCGCCGCGCGGCATCGCGGTGCGAAACTCGCTGAAGCTAAGGTGCGTGCGCAGGCGGACATTATAGGACGCACCAAACCAGGCCATTATCATGAACAAAAGCGGAGGAATGGTGGTGGACCAGGGTTCCTGATCGTTGAAGACAAAGCGGTCAATCACACCCCAGAAGATGATCAGCGCAATGGCAAGGTAGGAATAGACCATGATCGACCGTTCGAAGTGGCGTTCAACAAAGGGCACTTTGCGATAGATCAGCATTACAAGAAAACCGCCGAGCGCGGCGGCAACAGTGCCGACAACCCAGGCGGCGTCAGATTCCAATGCGGATTGGATTTCGAATGAATCGCGAGTGAGCAAGGCGCTGAATATTGCCCCGATATCTGCCCAAAATGACATGAACCCCGTCCTCCCAGTCGGTGTTTAGAGAAACCGGCCCACGAGGGGCCGGTTCGAAATGTTAGATCAGGCCGCGCCTTTCCACCAACGGCGGGGCTCGACGTTTTCTGGCAGTGTGTCTGCCGGAATTTCGCGCGCGATGTCGTAGATTTCCTGATAGGTGTCGATGCCACCTGCCCATTTGTTCAGTCGCTCACGCCACTGCGCCCATGGTTCAGGATTGAAGTTCGGCGCGCACATCTCTTCGGCCAGTTTGATCTGGTCGTCAGCCAGGAACGCCGCACGTACACCGTTTTCGGCAAAGATCGTGTTGGGCAGCTGCGGATCCGAGAAACCGACCGTGTTCAGTAGTGCAGCTTCGTTCGCACCCTGAATAAGGGCCTGCGTGAAATAGGACGATTCCATAACGGCGTCCTGCAGCTCTCCACCTAGTCCGTCGAACACCTTGGCTGACATCGACGTGTGTTCGGTTCCGCAGAAGAACTTGAGGTTCACAGATTGGGAAACGACCGGAGCCATGTTCGCGTATGCAACGGCTGATGCCCAGGTCTCCGCCCCGTCAATCAGGCCGGTTTTTAGGGCATCCAGGGTTTCTTCCCACGCCACCGGTACCGGATTCAGGTTCAGTAGCTGCATGGCGATCCGGCCAAGCTGTGTCCCAGTCACACGGTTCTTTGTCCCGAACAGTTCTTCCAGTTTGGTGACTGTAGGTTTGTCAGAGAAGGTCGAGCCCATTTGCAGGCCGCGCAGTTCACAATGGGTGAACAGGAACTTCAGCCCGTGGCGCTTTTCGAGGGGGTCTCGCAGAATGCGCTGGCTTTCGGGACTGTAGAAGAAATGATATTGGGCCGCCCTGCTGGGGAACATATAGGCATAGTCCAGCACGTTCAGATATGGCGCACCGCCCGCAGAGTTCTGGGTCGACGCCGCATAGATGTCGACGATTCCCTGCTGCGTCTTCTCAACACAACTCAGCTGTCCGCAGATCTGGTTGTCGCCAATGAACTCGATCCGAATCTCACCGTCAGTGCGTTCTTCCAGATCTCGGGCGAATTCGATGGCCCCTGCCCGTTCGATCAGCAGGTTGCGCGTATTGAAACCTGATGCACCGAATTTCAGCGTGTGCTTGGGTTCTTTCGAGAACCTTTTTTCATAAGTTGATTCTGCGGCTTGCGCCAAATTGGCCAAACTCATCGCGCCGCCAAATCCACCTGCCGCCAGCAGCGTTGAACTCATGCCATAGCGCCCGGCTACGCGGAAAAAATCCCGCCGTGAGACACCGCTTAGTTTCTTACCGATCTCCATTGCTTACCTCCCTGATCGCAACTATTGAGACGTTTTGTATCAAAAAATGCTAGTATAGTTCCGGCAATTTGCATAGTGTTTTTTTCAGTTACCTTGGGAGGAGACCATCATGGAGGTGGATTATGCAGTCGTCGGAGCAGGCTCTTCGGGCTGCGTCATTGCCAATCGGCTAAGCGCTGACCCCAGCACAACAGTGGCATTGTTGGAAGCTGGCGGACCTGACACAAACCCGTGGATTCACATACCGGTTGGATACTTCAAAACCATGCATAACCCCTCATTGGATTGGTGTTACCGCACTGAACCAGATCCAGGTTTGAATGGACGCTCGATTGATTGGCCGCGCGGAAAGGTCCTTGGCGGATCTTCCTCGTTGAACGGGCTTTTGTATGTTCGTGGTCAGAAAGAGGACTACGACCGCTGGCGTCAGATGGGTAACGTCGGCTGGGGTTGGGATGACGTCTTGCCTCTGTTCAAACGCAGCGAGGATCAAGAGCGCGGCGAAGACGCATTTCATGGTACAGGCGGCCCGCTGTCGGTGTCCAACATGCGCATTCAGCGACCGATCTGCGACGCCTGGGTAGCCGCCGCCCAAGAGGCGGGTTACCCGTTTAATCCTGACTACAACGGGGTCGATCAGGAAGGCGTTGGCTACTTTCAACTGACCACTCGGAATGGTCGTCGTTGCAGTGCGGCCGTTGCATACCTCAAACCGATCAGGAACAGGCCGAACCTGAACATCATCACCCGTGCATTGGTAACCAAGGTCGAACTGGACGGCAAAAAAGCAACCGGGCTTCTTTATCGCGACCGATCGGGTGAAGTGAAGTCGGTCAAAGTGCGCCGCGAAATCATCTTGTCCGGTGGTGCCATCAACTCACCTCAGATTTTGATGTTGTCAGGCATCGGAGACCCGGATCACTTGAAGGCCAACGGCATTGAACCCGTTCATTCGCTGCCCGGCGTCGGCAAAGGGCTGCAGGATCACTTGCAGGCACGCCTGGTCTTCAAATGCAACGAGCCAACGCTGAATGATGAAGTGCGCAGCCTGTTCAATCAGGCACGGATCGCGCTGAAATACGCGCTATTCCGGGCCGGACCTATGACAATGGCAGCCAGCCTGGCCACCGGATTTCTGAAAACCCGCCCCGAGGTTCAGACTCCTGACATTCAATTCCACGTTCAACCCTGGTCTGCCGACAGCCCCGGAGAGGGCGTGCACCCGTTTTCTGCCTTCACAATGTCCGTCTGTCAGCTGAGGCCGGAAAGCCGCGGAGAACTGCGTCTGGATGGCCCCGATCCGGCCAGTTACGTCAAGATCATTCCAAACTATTTGTCGACGGAAACTGATTGCAGAACGATCGTCGACGGCGTGAACATCGCGCGGGACATCGCCCGGCATAATCCACTGGCTTCTAAGATTTCAGAAGAGTTCCGGCCAACCTCTGATCTGTCCCGCGATGACTACAAAGGCACTTTGGATTGGGCGCGCTCGAATTCCGTCTCGATCTATCACCCGACAGGAACCTGCGCGATGGGTACCTCGGAAAGCTCTGTTGTGGACCCAAACCTGAAGGTCAAAGGAATCGAAAATCTGCGCGTTGCCGACTGTTCAATCATGCCGGAAATCGTCAGCGGCAATACCAATGCGCCAGCGATTATGATCGGAGAAAAAGCCAGTGAGTTGCTAAGCGCAAACAAGTGAGTTTTGGGCTTTTCGTATCATTTTGCCGGTCCGACATAGGTAAGTTCCGCAAGTTGGGACACGTCGCAGAAATTGGCCCAAACACGCACATTGATCGCGGTACAACGAAAGTCTGCTTTGAATCGTTTAGCTATACGGATCAAAAAGCGGCTTACTTGTTAGACAGAAATACAGAGATGACATTGAGAATGCCAAGGTCGGCCTTTTGACCAATATGGTTGGAAAGTTAGTCACGCTGTACTGCTCAAGATCGACGACAATGGGTAATGGCTGTCTGCAACCGGCTGAGACTTATTTCTTTGGGCCGCAACCGTAGGAAAAGAGCGCGGTTGGAATGTAACAGTTTTTGAAACAAAAGCTGGTGAAACCGAATTGCGGAATTTCGAGTTTCCTTAACAAGATCAGTATCTGAAATGAGTGAGTTATCGCTGAAGTCAGATTGCAAAATTGATATCGCACAAACTTTACGGTAGTGAAGACTACAATAATTGAATGAGGTCTGCAGGTGTCGGGAACCCATCCATCTCCGACTGGTCTCATAAAAAAATTTCCAACAGTCCGGACTATCGAGGGCTGAGGCTTCCGTAAACGTTGCACTTATTTTGACGACGATCCGCAAACATCGTTCAGCTTTGCTTTACTTGGTTTTTTGAAGCCCAGTACCCAACCAGCATCAGATTGAGTGCCGGAACCAATGGGACATTTGACCTTTGGATATGGCTCCGCTCTCACCGGTTTTTCGCCTCGTTGATAGGTCCGGAGGCAATAAGAAGTAGAGTATTGTCATGTCTGGCATGGTTCGTGTTCTCGGCCGCGTAGAGATACAAGCTCAAGGTGGTGAAAACCTACCAATTACCAGTATCCGCTCGAAAGAGCTGATCGCGGCCTTGGGGAACCGCCCGGGGCATCCGGTTGAGCGCCGTCAGGTGATGTCCTGGATTTGGCCGGACAAGGATCCAGACAAAGCACGGCGCGCGTTGAACACCGAGGTCTGGCGCCTGAAGAAAGTAGTGGAAACGGCAGGAACTGACCCTTCTGCGCTTATTGATTCAACACCTCGAACACTGACTTTGCGCAATGATGCCGGCTATATCGTTGATATCGACATGCTGGCCCAGGGCGGAAACACTGCGCTTGAGAGTCTTCTTGCAGGTGAAATCCAGATCGGGCGTTTTGCAGAAGGGGTGGAAGCTGAGTGGATAGAAGAGTTGCGCCACGAGACGCAGGCGCGGATTTTCAGGTTTCTGGAAAAGACGATCGAGGCCGCGTTGGAAACCAACCGACTGGCAGAGGCTCGATGGGTCGCTGAAAAGTTCCAGCGCGACAATCCCTATGACGAGGCCGCGACGCGCTGGCTGATGAAGATTGACATGATGACTGGCCAGAATGGCAACGCGATCCAGCATTTCAACATACTCAAAACCGTTCTGAGCGATGAGCTTGGTGTCGTCCCGTCGCCGGATACGGTAGCTTTGGCGCAAAAGCTTCAATCGGAAGATCTGCCGGCGCCCAGACCGGGTTTCAGGTTTGAGCCGGCAACTGATCCGCGCATCAGAGCGGCCTTGCGGCGCGTTGATGCGCTCCATGGGTTGGTGGGCGAGTTACGGCAAGAGTTGTCAGCGTTGACAGACGAGTTAGACCGCCTGGACGAGTGAAACTGCCCTGGCATACTTTCCAAACCTCTTTTGCTGCGAGATATCGACCCCCACTCACAAATTAAACAACGTCGTCTCGAAGTCGCCAGTGTTGAGGCGATGCAGGCCAGTCCCGAAAAGGCTGATCTACCTGCTCTGAATGCCTGTGCTAGCGGCCGTGTCCTTTTTTCCGCCCAGCTCCTTCGCTCCCACTGAGGTTTTTTCCCAAACCTCCTTTTGTGATCGTTCGCTTGATTGCGTCGTGATTGGCCTGTGATTGCGCCATGCAATGTCTGGAAAGAACGGCAAACGCTGCGCAAGAGAGCAAGGGTGATCAACATGTCCCGCGATGCACGAAACCGGTTTTGGAATGCACCGGCTGAAGACGATTTTGAAGACTTCTTTGACGAAGAGTTCGCGCCAGAGTTTATCGATGCTGATAGCGCGTTCCCGGAGGAAATGGAAAGCGACGCCGAGTGGGGCGCGATTTTCGACGCAGGCTTCTCGCCGGAAGATGTCGCGCGCGAGGCTTTTGCCGAGATTGCTGATGCCGACGACACCGAGGTCAACGAGTTTCTTTTTCAGATGACCGAAGGCATGAGCCCCGAAGAACTGGAGAGCTTTTGGCGGGGTCTGGCCCGGTTCGGGCGCAAGGCGCTCAAGGTTGCGGCACCAGTCGTACGCACCGTCGCCCCGGTGGTTGGCACAGCGATCGGCGGCCCGATCGGCGGTGCTGTTGGTGGATTGCTTGGTCAGGGCGTAGGCGCACTTGCCGGGCAGCTCGGATCGCGTGGGCGGTCCAGACGTGGGCGAAGACGGCCTTTGCGGCGTGGACGTTCGGTGATGACGCGCAGACCTGCGCGTGGTCGAGTCCGTCGCGCACGTCCTAGAAGACGCGGACGCCGCAGAGCAGGGTTGGCCTCGATTGGTCAGCAGGCAGGAGCCATTCTACGCAATCCACAGATTCAGTCGATTTTGGCGGGCCTCATTGGCGGGCGCTCGCGCGAAGTCGTAGGCCGTTCGGGCGAGACGATGTCTGGGCCCGTTGCAATCGCAGGGCTTATTGAAGGGTTGACCGAGGCGCTAAGCGAAGCAGAAGCCGCTGGAATCGACCTTGATGATTTTTCCGCAGATTTCGAAGCGGAGGATTTCGAAAGCGCTGCAGATGCATTTGCGCTTTTGGTGGAAATGATTGGAATTGACGAGGACGCCGGCGAGCGTGCCGGCCCCTGCCCCGAGACCGGTGAAGCCATTTGCCGGTGCAACACATGACCGCGCTTAACGAAATACTGCTGAAGGCGCTGACGAGTTCGGGTGAGATCGACCAGGCAGAAATTCTGGCGCATCTCACCGGGGCTGCTCAGGCAGAACAGCCTCACGAAACGCCTGCAGCTATTGATCTTGATGCTTGGCGCGAAGAGGCTGCCCGATCCGAGAAGGTGATCGAAAGCATGAGTGCACAGCTCGACATGCTGGCCTGTGCCTTAGGCGCGTGCCCGTCATGTTGGGGCGACAGCGAAGACTGCGAAGACTGTGGCGGGCAAGGTGCCGGAAGCCCCGGCACATTCCTACCCGACCCTGATTGTTTCAGGGCTTTGATTGTCCCGGTTCTCGAAGTGATGGTGGACCAAGGAAACCGTCGCCGCCGTCCCAGACGGCGTGCGAGGCGGCGTCCTTCGCCTCACGTCTCCGACAAGGTGGCGCATCCATTGACCATAGACGCCACGGTCATTCAACAGAAGGAAAGGTCTGACCCATGAGCTCATCAGGATTGATGGAACAGGACGATCTTTTGCGATTTGCGCTCGCTCAGAGCCAAGTCGCGGAGTTCGACGACGATGATGATGAAGATTTCGATGACGATGACGAAATGTTCGAGTTCGACGACGACGATGATGAAGATTTCGACGACGATGACGAAATGTTCGAGTTCGACGACGACGATGATGAAGACACCGACATGCTGGACATGGCTGATGACTTCGAAAGCGACGGCGAGGACTTTCCTGAACGCCGTCGCCGCCGTCGCCGCCGCCGTCGCTCCTTCCGTCGCCCGCGATTTCGCAGGTTCAGCCGCCGGCGTCGCATGGGCAAGGTCAAGGGGTCACGCTCGACCACAATGCGTGGGCGAAATGGCCGCCGCATGCGGGTGCGCTTTGGCAAGAGCTTTGCCACATCGGCAGAGGTCAATAAGCTGATCGCTTCTACCAACAAACGGTTTGCAGCCGCCATGAAGGAGCGAAAGGCGAACCACAACGCTCTGTCCAAGCGAATTGCATCGGCCACGAAGAACTTAGACGGCAAGGTTTCGTCGCTGCGCAAGTCGGTCAAGACACTTGAGCGGCAAGCCCAGACTTCCAGCCTCTTGGGGCTGTTAGGTGGTGCACCAAAGGCCGAAAAGATCAAGCTTTCGGGTGCAGCGGCAGGGACTCTTGCTGGTCAGGAGATTGATGCCGAGATCACGTTCAAGAAGCAGGACATCCTGCTGCCGATCCTGGCTTCTGGCGCGTTTGGCAAGTCAGGCGGCGGGGATGACACGCTGATGTACGCCCTTCTCTTGGGCCGGAACTAAGGGGGGGCGAACAAATGCGACAGAAAGCACTACTGAATATCGTAGCCACACGCGATCTGATCCCGGATCTAACGACCGAGGCATTTCTGGCCTCCCGTGATGGAGTGCTCGGTGTCATGGGGCTCCAGCGTATCGCAGAAAGCCACGCCGAAGTGACCAAAGCACGCGACACGGCCATTGGAGAGGCTTCCAAATGGTACAAGGCATTGGAGAATGGCGTGAGGCTGCTTGAGCAGATGCCCGGTGGCACAGCGGTCACGCCAGCTCAGGTAGATGCGCTTGTTCAGCGGCTCGCTGAAACAGTGGCGCTGGATCCCGATAAACGGCCTGACGGTGTTGGAGATCCAGACGACGACAATCCTCAAAACCCACCTGCTGGTGGCCCCGGAGATTTATCCAATCCCGATCCTGATTGATTATCAAATGCTTTCAGACAGGGCGGCGCTGTCGCCCTGTCTTTCTTTTACGCAGGAGGACCGGCCATGTGCGGGTGTCAGTTGATACGTCTGGAGGATGTTAAACCGGTTGCACGGCACAAGCCCCTGAAACCTGGTGACTTCGGCGGGCCTTTGAAATCGTCGCCGCCAGTGCCCAAACCGCTTCCAAAAGGTCGGTTTTTTAGCTCGGGAAAATTGCCCAGGCCGCGCGCGACAATCGAGGCCGTGGCCACCGCTTTTCGTGCGCGAGAGGCCTTCGCGCGGGTGATGCAGCTTTTTCGTCAGGACAAGATCGAAAACGATGATGTTGACCAGGTGGCCCGCGCCATTTTGGCGGTGCCCGAGATGAGCCGCGACGAGATTGCAAAGACTCTTGGTGTTTCGGTCGATCAGATCGAAGAACTAAGCGCGGGCCTGAAAGCCCACGAGACAGCACTTCATGACGCATTAAAGAGTTTGCGAGCGTCAGAGAATCAGTTGACGACGATTAAAGGGATAGGCCCGAAAATTGCCAAACGGCTTCAGGAACAAGGCGTCAAAGATTTGCGCCATCTCGCAGGCATGGACGATGCCGCTGTCGAGGCATTGGATCGGGATATCGATGCGCCCACTCAGGCCAAAAGTTGGCGCAACGAAGCGCAGCAGATCCTCGAGGAACCCTAGCCATGGACCCGGCGCTGCGTGAACTTCTGGGCAGCGGGCGGCGGCGCGACAGCGTCGAGGCGATCCTCCGCCTGCACCCTGGAGCCAAAGTGCCAGAGAAATGGGTCAGACCGGTGACACGGTTCGGCGACATTCTGACGGTTCGGCTCAGGCGCGGCGACATTTTCCAAGTTTGGTCGCACCCATCGGTAAAATCACTGAAAGCAGCGCGTGTCTTTGGGCAAAGTCGAGAGACACCTCCAACGCCTGAGGTGTTTTCGCGTACGCGCGCGCCCACCCGTCAGGCCCACCCGCGCCACCGTGGGCAAGGTGTTGTGCTTGGAGTGATCGATTGGGGG
This sequence comes from Ruegeria sp. CDSC054, assembly GCF_059610645.1. Lineage (NCBI taxonomy): Bacteria > Pseudomonadati > Pseudomonadota > Alphaproteobacteria > Rhodobacterales > Roseobacteraceae > Ruegeria > Ruegeria sp. CDSC054. The sequence goes on along the minus strand of NZ_JBXWOA010000007.1, from coordinate 198,086 downwards.
TTTGATATTGCTCATCCGGCCTTTCGAGACGCCGCAGGTCAAAGTCGGGTACTGGCATTGTGGGATCAACGTGAACCGTCGCGCGGCGTGCAGCCAAAGCCATACGGATACGGTCGCGTCATTACCCGGCGAGAGATCGACCGAGCACTTACAACGTCTCGGCCCTATGAACGCCTTGACTACCATCCCGGTGACGCGGATCGGGGGCGGGGCGCGCATGGAACGCACGTTGCGGATATTGCTGGTGGTTCGCCGCGTTCAGACGGTGAAGGCGGATTGGCCCCAGAGGCTGATCTGGTGTTCGTACATCTCTCGGCGGCGCGTCTGGGCGGGCTTTCAGATCTTGGAAATTCTGCGCGGATCATCGAAGCGGTGGATTTCATTCGTCGTTTGAGCCGGGGGAGAGGTTGCGTCATTAACATGAGCCTCGGTCGACAGGGAGGAGCAAAGAACGGCACCAGCTTGGTGGAACGCGCACTTGATGCCTTTGTTACTGAGCGGGACGATGCAGTTATTGTGCAATCGGCAGGCAATTACTTCCTGGCCAATTGCCATGCCGCAGGAGTGCTGCCTCCGGGTCATATGCGCCGGATCGGGTGGGATATTTCCCGTCACGACCCAACCGACAATGAGATGGAGATTTTTTATTCGGCGCGCGACCGGATGCGTGTAAGTCTGCGGCCGCCAGGACAAGAGACGATTACGGTCCCCTTGGGTGACACACGCAGCCTTCGCGATGTATTTGGGCGCGAAATTGCGCGGGTTTATCATCGCGCGCTTGAGCCGAACTCGGGTGATCATCACTGCGATATTTTTGTCTACGCGAATGCACCCGGCGGGCGCTGGACAGTGGAAATCAGCGCGGATGTCGTAACCGACGGGCGCTATGATGTTTGGATCGAGCGGGACGGCTCTGGCCCGCGCCGTCAGTCCCGATTGGCCCCCGGCGAGGCCGATCAGACCTGCACCATCGGGTCGATCGCTTCGGGCTACCACTCAATCGTAGTCGGCGCCGCGCAGCAAGGCCGGGTGGGCGCTCGGCCTGCGCGTTTTGCCTCGGCTGGTCCCACCCGCGATGGCCGGACAAAGCCGGACGTTGTGGCACCTGGTGTGGCGGTGCGGGCCGCCCGCAATACACCGCTTGGCGAATCCCACCCGCGACCACGTCATACCCATATGTCTGGCGCAAGCCAGGCTGCCCCGTTTGTCGCGGGTCTTTTGGCAGCCTGTTTATCGGCTGCTGGCCCGGGGCAAGGCATTCACGATTTACGCAGAATGATCATTGGTACCGCCCGCCCGCAAGCGGCGCACAAGCTGGTTGACCGTCTGCGTCTGGGTGCGGGTCTGGTCGATCCGCAAACCGCGCTTCGTGTTGCTGAGCACAGTTCCTCACACCCCATAAGAGACAGAGGATTGGTACGATGAAATATGACAGAAGTTCATTCGGACATCGCAGACGCACCTATCGGCGCGGACGAATGGGAACTGCTGAGGCCGGTGGCCATGCTCATCATGGGGGGCACTCCATGACCTTTTGGGTTGATCCCAATCTTATGCGAGACAGGCCAGCGGAAGTGCGTGGATTTGAAGAATCCGGGCCACGCCAATTTACCCATTCGCGATTCAGAAACGATAGCTTTCTGACCCAGGTCCTGAATGGTCGACGTACCATGCGACGTGGGGCACGAGGCGCGTCTGTGCGCAAGGTACAGCAAGCGCTGATCGATCTTGGTTTCCAACTTAGGTTCGGCGCAGATGGTGATTTCGGGCGCGAAACAGATCGAACTGTCCGGGCTTTCCAGACAAATGTCAGAGCGCACAATTCCAGCTTCCTTGTCGATGGAATCGTGGGCGAGAATACCATTGCGGCCCTTGATGCGGCAATCAATCGCTTGCGGTTGCGAAAGGATGTCACTGCGCTGACCGCGACGGAGCAGGCCGCACTTGCTGGAGCGCTTCAGGCGCTGAATGCTGCGGATGAACGCAGGCAGTTCGTCGTTGACCATGCAAGGAGGGCTATCCATGGAAACGCAGGGTTCCTGCCCTGGCACAGGCAGTTCATCCTGAATTTTGAAAGCCGTCTGCGCCGCCATGATGACCGCGTGTCGCTGCCTTACTGGAACTGGTTCACTGACCCCGGGCAACGCGGAGGTGTGCGTATGTGGAACCGCGCGATGGAGCGCATATTGGGTGGCGATGGAGATCGGACCAGACCGGGGAATCGCCGCATCGGCTTTCCTGTCGTGTCAGGACCAATTGGGAGTGGATGGTCAAGCTTCACCGCGACTGGATCAGTCGATGAACCTTTTCTGCGAAGGGTATTTGGGGAACATCGCGGACGACCAAGCGGAGGCGTAACCCGCACCCGTGTGATGCGGGAAAGAGTGTACGACGTGACGCCATTCGACTCGAGCGACCGACGCGGCTTTCGGCATGTTCTTGAATTTGGCCCGCATGGTGCCGGGCATATGTGGACCGGTGGGCAAATGGCCGATATCACACTGTCGCCAAATGACCCGGCATTCTTCTTCCATCACTGCATGGTGGACAAAGTCTGGGCGGACTGGCAGGCAGGGAAACCGGCGGCTGCGGGCTATTTGCCCAATACTCCTGTGGGTTCGGTGCCGGGGCGGAACACTTCTATGGAGGTGTTTGAAACCAATCGGCCAAGCCCTGGCAGCGTGACGCCTGCAGCGACACTGGATCTCACCAACCAAAGCGATAATCTGGGAAATACAGGGCTCATGGTTCGGTACGTGTGAAAGCAGCATTGAGTTCTTGGATTATGTATTGGAGGCGAATGGCAACCCGCTATGCCCGGTGCACCAAAACCTTCTTTTCTGCTATCGCTCTCGCGGCAACCGTCATCTATTGGGCATGAATATTGACTGTAGTACGTCGAATGTGTCTTGAGTTCAGGATGCTGCACCGTGGGCCAACGTTCGACATGGAAACAAAAGAATGGGTCCAAGCATCCAGTTGAAACCTGCCGCCTGTTCGGACACGCCCCACAGCTATGTGAAGACCGCTTATTCGTCAGCGTGGGGATGCAGAGTGCCTTTACCGCTTTAAAATCAAGCCGGAAAACGATGCGGTGCGATTTAGCTTTTTTGATTTCGTTGCATATTCAGTGACCGATGAAATGTTTGCTCAACATTGCGATCATGAAGATTCTGAGGGTGATTGGCTTCAAATCTTTTCGAAGTCGTTCTTCATAACATTTGTGGAACGAAGTACTAAAGCGACGCCAGAATTCCCCGGCAAATTGACACACTATCAGATCACTACACTTGATCACACGATTAACATCACACGATTAACAGCACAACGCCCTGCTCTCCTAAAATTCTCAAGTTTGCACATTGAGGCAAGGTAAGTTCGGACCCGGTGCAGACGTTCACCAAATTTCGCTCACCATCTGATTTGCGGGCAACGTTGTTTGGGGTACCAGCGGCGCGGTTACCAGATCGACCGTCGCCTATTACAATCCAATTTTGGCTGTACAAATTCGGGCGGGCCGAATTCCTAGGACAGTTTGGAGTTTTTTTGCTACCCTAGCTTATTGTCACTGCACTTGGCTTTGCGTGGGGGCGCTGGTCTATTGAAAAAACCAATTTTTACAGCAGCGGTCATTTTGAGTACATTTTGTCCGCTTAGTTCAGATGATGTAGCGGCGGAAACCGCAGAAGAAGTTGAGACGGGCAACCGACTAGCAGCGGTGTTGCGAGCCGGTAGAAGTGTCGTGTCGAACAGTCAGGACCTAATCAACAATCCGGATGTCACGGACAAAGGGCTGTCCGGTGAAGTGTTTTACGAGAAAGTTATTGAGGCCTACTCGGAGGCTAACGGTGAACCACCGCTGCATGATGGGCTGGACCCACTAGAGCGTAAACTTACAGAAACGCAGCTGGACGCTATGGTCACGGTAATCGACGCAAACCAAGAGATAATAAATGCCGAGGGAGTGGCATTTAAAGGATTTATTCCAGCCGTATTTGCGCGGCTGGTAAATGAACAGTTCGCAGATGAAATTGGCACGTCTGCTGTGGTCAAGGTAACGGCGCCCTCGGAACTTGTCCGCAATCGCATGGCCCGTCCGGATTCCTGGGAAAACGCGATCATCGAGGAAAAGTTCAAGGACTCCTCTTGGGCCGAAGGGCAGCCATTTTTCGAAGAAACTGACGTTTCAGGAACACCCGCTTTCCGTATGCTGATCCCCGAATACTACTCTGAGTCCTGTCTTTCATGCCACGGATCGCCAGCGGGTGAAACGGATGTGACCGGTTTCCCAAAGGAAGGTGGGCAACTTGGGGATCTGGCAGGTGCAATCAGCATAACCCTTTTTAGATGAAACAAGATTCTGTTTTGAGTAACAATTGGAAGTGGGTGTCCGAAAACACTATTCCGGTGCGCATTGGGTCACTGTCAGCGCTATTGTTAACCGCTTTGGTCGTGAGCACCATTGTGATGGTCTACGATCTGGCGCGTAACCAAGCCCGCATACAAGACGCAAATACTGAGTTTCACCGGCTGGAAGTAGCTGGCCAGGCCGACCGTCATTTTGGCGAGATGAGGTATTGGCTGACGGATCTTTCTGTCAGTTTACTGACCCTTTCGGAGCGGCGCGCCAACGAAGCAAGGACGATGCTCAATAGCAGCCTCGAACAGCTCGCCGCTTTTGCACCAGAGTCCGCAGCCAGTGTACAAGAGCAGGCAAACTCCTACTACGAAACTTCTATGCAAGCAGCCGATGCTTACACAGATGGTAACAGGGTGCTGGGAAATACTTTGCTTGCACAGGCCCGAGTGGCCAGTGATGCAGTCGACAAGACGCTTACGCAATTGGTCGATGACCTATCTGAAAGCGCCGACCGAACCAGAAATGAAGCAACGGTTGCCGCCAAGGCTGCAATGAACCGAGCGATCATTGCATGTGTTGTCATCGTGATATTGGGAGCGCTTCTTACGTGGCGCGCTCTGAGGTCGATCGTTGTGCCGCTGCATGCAATCAACATCGCGATTTCAGGACTGATCCGGGGTGAACGGGATGTTACTCTGCCGCCCGAAGGCCCTGATGAGCTGGGCCGGATGTCCCAAGCGCTAAGAGCGCTTCGCGACAGCCAGGACAAACGGCGCGAACTAGAAGAAGAAGCGCGTGCGCAGCGCAATACGATTCTGACAGCAATTGAAACAATTCCAGACGGATTTGCGTTGTTCGACAACGAAGACCAACTCATACTCTTCAATGACCGGTTCCGCAGCATTTTTGCACATGTAGACGACATACTTGGGCCGGGCACGCGGTTCGAGGATATCTTGCGGCTGCAACTGGAACGAAAATCGGTTGATACCGATGGTGTGCCTGACGAAGAGTGGATTAGCAGCCGGCTTGCACGACATCGCAGGCCTGACGGAGATCGCCAAGAAGTCTTGCTGGGTGGCGCATGGATTCAGGTGTCAAAACGCCAGACCCCCGACGGGGGCACGGTCGCTGTTTACAGCGATATTTCTGACCTTAAGTCCAAACAGGAACAACTTGAAGAAGCCAACGCGCAGGCGATCGCTGCCAGCTCTGCAAAAAGCCAGTTCCTGGCTTCCATGAGCCACGAGTTGCGCACTCCTTTGAACGCGATCATCGGTTATAGCGAAATGCTGTCCGAGGATGCGCAGGACATGGGATTCGAGACTGCGACGGATGACCTGGAGAAGATCATGGCATCCGGGCGACATCTGCTCTCGCTCATCAATGACGTTCTTGATCTGTCCAAGATCGAAGCGGGCAAAATGGAAATGTACCCGGAACGCTTCGCACTGCGGCCCTTGTTGGACGAAGTCGCGTCGACCGTGGTTCCCTTGGTGAGCAAGAACAGAAATGAACTGGTTCTCTCTTGTGATCTCGCAGACACTGACGAGATCGAAACTGATAAAACCAAGCTCCGGCAGAACCTTTTCAACCTGTTGTCCAACGCGGCGAAGTTCACCGAAGGTGGTAAGATTGAGCTTCTCGTCTCTAAACTCCGGAAAAATGATACAGATTTCTTTCGATTTGCGGTGCGAGATGAAGGTATCGGAATGACGCCGCAGCAACGCGACAAGCTGTTCCAAGCGTTCGTGCAAGCTGATCAGTCTACTACGCGGAATTTCGGAGGCACAGGGCTAGGGCTCGCCATTGCGCAGGAATTTACGCGTATGATGGGCGGGCATATTACTGTCGATAGCAAAGAGGGTGTTGGATCGACCTTCTCTTTCGAAATCCCAGCCCGCTACGATACCATTTCTACGTCGACTAACGAATACAGCGAAACGTCACCGGACACTGCTTTGGGCCGCGTTCTGATAGTGGATGATGAAGAAGACGCACGGAACGCGGTGGCAAAAATCGTGCGCGAGGAAGGGTATGATGTCTTGCTGGCATCGAACGCAGCGGCGGGCATGGAAATCGCGCGCTCGCAAAAGCCTGACGTCATTCTTCTGGACGTTATCATGCCTGAACGCGACGGCTGGTCTATGTTGAAGGAACTCAAGGCAGACTCGAAGCTGTGCGAAACGCCCGTTGTCCTAGCCACGATTGTCGCGGATCGCGACATGGGCCTTGCCTTCGGAGCGATCGAACACCTAATTAAACCAATTGATCCAGCGCGGCTGATCGCAACGTTGGATGCTATCGCCTCCGGACGCGACAAGGACGTGCTGATCGTTGACGACGATATGTCAACGCGAAACCTGTTTCGCCGCATCCTAACGCGCAACGGATGGACGGTACGCGAGGCGGCAGACGGTCACGGCGCGCTCAGCCAATTGAAATCCAAAAGACCGACACTGATGGTATTGGACATTATGATGCCGAATGTGGACGGTTTCGATGTTCTCAAAACGGTTCGCACAACTGATGAGCTTGCAGATTTGCCGGTTATCGTAGCCACGTCCAAGGACCTGACGCGGGACGAACTGGATTGGTTGAAAGCCCATTCAGATGAGGTCATCCGCAAAGGAGATACCGGTCGAGGTGATCTGATTGCGGCACTGAAACGCCAGTTACAAGATTATTCATAAGTCGGAAAGATTAAGGCGATGGCAAAGATACTTATTGTGGAAGACAACGATATGAACCTCGATATGCTGTCGCGCCGGCTGCAGAGAAAAGGCTACGAAACCGTATCTGCCCGCGATGGTCAGGCCGGCGTTGAACAAGCCCTATCGGATAAACCGGATCTGATTTTAATGGACATGAGCCTGCCCGTAATCGACGGGTGGGAGGCGACCAGACAGATAAAAGCAAACCCAGATACAAACGCTATCCCAGTTGTCGCTTTGACCGCCCATGCGATGCAGAGTGATCGTGACAAGGCCATGGATGCCGGTTGCGACGAATTCTATACCAAACCGATCGAACTGCCCGGGTTGCTGGAAATTATTGAAAAACTGCTGGACGGGTAGCGCGGCATGGTTTCAGAGACCCGAAAAGACAAGTTGGCATTAGCCACCCGCATTTCCCAGAACCTCAATGGGCCGTCAGAAGCGATTGTTGGGTTTCATAATCTGCTGATCGAGGAAGTACGCAGATCAGGACCAGAGGCTGCGCTAGAGGATTTGCAAAAGATTGGCGCCGCCGCCAGCAACCTTGTTCAGTTGGTCGAACTGTTAGGGAAAAGTGCGCACCAAGTCACCGCCGACAAAGACGCGCAGGCAAAATTACGGCATGATTTACGCTCTCCGATCAATGCGATCATTGGGTATTCGGAAATGGTTCTGGATGATTTCGAGGCAGATCTGAAGCCTTCCGCTTGCAGCGACATAAACGCGATCCTGAGCGAAGCGCGCAAGCTGGCGCTACAGATCGACAGCACCATCAGTGATGCAGACATTCAGAATAACGCTGAGGACAGTGAACGGGATCAGGAAATTGCGGCCAACCTTGAACGCAGCCTTGCGAACTCTGATGCCGGTCGCGAAGCCCTGACCGGACGTATCTTGGTGATTGATGACGAGGCGGCCAATCGGGAAATCCTGACCAGGTTACTAGAGCGCAGAGGGCATAGTGTGCGGTCCGTCGGCTCGGCCAGGGAAACTTTTGAGGCACTAAACCGCGAGGGATTCGACCTTGTTCTGTTGGATATTCTTATGCCAGAGGTGAATGGCATCGATGTCCTCGAAAATATGAAAAAAGATCCGTCTTGGCGCGAAATGCCCGTGGTCATGGTTTCTGGTCTTAACGAGACCGACGCAATCGCCAAGTGCATTAGTGTCGGCGCCGAGGACTATTTGCCAAAACCTATCGATCCGGTGTTGCTGCATGCGCGCGTCGATGCCTGCATGGAACGCAGCCGTTGGCGCGCTAAGGAATTGGCGCTCGCAAATGAGATAAAATACGAACGTGACAGGGCAGACAAATTGCTACACTCGATGTTGCCCGCGCCAGTTATCAAACGCCTAAACGATGGTGAGACAAACATCGCTGATCGCTTCGCTGGCGCAACCATAATATTCGCGGATATCGTAGAATTCACTCCGCTGGTTGCCCGCATGGACGCTGGTGACTTAATCCTGGAATTGTCAAAACTGTTTACTGCATTTGATGACCTGGCCACCCTGCACGGCATCGAAAAAATCAAGACAATTGGAGACGCCTATATGGCGGCATCGGGGATCCCCGTGCGACGCGAAGACCACGCGCTGGCGGCAGTAAGCTTTGCACGTGACATCCTAAGGACGATGTCTGACAGCACAGTAAGCAGCGCGGGGCTGCATATCCGCATAGGTATCCATTCCGGTCCAGTCATTGCCGGTCTGATCGGGCGAAAACGGTCAATTTATGATGTTTGGGGGGAAACCGTAAACCTTGCCAGCCGTCTCGAGGCCACAGGCAGGTCGGGGCACATTCACATCTCTGCCCAAACCAAAGATGCGCTGGGTGACCATTTGCCCAACGCGGAAGCACAAACTCATTTTGTCAAAGGAGTGGGTGAGATAACATCCTACTTCGTATCCTAAGGCTTGTGATGCAGCATTGCGTCCTAATCGTTTCGGCGGTTTGATAGCCGAAAACGTCGAATTGGAACTTCGCCGTTCGGCCCAATTTGTGCTGCTAAAATGGGATGATTGCGGTCCAAAACCCTATGCTCAGGATCCACTGAATACCGTTAGGCTTCATTATCCCCGCTTCGAATTTCGAGCGGTGAACATGACTGATCCTGCGATCCGCCATACCCGCCCACAATGACAACCCGACAGTGACGCGAGACACTTTCACTGAATGTTTCCTCACCCCTGAGGCCCGCTTTGAGCCCAAACTAACGGCTTCTGCGGTGTGAACGAATTGGCGCAAACCATTACGATTCAGACATTCAAACCTTTAGCCCTGGCCGGGAGAACACCCACTGTTAAAATGTCACAGTTCCATTTATTCGCCGCATTTCTGCGCGTCAGTTCAGGGCGCTCCAGGTACCCCAAGTTTTTGTACTTTTCAGCGATGTATTGCCATCCATTCACCCGAATTTTTCGACCTCTATTATCCGTTCTTATTAGTTCCATTTGTTGCGCCGACGACCCCGGTATTCTGACGTACATCTTGCGCAACGAAATTTTTCGTCTACTCGATCGTCAGTTTCCCACTGTCGGGAGTTGTAGATGTTGGGCAAGACGCTGCCATGCCCGTTCAGCATGCTCGGACTGCGCCTCGCGGAGACGTACCAGGCGAATGATCAGAAGTTGCGACGGTAAGACGTCGTCGATCCGCACCAACCGCCCTTGTGAAAGGTGTTCGACAATCAAGGAGTGCGGCAGCCAGGCAACCCCAATATCCGTTAGCACCAGTTGCAACACCGCCAGTGTCAGGGCGGTTTCTGCGACCATTGACACGGTGGTGTCCTTGGGCAGGCGCGGATTGATCATTCGGGCGAAAACCTGCCCCAAAAAGACCTCTGACGGGTAGCTAATCGTTGGAAGAACCGCTGAATTGGCCTTGTTGCGGCCGTTCGGCGTTGCGACCGGGATCAAAAGGTCCGTTCCAAGATCCACCGTTTCAAAGGCATTAACTGGTACGGGTGCATCATCACCCGGAAGCGCATACATGATCGCAAAATCGACCTCTCTGGAGATCAAATGCATCAGACATTCATCCTGGTTGCCCGAACGCACCCGTGTCAAAACGTTACCATCCGTACTCAACGCCAGAACCACCTGTGGCGACACTGTGGTGGTCAGCGCATGCTGGCAGACAAAACCCAGTGATTTCGAAGCCTGATCGCTTGCGGTCTGCATGGTTTGGCGCAATTTGTGCATTCTTGCACTGAGATCACGTAACTCGGGCTCAAGCGCCCGTACGCCGGGCAACAGGGTAACCGGTTTGCGGCGGCGATCAAACAGTGCCGCGCCTATGCTGTCTTCAATGAGCCGCACCCGGCGAGTAAAGGCCGACTGCGTCAGAAACCGTTTTTCTGCCGCACGCGCCAAGGAGCCGCCATCAAGCACAGCTAAGATATCGTCTATCCATTCAAGCCGCATGGAACACAGATAGAGCAACCCACAATAACTTGCAATTCTTGCAATATATGGTCGGTATTTCGCATTAGGAACCGCAATATTAGGCAGATAAGTTGAGGAAAGCCAAAATTAGGAGTCTTCTTATGCATCTCGCCCGCTTTCCCCGGCTGCATCTTGCCCATCTGCCCACACCGCTTGAGCCGATGAAACGGCTTTCCAAAGAGTTGGGTTGTGAAATCTGGATCAAACGCGACGATTGCACCGGCATGTCAACGGGCGGCAACAAGACCCGAAAGCTTGAATTCCTCATGGCCGAGGCCGAGAAACAGGGCGCCGACATGGTGATGACGCAAGGCGCGACCCAGACAAATCATGGCCGGCAGACCGCTGCTTTCGCGGCCAAACTGGGTTTTGATTGTCATATCCTACTCGAGGACAGGACTGGCTATCAGGACGGGAACTACAACACCAACGGCAACGTCCTGTTGGATCACCTGCATGGTGCCACAACCGAGAAGTTTCCCGGTGGTCACAACATGGTTGAAGAAATGCAGAAGGCCGCCGAGAAGAAGCGTGCCGAAGGACGCAACGTTTACGTTATCCCTGGCGGTGGCTCAAACCCGACTGGTGCGCTTGGTTACGTAAATGCAGCCTTCGAACTTTTGTCTCAGGCTAATGAGCGGAGTCTTCGGATTGATCGGCTGGTACATGCGACAGGGTCTTCAGGCACTCAGGCCGGGCTGGTCACGGGCATGTGCGCGATGAATTCCATGGTCCCTGTTCTGGGCATAGGCACGCGGGCACCGCAAGCCAAACAGGAACAGATGGTTTATGATCTTGCCTGCAAAACAGCAGAAAAGCTGAGCTGCGCCGGCATCGTCAAGCGTGAAGACGTGATGGCCAATACCGATTATGTTGGCGAAGGCTACGGGTTGCCGACGGAAAGCGGCATTGAGGCGATCCGGATGTTCGCCGAGTTGGAAGGCATACTGCTTGACCCCTGCTATTCGGCTAAGGGCGCAGCGGGCCTAATCGACCTTGCTCGCAAGGGAGAATTCAAGGATCAGCGGGTTGTATTCCTTCATACCGGTGGCGCGGCGGCCCTGGGCGGCTACGAATTTGCCTTCGACCACGCAAATCGCTGGGTTCATATCTAAGCCATGGGCGCGCTACGTCCTGTAGGCATACTTGGCGGCATGGGCCCCGAGGCGACAATCCTCCTCCAACGCAAGTTGGTGGAGGCCGTCCCGGCGCGGGATGACAACGACCACATTCCCCTTTTGATCGATATGAATCCGCAGGTCCCGTCACGGATTGCCCACCTGATCGAGGGGACAGGCATTGATCCAGGGGACACTCTGGCAACTATGGCGCGTCGGCTTCAAACCGCCGGGGCCGAGGCTCTGGCGATGCCCTGTAACACTGCGCACCACTATGCCGGGGCAATCACAGAAGCAGTGGACATCCCCTTGCTAAACATGGTCGAGCTGGCGGCGGATCACGCCGCACAAAAGCTTGGAGCCGGAGGTTGTGTCGGCATGCTTGCCTCACCAGCGGTACGCCACACCCGACTTTTCGATACCGCTCTTTCAGAACGCGGGCTGTCTGTTGTCTGGCCTGCGAAAGACGATGCCCTGCTGGCGGCCATCCGTACGATCAAGGCCAAGGGTCCCTGCACATGTGCCCGTGACTCGGTGTTCGCAGCTTCGAAAGATCTTGTCAGCGCCGGAGCGGACCTGCAAATCATCGCCTGCTCAGAATTTTCGCTTGTTTCCGACAGTGTCGCTTGGGATGCCAACGTCAGCGATACAGTCGACCTCTTGGTCCAGGCTATCATCGAGGCGGCAACGGCCGACAGCTCCAAAGACATTGGGTAGCGAACGAATGCCTGCTTGATTCCAACCGTTCACCGGGCGCCGAATTCGCCTGCGTCGAAGCTGCATGAGCGCGTCATGGGCGCAATGTTGAAATTCTCATCACTGCTGCCCGCCGAAACAACAGCGCGTAATATGCAGTTCCGCTAAAGCAGGTCCCACAATTTGCGTGCGGTCGCATCAAAGGCGTCAGGGTTAGACAGGGCAGATATGGTTAAAGAGGTGCACCACGTATCGTCGCCAATCGGCACCAGTACTCCATCGGCAAGTTCGGTCGAAATCGCAGTTTCTGGCATCCAGGCAAATCCACTGCCTTTCAAAAGCCGCCGCTTGATCGTTTCGACCAATCCATCGACATAGATCGTCTCGGCATTCAGCATTTGCCGTTCGACTGTGTTCTCAACCACCATTCCTAGAAACGATGATCGCTCATACGCCAGATGTGGAATGGGCGGGCCGTCTGTCTTGCCAAGATCCCACCCGTTGGCCCGGGTTGTTTCAGCGGCGGCGACAGGGACAAGGCGGTCTATTAGTAGGTCTTTTTTTTCGAATGCCGCCTCATCGATCAATGGCGAGACTGAATGGTGATAGTAGCACAGCAAAACGTCGACCGCCCCTTCAACAAGAAGCTCGCAGCAAGTGCTGAGGGAATCAGACACCACACGTGTGCGCAATTCGGGGATTTGCTGCTGCAGTTCTTCAATTCGCGTTGCGAGATAATTGACCGAAATTGTGTGAAGTACCGAAAACCGGATGAACCGGCTGTCCCCGCGATCCGCATCCCGTAACAATTGACGGGTCTCGGACAGTTGTGAAATCGCAGCCAAGGCCACCGGCAGAAACTGTTCTCCGGCGTCGGTCAGACGCACAGGATAGGTGGCACGATTAACCAAAGGAAGTCCAACCCAGTTTTCCAAGGCTCTGATTCTTCGGCTGAAAGCCGATTGCGTGATGTTTCTCTCGTCCGACGCCCGGGTAAAATTCAGGGTTCGGGCAAGGCATTCAAAGTCACGGAGCCAATTCAAATCCATTGTGCGTCCCAGTCTGTCTGCTGTGGTTGACGAGTGTAATCATAACTATGCAATGTTGGAATAGTTTGATGAAATGTTCGAATTGGCCTGCGGAATTCGCTTTGCTCTAGACTTTCAAGCAGGAATCGAAGGCCCGGCCTTGCATCGGACCACTGTCCAACAGCCATGAGGAGGTAATTGCTTTCCGGTCAAAGCCATGAGTTGGAGGCACAAAGAGATCAAAAAACTGACGTCGGAACACGGCGCATCTCAACAGAGGAGACTACCATGAGAACCAAACTGAAAACACTGGGTCTGGCGGCTGCAGTCGGCGCGTTTGCGATACCTGCTCTCGCCGCCGAAGAGGTCAAAATCGGCGTGCCCTCCTGGACTGGCGCACAGGCGATTGCTCATCTTCTGGGTGCTGTGGTTGAAACGCGCATCGGTGGTCAGGTTGAATACGTACCGGGCAACAACGCGACGATTTTCCAGGCGATGGATCAGGGCAAGGGAGACATTGATGTGCACCCCGATGTCTGGCTGCCGAACCAGGAAAGTTTCACCAAGAAATACGTTGACGAAGCGGGTACCGTAACCTTGTCGTCCAACCCCTATGAAGGAAACCAGGGCTTCTGCGTTTCGCAGGACTTCGGCAATAAGATGAACATCACCGATATTGCTGATCTGGGCCGCCCGGACGTCGCCTCAGCGATGGATAGCGATGGCAACGGCAAGGGTGAGATGTGGATTGGCGCCCCCGGTTGGGCTTCGGCCAATGTCAACGAGGTTAAGACCCGTGACTATGGCCTTCTTGATTTCATCGATCCGATCCGTGCCGAAGAAAGCGTCAAGACCGCGCGCATCAAGGACAGTATCGCCAAAGGCGAAGGTTATGCTTTCTACTGCTATAAACCACACGCGGTTTGGTACATGTTCGACGTCCAGATGCTGACCGAGCCGACCTTTGATCCGGCCAAATACGTGATGGTACAGCCGTCGGATGACCCTGATTGGTACAGCAAATCCTCGGTTGCCACCAAGGACGCTCTGAAGAACGTTCAGATTGCATGGTCAAATTCGCTTGAAGATCGCTCGCCTGCGATTGCGGAATTCTTTGCCAACTTTGCTCTGACTGCTGATGACGTCAGCGGTTTCGCCTATGAAATCAGTGGCAAGGGCCGTGATCCAGCAGAGGTTGCCCGTGAGTGGGTTGAAGCCAATCCCGACCGGGTCGACGCTTGGTTGGGCCTCTGATCCGGCGTCTGTTAATCATGCCGACACCGTTGATACCATTCGGTGTCGGCTTCTTTCCCCTTTCGCTTTTGCCCCTCAAACTTTGAGATGTCTCGCATGTCCTCTGAACCTGCCGATACCGTTGTCGAAATTTCGAATGTCTGGAAGATTTTCGGCGCGAACCCTCAAGTCGCTTTGCAGGCGATCCATGACCGAGGCCTCAGCAAGGCCGAGATTCTGGCAGAGTTGGGCGCGGTGGTTGGCGTCGCCGATGTCAGCTTGTCGGTGAACCGTGGCGAAATCTTTTGCATTATGGGACTGTCGGGCAGTGGCAAATCCACGCTGGTCCGCCATTTCAACCGCCTTTTGGAGCCTACGGCAGGTAAAATCGAAATCGAGGGCACCGATGTCATGGCCCTTGGCCCGAAAGAGCTTCAGGAATTTCGTAACCGAAAGATCGGAATGGTGTTCCAGAACTTTGCCCTGATGCCGCACCGTTCGGTTTTGGACAATGTGGCGATGCCTCTGGAAATCCGCCAGATTGCCAAGAACGAGCGTATGCGACAGGCGGCAGCCATTCTCGATATCGTTGAGCTGGGCGCTTGGGGATCAAAATTTGCTCATGAATTATCAGGCGGCATGCAACAGCGTGTCGGCTTGGCGCGCGCCCTGGCAGCAAACCCAGATGTTCTATTGATGGACGAGCCATTTTCGGCTCTTGACCCTCTGATCCGACGCCAGTTGCAGGACGAGTTTATTCGCCTGTCCAAAATTTTGAAAAAGACCACGATCTTCATCACCCATGATTTGGATGAAGCGGTTCGTATCGGTGACCGGATAGCAATCATGCGCGACGGCAAGATGGTGCAGATAGGCACCGCTGAAGATATCGTTATGAATCCTGCAGATGACTACGTTGCCGATTTTGTCGCCGGGATTTCGCGGCTTAAAGTCGTGCATGCCCACGCCGTAATGCAACCGCTTGAACAATATACCGCCGCCAACGGACCGGTTCACAGAGATGCTCCACGGGTCGAAGAAGGCGAAACCCTTAGCAATCTGATCAACATGGCGATTGACGACCAAAAACCCATACTCGTGCAGGACGGCGACAGGGACGTTGGCATCATCACACGCGCCGACTTGCTGCGCACCGTGATCGAAGGGACAGAAGTATCATGAGCGAACTCAATGATCTTGGCGTCAACCCACTTGAAGACACGGAAAGCGAAGCTGCCCTTGCCTATGCCGAGGAACGCCGCGACAACATCCATGCCTTTGTCCGCACCAGCCCGGATTACTATATACGGAATTTTGATAAGATCGGTGCCTCGTCCCGCTTCACACCGACCTTCAACATTATGGCCGGATTATTCGGTCCTATCTGGTTCGGCGCGCGTGGGTTGTGGAGCTGGGCGCTGCCGTTCCTGATCCTTGAAACCCTGGGCTTTGTTCAAATCGCGCGTGGTTTGTTTGGGGAACTGGCCGCCGACGCCATGCAGCGTATAGCATCCATTGAAGGCACACTTGAACTGCGCCGCAAACAGCTTGCCGCAGCAATCGAAAGCGGCTCGGACAAGATCGACGTCTATCAGCGCACGGTCGAGTCCCTTGAACAAAACATCGGTGGCATTCGGGCCGAAGCCGATGCGCTTGCCGCCCAAGGCCCTATGATCGTTCTAACCGGGATCGTGATCTTGTTGCTGGTTAAAGCAGTGCAATCCATAGTGGCCAATTGGGCGCTTGAGGCGCGGTTTTCCGATTGGCTGTCGGATCGTTCGATCCGGTCGGCAATGCCAATCACTCATATTGTGTTTAGCGCGGTTTTCATGTTTCTGATCGTCACCGCCGCAATGCTGCACTACAGCTTTCCGGGCCGTTTTTCCCTGCTCAGCCATTTTCCCACCGATCCGGCAATTCGCCTGACCAGCATCCAAGGGGTCGAAGACTTCATCGCTTGGTGTGTACGCAACAGCGAGGCGTTTTTCGACGGGTTGACCTTTGGCATTCGCGCGCTTCTTGACGCGCTTGAGGTCATCCTGGTTCAGACGCCGTGGATCGTGATTGCCAGCCTGATCGTGCTTTTGACATGGCTCACGGCAGGCATCCGCACGGCCATCTATTCAGGGGCTTTTCTGGCGTATATGGGGCTTTTGGGGTTTTGGGAGGGGGCGATGACAACGCTGGCCCTATTGGGTACGGCGGCCTGTCTGTCCATTGTCATAGGGATTCCCTTGGGCATGTTCGCCGCACGCCGCCCACGTTTTTACGCCTTTATCCAGCCGATCATGGATTTTATGCAGACTATGCCTGCCTTTGTCTTCATGGTCCCGGTAATCGCATTTTTTGGTGTCGGCAAACCGGCAGCGGTGGTTGTCACCATGATTTTTGGTGGCACCCCAGTAGTGCGTTTAACCGTCCTGGGCTTGCGGGGTGTGCCCGAAAGCGTGCGTGAGGCGGCAATCAGCTTTGGTGCTAACAAATGGTATCTGTTGACCAAGGTTGATCTTCCTCTGGCGTCCCCATCAATCCGCGCCGGGATCAATCAGACAATTATGCTGTCACTGGCAATGGTCGTCGTGGCTTCGTTGATCGGGGCCAAGGGATTGGGTGAAGATGTCCTAGAAGCATTGCAATATGCCAATGTCGGACAGGGTATACTCGCTGGCTTCTCGATCCTGTTCTGCGCTATGATCCTTGATCGTATCGTGCAGGGCGGGCGCAAATGACACCGGTCGTTTTTGTGCATGGCTTCATGGGCGGAAGCCGACAATGGCAGGGGCAGGCCGATTCAGCAGTCGGGCACGAGATCATCAGCTTAGATTTGCCGGGATTTGGCGAAAATGCTTGTTGGAAAGCGCTGGACAGTATTGGCGACTATGCTGAATGGGTCCTAGGCCAACTGAGCACGCGCGGCATCGGGCGTTTTAACCTGGTCGGCCATTCGATGGGCGGGATGGTCGTGCAAGAAATGGAGGCGCGCGCGCCAGAGAGAATAGGGCGATTAGTGCTCTACGGTACCGGCGCCACAGGAGTCCTTCCGGGCAGGTTCGAGACCATCGGTACATCCAAACGCCGCGCTCAATTGGACGGACCGCAGGCCACCGCCAGACGGATCGCAGCGACCTGGTTTCTAAATCGGGAATATGCCGATGGCTACAAAGACTGTGCCGCCATCGCCGAGCAATGCAGATTGCCGACCATGCTAAATGGGCTAGACGCGATGGAGAACTGGAGTGGTGTCAAGCACCTGGAGAATATCGAGGCCAGAACACTGGTAGTCTGGGGTGACCGTGATCGAACCTACTCATGGAGCCAGACCGAACAATTGTGGCAATCCATTCCCAACGCCAACCTTCTGGTTATGCCGGAATGCGCCCATGCTGCGCATCTGGAAAAGCCTTGGCTCTTTAACAGTGTATTAAAGGATTTCTTTTCGATCTGATGTGGTGTCGATGTGGACGCTGTGTGTAATCAAGCTGTCATTGACGCAATCACGGCGAAAGTCTGTTTCGTCTGCATCGAGTGTTCGACCTTTCTGGCTGTTACGCCTGCAGCCAATGTTCGGTTTGACCGGCCGCAGCGCGTCGTGGGTTTGGTGTGGCAAAGGTATGAAAAGGGCCGCATGTTCAACAGTGCGAAGCGTCTGGCAAATTTACTAAGGTTAGATACGGCATTTAGTGTTAAGGCGCTCGCTTCAACAGAGTCCTTTGCTTCCGCCTAACAGTTGCGTGAGATTTCGGGTCTGGGTTTAAGAAAACTTTGCTCTCTTAGCTGTCTCAATTCAATACTGAAACAAGTAGCTTTTCGGCGGAGATTTAATTGCGATTTAGTGTAGGCATTGCGGTGTCAATTCTGGTGGCTGTGTCTATCGGAGTGTCGACGTTTATTGTCCATTCCCTGTGGTGGACGACCGCGCGCGACAATAGCCGCATGCTTGCGGCAGAAATCAACGGCCAGATCGCAAACACTGTCCGTATCGAGGTGGGCGTGACACTCAGGTCAGCCGAAGCCGCCTGGGCGGCCGTTCGTACGATCTTTGTTCAGAACGTCATCGCGACGCGACAGGCCGACAAGCGGGAGTTTGTTTTTCTGTCACAATTGCAGGCACAGCCGAATATCTCATGGATGTTCTTCGGTTGGCCTGACGGGAATTTTTTTGCGTCACATCGCCTGGGTGACGGTGGGCTTGAGATGATTGAAATCGATGAGGGAATCCGCGACCGAATGCTGCGGAAAGACCGCTACATCTTCATTCCCGGTGACATACAGTTCGAAGAGCGGACTTTTACCGAAACATCCTATGATCCGCGCGAACATGCCTGGTTTAAAAACTTCATGGGCCTCAACTCCTCTGGGTGGATCGAAGCGCGCGACCTCCCGGATAGTGACAGAACCGTTTACGCCTATGCCGGTCCGATAGACGTCAATAGAACGCGGCAAGGCGTTCTGGCCGTTGCGATCGAAACGGATCGTTTGTCACGGTTTCTTGCCACGCTTGCGCCCGGCGAATTTGGCGCGGCGTTTATTCTGAACGCCGACGGAGAAGTTATTGCGGTCCCCGATGCCGAAGCAGATGAGGTTACTCCGGCGCGCATGGGCGAGGGCAAGCTTTATGAAGTCGCCATGATCTCGGGCGAAAGGTTGTTGGCGGACCCACAGGAAAATGCCTCTGGCACATTGACGCAACGTGTCGTCATTGACGGCGTGCCTTATGCGGTGGCGCTGACTCCCCTGGGGTTTTACGGCTGGCGCGTTGCCACAGTCATACCCGAAGCAGCCTTTCTTTCGGGCATCGACGAGACGCTGATCAATCTGATCTACGTTTTGATCATTGTGGTGATAGTGGCAACCGGATTAGCGATCTGGCTGATCCGCAAAGTTGTGGCGAATCCGCTGGCACGCATTGCCGAAGACCTCGGCAAAATTGAGCGCTTTGACGTCGAGCAGATTGAACGCAGACCGTCCAAACTGTCTGAGCTTTCCAATCTTTCTGCGGCCACCGCCAGCATGGCTGCTGGTTTGTCGGCATTCCGAAAATACGTACCCACAGATCTCGTGCGCATGCTGCTTGCTGAGGGTATCAAGATACAGCCAGGTGGAGAGGTGAAGCAGATCTCTGTATTGTTCTGCGACGTCACGGGTTTCACTGGGCTGTCCGAGAAACTTGGCCCCAAGATTACCCAACTGATGGAGCCCTTCTTTAGCGCGGCCTCCACGGCTATCGCCAAAAATGGTGGGACGATCGACAAATTCATGGGTGATGCTGTGATGGCGTTTTGGGGGGCGCCGCGCAAGGATGTGAATCACGCTGAAAACGCCTGCCGCGCAGCATTGGACCTTGTCGCTGCAGTGGGCGCGTCCGGAATTGAAGATGATGACGGCAATCCCTTGCGTGTCAGGATCGGGCTGAACAGCGGCGAGGCTTTGGTCGGAAACATCGGATCAGAGCAGCGGTTGAACTACACCGCGATTGGCGATGTTGTGAACGTTGCCAGCCGGTTGGAAGGAGCAAACAAAGACTATGGCACGCTGATCCTCATTGGGCCGGAAACGAGACAACAGGCGGCCGGCACAATTGTGGTGCGCGAACTGGACACGCTTACCGTATTCGGACGCATTGAAGAGCTGGTGGTCTACGAACTGATAGCGATGGCAGATGGGTGTGAGGGAGCATTTGCCTGGATAGAGACCTATGAACAAGGCCTTGCGCACTACCGGGCAGGGCGATTTGAAAAAGCTGTTGCCGCATTTGAGGTTGCGGATCGAACACGAAACGGAGATCCCGCCTCAGTCGCCATGATGGCCCGAGCCCAAAGCCTGTTAGACAGGCCTCCACCGGAAGACTGGCGCGCAATTACAAGCACCAAAAAATAGTAGTAGTAATATCCGATCAAATTAAGATGTTTAGGTCCTGGTCTTTTTCGCGGACAAGATACCAACTGATTGCGCGCATGAGTGACGGCGATTTGGGCCGCGTTTCGGGAAAGTCCGACAAGCCGCGTGTTTTATTTGCTCAGCACGCCGCGGTCTGCACAGTTGCAGCGAATGTCCAAAAAAACGGGACGCGACCGCAACATAGTCAAACTTGGCCGAGTGGCCGGTATGGGCCGAAAGTGAATTACAACACGTTAATCAGCGTGCACTCGGCAATTAGGCTTAAACCACCGAAAGCGCGTCATCCTCAAGCCTGGTTACGTTGACCACGACATCCTCGAAATCGGAGTCGCCCCCTCCCGTCAAGTCCTCGAAACCGATGGTCATTGACTGGCCACCCGACACGACACCCGAAAGCGCGTGTTGCTGATCGTCACTGTTCAAGGCCGCCTTTTCGGCATGAAACGTGGTCACGCCAGCAGAGTTTCCGTTCACCGTCAAAACAAAATCAAATTCGTCGTCCACGTCTGCCATGCCACCGTTGCTGGCAACAAAATTCAAGTCATCGCTGTCTGAAAGTGAATTAGCCCAATCTGCACCATCCTGAACGATGAAGAACCCTAGACGGTTTCCGTCCGCCAAATTACTTAGCTCTACCGCGCCATTCGCTTCATTGGTGTTTTCAAACAGCAGGCGCACATTCGCGATTTCGCCGTTACTTAGAATATCATAAACGCCAAGGACATTGTTGAAGTCAGCGGTTCCGAGGTCGACCATCTGTATCCGAAAATCCGTCGCGCCATCGCCTTCGAGAAAGGATTTGTTCACGATGCCATTGATCACGCTGCTGTCAACGCGGACCCCGGGCGCAAGGTCAGGCAGAAATTTAGCATAGCTGACCACGGTGTTTCCATCCTTGGTGATGGCAAAAAAGTCACCGCCCGACTGCCCGCCGTCCAACGAAATCGTCAGATCCGCCCTACCGTCACCATCAACATCGAATTCAACGTTCGAGTTATCGGTCAGGCGAATGTTGGATCGACTAAGCTCGACACCTTCGATAACGAGGGACTTGCCCACACCAAACCCGCTGATAACACTTTGATCCAGTTCTTCCGGCGTCACTCTAAGGGTATCCCCGTCGCCAAATGACAGATTCTCTTGCGAAGATGTCGAAACCGGATCTGCCGGTTCGCCCGGATCGGGAACGACCGGTATCGGATCTGCTGGCGTATCGGAACCACCGGCATCCGAACCGGCGCCGGTATCCAACTGGACACTCGCCGTGGTGCGGGCAAAATTCTGAGTCACAATGACGGCAGGAACGCCGCCGAATGATCCAATTTCAATTCCGATTCCGATGTATGCCAAGTTCGGGTTCAGGATGTTGGCGCGGTGATTGGGGCTGTTCATAAGCGCATTGTGCAAATCGACGACATCGTCTGAAAATCCCGGCTCTCCGCCCTGACTTTGCCAGGCTATGTTCTCGGCAGTCGCCCAAGATCCGGACAATACAAAACCCGCGTCTCGCATGCGCTGGGTGGCCGAGCTGCCACCCTCACCCGTGTGCGAGAAATTGCCGGATTCCAGCATCCACTGGCTGTGCTCTTCGGCCGAAGCGTTCAAGCGGAGTTCCAGCTGAACGGAGTCAAGGCCGCGCGATGCACGTTCTGCATTGATCAAATTAAGCATTTCACGCTCAAGCGTGCTGGCCTGCGACATCGTCCATCCCCTGATTCAGCGCAATCGTCGAAGCAATCTCGTTCAGATTTCGACAAACTGCAGTCGAAAAAGCGCGCGCAAGCTTTAAACGGCAGAGTTTCGCTCGACGGGCTGGTGCGAACGGCGATATTTTGCGGAACACGTGTCCGTTGGATGTAATAGGTTCCCACGTTTACTTTGATAGCTGCCCACTAAAGGCGGCTTAGATCAGGCGATCGATGCGACGATGGTGCCGGGAATGGGGATAATGGTTGGCGATCCCGGAAGGACTCGAACCCTCAACCTGCTGATTAGAAGTCAGCTGCTCTATCCAGTTGAGCTACGGGACCGCTGGGCCCTTCTTGCAGTTTTTAGTTCCCGGGTTCAAGAGCCAAGCGCATAAAGGCGCTGTTCGGGTCGCTTTCATATCCGAAAATCGGACCGCAATAGGAATACCCAAGCCGTTCATATAGCTTACGGGCAGCCGCATATTCCGGCAGATGTTCAGCACCAGTTTCCAGAACCAAAGCCGCCACCCCTTGGATACGGGCCTCAGCTGTCAGGTGGTTCATCATCTGACGCGCCAGACCGCGTCCACGCACCTCCGAGATGATGTGAACGGACTTCACCTCGGCCGTTCCGTCCGGCAACGCCTTTAACGCTCCGCAGCCGACGGGCTGTCCGTCGTCAAACATGGCCCAGAACCTGATGCCCTCGGCAGCCAGAGCCTGGGCATCCATGGTATGGTTGCTTTCCGCAGGTCCGGCAGTTTCGCTATGGGCGAAATGCGCCTCGATCAATGGGCGTAGCGCGTCCGAGGTCGGGTCGGCCTCATGGATTTCGATCATTCAGTGGGTCCAAGGCGCGCGCCGATCGGTGGCGAAATTCTCACCATAGCCGCGCGAACGCAGGTTGGGTTTGCGCTTGTGCGGTTCGCTGACCTGGACTTCGATGCCATTGTCTTTGGCATAATCCAGGGCCTCTTCTTTGGTGTCGAACTTCAGGCGCACTTGAGTTTGCGTATCGTCGGAAGACGTCCAGCCCATCAGCGGATCAACCTCACGCGACGACGCGGGCGCGTATTCCAGAACCCACTTGCGGGTCTTGGCCATCCCCGAAGTCATTGCGTTCCTGGCAGGCTTGTAAATCCGTGCGCGCATGTCGCCCCTCCGTCCTCACTTGGCTGAGATTGTTTATGCGTCAGAGTACAGGCTGGGACAAGATGGGAATTGTCGCGGCTGGTCGCGCCCTGATGTCAGAAACTGTCATCAGGGCCTTTTATAAATCGTGCAACGCCATCAAGAGGACACCAACATGATCCACCATAGAAAAAGCCTGGAAATCGACGCCCGGCCCGAATCCCTTTGGGCCATTCTAAGCCGTTTCATGCAAATCGACGAATTCGCACCACAAGTCGCCTCGGTGGATGCGCTGACGACTGGGCCAGACGGCGTCGGGTCGAAACGGCGTTGCCACTTTGAAAACGGCACCTCGCTGGTCGAGGAAGTGACGGATTGGCAAGTCAACAAAGGCTATCGCGTACGCTTGTCCGAGATGCCGGCGATGCCTTTGACCCAAGCACATGCGGCCATCACCATCGAACCCCTCGCGAATGGCCATTCGCGAGTCGTCTGGAGCATGGATTACCAGATGAAATATGGCCTGCTGGGCTGGCTGATGGGTCAAACGCTGATGAAGGCGATGATGGGCCGGGTTCTGGAGAGCAATCTGAAAGCGCTGGCCGACAAGGTGCAATCGGTTCAAATCCCCGATGCACAGTATGCCTATTACTGAAACTGAGTTTCTGAACCGGATCAGGCCTTGCAGTTGGACAAAATAAGAACAAATGTAAGGGCCTGACCCGGAGCCTGCCTATGCCCTATGCCCATTCCGACAAGACACAGCTGACCGCTGATGACGTTCGCGCGCGCCTGAAACTCGAAGGCGGCAAGCAGTTCGTCATGCATACCGAGTTCGCGCCTGCTGGTGATCAGCCAACTGCGATCAAGGAACTGACCAGCGGTATCTTTGACGGCGAAAGAGAACAGGTTCTGCTGGGCGCGACGGGGACCGGTAAGACGTTCACTATGGCCAAAGTGATCGAAGAAACCCAACGCCCTGCGATCATCCTTGCGCCCAACAAGACGCTGGCGGCCCAGCTTTATGGCGAATTCAAAGGCTTCTTCCCGGAAAACTCGGTCGAATACTTCGTCTCCTACTACGACTATTACCAGCCCGAGGCCTATGTCGCGCGGTCGGATACCTATATCGAGAAAGAATCCCAGATCAACGAACAGATCGACCGGATGCGCCACTCGGCCACCCGAGCGCTTTTGGAACGCGATGACGTCATCATCGTCGCCTCGGTGTCTTGCATTTACGGTATCGGTTCGGTCGAAACCTACGGGGCGATGACGCAGGACCTGAAGGTCGGCAATGAATACGACCAGCGGCAGGTGATGGCCGATTTGGTGGCTCAGCAATACCGCCGCAACGATCAGGCGTTTCAACGCGGCTCGTTTCGGGTGCGGGGCGATTCACTGGAAATCTGGCCTGCCCACCTAGAGGACCGGGCGTGGAAGTTCTCGTTTTTTGGTGAGGAGTTGGAAACCATCACCGAATTCGACCCGCTGACCGGCGAGCGTGCCGCGTCGATGGAACAGGTGCGGGTCTATGCGAACTCGCACTACGTGACGCCGAAACCGACGATGAATCAGGCAATCATCGGGATCAAAAAGGAACTGCGCATCCGGCTGGACCAGCTCGTCGGTGAGGGCAAGCTACTGGAGGCCCAACGTCTGGAACAGCGCACCAACTTCGATCTGGAAATGCTTGAGGCCACTGGCGTCTGCAACGGGATCGAAAACTACTCGCGCTATCTGACGGGCCGCGCACCGGGTGAGCCGCCGCCAACCCTGTTCGAATTCATCCCCGACAATGCTATCGTTTTCGCGGACGAAAGCCATGTCAGCGTGCCCCAAATTGGCGGCATGTACCGGGGCGACTACCGCCGCAAATTCACGCTAGCCGAACACGGGTTCCGCCTGCCGTCTTGCATGGACAACCGCCCCCTCAAGTTCGAGGAATGGGACGCCATGCGCCCGCAATCCGTCTTCGTCTCGGCAACCCCGGCCAAGTGGGAGATCGAACAGACCGGCGGTGTCTTCACCGAACAGGTGATCCGCCCCACAGGCCTGCTGGACCCCGAGGTCGAAATCCGCCCTGTCGGCATGCAGGTCGACGATCTGCTGGACGAGGTGCGCAAGGTCGCCGCCGATGGCTATCGCACGCTGGTCACCACCCTGACCAAACGCATGGCCGAGGATCTGACCGAATACATGCACGAACAGGGAATAAAAGTCCGCTACATGCACTCGGACATCGACACGCTGGAGCGCATCGAAATCCTGCGCGACCTGCGGCTGGGGGCCTTCGACGTGCTGATCGGCATCAACCTGCTGCGCGAGGGGCTCGACATCCCTGAATGCGGGTTGGTCGCCATTCTGGACGCGGATAAAGAGGGCTTCCTGCGATCTGAAACTTCCCTGATCCAGACCATCGGCCGCGCCGCGCGGAACGCCGATGGCCGGGTGATCATGTATGCCGACAAGATCACCGGCAGCATGGAGCGGGCACTGAACGAAACAAACCGCCGCCGGGCAAGGCAGATCGCCTATAACGAGGAAAATGGCATCACGCCTGCGACGGTGAAGAAAAATGTCGAGGACGTTCTGGCCGGTCTCTATCAGGGCGACGTCGACATGAACCGCGTCACCGCCACCATCGACAAACCAATGCACGGCGCGAACCTCGAGGCGCATCTGGACGGTCTGCGCGACAAGATGCGCAAGGCAGCCGAGAATCTGGAATTCGAAGAGGCCGCCAACATCCGGGATGAGATCAAACGTCTGGAAGCAGTCGATCTCGCCATCGCCGACGACCCCATGGCGCGCCAATGGGCGGTCGAGAAAGCCTCGGAAGACGCAGTAAAATCACGTGGACGGTCAACGGCCGGCAGGCCGGGGCAGCGGGGTGGGAATGTGAAGCGGCGGAAGCGGTGAGTAACCACCGCCATATTCTTGCCTAAGGTGCATGCTGGAGTATAACGCTCACAGTTATTGCAACCATAGGCATTGAAATGAACTGGGCTCTTTTTTAAGTGATTTAGCTGGCCGAGCATTCGGCCTAATTGGTCTCGTAGCCACTGCTGTCGTTGTCAATGCCTCGTCGGTACATTGGGAGATCGGCAGCGAGGACTTTGTTCTCGTCGCAGGCATCAGCTTGTTTATGTTTGCAATTACAGCGGTGTATCTCGTCCCCTCGCTCTATAATCGGATGCTGAGAAGGTGCGTGTCAGTCGGCCCAAAAGTGGCTTTTGTTATCGCCACTGGAATATGGGTTATCTTGTTGCTTATCGCTGTGAATCAAGGCTTCAAACCACCACGCGGTCTGTACTCGCAGTATTTCCCTCAATCGATTGCATTGTACATAATGGCGTCCTTGTGCTTGCTGTTTGTCGTTTCTATATGTCCATTTGGCCTTACGTTTCGCTCATCTCGTAGGTTTTTCATTGATTCCGGCGACTACGTTGAGCCCCAAAGAGCAGCGGAAATACCTAATGAGCAACTCCGGAAGCGAGATGTTTGGGACCATTTGGTCGAACTCCCATTTTACGTTTTCCTAGTTTTGCCCGGCTTGGCAATGTTCTTCGGAAACGCTGTGCCCACGGCGGAATGGAACGATTGGGTTGGTTCATACTTTTGGATTGCATTCGCTGCGGTTGGCGCAATGACAGTATTGCCCGCGTTCTTGCGAACTCAGCTTAGGCCCCCGCATAATAAACAAAGGCAACAGAGCACTACAAAACGGATCCTGATTTTGATCCTTGGCGGCCCGATAGTTTCATTCTTGGCGCTATGGGCGCTTTGGCATCATGGTGTTCCGTTCGCATGGAATTACCTAACGCAGAATCCTGTAAAGACGATCGAGTACGAAGTTGTGAGTGTTTCTACCAGCCGCAGAACTCGTGGCTGCGTGGACTTCAAGCCCGTACATGCACCCGACCTTGAAGTGTTGAACTGCGGCGTTGACAGTTACTGGGCTTCCAGATTGCAGCCCGGTGACACTGTTAATATTTCGGGTGAACTCAGTTGGTTTGGGCACAGCTTTGATCACATTGAATTGGAAAGCAAACAGTTGGATTGATGTCGCATCATGCCCGCCACACTTCAACCTTGCAGCCCAGCACGGGCTGCGTCACCTTTGAAATCACAAATTGTGATTCCAAACGGTTGCCATGACGAACCCCAAAAACCTGCCCAGCACGCATGAGGTCCAAAGCGCCATTCACCGAGTGCGCGGCACCCGTGTGGTGCTGGCCGAGGATCTGGCACAGTTCTACGGAAAATCCGTCAGCGCGTTCAATCAGGCCGTATCGCGCAACAAGGATCTGTTCGAGGGCTACCGCTTTCAGCTGACCGATGCCGAGGTCGGTGATTTGCAATCACAGAATGTGATCTCTAAGCCCAAGGGTCGCGGTGGGCGGCGGGTCAATCCGTGGGTCTATACGGATTACGGCGTGGCCATCGCCTCGGCCCTGTTCAAGGACCCGCGCGCCATCAAGATCACGCGGATGATTACCGAGGCCTTTGTCGACGGCGCAAACGCTCTGGCCGAGACCCCGCGCAGCGTGCCGGAAATCCTACCGCCCGCGGACGCCCTCGCCCCGCTGCTGCCCAATGGCGATCAGCTGCGCGATCTGGCCGAAAACATCCTCGATTCCGGGCAACAGAGCCTTGTCGACTATATCGCCAACCCCACCACCAAGCGTCAACAAGCGGTGGCGATGATCATGAAAACTCTGGCTGAGACCGCAGGCGAAGAGGTGCGCACCCAGCAAGAACGCCTGCGCCTGCGCATTGCCGAGCGTCTGGCCACCGGTGACTACACGGATGACGGCGACCGAAAACAACTGCTGGAATTGCTGCAGGCGATGAAGGGCTAAACACCCAATTCCGCCCGCAATTTCTTGGTCAGCTTGGCCACGACCAGATCATAGGACGTCACGATATGCTCGCGCAGCGACGCATCGCTCATGCCGCGTTCGTCATAGACCTGTAGCCATTTCATACCCCGCGACGCCAGATAGGGCGCTGGGCGGATGCCGGGTTCGCCCCCCAGCACTTCAAAGGCCAGATCGGTTGCTTTGAAGGTGAAGGCATCCTTGCCGTCATTCCAGCCACAGAGCGCAAAGACCTTGCCACCCACTTTCCATACATCCGCATTGCCCCATTGCACTACATGGGTGGTGGCCTTGAGGTTGGCACAAAAGCTGTTGAATTCATCGCGGGTCATCAGCCCAATTTTGGCGATTGCGTGTCTTTTGGCAAGCGCTGGGCGAGGTATTATCCCTTGTCCCAGTGGACCACGACGTCATACCCTGCAGGCGACGGCGGACCTTCGAGAAACTCGGCAAAATGTCCCCAAAGTTTGGCCACTTTGGACGCGTTCGCGTTTGATGTTTCCTCGCTTTGGACAACTGCGACGACAAATCCGGTACCGTCTTCATTCATGACATTGGTAAAGCTGTGCATGCCTTCCATGCCCATAATCTGATCTTTCAATTCATTCATTTTGGCCTCGGCAGCATCCCGCATGCCAGGCTTCATTTTAAACTGCGTAATACGTGCAAACATGACTTTCCTCCCTTTCAGGGCGAAATCCCCCACAGACGGCCGAAGCGGCGCGTCACGCGCACTATAGCATAGATTCGAATGTTTCGGATCGAGGTGATCAGGGCCGGACGAACTTGGCCGAACCCACCTGCCGTTGAGGCGCCGTCGCAGCCGGTTGAGGGTCCGCAGCCGGTTGGGGGATTGCGAACTGAGGAGCCGTCGCCCCGCAGGCCACACCATCTCCATCCGTATCGTTGCGCGTGTGGTATCCCGGCTCACCGTCCCAGTACGGCCCCGGCACCAAGGCTTCGGCGGCCTGGCAGCCAGCCAAGGCCACCAGATGCAACAGGGCATCGGGGCCTTCGAATTCTGATGTCCGCAAAAAAACACCCACCGCGATCGCCGCAGTGGTCGCGGGCAACATAAGGATCATGATAATAATACGAAAAGGCGACAGCGCCCGTCTGCGCTGCGCATCCGCGCGCCGATGTCGCGCTGCGGCTCTTGAGTTTTTCTTATTCGAGCCTTGCTCGGAATCATTGAGCGCCATACCGGACACCTAACCCGGATTTGTGGCAAAACCGAGACCCGAATGTCCCTCTCGCGTATAGGTCGCTATGCGGATAATGTTGCATCCGGATGTACCTCCAGGGCTAAAATACCGATGACCAAAACCGACCCGTATCGCCCGGTTGATGAAACAGCCTGCCAAATGGCCCGCGACCTGATCGAAAACGCGACGTTCGGCGCGCTGGCCGTGTTGCACCCTGATACGGCTTTACCTTCTGTGTCGCGCGTAGCCCTTGCAACGGATGATCGGGGGCGGCCGGTCACGTTGATCTCAACCCTGGCCGACCATACCCGGGCACTGACCACCAATCCGGCCTGTGCACTGTTGATTGGTGAACCCGGTGATACAGGCGATCCGTTGACGCACCCAAGGCTGACGCTGCATGCCAACGCGCAGCTCGTCGCCAGAAAGACAGAGAAACACGCCGCGCTGCGCGCCCGGTATCTGAGCCTGAGGCCCAAAGCCAAGCTTTATGCGGACTTCACCGATTTCGGGTTTGTCACGTTCACCATTTCCGATGCCGTTTTGAACGGCGGCTTTGGCAAGGCATGGCGCCTTGCCCCAACCGATATCTGGACCGATCAGCGCACCACATGAACGGCGCAGGCCGCATGGCGCACCACATGGTTGGTCGTAGAACCCAGCAACAAATCCTGCATCCCGGGACGGTGAGACGCCATGATGATCAGGTCGGGCTTATGTTCGACCGCCCAATCAAGAATTGTCCGGCCCGAATGACCCTCGACCAGAACACCATTGGCGTTGGGCAGTTTTTCGGCAAGCGCGTCCAGTTCCATCTGCAGCGCCTTACGTGCCTCGGCCAGATACTCTGGCGGCATGTAGGAAATGGCGTAACTCGGGATGTGTTCGACCACGTGCAGCAACGTGACCTGCGCATCCGATGTCGCCAGTATTTCGGCCAGCTTCAACGGCCCCGAGATATCCCTTTCGGCATCAAAGGAAATGGGGACAAGAATATTGTGATACATGACGCGCACCTCCGTTTTCACGCCTGAATCCTGCACCATCTCAGGCTGTTAGGCATTGATTCAGATCAGGCTCCACCAAAAGTCCCGGCCACCTCATACATCACCGGCTCAAAACTTTTGCACAGCTCGTTAATCTGCCGATTGCGGTTTCGCATTTCCGTGGTGCGCAGCATGGCCAGAAAATCCTCGCGGCGTTCCCATTGCGAATAGTTGGCGATCCGCGTCTGCGCGTCATTCACGTGCAGTCCCGCAGCGACAAATCCGGGCTGTTTCGAGATGAATTCCGCATAAGCGTCCGTCAGAGCTTCCAGCAAGTCCTGGCAGGTGCCGGGCGTCATCTCAAAGGTCGTGATAACTGTCTGGACGCTGGCGTCTTTGGCAATCTTCGGCATCTGGATTCTCCTCTATCTGTTTCAAACTTAACATAGGTTTTGAAAAGGTCTTGTGTTTCCTTTGTCATTTAGCGGCATCAAGTTCCTGCGGATTTGGGTCAAATCCTAACGATCTGTTAACCATGCTGGCGGATGCTGCGCGCATGCGCCGGGTTTCAATCCTTCTGATTTTGTTGTTGGCAGCCTCACCAGCCTGGTCTGGCGCTTGGTTGCGGGACAAGGGCGCAGCTTTTGTATCGACTGCCGTAACGGCGTTTAAGGATCCGGATTACGGATACGACTACAAAGGGTCATTTTATGCCGAGTACGGGTTGCGGGAGAAGCTAACGCTTGGCCTGGACGTTGAAGAGCACCGCGACATTTATGGGCATGCTCTGGTGTTTGCCCGCTTGCCTGTCGCCGAATTCGAAAAGTCAGGGCGCTTTGCTGCCGAGATTGCAATCGGAGCCCATCATCGCCAGATGCGAGCCTGGGCCTTGTACAAAGCCACGCTTTCGTACGGCAAGGGGTTTCAGACCGGCTGGGGCAATGGCTGGATTGCCATTGACGCTGCGCTGGAATTTCGAACGCATGATGCGGTATATCGCAAGTTGGACCTTACTGCAGGCCTGTCATCCCCGCGCCTTATTAACCCCCTGCTGCAAATCGAAACCGCGTACCAAAAAGACCAACCCCTGCACTGGAGGATCAAGCCCTCGATCATGATCCGCACCAAGGACAGCCCCACCACATGGGTTCTGGGCTTAGAGCGCAATGATGCCCGCAAAAATACGGGCATCAGGCTGGCTATCTGGAATACATTCTAAAACGCCCGTGATCGGTGCCGTTTAGTATTCCATACGCATGATGGCCGACACCGACCCACTGACGGGCAAAGGCCAGCGCATTTGGATAGTGTCTTGAATTGCGCCCTGCTCTAGCTCGACATAGGGCGTGGCGTGAACGATCTGCCCGCCCGCATTTCTGAGCGGCCCCAACACCGTAACCGCATCGCACCCGCGTGCCTTGCCGCCAAAGGGCAACCGGCCGTCAGCAGGAATGGTCCAAACCGAGGATGCCGATTGCTGCGAGCGTCGGATTCGCAACGGGTTTTCCACCTTTGCGTTGATGCCATTGAACGTGTTGTCTTCGAAAATCACGTTCAGATGCGCGGAATGGTTCAGATCGGCAAAGCTGGTATCAACGCGGTCGGCCCGGTCGATACGACCGCTGCTTGACCTGAATTTGTTCCCGGTCACGACCACTCCGTTCAGATAGTGCCCGGCCCCATGCGGGCGAATGACGATCTGACTGAACCACGGCGCGACTTCGCTTGCATAAAAGATGTTGTCCGAAATTGTCATCGAACTGAAGGAATATCCGCTTGTGTAGACCGGGTTTGCATCCCGCTCGTTGGTCCACTCGACAAAGCAGTTGTCGACATAATTTTCGGAAATGGTCGAGCTGTTATAAGTCCCGGTCATGATCAGCCCGGCACTGCGGATACCCTGCGGAATGCTGTCTCCTTGGAAAAAGTGGTTGCCTAAAATCAGGTTGTTGGATCCGGCCAACACAGCAAAATGCAGGAACCGCACGGCGCGATTGTGCCGTAGTTTGATATCGTTTGCATTGGCATTCAACGCAATGGATTTGCGGTCGGACACGTTGAAGGATTCTTCGGTCGACAGGAACTGGCAATTGTCGATCAACATCCCCTGACATCCGGTCCCGTGCGAGCTGATGCCGCGATCTTTGGGCCGGCTGATAAAGCAATTCGTCACCGCGAAGGTACTGCCGGACGGCGCAAGCCGGATCGCGCTGCTGCGGCCGTTGCACTGAAATTCGATCTCTTCCATACCAAATTTGCGCAACGTACTGAAACCGCTGAAATCCAACAGGTATTTGAACGACTGGAACGTGAAGGTTTGCGTCCCCGCCGCATCAAAGAGCGGGTCATTCAGCCTGATCTCTCCGGCACCGACATCCTTGGAGCGCACATAGATTTCACGCCCAACACCATTGCCCTGCACCAGCGCGCCAACCGGAATATTGGCGATGTTCTCCACATTGGTCAGCTTGGTCGAATCCGCCGGGTTGTAGGTTGCGACCGAGGTGAACGTCTCGGTATCCCAGGCCGCACTGCTTTTGACATCGAACTGCCCGTTACGGATGATGCGCCGGGTCGAAAAACCGCCCTGCCGGTTCGGAACGGCGGCGGCCATGTTAATCGGCGCCGTAACCGAGATTTTACGCCCGCCCATATCCAGCGATTCATGGTCCGAATTGTTCAGCAACGCCTGAAACGCTTTTTTGAACGCCAGTTCTTCATCCCCAAATGCCGCGATATACGCTGGAAGGTCGAAGTTCTTTGTCAACAATAACATCTTGTCGTCAGGCATGGTGATGGTGCCTTCAAAATCCATCTCGGACGACATCGATGTGTTCTGCGCCAGCAAATACGTCCCCTTCGGAACATAGATCCGGCGACCGCCGGCCGCCTGATCCGCTGCTTCGAACGCTACGGAATCGTCGACGACGCCATCGCCGATTGCACCATAATCACGCACGTCGACAGTGCTGATCATTTCGCGCAGGAAGATGCTGGTGACATCGGTGATCTCGATATCATCGACCCGAACGAGCGAACCGTTGGCACCATCGATATTCAGGCCGAAATGCCCATAAAGCGCAGCAACGCCCCAGGGCATGTCGACGCCCGAGCGTTGACCATTGCCAACGATAGCTGTGATTTCATGGACGGTGCCATAGCCCGATAGCTGCGTGACCGGCCCCTGATCAACGACGCCGTTTACCTGCTGGTCACCTGCCCCGCCAGCCCAGGCCGCAATACGAACCTGGGGCAAAGGACCGCTGATGGCTTTGACACGTGCTTTGATTTGCAAATAGCACCCCGGGATCAGGGGCGTCTGTCCCATGTAGCGAAGCTGCTGGGTTGCCTGCACCTTCAGGATTTCAAGGCAACCGCCGAAATCCGGGTCTGCCGGAACGAATGCCCCATTCGGTGCCCCATTATAGGTTGGCGAACCCGGTGTCCCGTCGCCTCTGGACCAGACGCTCAGACCATTCGCGAAAGCAGGCGGCATGAAGACGATGCCGTCGGTGATTGCCTTGTTCATAGAAATCCCTTTCCCAATCGCCCGCAGCAGGTCGCCGCGCGCACAAACCCAGTGTCCGGGGCTGCCCGAACGCAAAAGTCTGAGTACCGAATAGGGATTAACCGCCGCTCATATCACCGTGACGGTGGTGTTGCATCATGCAGCTGGATCTGAATTTCCCAAAAGCTGCACACCATTGATCTTCCAGCCGTTTTCCTGCCGAACCATCTGATAATCCAAAACGTGCACTTGTCCATTGCCATCCGTGACCATAACCTTCTGCCACAATGCGCCAGCAACCTCTCGCAGTTCCAGAAAGCGAACATCTGCAGGTCTCCAGACCATGGGATAGCCATTGCGAACCATCGCTCCGAAATTCTCAGGCGTTCCGAAAAAGCTCTGGATGTTGGGGCTTGCGAAGGTAAAGGCAGTGGCAAAATCATCCGCCTTAAACGCCTGTATTTGCGCCGCAATATTTGCCTCGATCTCGGCACTTTGGGCAAACGCGCCCGTAGCCAGTCCGGCACTGAGTGATACAGCAAGTAGTAAACGACGCATGGGGTCACCTCCTGATGAAAGGGTAGCCCCATGCGGTATTAGGTCAAATCAGACCAGCTCTCCGACCAATGCTTTTTCGATCAGTGCGATGGTTTCGGGCACGCCGTACAGGGCGATGAAACCACCAAAGCGTGGACCCTGCGAGGCACCAAGCAGCACCTCATAAAGCGCAGTGAACCAACCGCGCATCGGGTCGAACCGTTCGCGTCCGATGGAATAAACCACGGATTGTAGCGCCTCGTCCTCAATCGGACCATCATAAGCCTCAAGCGCGGCTTTCAGTGCTTCCAGCGCTTCGCGTTCCTGATCGGTCGGCGCGCGGTGCTGGCGGGTGGGTTTGACGAAATCGTTGAAGTAGCGCACCGCAAACCCCGCAGCCTGATCCAGATCAGGATGGGTGTCGGGCGTGGCCTCGGGTGCATAGCGACGGATAAAGCCCCACAGCGCCTCTTTGTCCTCGGCCCCGGAAACCGACGCCAGATTCAACAACATCGCAAACGGAACGATCAGAGTGGATTCCGGAACGTCCCCACCGTGAATATGCCAGACGGGATTGTTCAGCTGCGCTTTCAGCTCCTGCCCTGGATAGGCTCGCAATTGCTGGTGGTATTCGTCGTAAGCTTTCGGGATCACGTCAAAATGCATACGCTTCGCCGTCTTGGGCTTTTGATACATGAAGTATGCCAGCGACTCCGTCGGCGCATAGGTCAGCCATTCATCAATCGACACACCATTGCCCGACGATTTGGAAATCTTCTGACCGTTTTCGTCCAGGAACAGCTCATACGAGAAATGCTCGGGCGCACGCCCGCCCAACGCACGGCAAATCGCGTCATAGATCTTTTCGTTCGTGGCGTGTTCCTTGCCGTACATCTCGAAATCAACGCCCAGCGCAGCCCAGCGCGCGCCGAAATCCGGCTTCCACTGCAGCTTGACGTGGCCGCCTGTGACAGGAACCGTCCATTCTTTACCGGTCTCATCGTCAAAGGTCACGGTGTAGGTCTCAGCACAGACCTTTTTCATCGGCACATACATGACCCGCCCGCTTTCGGGGTGCAGCGGCAGGAAGATCGAATAGGTCTGCTTACGTTCGTCCCGCAGGCTTTTGAGCATGATCGCCATGATCTCGTCATAACGCTCAACCGCACGCTTCAGGATCTCGTCAAACCGTCCGGACTCGTAGAATTCCTTGGCCGAGTAGAATTCATACTCGAAACCAAACGTATCCAGAAAACGGCGCAGCATCGCGTTGTTATGTTCGCCAAAGCTGTCATGCGTGCCGAAGGGATCTGGCACCGAGGTCAGCGGGCGCTGCAAGTGCTGTTCCAGAATCTCGGGGTTTGGCACATTGGTTGGCACCTTGCGCATGCCGTCCAAATCATCCGAGAAACAGATCAGCTTCGTCGGGATGTCCGACAGCGCCTCGAACGCGCGTTTGACCATCGTCGTTCGCGCCACTTCGCCAAACGTGCCGATATGCGGCAGACCTGAGGGACCATAGCCCGTTTCAAACAGCACGTATCCCTTTTCCGGAGCACCTTTCTGATAGCGTTTGAGCAACCGGCGCGCCTCTTCAAAAGGCCAGGCCTTGGACGACATCGCGGTTTCACGCAGTTCAGACATCAGATTTGCTCCATCGGGAAAAACAGTGTCGGTCGCCCGATGCAACCGACCGACCCCTCCTATTGTGCCGGTGCAGCATGAGTCAATAAAGCGCGCTGTTTTTCCTGATGGAAAGGACGATTTAAGCTGTCAACTGGTCCAGTTTCGCAGCCCAGATAAAGTCATTTTCGCTGAGGCCGCCGATTTCGTGGGTCGTCAGTTTGACATCCACATATCCCCACCCGAAGCAGACATCCGGATGGTGCCCCTGCTGATCGGCCAACCAAGCGCAGAGATTTGCAAGATAGGTCGCCTTGGCAAAGCCTTTGAACTTGAAGTGCCGGCTCAGCATCTTTGCATCCACGTCCAGTTGCCAGTCGGACGAGAGCTCCGCAAAATGGGTGTTGGCCTCATCGCGAGTCAAAGCCGGGACGCCGCCGGAACAGGGCACACAAGTACGGTCCGACAGACTGCAGGTTTCTCCTGATGTGGTCATGATCCGTTTACTCCGCTGCGGTTGCTTTTTCCGGAAACTTGTTCGGCAGCAATCCAAGGGATTGAGCTTTGCGCACGTCCTGCAATAGGTCGCGCTCGGCAGCTGCAAACAACTCCTCAGGTGAGTTTAACACGAAATAGCCCATTTGGTGCATGTCGATCCGATAGGGCGTGCGCAGGATTGCCATAATGTCGAACGGGCCCCGATCGGGGATATCGCTCTCGACAGCATAGACAAGCTCGGTCGGCGAAGACGCAAGCCCTGAGCCCAGTGCCCTGATCTCACCATCCTGACGACGCAGACCAAATTCGATTGAGAACCAGTACAGTCGGATCAGCCAAGAGTAATCCTTGTCGTTGGCCTGTACCCCGGCCTTCCCAATGGCATGGCTGAAAGCCGCAAAGCGGGGATCGCTCAGCAGGGGCGTATGACCGAATATCTCGTGAAAGATGTCAGGCTCTTCGATATAGTCGAAATCTTCGCGCGAGCGGATAAAGGATGCGGCGGGAAAGACCCTGTCCGCTAGCATGCCGAAAAAAGTCTTGAACCCGATCAGCGCAGGCACCGGTTGGACCCGCCAGCCAGTCATATCCAGAAGCCGTTCAGAGATATCGGCACAAGACGGCACGGTGGTTTTTGGCAGGTCCAGTCTTTTCAACCCGTCCAGATAGTCCTGCGCCATATAGCGCTGAACGTTTTCCTCTTGGGCCGCGTAAAGGTCGGCCCAAACAGCATCCTCTTCCGGCGTATACGCGATATGGCCGCGCGCATCGGCAACCTTTGCGGCGTATTTGGTCGACTTGGGCATCACTTTTCCTCCCTTATGAAAAGAATACGCCCTCTGATTGAAAAATTTGGTTTGGATTAACGGTGAAACTCCAGTAATTTGGCAAATACATATCATTGAGTCATGATTTATGAGACAAACACTTCAATCCGCCGATATCGCCATATTGCAAGAACTTCAGAAGGATGGCCGTCAATCCATGCAGGACCTTGCGGATCGCACGGGGTTATCCGCTTCGCAGTGCTGGCGGCGTGTGCGTGACCTTGAGGCCGCTGGTATCATTTCCGGCTATACCGCGCAGATACGCGCCAAGTCTGTTGGGTTGAACGCCATAGCCTACGTTCACGTAGCTTTGCGCGAGCATCAGGAGGAAAGCATCAACGCGTTCCTGCGCCTGATTGAAACCGAACCTCAGATCGTCGAGTGCGCCTCAATCACCGGGGATCACGATTTCATACTGAAAGTCTATGCCAAGACACCGGAAGAGCTTGAGCACTTCATTATGCAGCGACTTTTGAAATCCGGCCTTGTGCGCGACACGCGCAGCAATTTTGTATTGCGGCAAACCAAAACGCGCGGTCCTTTGCCCATTCTCTAGCCTCGCCGAAGCGAAACTCGTTGAACCTGCCCGCTTGCCCACCTATCGTGCTGACGCAGAAAGCCTAATCAGGACGACACCATGACCGAACAAGTACCCCACCCAATGTCCCCTCAGGATTGCCTTGTTGCGATCATGGTTGCGATCTCTGCGTCTGATGAAACCATCCGTACAGCTGAGCTGGTCAAGATCGAAGGCGCGGTCAATATGCTGCCGGTTTTTGCCGAGTATGACATCGACCGAACCCGCCGCGTTTCGCAAACTGTGTTTGACCTGTTTGAACAAGAAGACGGGCTGGATGCGCTGTTCGGCCTGATCCGCGACAATCTGCCCGAACGGCTGAACGAAACCGCCTATGCACTGGCCTGTGATGTGGCCGCCGCCGACGGCTCGCTGGCGGAATCCGAGCTGCGCTTGCTTGAAGAAATTCGTTACGAGCTGAGCATTGATCGCCTGCATGCCGCCGCGATCGAACGCGGCGCGCGGGCACGTCACACCACCTGATCTTAGCTTCCGGCCATAGACCCCCAGCGCTCGATCAGTGCGCGTTGGAGTTTGCGCGAGCGATTGTTCCAGCTTCGCGCGCCTTGCGGTCGTTCGCGCTGCGCGCGCGGGATCGTGGCCCGATGGTCGACATCGGCGGTGAAAATGGCAAAGGCCAATTCGGAGCCGTCCGGCGTTGTGATGAAGCCGCCAAGACCAGAAACAAAATTCAGCGTACCGGTCTTGGCATCGACCTTGATCGGGTGATCTTTGACCGGCCGCCCCTGACTGTCCGCAAGGGTGAATTTTTTCAGCAATGGTTTCAATGAGTCCGCTTGTTTCGCCGCGACCAGTGCTGTCACCAAAGCGCCCGGTGCCATTCGGGACGCATCGCTTAGACCCGAGTGGTCCACCATCGCGATCCCCGTTACGCCATATGTCTCGGTCGCCCAACGGTTCATTTCGGCCGCAGAATCCGCCAAGGTTTGCAGATTTGCACCGCGCGCTTGCGAGGCCGCCATACCAACCATCTCAGCCGTCAGGTTGGTCGAGTACTTCAACATGCCGCGCAAGATACTGTCCAGCGGATCACTGTGATGCACCACAAGCAAGGTTCCCTTCGGCGCTTCGCGCATGACCTGTACGCGACCCAACTGGATCCCATTCGCGCGCGCCAGCGTCCTGAACACATCCCCCGCATAAAGCGCAGGCTTGCGCACCGGCAACCACCGCGCCCCACCAGTCCCAAGCGCCCCTTGCGCCACGGTCCAGCGGTCCTGCCGCGCGCTGGATTCATAGGTGTAGATAGGCGCTTTTCGTTTCTCAATCTGCATAGAGGCCACATCGACCGACGGTTTGTACCGCGCGCTGCGCGCATCCATGGACACGTCATAACGGGTACCATCACGTTTCCACTCAAAATGCACCCGGTTGAAATTCAACGATATGCCGCTGATGGAAGGGCTATAGCCCAAATGATCCGGCTGCCCCGGATCGATGCTGAACACATAAGGCAGCGCCCCCTCGTATACTTTGAACGCACCCTGAACCTCGGAAATCCCAGCCTCGCGCAGATTGGCTGCCATATTGGCCAACGCATCGGTGTCCAGCAGCGGGTCGCCACCTCCCACAAGGATCAAGTCACCTTTCAGGATACCATTTTCGATCGGTCCATCCGCCATCAGGGCGGTCTCGAACCGGTAGTCCGATCCCAAGACATCCAACGCATAAAGAGCTGTCAGCGCCTTGGCCACGCTTGCTGGCGGCAGCCCCTGATCGCCGCTGAACTCTTCCAGCTGCGTGCCCGTTGTTACATCCGCCACCGCGAACACCACCTCACCACGCAGCCCGGCCGCTTGGACAAGTCGCTCGACCCCGGTCGGTACGTCGCCGCGCAATTGAGGGCGCAACGAGACCAAAGGCGCCTCGGCCAGCACAGCAGAAGGGATCAAAGCTGCCCCCAGCCCCGCTAAAAATCCACGTCGAGAAAATCGGTCAGTCATAAGTCGAATAAAATCTCACAGATTAAATACGCACAACCACAGATATGGATTATGCGCGCATGTGGCTATTCCGGCAACACCTCAGCGCCCCAACCTCCCCGCTCCCGGATTTGGCTGGAACTTACATCGACCATCGGTACGTTCACGAAACACCACGCGGGCGCATCGGCGCGCCCCAACAGACGCCGCGCCTGCCCATCTATGCGGTACTTGGCATAAAGCCGCGCAGCCGGGGACATCCGCGCAGAAATCCGGTCGCCGGGGCGCGCAATCACACCCACAGGCACGCTGTCCATGATCAACCGCCAATCTTTCCACTTATGGAACTGCGCCAGATTATCCGCGCCCATGATCCAGACAAACCGCACTTTGGGATAAAGACGCCGCAGTTCGGCCAACGTATCCGCCGTTGCCCTTGTCCCCGTTAACGCCTCAATGTCCGTCACTTCGACCCCGGGGTGCTGCATCAGAGTCCGCGCCGCCGCCATTCGCTGCTCAAGAGGCGCAGGACCTCGTTCCTTCAATGGGTTGCCCGGAGACACCAGCCACCACACCCGATCCAGCCCAAACGCCTTCATCGCCTCGAGCGTGACATGCACATGCCCCTGGTGCGGCGGGTCAAACGACCCACCGAACAGCCCGATGACCTGCCCGGGCCGCGCGTATGGAATGCTAAAACGATCCATGCCTTGCTGATGTTCAGAACTGGACAACGTTGTCAATCAACCGGTTGAACCTCATCGCCCAACGTGACTCGCCCCGGCCGCACCACCTCTGCGCACCACCCACCATGCCCCCGCACGGCGGAATAGCCGCCTTTGCCCAGCGCCTCCTCCATCCGGCTGCACGGCGCGCAGATAATGGTAAAACGCAGAACGGCCTCACCTACCTGCACCTCACGCCCCTTGAGCGCCGCCAGATTGATCCCTGACACCACCAGATTGCGACGCAGGATGTCCGGATTAACCGGCCCCTGC
The DNA here is from genome assembly GCF_059610645.1 of Ruegeria sp. CDSC054. Classification (NCBI taxonomy): domain Bacteria; kingdom Pseudomonadati; phylum Pseudomonadota; class Alphaproteobacteria; order Rhodobacterales; family Roseobacteraceae; genus Ruegeria; species Ruegeria sp. CDSC054. The sequence goes on along the minus strand of NZ_JBXWOA010000007.1, from coordinate 157,185 downwards.
CCAAGATATGACCCAATCGCCACCAGATGCTCTTGCTGGATCAGCGTCACCGCCCGCTTGCCTGCGCGGCCCCGGTCGCCTTCAAGCCCATTGGTGGAGATCATGCCTTCCTCAACCGCGACCATCTCCGCACGACGCTCAGGTCGCAGACCGATCCAGCCAATACGGCCAGGTTTGCACCAGTTGGATATCAATACACTCAGGGACAAATAACCTCCGGTTTATCCGTTCATACATGTTTTGAATTCGGCGGATTCAGCAATCTCTTTCAGCGGCAAAAACGGAACGTCACTTTCGACAATACACTTAATATGAAGCTTGGAATCCGCTGACTGCTGCTTCCATTTAATCTGAGGATAATTAACGCTCTTTGGCAATTCCACCTTCGGTTCGATGAAAAATTCAAAGTATGCCAAATAGACTTGAGCTCTGATCTCATCACCAGTCAAAGCTACATATTTAAGCATCTGGTGCAAAAGTGACTTTTTGAGCTGTCGGTAGTCTTCGGTCAGTGCGAACTCTTCCTCGATATTTGCAAGTGATTTAATGAACTTAAAGGTAACGTAGTACCTGATATCGTGCTCTGACTTATTCGAAACCCTAAGCATAGTCAGAATACTTGCAGAAGCAAAATCACCCCCTTCGATTTGAGACGTCGACATCTGCGCCACATTGTATGTTGAGCAATAAGTTGCGTCTTTGTACGCCTTGCAGTCCGGCAAATTTTCAGCACGAGCCGCCATTGAACTGATCGCCCCGAAAGCAAAAAAAGCCATCGAAATTATCACATAACTGCTCATCTTCATTTACCAATCTCCCGTTTGGGTTGTGTGTATACAGCAAACCTTGCAGAGGGAATCCCCAACATCTTGACCCCGCTGGTCTTAACCACTCGGCGTTTCGTCCTTGCAAACTGCGCAAACAGCTTCATCCGGCCTTATTGTTCTTGATTGCCCCTAATCGAACCATCCGCTATCACCCCGCCCAACCTGATTTCCCCGACCCAGAGGACGCGACATGGCCGCCTATCAATATGTCTACCACATGCAGGGTGTCTCCAAGACCTATCCCGGTGGCAAGAAGTGCTTTGAAAACATCCACCTGAGCTTTCTGCCCGGCGTGAAAATCGGTGTTGTCGGCGTCAACGGCGCCGGCAAATCGACGCTGATGAAGATCATGGCGGGCCTCGACAAGGACTTCACAGGCGAGGCCTGGGCCGCCGAGGGCGCCAAGGTCGGCTATCTGCCGCAGGAACCGAAACTGGATGAAACCCTCAGCGTTCGTGAAAACGTCATGCTGGGCGTGGCCGAAAAGAAGGCGATCCTTGATCGCTATAACGAACTGGCGATGAACTACAGCGACGAAACTGCTGATGAGATGGCGAAGCTGCAGGACGAGATCGACAGCCAGAACCTGTGGGACCTCGACAGCCAGATCGACGTCTCGATGGAGGCGCTGCGCTGCCCGGCCGACGACGCCAACATCGCCAACCTTTCGGGCGGTGAGAAACGCCGCGTCGCGCTCTGCAAATTGCTGCTGCAGGCCCCCGACATGCTGCTGCTCGATGAACCGACCAACCACCTGGACGCCGAAACCATCGCCTGGCTGCAGCAGCACCTGATCGACTACAAGGGCACCATCCTGATCGTCACCCACGACCGCTATTTCCTGGACAGCATCACCGGCTGGATCCTTGAACTCGACCGTGGCCGGGGCCTGCCCTACGAGGGCAACTACTCCGCATGGCTGGAACAAAAGGCCAAACGGCTGGAGCAAGAGGCACGCGAGGACAAGTCCAAGCAGAAAACTCTGCAGCGAGAACTGGATTGGATGCGTCAGGGCCAAAAGGCCCGTCAGGCCAAATCCAAGGCCCGGATCAACGCCTATAACGAGCTGGCAGACCAGTCCGAACGCGAAAAGCTGACCCGCGCCCAGATCGTCATCCCCAACGGCCAGCGCCTTGGCGGCAAGGTGATCGAGGTCGAGGGCCTGTCGAAGCACATGGGCGACAAGCAACTGATCGAAGGGCTGGATTTCGCCCTGCCCCCCGGCGGAATCGTAGGCGTTATCGGCCCCAACGGTGCTGGTAAATCGACCCTGTTCAAGATGCTCACCGGTCAGGAACAGCCCGACAACGGCACCATCACGCTGGGCGACACGGTCGAGCTGTCTTATGTCGATCAGTCCCGCGACGACCTCAAGGACAACGACACCGTGTGGGAGGCGATCACCGGCGGTGCCGAGATCATCCAACTGGGTGACGCGCAGGTCAATTCCCGCGCCTACTGCTCGTCCTTCAACTTCAAGGGCGGCGACCAGCAGAAGAAGGTCTCACTGCTGTCAGGCGGTGAGCGCAACCGCGTCCACATGGCGCGCCTGCTGAAAGAGGGCGGCAACGTCCTGCTGCTCGACGAACCGACCAACGATCTGGACGTTGAAACCCTGCGTGCGTTGGAAGACGCGCTGGTCGATTTCGCCGGCTGCGCCGTGGTCATCTCACACGACCGCTTTTTCCTGGACCGTATTTGTACGCATATTCTGGCGTTCGAGGGCGATGCCCATGTGGAATGGTTCGAGGGCAACTTCGAAGACTACGAAGAGGACAAAAAGCGCCGCCTTGGACCGGATGCGCTGGAGCCCAAGCGGTTGAAACATAAGAAGTTTGCGCGATAAAAACTATGTTTGAAGCCCGGAACCAACGGATATGATTTCGGGCCTCAAATAGCCTACTTGGAGTGAGTACCGGCGTAGATATCGGTAATACGGTTTGACTGGTGTGTGCGGCTATCTTTCTTAGCTTCTCAAGACCATTTGTGAGCCTTATGCAGCCGGTCGGAGTTCTGCCTCTCACAACTAAAGTCACGTTGTCAGCGCATTCTCGATCTGTGCCTTACAACAGCCCGCGGAAATCAGTTACTTTTGCGACTGGCCGACTGGCTGTTGGTTTTCACCACTCCGTACCTGCTTCTCGTTCAGAACATCTCCAAAAAGCACAGTCAGTTCTTTTTTGTTAACCGCTCCAGAATTTCCAATTTGCGTTTTCCCGGCAAGCTCTTTGGGCACCGAATTTGCCTGCTCCGCTGATTTGAGAATATGGTCTAGGATCGACTTGAAAAACATATCTTTCACCGTGCGTGTTGGGTTTCTGGAAATTGTTTGAAACTGAACATTCGTTGCAATGTTCCGCTGCGGGCCGATCCGAGCGTGCGGTGGACGTCGGCTCAAGGACCGTATTTCCGTGAGTGGCCACCCGCAGCGGTGCAGCGTACATATGAAAGAAAGATCAAGCGCCAACGGGGAAGAAAACCGCGTTCCGCGTCATTTTTGAACAGCCAGTCAAAAAGTCTTTTTGTGATGCGGCATTGCGAACTAAAGCTCATGCCACTGCCCCTATCGTGACGTTACGGCACTATTTTTTTGATGACAATTTTGGGTGCTTCTTTTGCGGATTGTCGGGGTTCTAAACTGAGGTTCTGCAGAGGAGTGATGGGTGAAATCACCCATCCTTCGGTTCCCCAAGCTTCCCTTCGCTGACGCTGCCACTCCATTCCGGATCAACGCGACCTGCACCAATATCGCGGTGTATGGACGAATTCGGCCAATGGGTAGGGGGCTCTACAAACCCGTGTTTGACAGGATTACCCCAGCAATGTGCCATGAGATTACGATAATCTCGCTCATCACGGATCCAGTGCTCCAAAAACCTGCGTTGCCAATTCCCACGTTTCTATTCGACAATTTTCGACCCGCCCCGCGGACCGAATGCGCCGACACCCCGTACAAACCGAATTTTGGTCAACCGCCACCGTGTCGAATAATCCACATCTCCCGGCGGCAAGGTTCAATCCGCGTGCCGATGATCCGGCAATACAACAAACGCGTCACCACAAAGGCCGCGCGCAATTGCTACAACTCGCGCACTAACAAATCCGATAATCAATCGGCCAGAGACACGGTAAAAAAAGTACTTGGCTCCGGGAATGCGGATGCGGCAGCAATTGCTCATGCCGCAACCTGATCACAGACTTGGTTAGAGTTTTCTAGATGCCCACTCAGCGCACAGATCGCATGGCCTTTCCTTTTCAAAGGCCGCTGAACCAATAACCAAACCCGTCGGCGGATTCTTGTGCAAATCGGGAAACTGGCCCTCAAACCCTTGTACGAAACGCACAAAATCCCTTGTCACGCGCCCACCCCGATGCCATATCAATGGGGCTTACGTTTTTCTATTTCGACCCACTGTCACCGTTTCCGGCGCTCAGTCTATCGATACAGACAACGACGCCGGGCTGCCGCAACTCCGTGGGCAGCACAAAACAGGAGACAACGGATATGCCCACAGGCACCGTAAAATGGTTCAACACCACCAAAGGTTTTGGCTTTATCGCACCTGAAGATGGCGGCAAAGACATCTTCGTTCACATCTCGGCTGTCGAGCGTTCGGGCCTGACCGGTCTGGCCGACAACCAGAAAGTCACGTACGAGCTGCGCGCTGGTCGTGACGGCCGCGAAAGCGCCGACGATATCGCACTGGCCTAAGGCCATGAAAGGGCAGAGGTTACCTCTGCCCTTTTCACATCACGCGGGACAAAACTGCAACAGAAGTGTGTCTCTGCGATTACATCACAATACGGTTACTCTTGGCAGATGATTGACCAGATCGGTTATCATTCCGACACTGGTTTACGATTTTCCTGTTGTCCTTAAGAGAACCGATATGTTCACACGTCGCACTTTCCTTGCAGCATCTGCTGCCGCTGGCCTGACACCCGGTATTGCTTCGGCCAAGAAAAAAGCCGTTGAATACGACCCCACGCCCCAGTTCGTTCGGGTCAAGAAACAATTTCTGCCGGGGCAGCTTCTGGTCGCGCCACGGTCCTTCTACCTGTATCTCATCACCGAACCGCGCAAGGCGATCCGCTATGGGTGCGGCGTTGGCAAGGCAGGCTTGGAATTCACCGGCACAGCCACGATCGACGTCAAGAAAGAGTGGCCGACATGGCGCCCCACGAACGAGATGATCGAACGTGAACCGCTGACTTACGCCAAGTTCAAGGACAATGATTATGTTCAACCGGGCGGAGATGGAAACCCGCTGGGGGCACGCGCGCTCTACCTGTTTCAGAATGGGGTCGACACCTATTTCCGTATCCACGGCACGACGCAACCGCAAACCATCGGGCGCGCGGCCTCAAACGGATGCATTCGGATGCTGAACGCCCATGTCATCGACTTGTATGAGCGTGTACCGGTGGGAACTGTGGTCACGGTTGTCTGAGGCGGTCACGACCCGGACCAGTCGACGTCCGTCGCCTCTTCGATCTGCAACAACCCGTCCGGCCAAGGTTGCGCCAGCGCTTTGGCGTCATCCTCGGCTCCTGTGACCCATGTCTGAATGTCGGCAGGTTGTAGCAGGACGCCCATTCGATGGTGTATCGGCTCCAGATCAGCATTAGGTGGGCAGGTCACAGCTGCAAACTGGTCAACCCGCAGACCGCCCGGAGCCTGCCAACTGTCGGTGATCGCGGCGAAGAACAGAGGTGAGCCATCCGCCGAGGCGATGCGCCATGCGGTTTTTCGACGTTTTTCGCCTGTCCACTCGTACCACCCGTCGACTGGAACAACGGCTCGGCCAACGCCATCGAAGGCGGTTTTGTCAAAGACGGTTTCGGACCGGGCGTTGATTATAGTTTCCATCACAGGCCGACCGCGCGCATTGACGCGCCCAACCGGGATCATGCCCCATCGCATGGGTGTCAGGCCGTGGGCAGTCAGAACGATCAGTTCCTGACCCGGTTGAATGTTCCTTCGCGGCGGCTGTGGGTCCACGTCACACCGGACATTCAAAAACTGGGCGATCTCAGACATTGGCCGTGTCAGAAAAAATCGCCCGGGCATCTTCTCAATCCTGCTTGGTCGAGGTTTCGACCAGCTCCAGCACGTAAGGCCCAAGCGCTGCTACAATCCGCGCCACGCCTTCTTTGTTGGGGTGAATTCCGTCCGGTTGCATGAACTGCCGGACTGCGCTCGGGTCGCCGTTTGGCTGCAACCCTTCAAAAAAGCTTTCCGCAAACACAAGCTGATATGCCTTGGCCAGATCCGGGTACATCGCATCAAAGGCCTGCTTGTAATCGACCCCGTAATTCCCCGGTGCCTGCATTCCGATCAGCAACACCTCAACCTCCGCCGCCCGGGCGGAGGTTACGATTGTCTCAAGGTGCGCGCGCGAGACAGCCGGGTCGATACCGCGCAGCAGATCGTTGCCGCCCAGCGCTACGATCATCGCGTCCACGTCAGGTGTAAGCGTCCAATCCACACGGGCCGCGCCGCCGGCTGTCGTATCCCCGGAAACTCCGGCATTGATCAATTGCACGTCTGCGCCCTGATCCTTCAGCCATTGATCCAACTGTGGTACGAACCCGTCCTGTTCCGGCAGCCCGTATCCTTGTGTCAGCGAGTCCCCGAGGGCCGCGATGACCAACGGTTCCGCTGTGGCGGCAAAGCCGCAACACGCAAACAGTAAAGCCATCAGAGCCTTGCGCATTTTTTGAACAACTCCATATCCCAAAATGACCGTCTCCTTTTGGAAGTACTTATGACGACACCAGTTCTTTCGCTCCAAAATGCCACCTTGTCGCTGGATGGCAATGCCGGCCGGGTCAATATCCTGCACGATATTACCCTGACCGTCGCCAAAGGCGAAACGCTTGGGCTTGTCGGACCGTCCGGGTCCGGCAAATCCTCGCTGTTGATGCTGATGGGCGGGTTGGAACAGGCAAGCGCGGGCAAGATCACAGCCCTTGGCCAGGATCTGACTGGCATGGATGAGGATTCTCTGGCCCGTTTCAGACGCAATGCGATGGGGGTCGTCTTTCAGAACTTTCATCTGATCCCAACAATGACCGCCCTGGAAAATGTGGCCACGCCGCTGGAATTGGCCGGACACAAGGATGCGTTTCAACGCGCTGCGGCAGAACTTGACGCGGTTGGCCTGTCGCACCGCCGCGATCATTATCCGGCGCAATTGTCGGGCGGCGAACAACAACGCGTTGCGCTGGCCCGGGCCGCCGCGCCGCGTCCGCAAATTTTGCTGGCGGATGAACCGACAGGAAATCTGGACGAAACGAACGGCGCGGCTATCGTCGATTTGTTGTTCGGCCTGCGCGACAAACACGGCGCCACTCTGGTGCTTGTAACCCACAGTCATAGTCTGGCGCGCAAGTGCGATCGGGTTGTACGCTTGCGCGACGGGCGAATTTCGGAAGACAGCCAGCAAAAGGCTGCGGAATGAGCTTTCGGCTGGCCGGGCGTCTGGCACGCCGTGAACTTCGGGGCGGGCTGCATGGGTTTCGCGTTTTCCTCGCGTGTCTTGCGCTGGGTGTCGCCGCAATCGCAGCAGTTGGATCGGTGCGCCACGCGATCCAAGCTGGCTTGGCCGAAGAAGGCGCGGCCCTGTTGGGCGGGGATGCGCAACTGGAATTCACCTACCGATTTGCCACAGATGACGAACGCGCCTGGATGGACCAGACCGGGACAGCTGTCTCTGAAGTGGTCGATTTTCGTTCAATGGCCGTTGCTTATCAGGGCGCTGAAACGCAACGCGCGCTGACACAGGTTAAATCAGTCGACGACACCTACCCGTTATTGGGGTCTCCGGTTTTGAAGCCTGCAATGCCGCTGTCGGCGGCTTTAGGGACACATCAAGGTCTTCCCGGCGCGGTAATGGATCCGTCGCTGATTGACCGGTTGGATCTTTCCGTCGGAGATCGCTTTGCACTGGGGACGCAAGAATTCATCCTGACCGCCGCATTGATCCATGAACCGGACGGGGCGGCAGATGGCTTTGGTCTGGGCCCTCGCACGCTGGTGCGGACCGAAGATTTGCAAGCATCCGGCCTGTTGGCCCCGGGAACCCTGTTTTCCACCAAATACCGCCTGGCCCTGCCATCAGGAACCGAGCTGCAAGATCTAGCGGTAGAAGCGCGCCAGAATTTTGAGGGCACCGGTATGCGATGGACTGATGCTCGCAACGGTGCGCCCGGTATTGCCGAGTTTGTCGGGCGGCTCAGCGCATTTCTGGTTCTGGTCGGGTTATCAGGCCTTGCAGTCGGCGGCATCGGAGTTTCCGCAGCCGTGCGCGCCTATCTGTCCCAAAAGACAGAGACCATCGCGACACTGCGCACACTGGGCGCTGACAAGGCGACAATATTCCAAACTTATATGATCCAGATCGGTGTCCTGTCCGGGATCGGCATCTTGCTGGGCCTTGCCTTGGGCGGGTTGCTGCCGCTGCTGCTGGCCCCCTTGATTGAAGCCCGGTTGCCTGTACCCGCGGTTTTCTCATTTTATCCGGCACCGCTTGCCGAAGCAGCGTTGTACGGTTTACTGACGGCCTTTCTGTTCACGCTCTGGCCCCTTGCCCGCACCGAAGACGTCCGCGCAGCGACCCTGTTTCGGGATGCTCTGACCTCGGCACGTGCGGTTCCACGAGGGGTGTACCTCATCGCAACTGGTTCCGGCCTCGCGCTGCTGATCGCGTCAGCTGCCTGGTTCAGCGGCTCGGCGCGCCTGACGTTCTGGACCGCCGGAGGGTTGGTGGGCGCGTTGCTGCTGCTGTCCGCTGCGGCCTATGCGGTGCGCCGGCTGGCTCGGCTTAGCGCCCCATCAGCGCGCAGGCGTCCGGCCCTTCGGTGGGCCTTGTCGGCCATTTCCGACCCTCGCGAGGGCGCTGCATCCGTTGTACTGTCTCTGGGTCTTGGGCTTTCGGTTCTGGCGGCCGTTGGGCAGATCGACGGCACCTTGCGCAATGCAATTTCCGGCAACTTGCCGGACGTTGCCCCGTCTTACTTTTTCGTCGACATCCAGAAGGACCAAATGCCGGGTTTTAACGACAGGTTAACCACCGACCCCGGCGTCAGCCGGATCGAAAGCGCACCGATGCTGCGCGGGATCATGACGCAGATCAACGACAAGCCCGCCCGCGAAGTGGCAGGCGATCATTGGGTACTGGATGGCGACCGGGGCATCACCTATTCCGTCCGGCCACCTGATAACGCGCGCATAACCTCGGGCGAATGGTGGGCCGAAGACTATACCGGTACCCCGCAGGTGAGTTTCGCAGCTGAAGAGGCGGAAGAAATGGGCCTTAAACTCGGCGACCAATTGACCGTGAATATTTTGGGCCGGGACATTACCGCAGAACTTACATCAACGCGCGAGGTTGATTTCTCAAACGCAGGTATGGGCTTTATCATGTCCATGAATCCATCGGCCCTTGCAGGTGCCCCGCACAGCTTTATCGCGACGGTCTACGCCGAAGAACAGGCCGAAACTGCAATTCTGCGCGATTTGGCCGGGACGTTCCCCAACATAACGGCGATCCGCGTTCGCGATGCGATTGATCGGGTCTCGGGCCTGCTGGCAGGCATCGCAGCGGCGACGTCTTACGGCGCAGGGATTTCCCTTCTGACCGGTTTTTTGGTCCTCATCGGTGCTGCCGCGGCTGGGGAACCCGCGCGCCGATATGAGGCCGCGATCCTCAAAACACTGGGCGCGGACCGGCGGCGCATCCTGTTCAGCTTTGCCCTGCGCGCCGCGCTGTTGGGCGCGGCTGCTGGTGGCGTTGCGCTACTGACCGGCATCCTAGGTGGGTGGGCCGTTGCCACCTATATTTTCGACACGAAATTCTCGGTGATCTGGCCGTCTGCAATCGGAATTGTTCTGGCTGGCATCATCGTGACACTTGGCGCGGGGCTGATCTTTGCCCTGCGTCCTCTGGCCGTCCGCCCGGCCCGCATCCTGCGTGCCAGCGATTAACCTGCGCGCGCGCAGGCAACCGGTTGCAGAATCTGCAGCAAAGGATCGTTGTCGCAGATCAGGGCGTCCAGCGTAATCTCGTCCAGTGAGGCATAGAAGACCTCAGCCGCGTCCTGAAGCGCCATCCGCAATCGACATGCATCCGTCAATGGGCAGGTGTTGTCGGCATCCGCAAAACACTCGGCCAGCGGCAGGTTGCCTTCGACATCACGAAACACCGATCCGATCCGAATCTGTTCGGCCGGCCGAGCTAGTACCATACCGCCGTTACGACCGCGCTGAGTGCTTAGATAGTCCAACTGGCTGAGCTGATTGATGACCTGTGCCAGATGGTTCTCCGAGATATTGCACACTTCGGCAATCTCGGACTTGGTGACCAGCCTGTCCTGATGCGCTGCACAATACATCAGCAGCCGCACCGCAATGTTCGTCCGTTTGGTTATCCGCATCGTGACCTCCCAAATTTCAAGATGCAGACTTATTGCATGTCCGGCATAAAAGCGGTTTGACATACATCAATCGTCAGGAAAGGACACGCAGGCCCATGGCAGATCCCTATTTCTTTGGCTACGGCAGCCTTGTGAATCTGTCGACTCATGACTTTCCCGATCCGCATCCTGCCCGTCTCAAAGGCTGGCGGCGCGCTTGGCGGCATACTGACCTGCGACCGGTCGCCTTTCTGACTGCGGTACCAGACCGCGCGTCCGAGATCGAAGGCATGATTGCGCATGTGCCGAAAAATGATTGGATCGCGCTAGACGAACGGGAGTGGGCCTATAGCCGAATTCCCGCTACACAATCCGTCACGCACCCGATAAAGCACGAGGTCGAGATTGCCGTCTACGCTGTGTCTCCTGACCGGCACAGCGCTCCAAGCAATCACCACCCATTGCTACTGAGTTACATTGATGTGGTCGTGCAGGGATACCTGCGCGCATTTGGTGAAGAGGGTGCAGATCGTTTCTTTGCCACCACAGATGGATGGGATGCACCAATCCTGAACGACCGGGCCGAGCCCCGATACCCGCGCCATCAGCAATTGAAATCGGTTGAGACAAAATTCGTGGATGACCGTCTCAGCCGTCTTTCAGCCCGAATTGTGCAGAACGCATAGAAAAAGGCGGGATCGAATGATCCCGCCTCTCTTCATTCTATTACAAAACGCTCAGGCTTTTGCGCGAATAACCTGCAGTAGCGGCAGCAGCGTGGCCATCTCAGGCCCACGCTCCATGCCGGTCAGCGCTTTTCGCAATGGCATGAACAGGCCTTTGCCCTTACGCCCGGTCGCCTCTTTTACTGTGCTGGTCCATTTGCCCCAGGTTTCGCCATCGAACGAACCTTCGGGCAGCAGCGCCATAGCCTCGGCGATAAACTCACGGTCCTCATCCGCGATCAGCGGCTCAGCCCCATCGCGACACAGTTCCCACCAGCCCTTGAGATCAGCCAAAGTGGTGATGTTCTCGCGTGCCATCGCCCAGAAGGGTTCGGCCAGATCGGCTGGAACACCAGCATCAGCCACGGCCTCGGCCACGTCGGCCAAAGGCAGGGACTGCAGATGCTTTGCCGTCAGCGGGAACAGGTCCTGCACATCGAACTTGGTCGACGCGGCCCCAAAACGGTTCACATCGAAACCTTCAATCAATTCCGCCATTTCAGAGCGCAGCTCAACCGGGTCGGAGGAGCCCAGACGCGCCATCAGGCTCAGCAACGCCATCGGCTGCACGCCCTGTTCACGCAGATCACGCAGAGCAAGCGTGCCAAGTCGCTTCGACAGGGCCTCTCCTTGCGGACCGGTCAACAGCGAATGGTGCGCAAAACGCGGGCAGGTGCCGCCTAGCGCCTCGATGATCTGAATCTGGGTCGCGGTGTTGGTCACATGGTCCGAGCCACGCACCACATCGGTGACGCCCATTTCGGTGTCATCCACCACAGACGCAATCGTGTAGAGAACCTGACCGTCGCCACGGATCAGAACCGGATCGGACACCGATGCCGCATCGATCGAGATGTCGCCCAGAATGCCGTCATTCCACTCGATCCGCTCGTGATCCAGCTTGAAGCGCCAGACGCCGCTGCCGCGCTCGGCCCGCAGCGCTTCTTTCTCAGCATCGCTGAGGTTCAGCGCCGCGCGGTCATAGACCGGCGGCTTGCCCATGTTCAGTTGCTTCTTACGCTTGAGGTCCAGCTCGGTGGGCGTCTCGAATGCCTCATAGAACCGGCCCATCTCGCGCAACTTGTCTGCGGCTTCGGCATAACGGTCCAGACGATCCGACTGACGCTCAACCCGGTCCCAGTGCAGGCCCAGCCACTCCATATCCTGCTTGATCGCATCGACATATTCTTCCTTCGACCGCTCAGGATCGGTGTCATCGATGCGCAGGATGAACGTACCGCCGACCTTGCGTGCGATCAGATAGTTCATCAGGGCGGTGCGCAGGTTGCCCACGTGGATGTAACCGGTGGGCGACGGGGCAAAACGGGTGGTTGTCATAGGTGTCTCCTGTTGGCGCGGCTCATGTCACAGGATTGGTCGATTGTCCAGCAAAGGCGTTCAGGTCGGTTGGACCGGCCAGTGCTGATTCAAGTCCTTTAGCCCGGCGCAGATCAGTTCAGACAGAACATTCGTGTTAATATCCGCCAGCTTGTTCACATAGAGACAGGACTTGCCCAGCTTGTGTTTACCCAGTCTGGATAGAATATCCCCGAAATCCGCGTAGCCGGGCATGATGTAGATCGACAGAGCCGTTTTGCGCGGGGAAAACCCGGTTGCCAGAAACTCTCCTTCGCGCCCGGACTTGTAGCGATAATGGTAACGACCATAGCCCACAATCGACGCCCCCCACATAACGGGTTCAAACCCGGTCGCGTGCCGAAAGAGGGCATCCAACGCCCGGGCATCATCTGCCTTCTTCGCCGGTTGAACAGCCGCCAAAAAGCCCTCGACGCTTTGCCCTGTGGGGGCAGTTTTATTCCCAGATCGCGCCATAAACAAAAATTAACACGTAATGTTCATCCACGCAGCCCATTTGAAAAGGGTATACACTGGCAAGAGACTCGCGCCGATCTAATTCACCTATTGGTGTTCTGACAGGGAGAACCAACATGACCATCAAATTGACACGCCGCGCAGCACTGGGATCAGCGGCAGCTTTACCTTTTGCCGCAGCCGCCGCACCGGTTCTGGCAGCCGGAGCCGAGACCAAGGCAAATTCTACCATCGCCAAATCGTTCACTTTGGGCGATTTCACCGTCACGACGTTGCTGGACGGCAGCCTGCCCCGTGACGGAGCGCAAGAGATATTTGGCGGCGGGGCATCTGATGAAGACTTTGCAAAGGTCTCAGCAGACAATTTCATCTCACCAGATGTCGCGCAATTCTTCTTTACCCCGACTTTGGTCAATACCGGGTCAGAGTTGGTCTTGTTCGACACAGGGCTGGGCCAAGGTGGTATTCAAGCGGCACTGGCTGATGCGGGTGTTACCCCGGATCAAATCAATGTCGTCGTCATCACCCATATGCATCCCGACCATATCGGCGGCATGACAACAAATGACGCGCCGACATTCCCGAACGCGCGCTATGTTACATCCTCTCCGGAATATGACTTCTGGGCGGCGCAGGACGCAGGCAATCGTGTCGGGGATCTGGTCGCTGCCAAGGTCACGCCATTGGTCGAGAAGATGACCTTTGTTGAAAATGGCGGCGAAGTCTCGTCGGGCATCACTGCTGTTGCAGCTTATGGCCATACGCCTGGTCATACGGTCTATCATCTGGAAAGCAATGGGCAGCGTCTGGTTCTGACGGCCGATCTGGCCAACCACTACGTCTGGTCCTTTGCCCACCCCGAGTGGGAGGTTCGCTTTGACATGGATAAGGCCGCAGCCACGGCGTCGCGCCGCGACGTGCTGGGCATGCTGGCCGCCGACAAAGTTCCGATGATCGGCTATCACATGCCATTTCCGGCGGCTGGCTTCGTTGAACCCCGTGGCGATGGGTTCCGCTTTGTGCCGGTCAGCTATCAGATGATGGGATAGTACCCTAGTATCCCGGGTCCGGCCGCACCTTTGAACCATCCGTAAATCGGGACAGGCGAAAGGCGGCCGGATCAACGCATGGCGTGGTTTCACAAACCAGATCAGCCATTAAACGCCCCGCTCCGGGGCCGATCCCAAATCCATGACCTGAAAACCCCGTGGCGATGAACATCCCTGGCATGGTATCGACTGAGGATATTACCGGAATGGCGTCCGGGGTGACGTCGATCAAACCTGCCCAGCTTTGAATGATCTCTGCCTGCTCCAATACCGGGAACCCTTTACGCGCGCGTGCCCATGTCTGCCTGAGGACCTTGGCAGAGGGCTCAGGGTCTAGCACCCGGCAATGTTCGAATGGCGTGACGTCGGTGTGCAACCATGATCGGTCCTCGCCCGCCTCTGCCGCCCAGCGCTTGGAAAGCCTGAACCGCAGGGATCGCCACTCCTGCCGGAACGCCGGAACAAACTGCATTGCAAGCCGAAAACTGTCCGGGACAATATCCACGGTGTTCTCGTGCCCGGACGCAATTGTATAGCCGCCATCGGCCCTTTTTCGCATCGCAAAGTCATCTGACCATATTGCCGTTTCCGGCCCATCCACCGGGGATGTGCGTAAGACCGTGTTGAGAACCTTAAGCTGTGGCAGGTCAATCCCCGCATTTCCCGCAAAAAGGCGCGACCACGCACCCCCGGCCAGAACCACTCGCGCACAGGCCACCCGACCACGCTCAGTAAACACACCCGAGACATGACCGTTCTCAACATCCACGCTGCGCACAGCGCAGTTGGTCATCAGGCACGCCCCTTTGTCACGTGCGCCTTCAGCGATCGCAGGGGCGGCCCATTGCGGCTCGGCTCGTCCATCCCTTGGCATGTGCAGGGCAACTTTCAGGCCCGATTGATTGTCGGGCAGTAAGCCATCCAGTTCAGCACCCGAAACCATCTGAGCGCCAGTTTGCAAACCTTCAACATGGCGCATCCAGCGTCCAAGATTTGCATGATCCCGTTTCCCCGATGCGCCAAAAAGGATGCCGGAACACGTAAAACCGGTTTGGCGTCCGGTGCGTTGATCCAGGCCCTGCCAGATCTGCTGCGCCTCTAACATGAGCGGGATTTCCCGGGGGTCTCGCAGCCCCAATCGCACCCATCCCCAGTTTCGCGAACTTTGTTCGCCCGCGATATGGCCTTTTTCGCACAGCAAAACCGACGCGCCCCGCTCTGATAGCTCTAGAGCCGTTGATGCGCCGATGATTCCGCCGCCTATGACCACAACGTCAACAGACTTGGGCAGATGCAGATCGGGTTCTACAGGAGTTGGTTTTGGACCGGGCATCCGCCGCTCTTACTTCATTGCTCGGACCGCAATGAATGCGCGGTATCAGACAATAGGCAACATGTCGCCTGACGCGCCGATCACAATTTTCAGAAGCTGTGGTTATAGTGCCAGAATGATCTCTGGCACTGTTCAGTTCAGCGGGCTCGGGCCGTCAAGCAGCGCCGCAGAGTTCCGCCCATTTCTGACGCAATGTGGCTGTAAGCCCAGCATCGTTGTCGGCAGAGTCTTCGGACATGCTTTCTTGTGAAAGCAGTTCAGGAAGAATCGAAAAAGCCACTGATTGCCCTGGTGCCGTTTTCTGCTCTGGCGGCGTCTCAGCCCCCAAGAGGTCGGCAATGGCAGAATCGACCTGATCTTCGTCTATTTCATGACCCTCAGATTCCATCGAACGCCAAGGAAGCGGCGAGTGGAGTGGTCTATCGTATTGCTCACGCATTTTCACACCAAATCGTTAACACAGACACGCAATTCACGATGCGTAACAAACAAACCTCGATCATAAACATCGAGACACTTAAGAATGCGCCGCATCTACCCCACATGAGGCGGCAATTAAGCTAAAATGTGTCAGAAAAATGTCCTGATTTCAAGCGTGTTAAACGGCCTAAGCCGAATCTAGATATGCACTGTCCCCACCACAGGGACAATGAATAAAAGCGTGCCCTCAAGCACCCTTTTTGGGAAACGATCGGAGACTTAAGAAAATACGCGTGGTTTCAGCTCAAGACCGGTCACGCCAACGATTCACAATCGGGTATCTGCGGTCCAGCCAGAAGGCTCGCTTGGTCAAGCGCGTACCTGGCGCGGACTGAAACCGCTTGTATTCGCTGATATAGATCAGATGCTCTACGCGGCGGGCCACACCTGCTTCGAATCCTGCCGCTTCGCAATCAGCGATCGAGCCATCGCGGTCGACCAGGATTTCCAGGATCGCGTCCAGTTCCGGGTAGTCCGGCAGGCTGTCACTGTCTTTCTGGTCTTCGCGCAGCTCAGCACTGGGGGGTTTATCAATGACCGACGGTCGGATCACCTCACCTTCGGGGCCCATCATCCAGTCACGGTGATTGGCATTGCGCCAGCGGCATGTTTCGAACACGCGCGTTTTATACAGATCCTTGATCGGGTTATAACCGCCATTCATGTCGCCATAGATGGTCGCATAACCCACTGCTACCTCGGACTTGTTGCCCGTGGTTAGCAGCATTTCACCAAACTTGTTTGAGATCGCCATCAGCAGCAAACCGCGCAGGCGGGATTGGACGTTTTCCTCGGTCAAATCCGCCTCGCGCCCTGCAAACAACGGGGCCAGAGTGTCTGTTACCGCCGCCCGACTGTCCGAAATCGGAACATAGTCGTAATGCACGCCCAGCGCCTTGGCGACGGCTTCGGCGTCATCCAGCGAGGCCTGGCTGGTGTATTCCGACGGCAGCATCACGCAACGGACGTTTTCCGCACCGATTGCGTCAACGGCAATTGCCGCGACCAACGCCGAGTCCACTCCACCCGACAGCCCCAACAACGCCTTTTTGAACCCGGTCTTGCCCATGTAATCGCGCAGGGATTGGACCATAGCGCGATAGTCCTGCTCCCATTCATCCGGCTGCGGCACAACTTCAGCAGGCACAATACGCCAACCTTCATCACCGCGCTCCAAATCGACATGTGTTACGGCCTCATCGAAGACCGGCATTCGAAAGGCCAGTTCTCCGCCCGGATTCAGGCCGAAAGTCGCGCCATCAAAGACCTGATCGTCCTGACCGCCCACCATGTTCAGATAGATCAGCGGTAAACCGGTCTCGACCACACGGGCGACCATATGGTTCAGGCGCACATCATATTTGTTGCGGAAGTAAGGTGAACCATTGGGGATCAGCAGAAACTCGGCCCCGGTCTCTTCCAGTGTTTCCGAAACATCCGGGTGCCAGCTGTCTTCGCAAATCGGGCTACCGATCCGCGAGTTGCCAACCGAGTACGGCCCCCCCAACGGGCCCGCGTCGTACAGGCGTACCTCGTCGAACACGGTTTCATTCGGCAGGTGATGTTTCAGCACCTTGCTGCCGATGCGACCCCCTTTGAGGATCAAGTAGGCGTTGAAAAGTTTACCGTTTTCCGTCCACGGACCACCGATTGCTATGGCGGGTCCATCGGCACATTGCGCAGCCAGCGACTGAACCGCCGCCATGGCCGCTTGATGGAACACCGGCTTCATCACCAGGTCCTGGGTGTTGTAACCGGTAATGAACATTTCGGGGAAAGCCACAAGGTCGGCACCAGCTTCGCGCCCCTGCTCCCACGCCGCAAGCGCTTTGTCCAAATTGCCTTGGATGTCCCCAACAACGGGATTGAGTTGTGCCAGAGTAATGCGGAAACGGTTGGCCATGCTGCCCTCTTGCCCTCGTCAGTCCTAATGCCATTTAGCAGATCGCACCGCGAGTGAAAGTCAAATGCGGCAAAACACGTTGCTCTGTCCGCACGGGTATCTTAGTTTTGCTTTAAAACGTGACAACCGGGCAAGGCAGGAAAAACCATGAACGCTATCCGCATTTCTTTGGCCGCCACGGCGATGGCTTTGCTGGCCGCATCCGCCTTTGCGCAGGACGGGCAGGTCATCGTTGCGGATGATGATGTTGGCGGCGTGTACGAGGGCACATTCCTGAACGGCCTGCGCCATGGCGAAGGCACTTACCGCCTGCCAAACGGGTTCGAATATGTCGGCGAATGGGTCGAAGGCGAAATTCAGGGCAAAGGCATAGCGCGCTATGTCAACGGCTCGGTCTACGAGGGGATGTTCGCGAAGGGGCAACCCGAGGGGCAGGGCAAGATCATCTACCCCGACGGAGGCAGCTATGAGGGGGATTGGGCCGAAGGGTCGATCAACGGAACCGGAGTTGCAATATACACCAACGGCGTCCGATACGAAGGCAGCTTCAGCGACGCCCGCTATCACGGCAAAGGCGTTCTGACCGACCCCAGCGGTTACGTCTACGATGGCGACTGGAAGGATGGCGTCAAGCACGGCGAGGGCAAGATCACCTCGACGCAAGGCAGCGTCTATGAAGGGCAAATCAACAACGGATTGCGCGATGGCCAGGGTACTCTGACCGTTCCGGATGGCATGACATATACCGGTGATTGGTCTCAGGACCGCATGACCGGCAAGGGCCGCTTGTTGCAGGCCAATGGCGACCTTTACGAGGGCGATCTGGTTGATGGCCGCCGTCAGGGCAATGGCAAGGCCACCTATGCCAACGGTGCGACTTATGAGGGCGAATATGCCGATGACCGCCGCCACGGAAAAGGACGCTTTCTTGGGACCGACGGGTTTGATTACACCGGCGAATGGGTGGACGGCCAGATCGAAGGACTGGGTGAGGTCACCTATCCTGATGGCGCGACCTATACCGGTGATTTCAGCGCAGATCTGCCGCATGGCAAAGGCGTTCAGACTTATCCGGATGGCACCGTCTATGACGGCGAATGGACGGCTGGCATCTTTGAGGGCAACGGCAAGGCCACGTATCCCAACGGTGTTGTTTACCAGGGACAGTTCAAGAATGGCCTGAGCCATGGCACGGGCGTTCTGACATTCGCAAACGGGTATCGCTACGAAGGCGACTGGGTAGATGGCGCGCGTCAGGGCAAAGGCAAGGCGACATTTCCGGACGGAACGTCCTATGAAGGCGATTTCCAAGACGGTCAGCGTCACGGCGAGGGAACTATAAAAACCCCACGCGGTTTCAGCTATACCGGCGGCTGGGCCGAAGGCAAAATCAGTGGCCAGGGTGTGGCAACCTATGCCACCGGCGACGTGTACGAAGGCACCTTTCTGGATAACAAACGCCACGGCAATGGCACGATGCGTTATGCCAACGGCCTGGAAGAAACCGGCGTTTGGGAAAACGGCGTCCTACCCAGTGAGAACGTAAGCGCGCCCGACGCGACGGATACCGAAACCGAGCCTGATACATCCGCCTCTGACGGGTAATCAATCTACCAGGGCACTGGCTTTCCCGCCCAGTCAAAAAAACCACCCGTATCAGCCGCATTTAACGCGGCTGATACGGATAGCAGGTTCCGGGCGGCCTCATCAGGCGTAACCGCAGGGTGCCGCCCAACATATTTCCGGGTGAATGCTGTCGTGACCGTACCGGGGTGCAAGGCGACACAGATCGCCTGTTTATGGCTCCGGGCAAGCTCGATCGCGGATGTGCGGACAATCTGGTTCAGCGCCGCCTTGGACGTCCGATAACTGATCCATCCACCAAGTCGGTTGTCACCAATCGACCCCACTCGCGCAGACAACACGGCGAAGACGGCGCGCCGGTCGCGCGGCAGCAAGCGCGCGGCATGCGCAAGAACTAACGCAGGTCCGACCGCATTCAGCGCGAACTGATCCATCATCGCCGGAGCGGATAGCAGTCTGATGGTTTTCTCGGGGGTGGCACCATTAACCTCAAGAGCGCCAGCCGCGACCAGGATCAGGTCGAACGGACCGGAAACGCCCGCCAGCGTCCGATCTACGATCTCGGGGTCGGTCAAATCAAATCCGTCCTGTGACCGGGACAATGTGGTGACGTCGACCGACTGTTGCCGAAGCCGGTTGGCAATTGCACCTCCGATCCCACCCGAGGCGCCGATGATAAGTGCTGTTTCCATGCGGGTTGAACTAGCCGTCGGCAATGCGTGATCAACACATGTGGGAAAAAAGAAATCTCTTCATATGCCGGAGGAAAATTCGTTCTTTTCATTCCCGCCGCGCGATGTATAACCTCAACCCCATGATCAACCGCGCAGATATCCTGATTGCCGACACCGCCCTTCGCGGTGCGTCTCTGCGTGGCCTACTGATCCTAATCCGCCTCTGAGCGTGCCATCCGGCGCGCCCGCTCAGAGGAGGACGCCCGCGCGCCATAGGCTTTAGGACAGACAAGAAAGAGATTCCCATGACCAATGTGACCGACCAAGACCGTGTCTTGATCTTTGACACAACCCTGCGCGACGGCGAGCAAAGCCCCGGCGCAACCATGACCCATTCGGAAAAGCTGGAGATTGCCGAGCTGTTGGACGACATGGGCGTCGATATCATCGAGGCCGGGTTCCCCATCGCCTCCGAAGGTGATTTCAAGGCCGTGTCCGAAATTGCCGAACGGTCAAAGAACAGCCGCATCTGCGGTCTGGCCCGCGCCAATTTCGCCGATATCGACCGGTGTTGGGAAGCTGTGAAACATGCAGGTAAAAGCCGCATCCACACCTTCATCGGCACCTCGCCGCTGCACCGTGCCATCCCGAACCTGACACAGGACGAGATGGCCGACAAAATCCACGAAACCGTGAGCCATGCGCGCAATCTGTGCGAAAACGTGCAGTGGTCGCCTATGGATGCGACGCGGACCGAATGGGATTATCTGTGCCGCGTGATCGAGATTGCGATCAAAGCCGGTGCGACGACGATCAATATCCCAGACACGGTCGGCTACACGGCACCGATGGAGTCTGCCGATCTGATCAAACGTCTGATCGAAACGGTTCCGGGCGCGGATGAAGTGGTCTTCGCGACCCACTGCCACAACGACCTTGGCCTGGCGACCGCAAACTCGCTGGCTGCTGTTGCGGGTGGTGCGCGTCAGATTGAATGTACCATCAACGGCCTTGGCGAACGCGCCGGTAACACCGCGCTGGAAGAGGTGGTGATGGCCCTGCGCACCCGCAATGACATCATGCCTTGGAATACGGGCATCGACACGACCAAGATCATGCATATCTCGCGCCGGGTCGCGACGGTGTCGGGCTTCAACGTGCAGTTCAACAAGGCCATCGTCGGAAAGAACGCGTTCGCGCATGAAAGCGGTATCCATCAGGACGGCATGCTGAAGAACCGCGAAAACTTTGAGATCATGCGCCCTGAAGACATCGGTCTGTCCGGCACGTCTTTGCCGCTGGGCAAGCACTCGGGCCGTGCGGCGCTGCGTGATAAGCTGAACACGCTGGGTTATGAGGTTGGTGACAACCAGCTCAAGGACATTTTCGTTCGGTTCAAGGAACTGGCCGACCGTAAGAAAGAAGTGTTCGACGACGATCTGATCGCGTTGATGACGCTGGATGATGACGACGGCAACGATCACCTGCAACTGGTTTCAATGAAGGTTACCTGCGGAACCGTCGGCAAAGCCGAAGCCACTATCGAAATGGAAGTGGGCGGCAAGGAAATCATCGCCACCGAACAAGGCGACGGCCCGGTCGACGCTGCCTTCCGCGCCATTCGCGTTGTGCATCCGAATACGGCGCACCTGCAGCTTTATCAGGTGCACGCCGTGACTGAAGGTACGGACGCGCAGGCCACGGTATCGGTGCGTCTGGAAGAGGACGGCATGATCGCAACCGGCCAATCCGCCAACACCGATACGGTTGTGGCATCGGCCAAGGCGTATATCCACGCGCTGAACCGCCTGATCGTGCGCCGTCAAAAGGCGGGTCCGGGCGCAGATACCCGGGAAATCAGCTACAAAGATCTTACTTGAACAAAAAAGGGGCGGTCGATTGTCGACCGCCCCTTCTCAAATATCTCCAGCCGCTTTACGGCCAATAGAACAAGGTCAGATCTGCTGGCTTCTCTGTCCCGATCAACGAGTAGTCATACACCGGCGTGTCGTTGAGATCGTTCAGCCCCGATACTGCATACCCTTCGGTTGGTATGTAGTTCGCGTCATAGTTCAGATCATAATCCCCGTTTTCGTCGTGAAACGCGATAACAGCAAAATACCCGCTGTCGAGGTCGTGAAAGTCGAAGCGGAGCGGGTCCTCGGACGCTGGTGCCTCAAGATAACCAGCAGCTTTGGTGTAATCCATGTTGTCGAAGGCTGTCGCCTGATCAAAGGCCATGACAATCACGTTGCCCTTGGTGCTGCGCGCACCATGAAGATTGACGGTCAGACCTTTGTCTTGCGAAGTCCCTGTGGTGGAAGCCGCTGCTTGGTCAATATCTGTGGTGAACCCCGAGGCGACCCAGGCGCCTCCGACAAACAGACCTGCCGTAACGATGGCCGCCACGATGCGTTGTGTGTTGCTTGGCATCTTTTGCGCTCCTACGCCCTACTTAGCGGGTTTACTCTGTTTGCGACCGTTCTTTGGCTGCCAGCCCGGAGGTCCGAAGAAAACACCCAGCTTGTTGCCGAACCCCGGCATGTTCCGGACATCCTTGAACAGGCGGGCAAAGCCGTGAAGGAAGGCGACGAAGGGATTGATCGAGTCGATCGGTTTGACGAGGCCATAGACCACCTCTTCCTTTTCGTCCTCGAACGTTCCGAACATGCGGTCCCAGATGATCAGAATCCCAGCATAGTTCTTGTCCAGGTATTTCGGGTTTGATCCATGGTGAACGCGGTGATGCGACGGCGTGTTGAAGATGTATTCAATCGGGCGCCACAGCTTTTTGATAACTTCGGTATGCAGGGCCGTCTGATACAGCTGCACCAGCAGTTCCGCGACCAGCACCATGAATGGGTTGAACCCCAAAAGCACAAGCGGCAAGTGGAAAAACAACGGCCAGAAGCCATCCAGCGGACCATGGCGATAAGCCACTGATATATTGAAGAAGGGAGAGCTATGGTGAACCGAATGCGTTGCCCAGAGGAAGTTGATCCGGTGCAGAATCCGATGCTCCCAGTAATAGGCCAGGTCTGCAAGGATCAGCACGATGATGAACGAAGCCCATGTTGTCGGAATATCGAACACGGCAAATTGCGAAGCCCAGACATAGGCACCGATATAGAAACCAGCCAACAGAACAAAGCTGATACCGATGAAGAAAACGAGCGTAATGAAATTGGTGACGGTGTCACCCATCATCTTCCAGTTCAGTTTTTTAACGACTGCGTATCGGATCAATTCGAAGGCCAGAAAGGCCATGGCGAAGACGAAGAACCAGTCGTTGATCAAGGTTTCCCAGTAACTCAGGTGAAAGTCACTGATATGGCGGCTTAGGAAGTCCATCGAAGCAATCCGATTCCCGTTTGTTGTCATGTATGACAGCTTATTTACGAGATCACCGCCGGAAATCAAGGGCCCGGCTTTGAAAAAACGGTTTTTCCTGCAAATCCATTGCTGTCACAGCAGATTTTTCACCTGCGTGGCATACTTTAGGAAAACCCCATGTGATCACTGATTGCTCATCCGCGCAGTTTGCCGAACAGGCCGTCCAACGATTTGGCGCACTCGTTCAGACCATAGGGCGCGTTCACAACAAACATTCCCGATCCAACCATTCCGTGCCCTTCACGCGCAGCCGGAAAGTGGACCTCGTGGTGCAGAACCTTGGGGAAATCCCGTTTCGCCAAAGCGTTGCGCATGGCCTGATGCCGTCCATTGGCCAATATCGGATACCACAGCGCGATCACACCCACGTTCCATTTCCGATTCAGCGAAGCGATGATGCCGGGCAGCCTGTCATAATCGGATTTGACCTCATAACTTGGATCAATCAGCAAAACGCCACGGCGCGGCGTTGGCGGCAGCAGGGACTGGGCCAGTTCAAAGCCATCCTGCTGATAGGTCCGGGCACCGGTCGTGATCATGGCGTCAGACAGCGCGCGGTATTCCTGCGGATGCAATTCAGCAAGGTGCATCTTGTCCTGCGGGCGCAAAAGATTCGCCGCGATCAGCGGCGACCCCGGATACGCCGTTTTGCCATGCCGATCATGCACAGCGGCGATGGCCCTGCTCAGGGGATGATCGGCGTCAAACCAGCCTTCGGTCAACGCACGTTCAATTCCCGCAGCTGCTTCACCGGTCTGAACGGCCTGATCCGAGTCCAACTGGTACAACCCCCGCCCCGAATGGGTTTCGATGTAGCTTAGCGGTTTGTCCTTTTGGGTCAGATAGGCCAGCGTTTCTGCCAAAATTGCGTGCTTATGGACGTCCGCAAGGTTACCTGCGTGGTAAATATGTTGATATGAGAGCATGATGCCTTCTAAAGTCCCTGCAATTAAGGCGGAAAGGTGCTGATTGTCGCGGAATCAGCCCTTTTACCGGGCGAGTTGGCACCCTATAAGTCATCCGTCCCGGAACCGTCGAGTCGCGGGCAGTAGAAAACTGACATACAGGATCAGGAAAAAATATGGGGATCTTTGGCAATCTGGGCGGCCTGTTCACAGCGGACATGGCTATCGACCTTGGTACAGCGAACACGCTGGTTTACGTCAAGGGTCGCGGTGTTATCCTGTCTGAACCCTCCGTGGTGGCGTATCACGTCAAGGACGGCGTAAAAAAGGTTCTGGCTGTTGGCGAAGACGCCAAGCTGATGCTGGGCCGGACCCCTGGATCGATCGAAGCCATCCGCCCAATGCGCGAAGGCGTGATTGCCGACTTTGATACGGCAGAGGAAATGATCAAGCACTTCATCCGCAAAGTGCACAAGCGTTCAACTTTCTCGAAGCCCAAGATCATCGTCTGCGTTCCCCATGGCGCGACCCCTGTTGAAAAACGCGCGATCCGTCAGTCGGTTCTGTCCGCAGGCGCCCGCCGCGCCGGTCTGATTGCCGAACCTATTGCAGCCGCGATTGGTGCAGGCATGCCCATCACCGACCCGACCGGCAACATGGTTGTCGATATCGGCGGTGGTACCACCGAGGTTGCTGTTCTGTCGTTAGGTGACATCGTATATGCCCGCTCGGTCCGCGTCGGTGGTGACCGTATGGATGAGGCGATCATCTCGTACTTGCGCCGCCAGCAGAACTTGCTTGTCGGTGAATCCACGGCCGAGCGGATCAAGACCACCATCGGCACTGCGCGCATGCCCGACGACGGCCGCGGCCAGTCGATGCACATTCGCGGACGCGACTTGCTGAATGGTGTGCCCAAGGAAATTGAAATCAGCCAGGCCCAAGTGGCCGAGGCGCTGTCCGAACCCGTCCAGCAGATTTGCGAGGCGGTAATGACCGCACTGGAAACCACTCCGCCTGATCTGGCGGCTGATATCGTGGACCGGGGCGTGATGCTGACCGGCGGCGGTGCACTGTTGGGCGATCTGGACCTTGCCCTGCGCGAACAGACCGGCTTGGCCGTGTCGATAGCCGACGAAAGCCTTAATTGTGTGGCTTTGGGCACCGGCAAGGCGCTGGAATACGAAAAACAACTGCGCCACGCGATTGACTACGAAAGCTAAGGCGCGCACCCTTTACTACATTGGGTAAATTCGGCACGAGCAGCACGGGAAGGAGTCCTGTGGCAAAAGACCGATCACAGCGCGATGAATACACAACCCCCTTGCGCCGCCTGTTGCTGGGGATTGTTGTGTTGTGTCTGCTAGGCATCTTTCTGATCTGGCGGATCGACAGCCCGCGCGTGGAACGGTTTCGTGCACAGGTCGTGGACAGTGTTGTGCCGTCGATGGAATGGGCCATGGTTCCTGTCACCGCCGCCGTCAATCTGGTGCGCGATTTCCAAAGTTACCAACGGCTGAGTGATCAGAACCAGGAATTGCGCAGCGAATTGCGCATCATGCGCGCCTGGAAAGAGGCCGCGTTGCAGCTGGAGCAGGAAAATGCCCGGCTTCTGGACCTGAACAACGTGCGTCTTGATCCGCGCCTGACCTATATCACCGGGGTGGTCATGGCCGATAGCGGCTCGCCCTTCCGCCAGTCGGTCCTGCTGAACGTGGGTGAAAGGGATGGGATCAGGGACGGCTGGGCCACCATGGACGGGATTGGCGTCGTCGGGCGTATCTCGGGCGTTGGCCCCGACACCGCGCGTGTCATCCTGATGACAGATGCATCCAGTGCAATTCCTGCCACAATTCAACCGTCTGGCCAAACCGCTCTGATCACCGGCGACAACACGCAATCCCCGTCGGTGGAGTTTCTGGAAAACCGCGAACTGGTACGTCCCGGCGACCGCGTTGTAACCTCGGGTGATGGCGGCGTGTTCCCCGGAGGGTTGCTGATCGGGCAGATCACTGAAGACCCAGGCGGGCGTTTGCGGGTGCGCCTCTCCGCAGATTTTGAACGACTGGAATTCCTTCGCGTTCTGCGCTTCCACTTGGCCCCGGTGATCTCGGATCCTGGCGGCATCGTGGGCCCACGGCAACCCGAGGCTGCCCTGACCCCACCGGAGGTCGGCGATGGATAGGCAAACCTCGCATCTTTGGCTCAAACGCTGTTTGTACGTGTTTCTGGCGTTACTGATTATGTTCCTGCATCTTCTGCCTCTGGATACAAAGCCGGACCGGTGGCCGTTTCCGGACATGCTTATTGCGTTAACGTTCGCCTGGGTTCTTCGCCGACCGGAATACGTTCCCATTTTTCTGGTTGCTGCGGTGATGCTGATGGCCGATTTGCTGCTGCAACGACCTCCCGGCCTGCTGGCAGCACTTGTGGTTTTAGGATCGTCGTATCTGCGCTCGGCCGCGCCCGGAATGCGCGACGCCGGGTTTATGGCTGAATGGACAACGGCCGCTGTGGTGATCGCGGGAATTTTCATCTTGAACCGTGTCATTCTTGCTATTCTATCGGTACAGCAAGCGGCGTTGGGTCCTGTGGTGATACAAGTGGTTCTGACAATTGCGGTTTATCCTCTGGTCGTTCTTCTCAGCCAGAATGTGCTCGGCGTTCGGCGCGTATCAGTGTCGGACCCCGGCACAAGAGGGGCCCGGGCATGAAACAACGCAATCCCAAAGCGCAAGGATTGGCCTATAAACGCCTGCCGCGCCGCGCGTTGATCCTGGGCGGGTTGCAGACTGCGTTTATCGGCGGCCTGGCAGCGCGAATGCGCTTTATGCAAGTGGATCAGGCTGACGAGTACCGTCTGCTGGCCGAAGAAAACCGGATCAACATTCGCCTGATCCCGCCAACGCGCGGGCGCATCTATGACCGCAACGGCCAGATCATCGGACAAAACACGCAGTCGTATCGTATTGTTATGGTCCGCGAAGATGCGGGCGACGTCGACAAAGTCATCGCCAAACTTTCAGAGCTTATCCCGCTGACTCAGGAAGAGATTAATCGCGCCAAGACCGAGATGCGCCGTTCTGCCCCGTTCCTGCCAGTCACACTGGCCGATCAGGTCACGTGGGAGGATATCTCCAAGGTCGCTGTCAATGCGCCCGCCCTGCCCGGCGTTACGCCTGAGGTGGGCATGGCCCGTCAGTATCCCCGCTACGAGGATTTCGCTCATGTCGTTGGTTACGTCGGGCCGGTCAGTGACTATGATCTCAGCCTGATCGAAGATCCCGAACCGGTGCTGCGTATCCCCCGGTTCCAGATCGGCAAGGTCGGTCTGGAGTCCAAACAGGAAATCAGCCTGCGCGGAAAAGCTGGCGCAAAACGTGTCGAGGTCAACGCTACAGGCCGCATCATGCGCGAGCTTGACCGGCAAGAAGGCGAGGCAGGGGCCGATCTGCAATTGTCCGTTGATGCGGACCTGCAGCAATACGCCCAAGCGCGCCTGGCCGGTGAAAGCGCGGCTGCAGTCGTCATCGACTGCGAAACCGGGGATATCCGGGCCATCAGTTCTGCCCCCAGTTTCGACCCGAACCTATTCGTGCGCGGGATATCGGTCGCGGACTACCGGGCATTGACTGAAGATAACTACCGCCCGCTGGCAAACAAGACGGTACAGGGCACCTATCCGCCCGGCTCAACCTTCAAGATGATCACCGCACTTGCCGCGCTTGAGGCCGGAGTTGTTGGTCCCGGCAACACCGTCTATTGCCCCGGGCACCTGAAGGTCGGCAGTCGCCGCTTCCATTGCTGGAAGCGTGGCGGGCATGGGACTGTGGATCTCAATCTGTCGCTTAAGCGCAGCTGTGATGTCTACTACTACGATGTGGCGGTGCGCACCGGCATCGACAATATCTCGGACATGGCGCGTAAGTTCGGGCTGGGCGTAAAACATGACATCCCGATGTCAGCTGTCGCTGCCGGTTTGGCCCCCAATCAGGAATGGAAAGAGCGGGTCCACGGTGAAGGTTGGCTGGTGGGCGACACCGCAAATGCCTCGATCGGGCAAGGGTTCATGCTGGCCTCTCCCCTGCAGCTTGCGGTCATGACGGCAAGGATCGCTACAGGCCGGGCCGTGAAGCCACGTTTGGTGCGCTCCGTCAATGGCGTCGAGGAACCGTCAGGAGCAGGTGAGCCGCTGGACGTCAACCCGTACAACCTGAATCAGGTGCGCAAAGCGATGTTCTCGGTCTCAAACGATAGGGCTGGCACCGCCTATCGCAGCCGCATCATCAATGATGAATTCCGCATGGCCGGTAAGACAGGGACCAGCCAGGTGCGCAACATCACCAAGGCCGAACGCGCGGCTGGCGTAATCCGCAACGAAGACCTGCCGTGGGAACGGCGCGACCACGCGCTGTTCGTCAGCTATGCGCCGTACGACAATCCGAAATACGCCGTGGCAGTGGTGGTGGAACACGGCGGTGGCGGATCCAAGGCAGCGGCCCCGGTCGCGCGGGATATCATGCTGCAGGCTCTGTACAACGGCACGCCACCGCTCGAGGCTTATCCGGTTGCAGATCGTGACCGCATCAAGGAACAACAAAAACGGCTTGAGGGCGACCGCCGCCCCAAAGCGCGACCTGATGAAAAGGACCGCGCATGAGCTATCTTGAGTACGCCGTCAAATCCACGCCAACGGGGTTTCGCAAGTTCCTCTACATGAACTGGCCGCTGACTTTGTTGCTGATCAGCGTCGCCAGCGCCGGATTCCTGATGCTGTATTCGGTCGCGGGCGGGTCCTGGATGCCCTGGGCCGAACCCCAGATTGAGCGGTTCGGACTGGGATTGACCGTTATGTTCATCATCGCGTTGGTACCGATCTGGTTCTGGCGCAACATGTCCGTCTTGGCCTATCTCGGCTCGATCGTTCTGCTAATTTTTGTGGAACTCTTCGGCACCATCGGCATGGGTGCGCAGCGTTGGATCGACCTTGGTTTCATGAGGCTCCAGCCTTCCGAAGTCATGAAGATTGCGCTGGTCATGGTTCTGGCTGCCTACTACGATTGGTTGCCGTCTCATAAGACATCGCGACCGCTCTGGGTGCTTATACCGGTCATCCTGATCCTGATCCCTACGGCTATGGTCCTAAAACAACCCGATCTGGGCACCTCGATCCTGTTGTTGGCGGCGGGCGGGGGACTGATGTTCCTGGCTGGTGTGCACTGGGCTTATTTCGCCGCCGTTATCGCGGCGGTGGTCGGCCTAATTGCCACCGTGTTCAACAGCCGGGGCACCGAGTGGCAGTTGCTCAAGGATTACCAGTTCCGCCGAATAGATACCTTCCTTGATCCCTCCACCGATCCGCTGGGTGCAGGCTATCACATTACCCAGTCGAAAATCGCGCTGGGGTCAGGCGGCTGGAACGGGCGCGGGTTCATGCAAGGGACACAGTCGCGCCTGAACTTCCTGCCCGAAAAGCACACGGACTTCATCTTTACCACGCTGGCCGAGGAATTCGGGTTTGTCGGAGGCATCACTTTGCTGACCCTTTACGCCCTGATTATTATCTTTTGTATGGTCACGGCTTTGGCGACAAAGGACCGGTTCTCATCCCTGGTCACCTTGGGCGTTGCGCTCAACTTCTTCCTGTTCTTTGCGGTCAATATGTCCATGGTCATGGGCCTTGCGCCGGTTGTGGGCGTACCCCTGCCGATGGTCAGCTACGGCGGGTCCGCCATGCTGGTTCTGATGGCTGCCTTCGGCATTGTTCAAAGCGCGCATATTCACCGCCCCCGCTGAATTGAAAGGCCCATCATGCCCGTAAACGTCCTGTTTTCCGCGCGCCCAGAACAATGGCCGGTGTATGAACCTCTGCTTACAAAAGGGCTGTCGCAGGCCAATCTGGACTTCCGTCTGGCAACTGAGTTTGAGCCTGACCAGGTCGACTACGTCGTTTATGCACCAACAAGCGGGTTGCTGGATTTTTCACCCTACACACGATTGAAGGCGGTTCTGAGCCTTTGGGCCGGTGTTGAAAAAATCGCGGGCAACGAAACGCTGACCGTGCCGTTGGCCAGGATGGTTGACCACGGGCTAAAGCACGGCATGACGGAATGGGTCGTCGGTCAGGTGCTGCGCTATCATCTGGGCATGGACCGCTACATCACGGTGCAGGACGGTGTCTGGACACCTGACGCCCCGCCGCTTGCCAGCGAGCGGGATGTGTGTGTGCTGGGCCTTGGTGCATTAGGAGAAGCCGCCGCAACGGCGCTGGCCGCGCTGAATTTCAAAGTCACGGGTTGGAGCAGAACCGCAAAGGACATCCCCGGCGTGACCTGCCTGCACGGCACTGACGGCTTGCGTACCGCTTTATCTAGTGCCGAGATCGTGGTTCTATTGTTGCCCGATACACCGGCGACGGTGAATGCACTGAATGCGGACACTCTGGCCTTGCTGCCCAAGGGCGCGCGGATCATCAACCCCGGGCGCGGACCATTGATCGACGACGATGCACTGCTGGCCGCGCTGAATTCGGGGCACATTAGCCACGCCACGCTAGACGTGTTTCGCGTGGAACCCCTGCCGTCAGAGCACCCCTACTGGGCGCATCCCAACGTGACTGTCACGCCGCATATCGCTTCGGAAACCCGCCCGGCGACCGCAGCCCAGGTGATCTGTGAGAACATTATCCGAGGCGAGGAAGGAAAGCCCTTCCTGCACCTCGTTGACCGCCATCTGGGCTACTGATCCGGTCAGGCCGCGACTAGCCCGCGGCCTTTCAACAGCGCTTCGACCCCTGGCAAACGTCCGCGGAACGCAAGATACAGGTCTTCGGCTTCGCGGGACCCGCCTGTGGATAAAATATTGTCCTCTAGGGCCTTTGCCCGTTCCGCATCAAAGGCTCCGCCGGCTTCTTCGAATGCAGCAAATGCGTCTGCATCCATGACCTCGGACCACATGTAGCTGTAGTAGCCAGAACTATAGCCGTCGCCCGCGAAGACATGCGCAAAATGCGGTGTCGCATGGCGCATACCAATGGCTTTTGGCATTCCGATACCGGCCAGTACCTCGGCCTGTTTTGCCATCGGGTCAGATGGTGCTGCGCCATCATGGAACGCGAGATCAACCAGTGCCGAGGCCACGTATTCCACGGTCTGGAACCCTTGATCGAAATTCGCCGCCTTCAATACCTTGTCCAGCATGTCTTGAGGCATCGGCTCACCGGTTTCAACATGGGTCGCAAATTCCGCCAGGACCTCGGGTACCTCCAGCCAGTGTTCATAGAG
The DNA here is from genome assembly GCF_059610645.1 of Ruegeria sp. CDSC054. Lineage (NCBI taxonomy): Bacteria > Pseudomonadati > Pseudomonadota > Alphaproteobacteria > Rhodobacterales > Roseobacteraceae > Ruegeria > Ruegeria sp. CDSC054. The sequence continues at coordinate 125,779 of NZ_JBXWOA010000007.1, read as the reverse complement.
CTGACTGGGAAGTTCTACGAAATCACGTGCAACGCTGGTGCCCGAGATGCTTTCGTAGGTCACGTTGGACAACATCTGATGTAAGGCATGGCCAAACTCGTGGAATAGCGTGCGCGCATCGTCATACGACAGCAGCGCGGGGTCACCTTTGGCAAAATTGCAGACGTTGATCACGATTGGGGCCTGTTCCTTGGGGAACTTTGCCTGACCCCGCATGGCGCTGCACCATGCGCCCGAGCGCTTGGACCCACGCGCAAAGTAATCGCCAATGAAAACCGCAATATGCTGCCCGTCGCGCGTCACCTCCCAAGCCCGGCAATCGGGGTGATAAAGCGGCACGTCCAGCGGGGTGAACTCTAGCCCGAATAGCCTGTTGGCACAGGCAAAGGCAGCCTCGATCATGCGATCAAGCTGCAGGTAAGGTTTCAGCGCTGCCTCATCCAAATCATGTTCGGCCTTGCGGCGTTTTTCGGCGTAGTAGCGCCAGTCCCAAGCCTCGAGCGGGCCATTCACGCCATCCTCCTGCATCATGGTGGTCAGGATTTCTGCATCCGCGTCCGCCCGCTTTTTTGCCGGTTCCCAAACCTGCATCAATAGATCGCTAACACGGTCTGGCGTTCGAGCCATTTCGGTTTCCAACTTGTAGTCCGCGAAACTGGAATAGCCCAAAAGCTTGGCCCGCTCTTCGCGTAGGCTCAGGATCTCGGCAGCAATCTCGCGGTTGTCCGTTTCACCGCCATTGGCCCCGCGTGCTGTCCAGGCGCGGTAGGCTTTCGCTCGCAAATCCCGGCGGGGAGAGAATTGCAGAAACGGAACGATCAGCGACCGGGATAGAGTGACGACAGGTCCATCAGCCCCCTTCTCATCCCCGGCGGCCCGTGCCGTATCCACAACGAATTCCGGCAACCCTTCCAAATCATCTTCGGACAAGTCCATTGACCATTCCCGTTCGTCCGCCAGAAGATTTTGGGTGAACGAAGTCCCCAGCGAGGCAAGGCGCGACTTGATCTCCTGCATGCGGGTGTCATCGTCGCCATCCAATGCGGCACCTGCACGCACGAAACCACGATGCGTTAACATCAGAACGCGGGCTTGTTCGTCGGTCAGCTTCAACTGATCCTTGCGCGCCCACAGGTCCGCGACCCGCTGAAACAGTGCTTTGTTCGAAGAAATCCCTGAAAAATGCGCCGACAGTTTGGGCGAAAATGCACGCTGCAGCTCTTCCCGCGCCGGGTTGCTGTCAGCCCCAGCAACGGTGAAAAAGACAGACAAAACCTTGTCCATCTGCTCTCCGGCCGCTTCAAGTGCCTCGATTGTATTGGCAAAACTGGCCGGTTCGGGGTTGTTTGCAATCGCGTCGATCTGCGCGTTATGGGCTGCCATCGCCTGTTCCAAAGCAGGGGCGAAATCGTCATCCGAAATCCGGGCGAATGGCGCGATTTCAAATGGGGTGGTCCAGTCGGACAGGATCGGATTGGTCATGCGCATCTCCTTTGCTGGTCAAGCTAGGGAGGCGGGGTGGAATGGTCCAGAGGCCGTGCCTGCAATACATCGAAATTCTACTGCAATGCTGGCGCGACGATTGCCCTAAGCGTCTTCTGCTCCGCATATGGGGCAATCTGAGCGTCGGGTCAGTGTGATCTTGCGGCTTTCGCCATAAAGCGCGTCATAGATCAGCATTTCGGCGCGCAGCGCCTGCCCGGCGCCCGTGATTACTTTGATCGCCTCAACCGCCATCATCGAGCCCACCACGCCGGGCAACGGGCCAATGACACCGGCCTCGGCACACGATGGGGCCAAGCCAGGAGCCGGGGCCTCGGGGAAGATACACTGATAACACGGGGCACCGTTGGCCGGGTCAAAGACGCTCAGTTGGCCTTCCCATTGTGACAGAGCACCCGAAATCAGCGGTTTACCCAGCGCCACCGCAGTGCGATTGGCCAAATAGCGTGTGTCGAAATTGTCGGTCCCGTCGAGGATCAGGTCAAAATCGTCGAACAGGTCCGCTGCGATTTCATCGGTCAGGCGGCGATGGTAAGGCAGGACAACGACGTTTGGGTTCTGGGCCTGCATGGCCTGCTGGGCCGAGAAAACTTTAGGCATCCCGATATCGGCGTCGCGATGGATCACCTGCCGCTGCAGATTGGCGTTTTCAACAATATCGTCGTCGATCACGCCGATGGTGCCCACCCCAGCCGCCGCAAGATACTGCAATGCAGGCGCACCAAGACCGCCCGCGCCGATCACCAGCACACGGGCCTGTTTCATCTTTTTCTGCCCCGGCCCGCCCAGTTCGCGTAGGACGATGTGGCGGGCATACCGCTCCAACTCGATCTCAGAGAACTTGTCAGACTGCATCGCGGTTTCCTCGGCTGGCTGTGGCGCGGCACGGTTGCGCAGCGTTTTGAGCACCTTGCCATAGCTCAATACCAAAACCGCTGCGCCCCCCAGGATCAACCACAATGCCGCAGACCCGCCGGTTGCCTCGCGCAGCGGGTGCCCACCCGGCAACGTCAGTTGGATAACAAGTACTCCGATCAGCAAAACGCTGACCGACACGGAGCGAGCAGTTCGGGACACCCCCGCTACGTACCCAATGCCCCACAGAGCACCGGCAAGGATCAGAACTAGAAGCATCAACCGCGTCCAGTCGAGCCAAAACCGCCTGCGCCGCGATCTGTGTCGCTGAGCACCTCAACGGGTTCAAACGCAGCCTGCACGACTGGGGCGACGACCAGTTGCGCGATGCGTTCACCATGCGCAATCTCAAAACTTTCCTGACCGGCGTTCAGCAGAATCACCCCCAGCGGGCCGCGATAGTCACTGTCGATCGTGCCGGGCGTATTAGGCAGGGTAATCCCGTGTTTCAGCGCAAGGCCAGACCGGGGTCGAACCTGCACCTCGTACCCGTTTGGGATCTCGATCCGTAACCCCGTGGGGACCAAGGCGCGTTGTCCCGGCGCCAGCGTGATAGGCGCGCCATCGGGCAGGTTTGCCCGGACGTCCGCCCCCGCCGCTCCGGTCGTTTCATAAGACGGCAAAGCGATGGCCGGATCAGCCCCGTCTTCGCGGATCACACGAATTGCTACCATCACTGCACCTCTTGTTCAGCTTGCCAAAGCGTCGGCGATCTTTTGCGCCAGACGTTGCGCCACGGCATCCTTGCCCATACGCGGCCATTCTTCAGCCCCATCGTCCGAGATCAGGGTAACCGCGTTTTCCGAGCCCCCCATGATGCCGGTCGCCGGGCTGACATCATTGGCGACGATCCAATCACAACCTTTTCGCGCACGTTTTGCGGTCGCGTGTTCAAGCACGTTGTCAGTTTCTGCGGCAAAGCCAACTACCAACGTCGGCCGCCCCGCATCCAGCCTAGACACGCGTTTGAGGATGTCTGGGTTCTCAGCAAACTCAAGCACCGGAAGACCATCGCGGCTTTTCTTAAGCTTCTTGTCCGAAGCAGCCGCCATGCGCCAATCCGCAACCGCAGCAGCAAACACACCCGCATCTACCGGCAGTGCAGCGTCGACCGCGTCAGACATCTGCTGCGCGGTTTCCACGCGGATCACCTGCACACCTTCGGGCGGCGAAACATCGGCAGGGCCGGTAACAAAAACCACATCAGCGCCCAGCGCAGACAACGCCCGTGCCACCGCGGTGCCCTGCGCGCCCGAGGACCGGTTGGCGATGTAGCGCACAGGGTCGATCGGTTCATGTGTCGGGCCGGAGGTGACCAGAATGCGCTTGCCCTTTAGCGGACCGTTGCCAAGTTGCGCCTCGACCGCGGCCACAATCTCAAGAGGCTCCGACATTCGACCTGGGCCGTACTCTCCACAAGCCATGTCACCCTCATTGGGTCCGACAAACCGGATGCCATCTTCTTGCAATTGCTTGAGGTTGCGCTGTGTTGACGGGTGATCCCACATGCGAACGTTCATCGCCGGAGCGCACAAAACCGGGGTATCTGTCGCCATCAGCAGCGTCGAGGCCAGATCGTTGGCCAGCCCAGCCGCCATCTTTCCCATCATGTCCGCCGTTGCCGGTGCGACCACGATAAGGTCGGCGGACCTCGACAGCTGAATATGGCCCATCTCGGCCTCATCCGTCAGGTCGAACAGATCGCGATAAACCTTCTCTCCAGCCAGCGCCGAGACCGACAGCGGGGTTACGAACTCTTCTGCCGCGCCTGTTAGAACCGGTGTTACCGAAGCACCACGTTCTTTAAGCCGCCGGATCAGATCCAGCGACTTATAGGCCGCGATTCCAGCGCCGATGATTAGAAGAATGCGTTTCGATGCCAGCATATTGTGCCCTTCCCGTCCCGGTCGGCCCGACATTAGGCAAGGCCAACGGACAGTTCCAGCGGTTAATTCTGTGTCTCAAACGCCAGACAAGGGTCTTCACGTTCGATGCCGGGGCTGTCGATCACAGCGTCGAACTCACCGTCGATGACGCCATCCTCGGACTGACCCAGCACGAAAACTTTTAAACCGGGGCGTAGCCGGGACAGAAAGGTTGGAATCCCTCTGTCCTTACGGGCATGACCATTGCCAGTGATCACTGCAACAGGTCCGCCGGTATCAGCCGCCGCGCGCAATATGGCCCTTGTTAGAACCGCATCCCGCAACCGTTGGATTGCGACCAGTTGCGACAAGGCGGTTTCGGGTATCGCATTGCAATGGGCGGCCAGCTGATCGGCTTCGCGCGCCGCCTGCTCATCCCGTGGCAAGGGGACGGTCAGACCATATCGCGCAGCATCTGCGCCTAGGGCCGTCGCAGCGCCGCGTTCCATAGCCGCTCGGGCCGCCGCACGCGGAACCATGGCACCGTAAACCGGCGCGTCTGAGGCCTGAAAGACCGGGTAGTACATGCTAAGCGGCGGCCAACCGGATTCGAGCCACTTCAGAATTCTGGCAAGCTCTTCCGGATCGGAAATGGCCTTGTCCGCCAATCTCTGAGCACCTTCTTCAGTCACCATTTCCCAGACAACCGCCGAGGGATTGATGGCCTTCAACGCCTCGGCCTGAATTATGTGGTGCTGCGGGTTGTCGTGAATTTCGCCTAATATGACGACGTCCGCAGACGTCATCGCAGACACAGCGTCGTCGGGTATCAACTCATCGGCATGGCCAGAGTTGGCCATAACCACCAGTACACAAAGCAGAATCGCAAGATGTTTCATGCGATGAAGTGTTGCACCTCACGCGATTGGGCTTCAAGGTTCTTGCGCATTTTCACAAAAGCCGCAGCCTCAAGCTGACGCACGCGTTCTTTGGACAGGCTAAGTTCCTGCCCTAGGCTTTCCAGCGTTCGGGCGGGTTCGCGCAGCTTGCGTTCGCGGACAATGAACCTCTCGCGATCATTCAAAGCCTGCATTGCCGTCACCAGCCATTCACGCAATTGCTGGGTATCGTGACTGTTTTCGACAGCTTCAGCGGCTTGTTCGCGCTCATCTTCCAGCGCGTCGATCCATTCCCGGCCGTCTTCATCTGCCGATTGAACGGCATTTAACGAGAAATCGGAGCCGGACAAACGACCTTCCATCATTTCCACGTCCCGCAGCGGAACGCCGATCTCTGCGGCAATCATCTGATGCAATTGATGACGGTCAAGATCCATGCCATCGGACGCGGCCTCACGCTCTAGCCGGGCCTGCACACGTCGCATGTTGAAGAACAGGGATTTTTGCGAAGACGTGGACCCGGTGCGCACCATTGACCAGTTGCGCATCACATAGTCCTGAATGCTCGCCTTGATCCACCAGACCGCATAAGTCGAAAACCGCACGCCCCGATCGGGGTCGAACTTGTCGGCGGCTTTCATCAAGCCTAACCCGGCTTCCTGGATCAGATCATTCATCGGCGCCCCATAGCGTTTGAACTTGGCCGCCATCGAAATGGCCAGCCGCATATAGGCCGTGATCAATCGGTGAAGGGCCTGTTCATCGCGGTCGTCCCGCCACGCATATGCCAACTTTAATTCGGTTTCCGCGTCCAGAAGCTCGGCTTTCATTGCCCTCCGGGACATCGAGAAGTCGTTCGCATTGTCCAGTGCCATTGAAATCTCCCCTTTTCACAGGCGCGGGCCGGGGTTGCTTTGCCGACCTATGAACGATACGCAAAACAAAACCGGGTGGATCACATGGAAGGTAATTATCGTGAGTCCGGATTTAACCTTTGTGTTGGGCGGCGCGGCCTCGGGCAAGTCGGCTTTTGCCGAACATCTTGTTGTTTCATCAGGAAAAAAGAGGGTTTATCTTGCAACATCACAAGTGTTTGATGACGAGATGCAAGATAAGGTCCAGCGCCATGTTTCCCAACGGGGCGAAGACTGGAAGACGATCGAGGCACCGTTTGACCTTGGCCCGACATTGGCGGATTTGCCCCCGAACTCTGTCTGTCTGATCGACTGTGCCACCATGTGGCTGACCAATCACCTGCTTGCAGAAAACGATCTGGAACAGACGCAAAGCGCGCTTTTACAATCGCTACGCCTGTGTTCCGCACAGGTCGTCATCGTCTCGAACGAGGTTGGACAAGGGATCGTCCCTGACAACGCGCTGTCCCGCCGGTTTCGCGAAGCGCAGGGACGGCTGAACATCGCATTGGCCGCCGAGGCCGATCTGGTGGTGCAGGTAACGGCCGGATTGCCAATTGTATTGAAGGGACAAGTGGATTGACACGTCTGCATCTTGTGCGTCATGGCCCAACTCATGCCAAAACGATGGTCGGTTGGTCCGACCTTCCCGCCGATCTGAGCGACCGCGCAGCCGTTGCCCGCTTGCATGATCACCTACCCGCAAAGGCACTTGTTGTTTCCTCTGATCTGAGCCGGGCCGCAGATACCGCCTCGGCCATACAGGGCCGCCGCCAGCGACTACCGCATCGACCCGCGCTGCGCGAAATCAATTTCGGCACGTGGGAGTTGCGTGCCTTCAAAGAGATCGAGGCCGAAGACCCCGAGCTTGCATTCGCATATTGGGACAACCCCGGCGACGTACGCCCCACCAACGGGGAAAGCTGGAACGAGGTTCGCGGACGCGTCAACGCAGCCGTTGACGAACTGATCACGCAACACAGCGGGTGCGATATCGTGGTCGTAGCGCATTTTGGCGTGATCCTGACACAGGTCCAAAGGGCGCTGGACGTCGACGCGCAAGAGGCTTTTAGCCATCGCATCGACAACCTTTCGGTTACCGAAATCACGCACAACGGAAAACACTGGTCCGTTGGGCGGATCAATCATCTTCCGTGATGCAACCGCGCACAAATCACTGATTTACTGAACGGGTCGGCCACGCCATCCTTCCCGTATGACTTATGATTTGTTTATCGGAGACCGCTTGTTTTCCAGCTGGTCCATGCGTGGCTGGCTGATGCTGGAAAAGTTCGGTCTGCCCTATCGTTCCCATATGATCGGCCTTTATTCGGGCACCATGGCCGAGGATATGAAACCCCTCGCCCCTGCCCGCCTTGTCCCTGCCCTGCGATTGCCTGACGGCACCGTGGTTGGGGAAAGTCTGGCGATGGCGGAAACGCTGGCCGAGTTGCATCCGGAAGCCGGGTTGTGGCCCGAAGATCCTGCCGCGCGCGCCACCGCGCGATGGCTTTGCGCGGAAATGGTAGCTGGATTTGGCGCATTGCGCGGACAGTGTCCGATGCAACTCAAACAGTGTTGGCAAGGGTTCGTTCCCTCGTCTGAGACGCGCACCGATCTGGCAAGGATCGAGACCTTGTGGGCTCATGCCCGTGATGTGTCAGGCGCGAATACCGGTCCTTTGTTCGGTCGCTATTCGCTGGCTGACGTGGTCTACACACCAGTCGCGGCGCGGATCATCGGCTACGGCTTGCCCGTGTCTAATGCCAATCGCGAATACTGTCTTGAGTTGCTGTCAGATGGACCCATCCGCCAATGGCGTGCGATGGGACTGACGGTCGAATACGACCCATTTCCCTACCCAATGGATCTGCAATCAGAACCTTGGCCAATCGGCGGCACGTCGCAGGCAAAGGCGGTTAATGGCACGACGTCAATCAATGACACCTGCCCCTATTCCGGCAAAGCCATTACTGCAGTTCTTGAACTCGACGGCCAACGCTGGGGGTTCTGTAATTCGTTCTGCCGTGACAAAACTGTCGCTGATCCCGGAGCCTGGCCGAAATTCACCGAAATGACCCGCGTTGTTAACGATTCTTAAACCGCGACCGTGGCAGCAACGACCTGTTAACCAAAAAGGTCATTCATGGTTGCCCGCGCCCATACCGTTGCTTTTCAAGGGGTTGATGCCCGCCCGGTCGAGGTGCAATGCGCCGTCTCGCCGGGATTGCCCGCCTTTTCCATCGTAGGATTGCCCGACAAAGCTGTGTCCGAAGCGCGGGACCGCGTCCGCAGCGCGTTAAGTTCCATGGCCATCGCATTGCCGTCGAAACGGATCACGATCAACCTGTCACCCGCCGACCTGCCCAAGGAAGGCAGCCATTTCGACCTGCCCATCGCGGTCGCGCTGCTATCTGCGTTAGAGATCATTCCTCGGGACGCCGCCGAAGGGTCGGTGTCGCTGGGCGAACTGTCTCTGGACGGCTCTCTGGTACCTGTTGTTGGCGCCTTGCCTGCCGCAATGACCGCTGCAGCAGAGGATCGCGCTTTGCTTTGCCCGCGCGCGTCAAGCGCCGAGGCTGCTTGGGTCGATGCGACGCAGGTCATCGGGGCTGGGTCGCTTGGGGACGTGGTGCGGCATTTCTCGGGCCAGTCCCCTCTGCCCGCCGCGCAACCCGGCGAAGTTACACTTGAGCCCAGCGCGAGGGATCTGCGCGACGTCAAAGGGCAAGAGCGCGCCAAACGCGCCTTGGAAATCGCCGCGGCCGGGCGACATCATCTGATCATGACCGGCACGCCCGGATCAGGGAAATCTATGCTGGCTGCTAGGCTGCCCGGAATTTTGCCGCCGCTCACGCCAGCAGAGGCCTTGGAAACCTCAATGATCCAATCTCTGTGCGGGCTCTTGGACGAAGGCGGAATCAGTCGCAGCCGCCCGTTTCGCGAACCTCATCACACGGCGTCCATGGCTGCGATCGTTGGTGGCGGCAGGGGGGCAAAGCCGGGCGAGATTTCGCTGGCCCACAACGGCGTTCTGTTCATGGACGAGTTCCCGGAATTTCCGCGCACGGTTCTGGAGACACTACGCCAGCCGATTGAAACTGGAGAGGTCATGGTCGCGCGTGCAAATGCCCATGTGAAATACCCCTGCCGGTTCATGCTGGTCGCGGCGGCAAACCCCTGCAAATGCGGGTACCTGACCGATCCCGGGCGCGCTTGTTCCCGCGCACCTGTTTGCGGAGAGGATTATCTGAGCCGAATCTCCGGGCCGCTGATGGACCGGTTTGATTTGCGGATTGAGGTGCCCCCGGTCAGATTCACCGATCTGGACCTACCACCCTCGGGTGACGGTTCCGCCACCGTTGCCGCGCGCGTCGAACAAGCCTGGTCGATTCAGGCAGAGCGGTTTTGCGATACACTGTCCACCCGTCAGAACGCCGATGTCGAGGGTAAATTGCTGGATGAAATCGCTGCCCCGGATGCTGAAGGCAAAGACCTGTTGCTGAAGGCAGCCGAGCGATTTGGCCTGTCTGCCCGCGCCTTTCACCGAATCCTGCGTGTGGCGCGTACCATCGCTGATCTGGACGGGGCACCGGATGTCCGGCGCCCTCACATTGCCGAGGCGCTCAGCTTTCGTATCAGCGCCAAGGCCGCGTCTTAAAGCTTGGCCTCAATCGCCTGCCAGATCTTTTCAGCGACGTTCACGCCGTTAAACCGCTCAAGTTCCTGAATGCCGGTCGGCGAGGTCACGTTGATCTCTGTCAGGTAGTCGCCGATCACATCGATACCCACAAAGATCTGGCCTTTTTCTTTCAGCAACGGTCCAATCGCGGCACAAATTTCCAAATCGCGCTCAGACAGGCCGATTTTCTCAGGGCGACCGCCCACATGCATATTCGAACGCGTTTCGCCCGCGGCCGGTACGCGGTTGATCGCACCGACTGCGTCACCATCGACCAGAATCACACGCTTATCGCCATTGCTGACATCCGGCAGGAATTTCTGAACAATCAAAGGCTCACGCGAGAATCCGGTGAACAGTTCATGCAATGAGGTCAAGTTGCGATCATTCGCATCCAGTCGGAAAACTCCTGCACCACCGTTTCCATAAAGCGGTTTGAGGATGACGTCGCCGTGCTTTTCCTTGAACGTCTTGATGGTCTGCAGGTCGCGCGCAATTGTTGTCGGCGGGGTCAATTCCGGGAAATCCAGAACCAGCAGTTTCTCGGGGTAGTTCCGTACCCAGAACGGATCATTCACAACCAACACCTGGCCCTTAAGACGGTCCAGCAGGTGGGTCGATGTGATGTAATGCATGTCAAACGGCGGGTCCTGACGCAGCCAGATCACGTCGAACTCTGCCAGGTCCACTTCATGTTCCGGGCCAAGTTCAGCCGGATTGCCTGCCACGCGCTGAACTTTCATGTCCTGACCGCGTGCGGTGATCCGCCCCTCTTGATAGGCTAGCTGATCCGGGCTGTAGAAAAACAGCGAGTGTCCGCGCGCCTGCGCCTCTTCGGCCAGACGGAATGAGCTGTCGGCATTGATATCCACGGCCCCGATCGGGTCCATCTGAAAGGCGATTTTCATGGCGTGTCCCTCAGTTTCACGCCAGATACATGGCCCAGCCACGTCGGGGGTTCAATGGGGATCAGGTTAAACCGAAGGCGTTTTCGATAATTTGAACGGCGCCCGAGGCATCCACCAAAGCCGCGTCAAACCGCACATTGGTCAATTGCCCGTCTGGTTCGGTTTCCAGGAATTGGGCCGCAGATGCGCAGATGCGATCCATCTGGCGGCGATTGATCCGGGCGGCGGCCGCATCGAAACTGATGCTTTTCTTAACCTCGACAAAGACAACTCCGCGAGCGTCGCGCGCAATAAGATCGATCTCCCCACCGGCGCCGCGCCAGCGGCGATTTAGGATGGAATAGCCGCGTTGTTCGTAATTTGATGCAACCTGCTGCTCCGCAGCCTGCCCGGCATGAAAAGACACCGAACTTCGAACGGATCGTGCGGCCATGTCATCCCTTTCCCAATTTCAGAGCCTTCTGATAGATCGGGCGGCGTGGCAGCTTGTACATCTCTGATACCAGATCGGCCGCGTCGCGAACCGAATGGGTTTCTAAGGCTCGTTTCAACGCCTCTTCTACGTCAGATTCGTTAACAGTTTCCGAATGTCCGCGGTCCACGAGCAGAACAATTTCACCTTTGACTGTCTGCCCTTGCAGGTCGGCCGCCAGTTCTTCCAACGTCCCGCGACGAACTTCTTCGAATTTCTTCGTCAACTCGCGGCAGATTGCGGCCTGACGGTCATTGCCCAGCACGGTTGCAAGATCCGACAAGCACGCCGCCACGCGTTTCGGAGATTCGTAAAACACTAATGTGCCCGGCACGTCCCGCAATGCCTCGATCCGCGACCGGCGCGCGCCGGTCGCGTTCGGCAAAAAGCCCGCAAAAAAGAACGCATCTGTCGGCAGCCCGGCCAGTGTCAGCGCCATCAGCGCCGCTGACGGTCCCGGTGCACAGGTCACCGTATGACCCGCTTCTGCGGTCTGCTTCCCCAAATCGTATCCCGGATCGGCAATCAGCGGCATTCCGGCCTCGGAGGCATAAGCGACAGACTTCCCGTCCTGCAACGCATCAAGGATTTTGCCGCGCGCGCCTACGCCGCTGTGATCGTGATAGGCCAGGATTCGCCGCCCATCCAGCGGGACTCCGTGAATTTCCATCAACCGGCGCAAGCTGCGCGTGTCTTCGGCGGCGATGACATCCGCCGAAGCGAGCACATCCAGCGCTCTAAGCGTGATATCGCGCGCCGCCCCGATCGGAGTGGCAACAAAATACAGGCCAGCGCCCAATCTTACTTTTTGGAAATTCAAAGCTGGACCCTCACAGCGTGACGTTTATTATCGCGGCATAACAGATTGGTGGTACCCCAAGCCGCCGGGACAGGGAGTTTTCATTTAGATGTTTACCGTTTGCAAGCCCGTTCGCAAGCTGGCGAAATCCGCCGCGATCCTGGCAGCCGCCGCATTCCTCGCTGCATGTGAGCCCGGCGGCCTTGGTGGAGGCCCATCCATTAACACGTCGAAACCCGTTCCGGTCGCACTATTGGTTCCGGCGGGATCGGGAAATTCGGGCGACGCTCAACTTGCACGGAGCCTTGAGAACGCAGCGCGTCTGGCGATGGCCGATTTGCAGAATGTTACGATAGACCTACGTGTTTACGACACGCGGGGCAGCTCGAACACGGCCGCGACAGTGGCGCAACAAGCCGTCGCGGATGGGGCGAAGATCATCATTGGCCCGGTTTACGCGCAGGCAGCAAACTCGGCAGGTCTCGCTGTGCTAAACAACAAGGTCAACGTGCTATCCTTCTCGAACAATACCAGCATTGCAGGTGGCAACGTCTTTGTTCTGGGCCCGACCTTTCAGAATACGGCTAACCGTTTGGTCAACTTTGCCGGATCACAAGGCAAGACCAGCATGGTCATCGTCCACAGCAACGATGCAGCCGGGCAGCTTGGTCAATCGGCGATTGCAACTGCGCTTGCCGGCAGCCGCGTAGCGAATGCTGGTACGATTGGTTATGACCGGTCCCAGCAAGGCGTCATCAACTCGGTTCCGACGATCAAGGCAACCGTGGATGCTGCCGGTGCAGATTCGGTGTTTCTGACAGCGACGACAGCTGGTGCGCTGCCGCTATATTCGCAACTGTTGCCAGAAGCTGGTGTGTCGTCGGCCACCACCCAATTCCTCGGCCTGACGCGCTGGGACATACCGGCACAGACGTTAGAACTGCCAGGTGTTCAAGGGGGCTGGTTCGCCCTGCCCGACCCGGCAAAGGCGCAGGCATACCGCCAGCGGTATAACAACACCTATGGCGAGGCTCCGCACCCGATCAGTGGTCTGGCCTATGACGGCATTGCAGCAATTGCGGCTTTGGTCAGCCAGGGCAAATCCGATGCGTTGACCACGTCAGCCCTGACCCAGAACGCCGGATTCCAAGGCGTTGGTGGCATCTTCCGCCTTCGGTCCGACGGTACGAATGAACGCGGTCTGGCCGTTGCCACGATCCAGAACAAACAGGTAGTAGTGATTGACTCCGCCCCTCAAAGCTTCTCTGGCGCCGGTTTCTGATCAGCCGGTGCTGACACTCACCCCCAAGGGTGAGCTGATCTGCGCGGCCGATGAAATTTTCGACAGTACCGCCATCCTGGCGCAACTGTCGGAAGCCTTTGAAAATATTAAGGACAATGCCGCGCGGCGGAATGAAACCGTGCGCATCCTGCGCGATGCCCAAAAGGCTGGGCGCAAGACCATTGCGGATGCCTTCGCTAAACGCCCCTTTGACGCCAGACCTTTGACACGGTCCTACACCTATCTTACCGACGGGTTGGTCTGCACAGCAATGCAGGTGGCCAGCACCTATCTGCATCGACTGGCAACGCCGACGCAGGGCGAAAAGATTGCGGTTCTTGCTGTTGGTGGATATGGCCGCGGCGAAATGGCCCCGGCCTCGGACGTCGATCTGCTATTTCTGACCCCGTACAAGATCACCGCCTGGGCTGAGAGTGTCATCGAGTCCATGCTCTACATGCTTTGGGATCTGCGCCTGAAGGTTGGCCATTCATCCCGAACGATCAAGGATTGTCTGCGACTGGGCACCGAGGATTTCACCATCCGCACCGCCATGCTGGAGCAGCGTTACCTGGCTGGCGACGCGGCCCTTGCCGAAGAGCTTGATAGCCGCCTGAAAACCGAGCTGTTCAAGGGCAGCGAGCGTCAATTCATCGAGGCCAAGCTGCAGGAACGTGACGAGCGCCACCACAAACAGGGCGAGCGCTATATGGTCGAGCCCAACGTAAAAGAAGGCAAGGGTGGGCTGCGCGATCTTCAATCGCTCTACTGGATTGCAAAGTACATCTATGGCGTTCAGGACGTGGCTGAACTGGTCCCTCTGGGCCTGTTTGAACCCGAGGAATTCGACACCTTTGTAGAGGCCGAAGAGTTTCTGTGGGCTGTACGCTCTCATCTGCATCTGCTGACCGGTCGTGCGACAGAACAACTGACCTTCGACCTGCAGGTCGAGGTTGCCGACCGTATGGGTTATGAAGACAGGGCCGGACGACGGGCTGTTGAAGTGTTCATGCAACGCTATTTCCGCGAGGCAACGCGCGTTGGTGAACTGACCCGGATCTTCCTGACCAAACTCGAAGCGTCACACGTGAAAGGTGCCGCCCTACTGGAACGCATCTTTCGGCGCCGACCGCGTGTCAAAGCAGGGTACAAGGTCGTTCACGGTCGCTTGGATGTAGCGGACGCCAAGAAGTTTCTGTCCGACAAGCTGAACCTTCTGCGTCTGTTCGAGGAAGGTCTTCGCACTGGCATGCTGATCCACCCGGATGCGATGCGGCTGGTGACAGCCAACCTAAACCTCATCGACGACGACATGCGCCAAAACAAAGAGGCGCAGCGCATTTTTCTGGACCTGATGCTGAAACACGGCAACCCGGAACGCGCCCTGCGCCGTATGAACGAATTGGGAGTATTGTCGGCGTTTTTGCCAGAGTTCGAACACATCGTGGCGATGATGCAGTTCAACATGTATCACAGCTATACAGTGGACGAGCACACGATCCAGACCATCGTCAACCTGGCCCAGATTGAACGCGGTGAACTGGTTGAATCGCTGCCGCTGGCCTCATCGATCCTGAAACGCGGGGTTAATCGCAAGGTCCTCTATGTGGCCTTGCTGCTGCACGATATCGCCAAGGGGCGACCCGAAGATCACTCGATTCTGGGCGCTCAGATCGCACGCAAGGTTGCTCCACGGTTGGGTCTGAACAAATCAGACTCTGAAACCGTGGAATGGCTGGTGCGATATCACCTGTTGATGTCCGACATGGCGCAGAAACGCGACATCTCGGACCCGCGCACCGTGCGCGATTTTGCCAAGGCGGTTAAGACGGTCAAACGGTTGGATCTGCTCACGGTTCTGACCGTGTGTGATATTCGCGGCGTTGGGCCCAAC
The DNA here is from genome assembly GCF_059610645.1 of Ruegeria sp. CDSC054. Lineage (NCBI taxonomy): Bacteria > Pseudomonadati > Pseudomonadota > Alphaproteobacteria > Rhodobacterales > Roseobacteraceae > Ruegeria > Ruegeria sp. CDSC054. Next base: position 110,646 of record NZ_JBXWOA010000007.1, on the reverse strand, counting down.
ACCTGGAACAACTGGAAGGCCACCCTGCTGCGCGCCTTGCACGCTGAAACCAAACGGGCGCTTGAAACCGGTATGGAAGACCTGAACCGGGCCAACCGTGGCGCAGAAGCCAAAAAGGCGCTGCGTTCGGCGCTTGACAATTGGTCGAAGGCTGACCTGAAGGCCGAAACAGGACGACACTATGCGCCCTACTGGCAGGGCCTGAACCTGTCTACACATATTGAGTTCGCGAAAATGCTACGCGCTCTAGAACACAGCGGCGACCCCGGCGCGATGGAAATTCACCTGCACCCGGATGACTATCGCGACGCTACCCGCGCGTGTTTTGCCATGGCAGACCATCCAGGGATTTTCGCCCGCATCGCCGGCGCGCTTGCGTTGGTTGGGGCCAACGTGGTCGACGCCCGTAGCTATACCACCAAGGACGGGTACGTCACCGATGCGTTCTGGATTCAGGATGCCGAGGGCCACCCTTTTGAGGACAGCCGATTACCGCGACTGACACAGATGATCCAAAAGACGCTCAAGGGCGAAGTCGTGGCGCGTGACGCTCTGAAATCGCGCGACAAGATCAAGAAACGCGAACGCGCCTTCAATGTGCCGACCCATATCATCTTCGATAATGACGGGTCCGAGATCTACACCATCATCGAGGTTGATACACGCGACCGCCCGGGCCTGTTGTATGACCTGACCAGAACGCTGGCGGCGGCCAATGTCTATATCGCCAACGCCGTGATCGCGACCTATGGTGAACAGGTTGTCGATACGTTTTACGTCAAGGACATGTTCGGCCTGAAATACCATTCCGAAAGCAAACAACGCGGTCTTGAGACCAAGCTGCGCAAAGCCATCACCGAAGGTGCGGAGCGCGCAATCTCATGAAACAGATCCGTTTGTTTTCAGGCCTGTTCACGGTCGGATTCTGGACTCTGGCCAGTCGAATTTTGGGATTTCTCCGAGAGATTCTGCTAACCGCCTATATCGGGCCCGGTCCGGTGATGGACGCCTTTGTCGCCGCTTTCCGCCTACCCAACATGTTTCGCCGCTTCTTTGCCGAAGGGGCCTTTAACGCCGCTTTTGTGCCAATGTTCTCGAAACGACTGGAAGGCGAAGAAGACGCCGAAGGGTTTGCTCAGGATGCCTTCAACCTGCTGGCGGCGGCTGTTTTGGCACTGGTTGGATTGGCGATGGTTTTCATGCCTGGACTTGTCTGGCTGACCGCCGAAGGGTTCTATGGCGATGAACGCTTCGACATGGCCGTCGACTATGGTTACGTCGTTTTTCCCTATATCCTGTTCATGTCGTTGGCCGCACTGTTTTCCGGCGTTCTGAACGCCACCGGTCGATTTGCTGCCGCCGCCGCTGCGCCTGTCTTGCTGAATATTTTTGCTTGCACTGCGTTGATCGCAGGCGCGTTGTCCGGCGGCGAAGTGATCCGGTGGCTGATCACTGTCATTCCGCTGGCAGGAGTCGCGCAACTGACGCTGGTCTGGGTGGCGACTGAGCGTGCGGGTATTCGCATTCGCCCCGGATTGCCCAAGCTCAACCCGGAAATGCGGCGCATGGTTCGCATTGCAGTACCCGCCGCCCTGGCGATGGGTGTAACACAGGTCAATCTGGTTGTTGGCCAGCTGGTCGCGTCCAAAACCGAAAAGGCCGTCAGTTGGCTGTTCGCTGCAGACCGGCTGTATCAACTTCCCTTAGGCGTCGTCGGCATTGCGGTGGGAATCGTCCTGCTGCCCGATCTGTCACGGCGCCTGCGCGCAGGGGACAAAGACGGTGCGCGCAATGCTTATTCCCGCGCCGGAGAGTTCACACTGCTGCTGACCCTGCCGTCCACTGTTGCCTTTCTGATCATTCCAATACCTCTTGTGTCGGTCCTGTTCGAACGTGGCCAGTTCAGCCCCGAGGACACGGCAGCCACTGCCTTGGCCGTAGCTATCTATGGCGTCGGTCTGCCCGCTTTCATGATACAAAAACTTCTGCAACCGTTGTTCTTCGCGCGCGAAGACACTCGCTCTCCGTTTCGCTATGCCGTGGTTGCGATGATCATCAATGCTGGGCTGGCCTTTGGCCTTTACCCGTTGGTCGGATGGATCGCACCTGCGATCGCGGCCTCGACTGCGGGCTGGGCCATGGTCGTTCTGCTGGCTATAGGGGCGCGGCGTTTTGGCGATGAGGCGGAGTTGGATGACCGCTTCAAGCGCCGCGCATGGCGGATTGTAGCCGCCTCTTTAGGTATGGGTGTGGTTCTGTATGCGGCGCTGTATGTCTTTGGTTGGACGTTCCAGCTGCCAGGCTGGCGTTATCTGGCGCTGCTTGTCCTGATCATATTTGCAGCAGCCGCCTATTTCTTCCTCGGTCACCTCTTCAAAGCGTTCGAACTGTCCGAGTTCAGAAAAGCGTTGCGCCGATCCTGATCAGTCGCGGCGAATACGTCCCACGATCCGCGCCCATCCGCCGGGTGCCAGGAAAAACGACAGCCCGAAACCGGTGGCAAATCCGCCCAGATCGGCAACCCAATCGGACGTGCCGCCAAACAAAAGCCCAAACACCAGCTGGATGCCCATCAAAACCGCGATCAGGCTGAAGGCACGGGACTGGTTTTCACCGACCAGTGACAACTTGCGCCACAGCAACCACGTGAACGCACCGATCAGGCCATAGACCGGCGGGAACCCTCCGACCAGCGGGTAATTTGGGTTCAGCAGCAGCGCATAAACCAACGCGCCGCCAACCCCAGACAAAACGAAAATGATCAGCATCTGCAGGCCACCGAACACTTCGGCCACCATTTTGCCCATGGCCAGAACGAAGACGCTGACAAAAACCGCCTGGGTAAAACTGCCCGATACGAACGGATAGGTCACGAAACGGATCACATGTTCAAACGGCCAACGGCCATTCTCGATCATCCAGTGAAAGATATCCGGGGAAAAGGTGTAATTCTGCAGGGCATCCAACCGCCAACCTACCGCTGATGGCCCACCCACAAGACCACGTGCACCCAGCGTAAACGCCAATTCGATCCCCATGATGAACAGGACCAACGCCACCACAACGGGCGGCAAGGGGTTTACGGCGGGTGTATAATGCTCACTGCTCATTGGGCTGGCCTTTCGCGGCTGTTGACGTCCCTTGGCCTCATGGGTAAGCGACGGGGGCTGATTTTTCCAGACGGGAGTTCCCTTCGATGACCGAAACCAAGTTCACGCCGCGCGTGTTTTCCGGCATCCAGCCTTCGGGAAACCTGCACCTTGGTAACTATCTGGGTGCGCTCAAGCGTTTTGTGGATATGCAGGGCGAAAATTTCGAGACCATTTACTGCATGGTCGACCTGCACGCGATCACCGTCTGGCAAGACCCTGCCCGTCTGCGCGAAAAGACCCGCGAAGTCTGCGCCGGTTTCATTGCCGCCGGTCTGGACCCCGAAAAGTCCATCCTGTTCAATCAGAGCCAAGTGGCCGAGCACACGCAGCTGGCGTGGATTTTCAATTGTATCGCCCGCATGGGCTGGATGCAGCGGATGACTCAGTTCAAGGACAAGGCGGGCAAGAACGCACAGAACGCCTCATTGGGTTTGTTCGCCTATCCGGCGCTAATGGCGGCGGATATCCTGACCTACCACGCGACACATGTGCCGGTGGGCGAAGACCAGAAACAGCATCTGGAACTGACCCGCGACATCGCCATCAAGTTCAACCATGACTACGGCGTGGAGTTCTTCCCGGTGACCGAACCGGTCATCGGCGGCCCCGCGCCACGTGTGATGAACCTGCGCGACGGCTCTCGTAAAATGTCATCTTCGGACCCGTCCGACATGACCCGGATCAATATGACCGACGATGCCGACGCGATCGCCAAGAAAATCCGCAAGGCCAAGACTGACCCGGATGCGCTGCCTTCAGAAACCGATGGTCTGTCCGAACGCCCCGAGGCCCGCAATCTGGTCAACATCTACGCCGCGCTCAGCGATCAAACGGCGGAACAGGTTCTGGCCGAAGTCGGCGGCAAGCAATTCGGTGAATTCAAACCGATGCTGGCCGAGCTGGCGGTCGCCAAACTGTCGCCGATCTCAACCGAGATGGCGCGCCTGATGGGTGAAGAGGCCGAGATTGACCGGATTCTCGCACGCGGCGCGGAAAAGGCGCGGGCGATAGCGGCCCCGATCCTGCAACAGACCTACGACATCGTGGGTATGGTTGGCGCAAAACAAGGCTGATTGCGCTGGACCTTCCCGTGACGCCTTCCTAGGTTGCCCCAAGGGCAAAGGAGGGCGTCATGGCAGTCGGCAAAAATATCCGCACCTATTTTGATGGTCAGTGGCACAACGGGGACGCCCCGATCATGCGGGCGGCAGACCATGGCGCTTGGCTGGGATCTTCGGTCTTTGACGGCGCGCGATTTTTTGACGGGCTTACCCCGGATCTGGTGGCCCATTGCGAACGGGTCAACCGCTCGGCCGAGGCGCTTTTGCTGACTCCTACCGTGACGACCGAACAGATGGTCGAGATCGTCCGCGAAGGGCTGGATGGCTATGCCAAAGGTTCCGCCGTCTATATTCGACCGATGTATTGGGGCATCGACGGTGATGCCACGGCCATTGTGCCTCAGCAGGACAGCACCGGCTTTGCTATCTGTCTGGAAGAGATACCAATGGCACCGGAAACAGCTTCGGTCACGCTGACCACCACGCGATTCCGCCGACCGGTTCTGGAATCAGCCGTTGTGAATGCCAAGGCCGGATGCCTGTATCCCAACAACGCCCGAATGCTGAAAGAGGCCAGGTCCAAAGGGTTCTCGAACGCACTGGTTGCGGACGCCTTGGGTCATGTGGCGGAAACCGCCACCGCAAACATCTTCATGGTTCGCGATGGCGAGGTCTTCACCCCTACGCCCAATGGAACTTTTCTGGCCGGAATCACCCGAGCGCGACATATCAAAAACCTGCGCGCCGACGGCGTGACGGTCCACGAATCCGTCCTCAGCTTTGAAGATTTTCATAAGGCGGACGAGGTGTTTATGACCGGTAACATGAACAAAATAACCCCCGTCACGGCGTTGGAGGACACTCAATATCAGGTCGGACCGATTGCACGCCGCGCGCGCGCGCTCTATTGGGACTGGGCTGCAAGCACTCGGTAGTCATACGCCGTGTTGCCAGCCCGCATTTGGTCGGGCATGATCCCCCTAAATACACGAGGACACCCATGCGTAAGTTTCTAGTCATTCTGGATGACAGCCGCGAATGCCTTAACGCGATGCGTTTTGCTGCAATGCGTGCAGCCCATACCGGTGGAGGGGTAACGATCCTGTCCGTCATCCCACCCGATGAATTCAATCACTGGATCGGTGTGGCCGAAACCATGCGCGAAGAGGCGCGCGAACGCATCCATGCGCATTACGAAGTTTTCGCCAAATGGATGCGCGACAAACAAGGGATCGACCCCGAGTTGTCCATTCGTGAAGGCGAACCCGTCCCTCAGATCATCGAACATGTCCAGTCAGACCCGGACATCGGCGTTCTGGTCCTGGGTGCTGGCATCGAAAAGAAAGGGCCTGGCCCCCTGGTGACGCAGCTGACCAAAAACTCGGGCAGCCTGCCGATTCCGATCACAATTGTGCCCGGCGACCTAAGCAAGGAAAAGCTGGAAGCCATCACCTGAGGCCACCCAATGCAATGCCGCATCCAGTTCTGGTTCGAATTCGCATCGACCTATTCCTACCTCAGCGCCATGCGAATCGAACAGGCTGCGGCACAGCATAACGTCGCCGTAGAATGGCATCCCTTTCTTCTGGGGCCCATTTTCGCGGCGCAGGGCTGGAACAATTCTCCGTTTAACATTTACCCGGCCAAAGGGCGCTATATGTGGCGCGATATGGAGCGTTTGACGGCGCAGCGCGGCCTGCCCTTCCGGCAGCCGGACCCGTTTCCGCAAAACGGCCTGAAGGCTGCGCGCCTCACGCTGGCTATTGAAAATCAGACCGACAGGGCGCGATTTGTTCGGGCGGTCTATAAAGCCGAATTCGCACAAGGTCAGAATGTGTCGGAAGATGCAGTTCTGGTTGATTGCCTGAAATCCGCCGGTTTGCCTGACGACCTTTTGGACAGAACCCGAGACCCCGAGATCAAGTCAGTTCTGATCGAGCAGACCAAAACCGCACAGGCCAAAGGACTGTTCGGTGCGCCGAGTTTTCTGGTCGGCGACGAACTATACTGGGGAGATGATCGGTTGGATGATGCGATCCGGTTGGCGGCCAACATTTAGAATCGTTCCAAATCTTGACTTATCCGGCCCGGACCCGCATATCAGAAGCAACTGAAACGGAGCCGTGACATGTTCATCCAGACCGAATCCACGCCGAACCCTGCAACCTTGAAATTTCTGCCCGGCCAAACCGTGCTGGAAGCGGGCACTGCGGATTTCCCATCGGCTGAAGCCGGTGAAAAATCACCTTTGGCAAAACGGATTTTTGCGGTTAGCGGAGTAACGGGTGTATTCCTCGGCAATGACTTCGTGACCGTCACCAAGTCCGATGATGTCCAATGGGATCACATCAAGCCTGCGATTCTGGGTGCGGTGATGGAGCATTATCAATCCGGCCAACCGGTCATCGGCGCTGGTGAAACAGCCGCATCGGGCCATGCAGAGCACACCGGCGAGGATGCAGAAGTAGTTAATCAAATCAAAGACTTGCTTGATAGCCGCGTCCGTCCGGCAGTTGCTCAGGATGGCGGCGACATCACGTTCCACGGGTTTGACCGGGGCGTTGTCTACCTGCACATGCAGGGTGCTTGCGCGGGCTGCCCGTCTTCGACCCTGACGTTGAAGATGGGTATCGAAAACCTGCTGCGCCACTACATCCCCGAAGTGACCGAGGTTCGTCCTGTTGCCGTCTGACCCCATTATTTTGGCGTTTGATACATCGGCCGCGCATTGCGCGGCCGCTTTGTTGTGCGGCAACCGGATCGTGACTTCGCGCATCGAAGCCATGTCGCGCGGTCAAGCCGAACGTCTGATGCCGTTGCTGGAAGAAGTTCTGGCCGATGCCGGATATGGGTGGAAAGACCTGTCCGCGATCGGTGTCGGCGTTGGACCCGGAAACTTTACCGGCATCCGAATCTCGGTTTCTGCGGCGCGCGGCCTAGCCCTAGGGCTTGGCGTTCCAGCGGTAGGCGTGTCCGGGTTCGACGCTTTGGCCGAAATGCCTACGGACGCCCTGCCTGCGATCCGCGCCCCGCGTGATCAGGTTTACGTGGCGTTCCCGGACCAAGGTCCGATGCTAATGCCTCAAACTGAGGCAGAATCACTTGGCCCTCTGATCCTGAATGACGACGCCGATGCACAGGTTCGTGCTATTGCCCGGGTCGCCGGGCAAAGGTGGCAAACCGAAACTGCGCAGCCAGCGCCACTCTATGTTCGGCCTGCGGATGCGGCCCCTTCCAAAGACACACCCCCGGTTTTGCTGGACTGATGAGCCCCGAGGAACTTGCCAAAACACACGCGGCGGCATTTACCCAGTCACGGTCGTGGGCTGCGGTCGAATTTGCGGATCTTCTGAACAATCGGTTCATACATATCGTTGGAAATACTCAATCTTTTTCGCTGTTCCAGGTGATCGGCGATGAGGCTGAATTGCTGACAATCGCCACGCATCCAGACGTTCAGCGGCAGGGCCTGGCCCGAGCGTGCATGCAAGAGTGGCATTCCAAAGCAAAGGCTTTGGGCGCGACGCGCGCTTTCCTGGACGTCGCTGCGGATAACCTGCCCGCCATCGCGCTGTATGAACACAGCGGTTATCGCGCCTGTGGTTTGCGCAAGGGGTATTACCTGCGCGAAAACAATCAGAAAATCGATGCTATCGTGATGGAATCCGCGCTGGATTGACCGCTTAAGACATATTTTTTCGACCAAATGGTCAAAAATCTGTTGACCACGGCGGTTGCAAACGTCCTTAATTCCCGCCATCACAACAGTTATGCTCGCTAACAGTGGGTGAACGGGGCTATCTTCGCCCCGACCGATAATAACAAACGGGAGTATAAAATGACCCTGATGAAATCCTTGATGGGTGCCACCGCCGCAGTCGCACTTACGGCTGGCGCTGCGCTGGCAGATCCTGCCCTGATCTTTGATCTCGGCGGCAAGTTCGACAAATCGTTTAACGAAGCCGCCCACAATGGCGCGTCGCGTTGGGCCGAAGAAACAGGCGGCACCTACAACGAGATCGAAATCCAGTCCGAAGCACAGCGCGAGCAAGCTCTGCGCCGTTTCGCTGAATCCGGCTCAAACCCAATCATCACGATGGGATTTGGTATGGCAGATCCGCTGTCCGCCGTGGCTGCTGACTACCCGGACACCAAATTTGTTGCAGTTGACGTCAACTGGTTGGACATCCCCAACATCCGTCAAATCGGTTTTGCCGAGCATGAAGGATCATATCTGGTCGGCATGATGGCCGCGATGGCATCGGAATCCGGCACCGTTGGCTTTATCGGTGGCATGGATATCCCGCTGATCCGACACTTTGGCTGCGGTTATGCGCAGGGTGCCAAGGCTGTAAACCCTGACATCAATGTTGTTGCCAACATGACCGGTACCACCCCGGCAGCATGGAACGACCCGGTGAAGGGTTCGGAATTGACCAAAGCACAAATCAGCCAGGGCGCTGACGTGATCTATGCAGCCGCTGGTGGCACCGGTGTTGGCGTACTGCAGACCGCGGCAGACGAAGGCATCCTGTCGATCGGCGTGGACAGCAACCAGAACCACCTGCACCCGGGTAAGGTTCTCACCTCGATGCTGAAACGCGTTGATGTTGCCGTTTATGATGCGATGTCAGCGGGCGAAGGCCTGGAAACCGGCGTGTTCCAGATGGGTCTGGCCGAAGAAGGTGTTGGCGTAGCCATGGATGACAACAACGCACCTCTGGTCTCGGACGAGATGAAAGGCGCAGTCGACAAAGCGCGTCAGGACATCATCGACGGTAACGTCTCTGTTGTCAGCTATTATGAGAACGACAGCTGCCCGGCACTGCAGTTCTGATATCGCGCAAGGCGGGGGTACAACCTCCGCCTTGCCCCCGACTCTGCCGCGTATGACACCGCGGCCCTTTCGGCAATTGAGGACAAGACATGACCGTCCCCGCCATTGAGCTCAAAGGGATATCCAAAGCCTTTGGGCCGGTTCAGGCCAATAAAGACATTTCTATCAGCGTCGCCCCCGGTACGATCCATGGGATCATCGGTGAAAACGGTGCGGGCAAATCCACGCTGATGAGCATCCTCTACGGCTTTTACAAAGCCGATAAAGGTGAAATCTGGATTAACGGCAACAAGACCGACATCCCTGACAGCCAAGCGGCCATTGCTGCCGGGATCGGGATGGTTTTCCAGCATTTCAAACTGGTTGAGAATTTCACCGTTCTGGAAAACATCGTTCTCGGTGCCGAGGACGGCGGGCTGCTGGCCCCGTCCTTGTCCAAAGCGCGCAAAGAATTGAAAGCGCTGGAAGAGGAATACGAGCTGTTCGTCGATCCCGACAAGCGCATCGACGAGATTGGCGTCGGAATGCAGCAAAGGGTCGAGATCCTGAAAGCCCTGTATCGCAAGGCCGAGATTCTGATTCTGGACGAACCCACCGGGGTCCTGACCCCGTCCGAGGCTGACCAGCTTTTCCGCATCCTTGACCGCCTGCGGGCCGAAGGGAAGACAATCATCGTAATCACGCACAAGCTGCGCGAAATCATGGAAAACACCGATACGGTTTCGGTCATGCGTCGCGGCCAGATGACGGCAACGGTGAAAACAGCCGACACCAGCCCCGAAGAACTGGCCGAGCTGATGGTGGGCCGCAAGGTGCTGCTGCAGGTCGACAAAGTACCTGCGCAACCCGGTAAGCCCGTTTTGGAAATTGAAAAGCTCAGCGTTTTCGATTCGGCCGGGGTCGAACGGGTCAAGGGTATCGACCTGACCGTTCGGGCCGGTGAAATCGTCGGTATCGCTGGCGTGGCCGGAAATGGCCAATCGGAACTTCTGGAAGTTCTGGGCGGCATGCGTCCGGGTCAGGGGTCGATCAAACTGAACGGTGCCCCGCTGGCGCTTAGCGGCCCGGGATCGGACGGTCAGGCCCGTCGCGCCCAGCATATTGCGCATGTTCCGGAAGACCGTCAGCGCGAAGGTCTTGTGATGGACTTCCACGCTTGGGAAAACGTGGCCTTTGGCTATCACCGTGATCCTGCCTATCAGAGCGGGATATTCATGAACAACGCCGCCCTGCGCGCCGATACCGAGCGCAAGATCGAAAAATTCGACGTCCGGCCACCTGACGCGTGGCTTCCGGCCAAAAGTTTCTCGGGCGGGAACCAACAAAAGATTGTTGTCGCACGCGAAATTGAACGGAACCCGGATCTTCTATTGGTCGGACAACCAACCCGCGGCGTCGACATCGGCGCGATCGAGTTCATTCACAAGCAGATCGTCGCGCTGCGCGATCAGGGTAAAGCAATCCTGCTGGTCTCGGTCGAGTTGGAAGAAATCTTCTCGCTATCGGACCGCATCGCTGTGATGTTTGACGGACATGTCATGGGCGAAAGACTGCCCCATGAAACAGATGAAAAAGAACTTGGCCTGTTGATGGCCGGCGTTGCGGGAGAGGCCGCGTAACATGGAAAAGATGCCCAAATGGGCCGATGTGGTGCTGATCCCGCTGATCAGTCTGATATTGGCCGCAATCTTGTCCGCTTTGGTCATTCTGGCCATCGGTGAAAACCCGATCGAAGCGGTGAAACTGATGGTGACCGGTGCGCTCGGGTCGACCTACGGTTGGGGGTATACGCTGTATTATGCCACCAACTTTATGTTCACCGGGTTGGCCGTGGCTGTCGCCTTCCACGCCCGACTGTTCAACATCGGGGGCGAAGGTCAGGCTATGCTGGGCGGGCTGGGCGTTGCCATGGTATGCCTTTACATCCCGTGGCCGCATTGGAGCATTGCGCTGTTGGCGGCTTGCGCAGGTTCGATGCTGTTTGGCGCCGCATGGGCCGCCATTCCGGCCTATCTACAAGCCAAGCGCGGCAGTCACATCGTGATCACAACGATCATGTTTAACTTTATTGCGGCGGCATTCCTGAACTACGTGTTGGTCAATCTTATGCGACCACCGGGCGCGCAAGACCCCTCGTCTGCGCGTTTCCCCGAGGCCGTTCACCTGCCCACATTTCAGTCGATGTTCTCAACCGCCGAAAACGTGGTGTTTAAAGGGACCCCTGTTAATATCACGTTCTTCATTGCGGTTTTGGCCTGTTTTGTCGTCTGGGCACTGATCTGGCGGACAAGGTTGGGCTATGAAATCCGATCTTACGGCAAAACCGAAACCGGCGCCGTCTACGCAGGCATTTCACCTGTGCGGATCACGATCATAGCGATGCTGATATCAGGCGCGCTGGCGGGGCTGATGGCGATCAACAACGTGATGGGCGAGGCAGAGCGCTTGGTCTTGAACGCGACCGAAGGCGCGGGTTTCATCGGCATCGCCGTGGCGCTGATGGGCCGGTCGCACCCGTTTGGTGTATTCCTAGCGGCGATCCTGTTCGGGTTTCTCTATCAGGGCGGCGCAGAATTGGCTTTCTGGACGTCGATCCCGCGCGAACTGATCGTAGTCATTCAGGCCCTGGTGATCCTGTTCACCGGAGCATTGGACAACATGGTCCGGATGCCGCTTGAAAAGCTGTTCCTGAGCCTGCGGAAGGGAGCGCAGTGATGGAGTTCTTCATTACCTTCATCCAGGTCCTGGATTCGACCATCCGTCTGGCCACACCGCTATTGCTGGCTTGTCTGGCTGGGCTCTATTCCGAACGTGCAGGCATTTTCGACATCGGTCTGGAAGGCAAGATGCTGATGGCCGCCTTCTTCTCGGCAGCCGTCGCGGCCGTGACCGGATCAGTCTGGTTGGGCCTGCTGGCGGGGATCGCCTCTTCTCTTGTTCTTTCCGGACTTCACGGTTTGGCCTCGATCACCTTCCGGGGCAACCAGTTGATATCCGGGGTCGCAATCAACTTTCTTGCGGCAGGTATGACGGTCCTTGTCGCGCAAAGCTGGTTCGAACAGGGCGGACGCACGCCCTCACTGTTTGGTGGCGGTCGTTTCACACCGATCAACTTCCCCTTTGCCGAGTCGCTGAGCGGAGTGCCGATCATCGGACCGATCTATTCCGAGCTACTCTCGGGCCATTCGATCCTGGTCTATGTCGCGTTCCTGATGGTGCCGGCAACCTGGTGGGTTCTGTACCGCACCCGGTTCGGGTTGCGCCTGCGCGCCGTGGGTGAAAACCCGGCTGCCGTGGACACAGCTGGTGTCTCGGTCGTTGGCTTGCGCTACGCTGCTGTCGCCATTTGTGGTGTGCTGTGCGGCATTGCCGGGGCTTATCTGGCCACTGCGCTGCAGGCCGGCTTCGTCAAGGACATGACCGCGGGCCGTGGGTTTATCGCACTGGCGGCCCTGATCTTTGCAAAATGGCGGCCCTGGCATGCCATGGGAGCATGCCTTTTGTTCGGATTGCTGCAAGCCATCGCACTGCGTTTCCAGAACATCGATCTGGGCGGCGTGGTCATCCCTGTGCAGGCGATGGACGCCCTGCCCTACGTCCTCACCGTGGTCATTCTGGCTGGCTTTGTCGGCAAGGCGGTCCCGCCCCGCGCCGGTGGTGAGCCTTACGTGAAAGAGCGCTGATAAGTCCAGTTTCGGACTCAGTTCAGTCCTGTTCGCTGCAGAGCGGCATGCAGAGTTGATTTTGCATGCCGCAACCGTTCTAAAGGGGTATGCAAGTGTCTCCAAACATACCCCGCGACTCGGAAGCGGTCCGGATCGTGAATTTGGGAACGCTTGTAAACCTCAACACTGGGGATAATCAGATCACCAGCCTTATCAGGCAGCTGGCATGACGCCCAGCGAACCGACATTCGCCATGTGGTCACGGGGCATTGCCGCCGCGCGCTGCATTAAACCTATACCACTTTGCCTTGAGGCGACCGCGGTCACCCTCTGTGACCCGCCCACCCTCATCCAGTAGCTCGATATGCAAATTTACCTTCCTATCGCCGAAGTTTCTGTAAACGCCTTCCTTCTATTGGGGCTTGGGGGGATGGTCGGCATTCTTTCGGGCATGTTCGGTGTCGGCGGCGGCTTCCTGATGACGCCCCTGCTGTTCTTTATCGGCATTCCGCCGGCCGTTGCGGTTGCAACTGAAGCCAACCAGATTGTTGCCTCTTCCTTCTCTGGGGTTCTGGCGCATTTCCGACGAAAAACCGTCGACCTGAGAATGGGGACCGTCCTATTGATGGGCGGCTTAACGGGTGCCGCACTTGGGGTGGTGATATTCAACTACCTCAAAAGCCTCGGGCAGGTCGATCTGCTTGTGACGTTGTGCTACGTCGTGTTCCTTGGCGTCGTAGGCGGCTTGATGTTCATCGAAAGCCTGAATGCGCTCCGTAAATCCAAGAAAGGCGTGTCCGCACCCCCCAAGCGTCGCCAACGCGGCTGGGTGCATGCGATGCCGTTCAAAATGCGGTTCCGGACTTCGGGCCTGTATATCTCGGTCATTCCGCCTGCGCTGGTTGGCCTGTTCGTTGGCGTTCTGTCGGCCATTATGGGCGTTGGTGGCGGGTTCATCATGGTGCCTGCGATGATCTATCTGTTGGGAATGCCCACCAAGGTCGTGGTCGGAACATCCCTGTTCCAGATCATCTTTGTCACCGCCTTTACGACCATGCTGCATGCCACTACCAACTTTACAGTTGATGTCGTTCTTGCCGTATTGCTTCTGGTTGGCGGCGTCATCGGTGCACAGATCGGAACGGTGATCGGCGCGCGCATGCCTGCCGAGCAGTTGCGCGTTTTGCTCGCAGCGCTAGTTCTTGCGGTTTGCGGAAAGCTGGCTTTGGATCTGCTGATTGAACCATCCGAGCTGTTCTCGCTTGGCACCGGCGGAGGGCACTAATCATGCTGAAACGCTTGCTTGTTGCGCTGGCCCTTTGCGCCAGCCCCGCTCTGGCCGTTGAGGAAGAGGTCGTTCTGGGCCTCAGCCAGGATCGCGTGGCCATCACCGCCAATTTTGACGGATCTGAGATCCTGGTCTTTGGCGCGGTCAAACGCCAAGCTCCCATTCCGCCGGGACCACCACTTGAAGTGATTGTCGCAGTGTCCGGTCCATCCAGTCCTGTCACCGTTCGGCGAAAAGAGCGCAAGCTTGGAATCTGGGTCAATACCGACAGTGTCCTCGTAGACGAAGCCCCCAGCTTCTATGCGGTTGCGACCAGCGCGCCCTTGAATGAGATTCTGTCAGATACCGAAGACCTGCGGTACAGCGTGTCAATCGAACGTGCCATCCGGTCTGTTGGCGCTGCGATGAACATCCGCGGCGCGCAGGAATTCGCGGACGCTGTTATTCGTATCCGAGAAAACGAAGGTCTGTATTCCATTCGCGAAGACACCGTGGCCGTTGATGAACAAACCCTGTTCCGTACCTCAATCGACATGCCTGCGGATCTGACCGAAGGCGACTATGTGGCGCGCATCTTCCTAACCCGCGGCGGCGAGGTCGTTTCACAATTTGAGACCACCATCGACGTGCGCAAAGTAGGGTTGGAGCGGTTCTTGTACAACATGTCCCGCCAGCAACCGGTCTGGTACGGCCTGATGTCTTTGGTCATTGCCATTGCGGCGGGTTGGGGTGCGTCAACCGCGTTCCGCCTATTGCGCGAGTAACTGATCGTTACCCGCGTCCGATATAGGGCATTGTCGTGGCCATCACGGTCATGAACTGAACGTTTGCCTCAAGCGGCAGGTTTGCCATGTGCAAGACGGACCGCGCTGCATCTTCGACGGCCATTGTTGGGTCGGGCTGCTGCCCGTCGGCAATGGCCGCCTCGACCAGGCCCTGCACCATCTGTGTTCGCGCATTGCCGATATCGATCTGCCCACAAGCGATATTGAAGCCCCGCCCGTCCAAAGACAGGCTGCGGGTCAGGCCCGTAATGGCGTGTTTCGTCGCCGAGTAATGCACCGAGTTGGGGCGCGGCACATGGGCGGCAATTGAGCCGTTATTGATGATGCGCCCGCCTTGCGGCGATTGGTGGCGCATGATCCGAAAAGCCTCGCGAGCACACAGGAACATGCCGTTCAGGTTGACGGCGACGCTTTGGTACCAATCGTCCAACGCGATCTCGTCAATCGTTCCCCCCGGCGCGAATACTCCCGCGTTGTTGAACAGAACATCCAAATGGCCC
Organism: Ruegeria sp. CDSC054; assembly: GCF_059610645.1. NCBI lineage: Bacteria > Pseudomonadati > Pseudomonadota > Alphaproteobacteria > Rhodobacterales > Roseobacteraceae > Ruegeria > Ruegeria sp. CDSC054. The sequence continues at coordinate 95,358 of NZ_JBXWOA010000007.1, read as the reverse complement.
GCCTTACCCTGAAAGTCTCCAAAGGCGGCCTCAACCGCTTGTGCATCGGTGACATCCGCGACCAATGGAATTGCGTTTGCGTGCTCTTCAGCGATTTCATTCAGCTTGTCAGCACTGCGCGCCAATAGACCAACCGTCCATCCTTGGGCCAGAAACAATTCAGCAGTAGCGCGCCCTATGCCAGAACTTGCGCCGGTCACAATAATGGATGTCATGTCTCTTCTGCCTCCAAGGTCAGTGAGGCCGCCGGGACAGCGCGCAGGTCGTCCACACGCAGCGGATAAGTCGGCTTGGCAAGCCGGTTGCGTACGACCCAGATCAGCCTTTCCTGCGCGCGCGTGATGGCGACATAGGCCAAACGTTTCCACAGTGGTTGTCCAGCCTCGGTGCGGCCCATACGGGCAGCGGCATAAATATCCGGAGCGAAAACCTGAACAGTGTCCCACTGCGACCCTTGCGCCTTGTGAATGGTGACTGCTGCACCGTGCAAAAAGGTGGCGCCCATGCGCGCGGCAAAGGGAATGAACGGCTCTTCCTCGTCCGGTTTTTCAATCTTGACGATGGATGCGGCGCTGACCTGAGGGTCTACTGCCCCCATCACGTGCAACCTGGAAAACCCCGGTTTGCGGCCAGGACCCAGATAAATGACCTGAGCGCCCTTGATCAGGCCGCGCGCCTCAAGATCCAGCCGTTTCTTGCGATGTTTCAAAGGTAATTCGATACCGTCGCAGATAAGCGGTTCGCCTTCCAACAATTCGGTATCCGGCGCGCCGTGAACATTCCGAAAAGCCTGAATCAACCGAATACGGGTTGCATTGCGCCAGACCAGAACGGGACTGCGGGCCATCAGATCAACCTCGACCCGCTGCCCCCAGACCACACGGTCGTCCTGACGGGCGGTCTGTTCGACCATGCGCTCAAAATCTTCGAACCCCATCTGCGGGTCAGACAGCGCATGGGCAAGGTCCAATATCGGGTTATCCGCATCCTGTCGGTGAACCCGGTGAAGGATCTGTTTGCGCGGTTCGGGTAACGCTTCGAACACCATGCTGCCCGACTGATTGACCGGCGCCAACTGTGCCGGGTCACCAAACAGCAGAAGTGTTGGGAAGATTTCTTGCAAGTCTTCGAATTGCCGGTCATCCAGCATCGAGGCTTCGTCCACAAACCCGATGTCCAACGGCTCGTCCCGGCGCTTCCAGCCGGTGATAAAATCGGAGCCCCGCAACCCTGCCGCGGCCAGAGCGCCCGGAATGGACTTGTTGTTCTGGTAAAACGCCGCTGCGCGATCCAGCGCCTCGTCGGTCAGGCCTTCGATTTCGGGACGCTCGTCATTGCCTGCCAGCCATTCGGCGATGCGCTCGTATTCCGGATCGTAGACGGGTGTATAAAGGATGCGGTGGATCGTGGTGGCTGGCACCCCGCGCAGACGCAATACGCTGGCCGCTTTGTTCGTCGGGGCCAAGATCGCCAGACTGCGTTTTTCACGAGCTTTGCGGCTTTCGAAATCGCCTGACACAATCTGCACGCCGGTGTCCGCGATGGCCTTATAAAGCTCGGCCAGCAGCAGGGTTTTTCCGGACCCTGCCTTTCCAATCACAGCCATCACACCGGATTTACTCGATCCCGGAAGCTTCAGCAGCGCGTCATCGTCAAGGTCAACACCTGCCGATTTCAGCATCTCAGAGATGCTGTCATACGCGGCGGCCTGGTCGTCAGAGTAAGTCACAGAGGGCAAAGACATGGCGCGACCCTACAAGCCCGCGCCAGCTATCACCAGATGTGGAATTCGGTTTTCACCCTGTCAGGCTGACAATGCAAACGGGTGCTGTCTGCCAACGCCGAAAGCCGTCTTGAACCACAGCCGCGACAATTCACGCGGGATGCCCGCGCGCTTGGCTACGCGGTTGCAGTCGTCCGCCGAATACGGCCACATCCCGACCGAGATTTGATCACGCCCTTTACCTTCGGTGCCCAGCACGATCGGAGATGATCCGATCAGGCGATAGATGCGAATCATACGCGCATCGAAAACACCCGCAATGTGGGTTAGACCAAACCCCTCCATCATCTCGCCGCCGCTAAGCATGATGGCCCCGGCCGTCTGCGGGCTTGCCGTGCGCGACAGGCAAAAGCGCGTCACTTCCCAGATCAAGGGGCTGTTGATTGGTTTGCCGCCCGTCAGGTGTCCAAACACCTCGTTCACCATAACCGGACCGGTGGTCGGCATCACGCGCATGGAGCCGCCGTGGCTGCCATCCGGTTCTTCCCAAATGACATAGATCGGGTTCAGATCATCGTACTGATCTCGCTCTTCCCCCTTGTCGTTGACATGAACATCCCAGCCCAGCCGGGTTTTGAATTGATCGGCGCGGTCCCGAAACATCCCCTCAGCCAGTTTTGGATATTTGTGCAATTCGTCAGCATAGACATAGCGCAACATGACTCTTTTCCCCTTGTCGTCCTGTGCAAGAACGAAGGGGGTACAAAGTCGTGGTTAATTTCCGGTTTTTAGTGCGGGCGCGCTTTAAACGACTATTAACCCTCGGCTCAGGGCCGTTGCGATAGCATGAGTTGTGTTTTGCGCACCCAGCTTGGCGCGGGCGCTTTCGATATAAACCCTCAGCGTGTGTTCCGAGATCGACAAGGAATGAGCGACCTGTGCCCTGCTATAACCCAGGGCGAGCAAGGTCATGGCGTCCACTTCACGCGGCGACAATCCACGTGCAGAATCGGGCTGACGGTCACTTTCAAACTCCAGCGCCTTTCGGTTGAAGTAATGCGCAATCAGGATCAGTTCGCGCCCATGCGTTTTGATGAACTTCTGCCAGGTGTCATCGTCACAGGTATGATTGACGGTAAACAAAGCGAATTGGCCATTCGGGCCGCGGATCGGAATGGAATAACCTTGATTGCCAACGCCGTGCTCTAATGCATCCTTCAAAAACGTCTTGGCAACCTTGCCCGACCAATCCAGCGTCTTCCAGTCCACCGGATGAAACCGTTGGAAACAGCCCAGTATGACCGGATCAATTCTGTGATAGTTACGCTCGCGGTACCGTTCGGCCCAAACGTCGGGATAGGTGGTATAGCCGTATTGATCACCGGCCCCGTCGACCCAATGGTAAATCAGGTTTTCAATCTGCAGCCTGTCCCGCAGGCGAATGGCGACTTCGCTTAATTCGTCAAGCGAGCTGGTGTTTTCCAAGTCCTCCAGAACCTGGCTCATATCGAGTTTTGTTGCCATCCGCTGGTGCCCGAACCTCATTCTTTCTGGACGAGATTTCGGCTGCGGCGATCAGCTTGGTGTCATCCAACTGCTCGGCAAGCGCGGTCAAACCGTTTTCAACAGCAAAGGCGCTGAGGTCCGACAGTACGTCCAGTATCCACTCATTTTGCGCCATCAGCGTCTCTCCGAAACGGTTAACGAAGGGTTAACACAACCATAGCATGAGGAAGTTTTTTTGGCCTATTCACTGATTTCTACTCCCCAAAAACAGCGGGGTATTCTCGCTTAAGCCTTTAAAAAGGCTAAGACCACCGCCCAAAAAGAAACACCCGCGAGCCAGAAAACCGATTCGCGGGTGTTTTGGATTTTGTCTGAGACGAAGTTAGTCGCGTGCGGCCAGAACCTCTTCCAAGGTGCGCATCCCGGTCTGTGGAGCCTGAACCAACACCGACATGTTGCCCGGCTTATGCTCGTTCCGCAGCATCTTCATGTGCGCCTCGGGCAGATCATTCCAGGTGAACACTTCGGACATGCAGGGATCCAGGCGACGTTCAACCATCAGCTGGTTTGCAGCCGCTGCCTGCTTGAGGTGGGCAAAGTGCGAGCCCTGCAGACGCTTCTGGTGCATCCACATGTAACGCACATCGAAGGTCAGGTTGTAGCCGGTTGTACCAGCGCAGATCACAACCATGCCGCCCTTCTTCACAACAAAGGTCGAAACCGGGAAGGTGCTTTCGCCGGGGTGCTCGAACACCATGTCGACGTTGTTGCCTTTACCGGTGATGTCCCAAATGGCCTTGCCGAATTTGCGGGCTTCTTTGAACCACTCGGCATATTCTGGTGTGTTCACTGTGGGCAGCTGACCCCAGCAGTTGAAGTCTTTGCGGTTCAGAACGCCCTTGGCACCCAGACCCATGACAAAGTCACGCTTGCTTTCGTCTGAGATCACACCAATCGCGTTTGCACCTGCGGTGTTGATCAGCTGGATCGCATAGGAACCCAGACCACCCGACGCTCCCCAAACCAGAACGTTCTGGCCCGGCTTTAGGTCGTGTGGCTCATGACCGAACAGCATCCGGTAGGCAGTCGCCAGCGTCAGCGTGTAGCAAGCGCTTTCTTCCCAAGTCAGGTGCTTGGGCCGCGGCATCAGTTGCTGGGCCTGAACATTAGTGAACTGCGCGAACGAACCATCGGGGGTTTCATAGCCCCAAATCCGCTGGCTGTCCGAATACATCGGATCACCGCCGTTACAATGCTCGTCATCGCCATCATCCTGGTTGCAGTGGATGACGACCTCGTCACCAACTTTCCAGCGGGTCACTTTTGAACCAACGGCCCAAACGATGCCCGACGCATCAGAACCGGCAATGTGGTAAGGGGCCTTGTGGCCATCGAACGGCGAAATCGGCTTACCCAGCGACGCCCATACGCCGTTGTAGTTGACGCCGGCTGCCATGACCAGAACCAGCACTTCGTGACTGTCCAGCTCGGGGACGTCCACGACTTCTTGAATCATCGCGGTGTCCGGGTCGCCGTGGCGCTCCTTGCGGATCGCCCATGCATACATTTTCTTGGGCACAAAACCCATCGGAGGGATTTCACCCATCTCATAGAGGTCTTTTTCCGGTGCCTCGTACGACGCGATGCCGCTGTCGGTGTCCAGAGCCATGTTGGCCTCCTTCAGTTCTAAACCTTTGCCGCGATGCAGAATCGCGTGCATTAACCGATGGAATATTGGCCTTTAGGAAATAATGCAACCGAAATCGGTGCTGTTTTGTAACTTTATGACCCAGCGGATGCAGAAATTTCCTTCGCATCTGCAGCATTTCCCTCGTCTGGTCCCATCGGAACCGAGGCTGCATAATACTCCAGAAGATCAACCCTTTGACCGGACAGGCATATTTTCCCGTCACTGCGCCTGAGAATTCGCCGTTCGACCAACTGATCAATCGCGGCTTCAACCGACGTCTGGTTCTCTTGGTCCGTCATTCCATTGCGACGCATGAGCTCGACAATCACCTGAACGGCATCGGCCTCCGACATCTCTTTATGCTTTTTCATGAGCCAACAGGCGGCAGGAACGGGAACCAGCGGGATAGCAGCGCGGAGTCGCGTCATCAGGTCACGCGCCAAATCGGTCATCAGTTCGCGCTGATGATCTGCCCGAAACGCCCGCAAGGAAACGGGCTGACCATATCGGACCGAGGCTAGGCCAAATCGTTTGTAGCGCCCGATCCCGCGCCGCCAGAGTTGTTTGAGGATCCATCTGGTGATTACGCCGATCCGCGCGCGAAACCGTCGTTCATTGCCTAATGCGGCACGCGTCAGAACAGTATCTTCGAGCACACGATCATAGTTCAGCGCCACGGGGACGAATACAACATCGCGGCCCTCTTCCGAGGTCCCGTCAATAATATATTTGAGCAAACCCAGCTTTGGACGACCCAGGGCACCAGTCAGACTTAGCCCACCTTCGGGGAACATGGCCTGCGTCACTCCTGCCGCGGTCGCGTGGCGCACATAACAGGACAACACCTGACGATAGAGATCATTGCCGGACTTTCGCCGGATAAAATAAGCCCCCATCGCACGGATCAGACGGCTAAGGGGCCAGACACGGGCCCATTCACCCACCGCATAAGAAAGGGCCGAATGTTGCGCTGCGAGGTAGGTAACCAGCACATAGTCCATATTGCTGCGATGATTCATGACGAAAACCACCGTGGCGTCGGGGTCGATGTTTTCGACAGCGTCTTCGTCCTGATAGCTAAGCTGCACGTGATAAAACGCATTGCTCAGCAAACGAGCCAGACGGATCGCAATGCTGAAATAGGCAACGGCTGAAAACGAGGGAACGATCTCACGCGCGTATCGCTGCGCTTGCTCGAACGCCACAGCATCGGGGACACCCGTTTCGCGTGCGTGATCCTGAACGGCCTGACCAACCTGCGGGTCATAGATCAGGCGCTGAATCATATCGTGACGGTGTGCCAACTTGAACGGCTGGATCGGCCGCTTCAGGCGCGTGTTCAATCTTTTCACCGCTCGTTCGAGTCGACGCCTGAAAAACCACCGCACCGACGGGAACAGAAAATGTGATGCCAGAGTGACCACGGCAAACACCAGGATCAGCAAAAAAAGCCAAAGCGGAAGTTCCACGGTCTGAGTCATGCGTGCACCCTGCCACCAAACGCTGCGTCCTACAATCTGAAGAACCTAATATGCCGCGACGCAGCGAATTGACATGTCCCGAAAATTGCGCTTTAGAGGCCGGGAACGTAATTTTCTTGCCCAACCGAGACACGAGGTCCAGCTATGACGCAGACGCAGAAAGATCGCCCCTGGCTCATCCGAACCTATGCCGGTCATTCCACCGCCAAAGCGTCGAATGCGTTGTATCGCGGGAACCTCGCAAAAGGCCAGACGGGCCTTTCAGTGGCCTTTGATCTGCCCACGCAGACCGGATATGACAGCGATCATACACTTGCGCGCGGCGAAGTCGGCAAGGTTGGCGTACCCGTCGGCCACCTGGGCGATATGCGGGTTCTGTTCGACCAGATTCCGTTGGAACAGATGAACACCTCGATGACGATCAACGCGACAGCGCCTTGGCTGCTTGCGCTCTACATCGCTGTGGCCGAGGAACAAGGCGCAGATATCTCCAAGCTGCAGGGCACAGTTCAGAACGATCTGATCAAGGAATACCTGAGCCGCGGCACCTATGTCTGCCCGCCTAAACCCTCGCTCAAGATGATCGCCGACGTGGCCGAGTATTGTTATACTAACGTGCCGAAATGGAACCCGATGAACGTGTGTTCCTATCACCTGCAAGAAGCTGGCGCGACACCGGAACAAGAGCTGTCTTATGCGCTGGCCACAGCCATCGCCGTTCTGGACGAACTGCGCCCTCGTGTACCCGCCGACGATTTCCCAGCGCTTTGCGGACGGATTTCGTTCTTTGTGAACGCAGGTATCCGGTTTGTCACCGAAATGTGCAAAATGCGCGCTTTCGTCGATCTTTGGGGCGAAATCCTGCACGAACGCTATGGTGTTGAGAATCCGAAATTCCGCCGATTCCGGTATGGCGTTCAGGTCAACTCGCTTGGGCTGACCGAGCAGCAGCCCGAAAACAACGTCTACCGCATCCTGATCGAGATGCTGGCCGTGACTCTTTCGAAAAAAGCCCGCGCCCGCGCAGTTCAGCTGCCCGCATGGAACGAGGCACTGGGCCTGCCCCGCCCGTGGGATCAGCAATGGTCGATGCGGATGCAACAGATTCTGGCCTATGAGACCGACTTGCTGGAATATGGCGACCTGTTCGACGGCAACCCCGCTGTTGACGCGAAGGTTGAAGAATTGAAAGAGGGCGCACGCGCCGAACTCGCCAATCTGGATTCAATGGGCGGAGCAGTAGCGTCGATCGAATACATGAAGTCACGGCTTGTTGATTCAAACGCTGAACGCCTGAACCGCATTGAACGGAACGAAACTGTCGTTGTCGGTGTGAACAAGTGGATCGAAGGCGAACCCTCGCCCCTGCAGACCGAAGATGGCGGCATCATGGTCGTTGACCCTGCTGTCGAACAAGAACAAATCGCGCGCCTGAATGAATGGCGGCAAGATCGCGATGACGCAGCTGTCGCGGCGGCTCTGGCCGCGCTGCGCGAAGCGGCGCAAAACGGCACCAACGTCATGGAGCCCTCAATCGCAGCTGCCAAGGCTGGCGTAACCACGGGTGAGTGGGCCGAAGAAATGCGCAAAGTCTACGGTACCTATCGCGGGCCCACGGGCGTATCGGGCTCGGTCTCGAACAAGACAGAAGGCTTGGAAGATCTGCGGGCTGCAGTGGATGCGGTCAGCGACAAGCTTGGTCGCCGTCTGAAGTTCCTGGTCGGCAAGCCGGGGCTGGACGGTCACTCGAACGGGGCCGAACAGATCGCATTCCGCGCCCGGGATTGCGGGATGGATATCAGTTACGAAGGTATTCGCTTGACTCCCGAGGAAATCGTAACCGCCGCTGCGGATGACGACGCACATGTGATCGGTCTGTCTATTCTGTCAGGCAGCCACATTCCGCTTGTGCAGGACGTCATGAACCGGCTGCGCGAGGCCGGGCTGAATCATATTCCGGTGATTGTAGGTGGCATCATCCCCGATGACGACGCCGCAAAGCTTACTGCAATGGGTGTTGCAAAGATCTATACGCCCAAGAATTTCGAACTGAATGCAATCATGGGCGATATCGTCACTCTTGTAGATCCTCAAAACCTGGCTGCCGAGTAACGCCGGTCAATTTGAACTGATCCTGTTTCTATCCCTGAATAAAAGGGGATAGATAATCCTTTTCTTTGGAATTACGGTGTGCCATCGGTGACGCCGTTAATGACTATTTCCTAGGAGAGGGTGAATGTCGGGGACAAATCTGGAAAATATGTCGCGCAAGGATCTACTTGAATTGCGCGATCAGGTGGAAAAGGCGCTTATTGGCGCAGAAAAACGCGAACGCAAAGAAGCGCTGAAAGCGGCGGAAAAAGCCGCAGCTGAATTCGGGTTCTCTTTGTCGGAACTGTCAAAAGACAATCCGACATCTGGAAAAGCCACAAAAGCGAAATACAAAAACCCCGCCAATCCAGAACAAACATGGTCGGGTCGTGGTCGAAAGCCGCAATGGATTCATGACGCATTGAATTCCGGCGCAGATATTTCGGATCTGGAAGTCTAATTTCTAATTGGAACGTACCCCAACATGACAATTCATATTGGAGCCGAAAAAGGCGATATTGCAGAAACGGTTCTTTTGCCTGGCGATCCCTATCGTGCAAAATGGGCGGCTGAAACGTTCCTGGACGACGTGAAGAAAGTCAATGACGTGCGCGGCATGTTGGGCTTTACGGGACGCTGGAAAGATAATCCTGTCACCATTCAAGGTAGCGGCATGGGCATGCCATCCTTGTCGATATACGTCAACGAACTGATCCGGGACTATGGTGCCAAAACGCTGATCCGTATCGGCTCTTGCGGGGGCATGCAGGACAGTGTGAATGTCCGCGATGTGATCCTGGCGATGACCTCGACCACGCTTAGCACACCGTCACGCGGCATCATGAAAGAGCTCAATTTCGCACCCTGTGCTGATTGGGGGCTGCTTCAGGCGGCGGCTCAGGCGGCTGCGGCCAAAGGCACGCCAACCCATATCGGCGGCATCTATTCGTCGGACGTTTTCTATGACGAACGCCCAGATCTGAACGAACAGATGGTACGGCACGGTATTCTCGGGGTCGAGATGGAAGCTGCGGAGCTGTACATTCTGGCCGCGCGGCACAATTGCCGCGCATTGGCTGTTCTAACCGTTTCCGATCACTTGCTGACCGGCGAATCTTTGCCCTCAGCTGAACGCGAAAGCAGTTTTGGCGATATGGTTGAAGTCGCACTGCAGGCGGCATTCCCGGCAGCATAAATGCAAAAACGTAGGGTGGGAAGCCGCCCTGCTATTGACCCTTCAGACATTGAGTTGGCGCGTCGCTGCCCTGCTGCTGCGCGCCACAGAATGCACACACCCAAACGCCTTCTTTGCGGTGCTGCCGCCAGCGGCAGTCCCGGCTCAGGGACGAGGCGCGCGAGCGCCACAGAAAATAGGCAAACACTCCGCCTGCCAAGACAAGAAGCAAAATGGGCATGACCAATGCATGACCCATTTTGAGTGCCGGCCGCAAGCCTGACGTCGACTTAGGCTGCGTTTGCGTATTCGAAAAGCTCAGGTTCGTGCATTTCTTCCACCTCTACAGGCTCGGGCGTGTAGTAGGCCCACGCTTGATTTAGAAGCTCCAGAGCTTCAACAGCGCTCGTTTTGGATTGTTGTCTTTGATTTTGCATCGGAGCGGTCCCGTTTTCGGTTTCATCACTCCTCCCTGATCACAAAGATAGTCTGGATCAGGGACCATCGCATTACACAAATCTGCAACTGCGACATGCACTTACCGCAAGGCGGCAAGTGCATGATTTCCATACGCTTTAAACTGCGCGATCAACCATCATCTTTTTGATTTCGGCAATCGCCTTGGCCGGGTTCAAACCCTTCGGACAGGTCTTGGCGCAATTCATAATCGTGTGGCAACGATACAGTTTGAACGGATCTTCCAACTCATCCAATCGTTCACCGGTGGCTTCGTCACGGCTGTCGATGATCCAGCGATACGCATGCAAAAGCGCAGCGGGCCCAAGGTAGCGATCGCCGTTCCACCAATAGCTGGGGCACGAGGTCGAGCAGCTGGCGCACATTACGCATTCATACAGCCCATCCAGTTTCTTGCGATCTTCGATGGATTGCTTCCACTCTTTCGCAGGACGGTTGGTCTTGGTTTCCAGCCACGGCATGATGCTTGCATGCTGCGCATAGAAATGCGTCAGGTCAGGGATCAGGTCCTTGACGACAGGCATATGCGGCAGCGGATAAATTTTAACATCACCCTTGATTTCATCCATGCCGTAGATACAGGCCAGCGTGTTGATCCCGTCGATATTCATCGCGCAGGAACCGCAGATACCTTCGCGGCAGGATCGGCGGAAGGTCAAGGTTGGGTCGATTTCGTTCTTGATCTTGATCAGCGCGTCCAGAACCATCGGGCCGCAGCTGTCCATGTCGACAAAATAGGTGTCTACACGTGGATTTTGACCGTCATCCGGGTTCCAGCGATAGATCTGAAACTTACGAACATTGGCCGCGCCTTCAGGCTTCGGCCAAGTTTTACCTGTGGTAATCCGAGAGTTCTTTGGCAGGGTGAGTTGTACCATTTCCGACCTCGCTAAAATCCTGCGTATAGATATACTCGGCAGGCCGGAAAGCCAACCTTTTAACCTTGAAAACACCCAAGAAAATTGGGCAAGTTCACTACAAAATTCCCGCGGTGCACATGGATCGTGCCGCCAAAGAAACGAGTTGAGTTCAGGACAGTGAATGCCGATTAATGTCGTCAACATACCCTACGGCAATAAGAACCCTTACCAGAACATGCTGTATTCGGCCTGCAAGCCAGAGTTCTGCTTGATTGCTTCCAGAAGCGCTCCTTTGTCCGCGTTTGCAAAGGCTGATTTTCAACCCGATCAAAGCATCATTCATATACATTGGGACGACCGGTTGTTCCCCACGCCGGAAACGGAAGAGCAGGCTTCTGATTTTCGGGCCACCTGTGACGGCATGAGACAGTATCAGGCCAATGGCGGGAGATTGATCTGGACCATTCACAATCAGTTTGCGCATTCCGAAGGTTTCAAGACAGATTATTTCCGCAATATCCGCCAGGAATTGGCGGATATTGTCGACCTAGTTCACGTTCACACGCCCCATGCCCGGCAACATATGATTGATGATTATGGCACTGACCCGGAAAAACTGCGTCTCATTCCGCATCCGAGCTATCTTGGTGTTTACGAACCGGCAGAGCAAACGTTGAAACGCCCCCTTCCTCTGCGCGAGCGTACCCATTTCTTAAGCTTTGGAACAATGCGAGGCAGCCGTGAATTGGGGCGGTTGGGAGATGCCGCAAAAAAATTGACTAGTCGCGGGCACGACTTTCAGGTGTCAGTCGTCGGGCGTGTGTATCCGTCCGGCCGCCGCCTGATGCGCCGCTTGCGGTCAAACCGCAATACTACGGTTATGCCTGAACGAATTCCCGATTCCGAAATAGCCCAAGTGTTTTCAAATGCGCATGCATACATGCTGCCGTCGACGACCACTTTTACCTCGGGAACGGCGATGCTCGCGCAGACCTTTGGCTTGCCGATTATCGGCCCCGACATTGATGCGCACAAGCATACAACACCAGAGGCCTGTCATGATTTGCTCTATCCCGCGCAAAACCCAAGAGGCTTGATCCGCATGATGATGCGTGTTCTCAGCATGTCCGATGAGGAGTTGGCCAAAAAACGTCAGGCCTGTCTCGACTTTGCGGTTGAACGCAGCCCGCACCGAATATCCGGCGACCTGAAACGTGCGCTGTCTGAGCTGACCTAGATGCGGTCACCCGTTACACGATACCCGTCGTACGCGTCAAAAACCTGATTTCATCCAAACCTGGCGCGTCTTTCTGGTAAAAGTCATGAAGAATGTTTCGTGCTCACCTTCGGTGGGCACGCGCCGAATAAATCCGCTGTTCTCGCGATCGATGACCCAGCTTTCAATGCCGTTTTCATACAACAAACGCGCATAACACACATCCACGAATTTCTGGCTGGTTTCCACGTACTCGTAGGGCGCAATGTTGCGGCCAAGCGCAACCAATGCCCCTGTTCACAGTTGGTCCACACGCTGCATGTTTTGTAACGGCTGGCCAAACTTAATTGGTGTTCTTTGATGAACGTTTTCCGGAGCCGTACTGGAATAAGTGGTCCCATGCGTGCCGATGACCACTTTGTCCGCGTCGTGGTTTTCTAGGCATTTGACCATGCGCTGAACATAATCATCGCTTTAGCTCAAATCGTCGTCGCCCAAAAACGGGCAGTTAGACAACCTAAATTTTGCAAGCATTTAATGGCAGGCTGGCTGACCCACAATAAAGGGCCGCAGACATCATGTCAGCGACCCTTTCTATTCTTCGTTTCACTAATCCGCCGCATGTGCCGTCCGATTAGCGAGCCATTTTAAGGCGGGGTCCGCTTGATCAGAACGTCCGCGCTTTGGGCGCGATTTTCTTCAGGCTGATGCCGCCTTCGGCTTCGGTTGTCAGCGGATCGGCAATGACCGGACGATAGCTGAGATCAACCTGGTTGCCATCAACACGCGACACCGTATGAACGCGCCAATTCTCATCATCACGCTCGGTGAAATCTTCATGCGCGTGCGCGCCGCGAGATTCCTTACGCGCCTCGGCGCCGACAATCGTGGCCAACGCACTTGGCATCAGGTTGGTCAGCTCCAGCGTTTCCATCAGGTCGCTGTTCCAGACCAGCGAGCGGTCGCTGACTTTCAGGTCGTCCATCTTGGCGGCGATCGCCGTCATCTTGTCGACGCCCTCGGCCATGGTTTTTGCTGTCCGGAAGACCGCTGCGTCTTCCTGCATGGTCTTCTGCATCTCAAGACGCAGATCGGCGGTAGCGATTGCACCGCTGGCATTACGTACCGCGTCAAAGCGGTCGAACGCCTTATCGACTGACGCCTGATTCAGCACCGGGTTTGGTGCCTCGGCATCCACTACCTTGCCCGCTTTGATTGCAGCAGCGCGGCCAAAGACCACGAGGTCGATCAGTGAGTTCGAGCCCAAACGGTTCGCCCCGTGGACCGAGGCACAGCCCGCTTCTCCCACAGCCATCAATCCGGGGACAACGCCTGTCGGGTTGTCTGCGGTCGGATTCAGAACCTCACCCCAATAGTTGGTTGGAATGCCGCCCATGTTGTAGTGCACGGTCGGCAGAACCGGGATCGGCTCCTTGGTGACGTCTACGCCCGCAAAAACGCGCGCCGATTCCGAAATACCTGGCAGACGTTCGGCCAGCGCCTCGGCCGGCAGGTGGCTGAGGTTCAGGTGAATGTGGTCGCCACCGTCACCATGGCCACGACCTTCGCGGATCTCCATTGTCATCGACCGCGAGACGTAATCGCGAGGTGCGAGGTCCTTGTACTGGGGCGCATAACGCTCCATGAACCGTTCGCCTTCGGAGTTGGTTAGGTAACCGCCCTCACCACGCGCGCCTTCGGTGATCAGACAGCCAGAACCGTAAATGCCGGTCGGGTGGAACTGAACAAACTCCATGTCCTGCAGGGCCAGCCCTGCGCGGGCCACCATGCCGCCACCGTCACCGGTGCAGGTGTGGGCCGAGGTCGCGCTGAAATAGGCGCGGCCATAGCCGCCGGTTGCCAGAACAACCATCTTGGCGTTGAAGACGTGCATCGTGCCGTCGTCCAACTTCCAGCAGACGACACCCTGACACTGCCCGTCTTCGGACATGATCAGGTCGATGGCGAAGTATTCGATATAGAACTCGGCGTTGTTCTTGAGGCTTTGACCATAGAGCGTGTGCAGGATCGCGTGACCGGTCCGGTCCGCAGCAGCACAGGTCCGCTGCACGGCAGGACCTTCGCCGAATTCGGTGGTGTGACCACCGAACGGGCGTTGGTAGATCTTGCCCTCTTCAGTACGGCTGAACGGAACACCGTAGTGTTCCAGCTCATACACGGCCTTAGGTGCCTCACGCGCAAGGTATTCCATTGCATCGGTGTCACCCAGCCAGTCCGAGCCTTTGACGGTGTCGTACATATGCCACTGCCAGTGGTCCGGGCCCATATTGGACAGAGATGCGGCGATCCCGCCCTGCGCGGCAACCGTGTGCGAGCGTGTCGGAAACACCTTCGTGACACATGCCGTGCGCAGACCTTGTTCTGCCATGCCCAGCGTGGCGCGCAGACCAGCGCCGCCAGCGCCGACAACAACCACGTCATATTCGTGTGTTTCGTATTCGTATGCAGCTGTCATTTGATTATTTCCTTACCGCGCGTTTCACAGAGCCAGCTTGATCAGGGCAAACAGCCCGGCAGCTATCAATGTGTAGCCAAACGCCGCGACGGCCATGAGGCTCAGCTTTTCTGCGACACCATGGACGTAGTCTTCGATCGCAACCTGCGTCTCACGTACCAGATGGATGATTACGACGACCAAAGTCAGGCCAGTTACAATCGCCGGGAATGGGCGGCTGTAGTAGGTCAGAACCTCTTCGTATGATCTGCCCAAGCCGCTTGCGAAGACAAAAACGAAAAGTGGCACCAGAACGACCAGAGCGGCCGAGCTGACCATCATCTGCCAATGATGATGCGTACCTTCGCCTCCGGCACCGGTACCCTGCGCGCGTTTGCGGTCAGTGAGGTAATTCATGGCCAATCTCCTTAAACCGCAATTGCCGTGATGAAGGCGAGGATGGTGGCCAACACCAGCATGCCGATCCCCATCTTTTCGGAGATACCGACATCTACGCAATACCCCAGATCCCAGATCACGTGACGCAGACGACCCAGCATGTGATAGAAGATCGCCCAGGTCGCAGCGAACATCACCAGATCACCCAGCCAGCTTCTCATCAGCCCATCGATGAAGTTGAATGCCGTTTCGGATGTTGCCGCCGCCAGGAACCACCAGACGACAAAGAATGCGATCGCTAGCGACGCAATACCCGTGATGCGCACAAGGATCGATGTCATCGAAGTCAGTTGGGGGCGGTAGATCGTGAGGTGAGGTGAAAGAGGGCGGTTGCCCCGATTTACATCGGCCATGTTGGCTCCTTTACGGTTGGCTTCCGAAGGTTTTACTGTTTTTTGCGGTTCTGTCACGTGCTGCAGATGCAAAAAAGTTCACAATTGGCGCAAAATGACGGATATTTGCATTATGTGATCACACAAAATAAGCTCGTGATCACAAAAGTTTTCCATCCTTTATGATGTTAGCGCCTACAGACCCGATTCTGTTGTGTGGCTATTTCAGATCAGCGGTTTGCTGGGTCACCTCGCGCAGCAGTTTCTTACGAATCCGCTCGGGATAATCAGCAAACCCTGAGGCTGAGACGACAAACGCCCCCTCGCCCACGATCACATTTTCAAAGAAATACGCGGTCAGATCCGGTTCGCTTTCTTCGATTGCAATCGCGTTCACCGTCACACCGCGTGTCCGCAGAATTCTGTGTACGTCCGCTGGTTCGACCCCCTCGTTCGACACCCCATCGCCAGAGATATCGATCAGGTGGCGTTTGCAATCCGACACCATATCAAAATAGGACATGGTCGATTCCAGCGCCTCGCCAATTGCGGTGGAAAAGTTGCGCCAGACCCTTGGATCGTTGGCCACTTTTACAGCAAACTGATCAATTGCCTCGAAACTGTCGATATGTGTCCACGGAACGGTGACCATCTGACGAGAGGACCCTGTCCACTGCACCAGCATCACGCGGGCTTTCCCGCGCACCAAGGCCTCGGACACGATCGGGTCACGCAAACCGGCTGCTAGGCCATCCATTTGTATTCGATACTCAGTCGAATCGACCGACCCCGAGACGTCTACAGCGAGTGCCAATGCCAAATCGCAAGCATATGCAGGTGGCGTCAGACAGACGCAGGCAGCTATTGTGCGAAGTAAGGTCATGACCACAGCCTAACACGATTGGTGCTGGCTGCGATCAAATGAATGTCACCACGAGTATCAGATCGGCATCAAAGCCCAGTAATCCAGATCAAGCAGGACATTGGGCAGATAACGACCGTCTTCGTTTTTCAACTCAAACGGCGCGCCGCCCTTGGTTGCGACCAACCGTAGGCGCACGGCGCCGACGCCCGGAATGGCAGTTTCCGCCTTGTCCAGAACTTCGGACCAGGCCTTGATCGTGTCGCCCGCAAAACAGGGGTTAGCGTGCGCGCCACCGTTCAGGCCAACGATCATCTGTGCATTAGCCAGCCCGTTGAACGACAGGGTCCGCGCCATGGAAATCACGTGACCGCCATAGATCAGCCGCCCTTCGGGGCGGAAGGTCAGATCGAAATGCACCTTGGCGGTGTTCTGCCACAGGCGGGTCGCCAGCATATGTTCGGCCTCTTCGACCGTGACGCCATCGACGTGATCGATTTTCTCGCCAATCTCATAGTCGCCCCAGCGATGCGCCTCACCAGCCTGAGCGAAATCGTACTGAGAGAAATCAAGGCCCTCGGGCGCGATCAGATCCTTCGCGTCCAGCGCCTTTTTCAGTTCCGGCACCACAGTCTCGGGTGCGGGCGCATCCAGATCCGATTTCCGCACCATGACCCAGCGCACATATTCGATGACTACTTCATCGCGCTGGTTCAGGCCGCGCGTTCTCACCCAGACGACGCCTGTTTTACCGTTCGAGTTCTGTTTGAGACCGATCACCTCGGATTCCGAACGCAGCGTATCGCCGGAATAGACCGGCTTTAACCAGCGCCCCTCGGCATAGCCCAGATTGGCCACGGCATTAAGCGAGATATCGGGGACAGTCTTGCCAAACACGACATGAAACGCCGCCAGATCATCAATGGGACTTTGCGGCAGACCACAATTCCGGGCGAATTCGTCCGAGGAATACAGCGCATGCCGCGCCGGATAGAGCGCATGGTACAGCGCCCTCTCGCCATTGGTCACCGTGCGCGGCACGGCATGGTGCAACACCTGACCGATGGAATAGTCCTCGAAAAAGCGGCCCGGATTGGTTTTTGCCATTATTGCTGTCCCAGTTTCATGTCAGGTGAATAGTCGGCCTCGACCTCTTTGGTCACGGCCTGCGCGCAGCGCATCATGCGGCTGTTATCGTCATAGGCATAGGACGGGTCGCCATACAGATCCCACCCTTTTGCCAATGCGTCTGATACTTTGTGGCAGAAGGCGGATGTGTCTTCTTCGGTCAACAAACGATAGAGTTTTGCCATGATGTCAGATCCTTACGAGGCGAACGGTGACGGACCAACCAGCCCGTGAATGTATCCGATGATTCCCATCAGCACGATCGAGGCCACAAAGAACATCGCGTCCTTGCCATAGGTGCCGGGTTCACCGGGCGTCCAGTCAGGTTCAGACTTGTTGATCACGATCACCTCAACCACAGCCCAGGCCAACAATCCGCCAAACAGGATGATCGAGGCCAGATCTCCATTCACCAGCAAATGCGCAAAAGCCCACAGCTTGAACCCGCCAAGCATCGGATGGCGGAGCTTGTTCAGAAGACGGCCCTTGGTTCCGGCGGGGCTCAACATGAAGATCGCGATCAACACCAGCAGGTTGTTGATGTGAATCATAAAGGCAGGCGGGGCCCAAACATAGATGAAGTCGGTCATGCGATAACCGAAGATCATCAGCAAGATCGACGCGACCAGAGCTAGCGCAACCGCGCCCTTGCCAGCGTCGCCCATTGCGGCGCGCCGCGCCGGCATCACACGTTTGAACAGATGAGCGGCCCACCATAGTGCCACGCCGAGAATCAGAAGAACAAAGCCCATGCTGGCTTACCCCGCTTGCAAAGCTGTAATCGCCTCCGCTTTTGCCAGAATTTCGCGGGCAGTTACAACGTGCAGATTTTCCACGATCTTGCCATCGACCACGGCAACGCCCTGCCCTTGTGCCTCGACCTCTTCAAAGGCGGCAATCTGGCGGCGGGCCAGATCAATCTCGGTCTCGGACGGTGCATAGGCTGCGTTGGTGACATCGACCTGCGCGGGGTGGATCAATGTCTTGCCGTCAAAGCCCATGTCTCGGCCTTGCGCACATTCGGTGGCCAGACCTTCGGCGTCCTTGAATGCGTTATAGACACCGTCAACAATGATCAGCCCCTCGGCCTTGGCGGCCAGCAGGCACAGACCCAGCGAAGTCATCAGCGGCAGGCGGTCCGGGCGGAAGCGGGTTTGCAGTTCTTTCGCAAGATCGTTAGTGCCCATGACAAACCCGGCCATCAATGGATGAGCGGCGATCTCGGCCGCGTTCAGCATCCCGCGTGGGGTTTCCATCATCGCCCAGATTGGCAGGTCACCGGTAATCGCGGCCAGCGCGTCCACATCGGCAGCCGAATTCACCTTGGGCAGCAGGACCACATCGGCATCCATTTCACGCACGGCCTCTGCGTCTGCACGGCCCCATTCGGTATCCAGACCGTTGATGCGCACGATTTTGACCCGTTCGCCATAGCCGCCCGCGGCCAGAGCCGCCTTAAGCGTTTCGCGTGCATTGCCCTTCTCATCGGCAGACACCGCGTCTTCAAGATCAAAAATGATCGCGTCCACAGGCAAAGTGCGTGCCTTGTCCAGCGCCCGGTCTTTCGAACCGGGGATATATAGAACAGAGCGATAGGGGCGCTGGCGCGGGTCCATTGGCTTCTCCGGAAGAAATAAAGTTGCGCGGAATGGGGCATTTTTTTTCGGAAAGTTCAAGCGCAAAATCGCCGCATCGCAGCATTCGCGACGCAACGTGCGTTCCTTTAACCGGATTTCGGTCCAACGGCGGCACCCTGACCGGCAAATGAAATCGAAAAGGGTCGAACATGCACAAGACACTGCTGAAGATGACGATGGGCCTCGGAATCATGGTTTTGGCTGCACAACAGGCCCACGCCCGCAACTGCGCCCCACGTGACGAGGTGATCAAACGGCTGACCGAAACTTACGGCGAAACGCGACAGGGGTTCGGCATCGCGCGTCAAGGCGCGGTGATGGAGCTCTTTGCGTCGGACCAAAGCGGCAGCTGGACGATCACTGTGACGCTGCCGGATGGCATGACCTGCCTTGTTGCCTCGGGTCAGGCTTATGAAATGACCGCCGAAGCCCTGCCGCCCAATGTCTGATCAGGTCAGCGCGTCCCAGATCAACTTACTGCCCGTGAGCGTCAGCAGAACGTAAGCAATGCCAAAAAACAGGCGCTCGGACAGCATGAAATGCGCCCGCACACCCAGCCACGCCCCAAGAATCGCGAACGGGGTAAGCAACAGATCAGCCCAAGCGGTGTGCCATGTGAAAAGGCCAAGATAGGCGTAAGGCACAAATTTCGTGATGTTAATAACCCAGAAGGCCAATACAGTGCTGGCCTGAAACTCGGTCTTCGACAGGCGTTGCGACAGCAGGTAAACGGCCGCAGGCGGGCCGCCCGCATGGCTGACAAAGCTGGTGAAGCCAGCAACCAGCCCAGCGAACAGTCCTGCGGGGGCAGGCAGTCTGTTTTTAAAGCCGCGCACCCAGCCTTTGGATTGACTGACGTGCCAAACGACAAAACCAATGGAAATCCCCCCGATCAGTAGGCGCAGCAGATCATCATCGGTGGCGCGATAAAGCCATGCGCCCAACGCCACGCCGGGCACGGCCCCAAGGATCAACAGACGCGAATCCGGCCAGCTCCATCGTTTCCAATAGGGTCCAAGAGTTGCAACATCGATCACCATAAGGATCGGCAACATCAAGGCCAGTGCCTGCCCCGGTTCCAAGATCAACGCCAGAATCGATGAAGACGCAAAGGCCACGCCTGAGCCGAAGCCACCCTTCGAAATACCCGCAAAGATCACAGCCGGGACTGCTACAACAAAAAACATCAGGTTCAATTCGAACATGCAGCGCCCCGGTTTCGGCCTGTATCCTTGGCCGTTTAGCGCAATCAGCCCAAGCAGTGCAAACGGTATGCGGTTGCATGCCGCGCCGCTGAACACTTGCGCGAAAGCCATTTAGCGACTAGCACAGCCGCGATTTCAATTCCGACCGGAGATTTTCCAAATGGCCAGACCCAAGATTGCGCTTATCGGCGCTGGGAACATCGGCGGCACGCTTGCGCACCTCGCAGCTGTCAAAGAACTGGGTGACGTTGTCCTGTTCGACATCGCAGACGGGCTGCCGCAGGGCAAAGCGCTCGACATCGCTGAATCCGGCCCTTCGGAAGGGTTCGACGCAGCCATGTCCGGCACCAGCGATTATGCCGATATCGCAGGCGCAGACGTCTGCATCGTCACCGCTGGCGTCGCCCGCAAACCCGGCATGAGCCGCGATGACCTGCTGGGCATCAACCTGAAAGTCATGAAGTCGGTTGGCGAAGGCATCGCAGCTCACGCACCCGACGCGTTCGTGATCTGCATCACCAACCCTCTGGACGCGATGGTCTGGGCTCTGCGCGAGTTCTCGGGCCTGCCCCACAACAAAGTCTGCGGCATGGCTGGCGTTCTGGACTCGGCTCGTTTCGCCCACTTCCTGTCGGAAGAGTTCAACGTTTCGATGCGCGACGTCACCGCGTTTGTTCTGGGCGGTCACGGCGACACCATGGTACCTTCGGTGCGTTATTCGACCGTTGCCGGTATCCCCCTGCCCGATCTGGTCGAGATGGGCTGGACCACGCAGGACAAGCTGGACGCCATCGTTCAGCGTACCCGTGACGGCGGCGCCGAGATCGTTGGCCTGCTGAAAACCGGTTCGGCCTACTACGCGCCCGCAACTTCGGCGATCGAAATGGCCGAAGCATACTTGAAAGACCAAAAACGCGTTCTGCCTTGCGCCGCATACTGCAGCGGTGAGCTGGGCGTCGACGGCCTGTATGTAGGCGTACCTACCGTGATCGGTGCCGGTGGCGTCGAACGGATCGTCGACATCAAGCTGAACGAAGACGAACAAGCCGGGTTCGACAATTCGGTCAACGCCGTCAAAGGCCTGATCGAAGCATGTAAGGGCATCGACAGCTCGCTGGCTTGATCCCTCTGCAGAGGTAATTCAGAACCCGGTTCACCATTGGTGAGCCGGGTTTTTCTTTGGACAATTACGGCACCATTGAATCGACATGTCACCGGCAAAGCTGACATGTAAACGTTTGAATCCGCCATCTCGGCGGACCTGCCAAGTTTAGCGCTAGCTGAATTCTCTCTTTATTCTAAAGGCCGTCATAGACGACGAATCAAACGGGTGACCTTCATTGCATTTTGTGATCACACCCAAAAAAACCGTGATCACAAATAATGAAAATCTTCGTGAAAAACTGCTTCCCTGTCAAAAAACCCTTTAAACTTGCCCCCTAGACACCCCTATAACGGTGTAACGCAGTCAGACAGGACAGTTTCGATGAACATTCACGAATATCAGGCCAAGGCGCTTCTTCGCAGCTATGGCGCTCCGGTCTCCGAAGGTCGCGCGGTTCTGCGCGCTGAGGAAGCCAAAACCGCAGCCGGTGAACTGGATGGCCCGCTGTGGGTTGTCAAAGCACAGATCCACGCGGGTGGCCGCGGCAAAGGCTCCTTCAAAGAGGCTGACGCCGGTGAAAAAGGCGGTGTTCGTCTGACCAAGTCGGTGGAAGAAGCATCCGAGGAAGCCAAGAAGATGCTGGGCCGTACGCTGGTCACGCATCAAACCGGCCCCGCGGGCAAGCAAGTCAACCGCATCTACATCGAAGCCGGTTCCGGCATCGAGCGTGAACTGTATCTGGCCCTGTTGGTGGATCGCCAGACAAGCCGCATCTCGTTTGTCTGCTCGACCGAAGGCGGAATGGACATCGAAGAGGTTGCCGCGGCAACGCCCGAGAAAATCCTGTCCTTCTCGGTCGATCCGGCAACAGGCTATCAGCCCTATCATGGCCGCCGCATCGCCTTCTCGCTGGGTTTGGAAGGCGCGCAGGTCAAACAGTGCGTCAAACTGATGAGCCAGCTGTACGCTGCCTTCGTCGAAAAGGACATGGAGATGCTGGAAATCAACCCGCTGATCGTGTCCGACAAGGGCGACCTCAAAGTGCTGGACGCCAAAGTCGGCTTTGACGGTAACGCGGTCTACCGCCATCCGGATATTGCCGAGCTGCGCGACACGACCGAGGAAGACCCCAAGGAATTGGAAGCCTCGAAATACGACCTGAACTACATCGCGCTGGATGGTGAGATCGGCTGTATGGTGAACGGTGCCGGTCTGGCGATGGCGACGATGGATATCATCAAGCTCTATGGTGCTGAACCGGCCAACTTCCTCGACGTGGGTGGCGGTGCCACCAAAGAGAAAGTGACCGAAGCGTTCAAGATCATCACTTCTGACCCGCAGGTTAAAGGCATCCTGGTCAACATCTTCGGCGGCATCATGCGCTGTGATGTCATCGCCGAAGGCGTTGTCGCCGCAGTGAAAGAGGTCGGCCTGCAGGTTCCGCTGGTCGTGCGTCTGGAAGGCACCAATGTCGAGAAGGGCAAAGAGATCATCAACACCTCTGGCCTGGACGTGATCGCAGCGGACAACCTGAAAGACGGTGCCGAGAAGATCGTGAAGGCGGTTAAAGGCTGAGTTAGATAAGCCGGTTCATTTCTCGGGATCCGAAGAAAGTGTGTGATGCGTAGCGGTGTTAGAAATGCGTTCGAGAGCAAGAGTTGGGCGGGGCGGAATGTCCCCCGCTCGGGCAATGGCTCAACGCTTGAGGCAACCGCGCCGCTTCGCCGGGCTCTTCCGGATATCTTTGAGCGGTACAAAGTGAAGACATTTCTTGACGCGCCCTGTGGTGACTGGACGTGGATGCAGGAAATGGACCTGACTGGTCTGAGTTACATTGGCGGAGATATATCTCTCGAGGTGGTTCAGTCCGTTCAAGAAAAACACGCAGCGCCGGGTCGCGAGTTTGTCCATCTGGATGTAACTTCCGACCCGTTGCCCCGGGTTGACATGATGATGTGCCGGGATTGCCTGTTTCACTTGAAATGGTGGCTGCGGTGGGCGTTCTTTGAGAACTTCGTCAGAAGCGAGACACCCTACTTGCTGACCACGATGCACTACGTCCCAATCAATGAACGGCTGAAGAACAACGCTGGGTTCAAAAGGTTCAACCCCTGCGTCGCGCCTTTCAATTTCTCCGATCCGATCGAAACGATTGAAGAGACTGGTGAGATCAACCTCGATCCTGAATTTCTTCAATCGACCGAAGGCAGAGATCAACGGTCGTTGGGGATTTGGTCCAGAGATCAGGTAATTGACGCATTGGACCGGCGGAAGAATAGCTCATGAAACAAAGACAACACGAATTGCGACACCGGTGAATTCACTCGTCGGCGCGCTTACACAAATCAAAATGGAGGCCTAGAATGGCAGTCCTCATCGACGAAAATACCAAAGTGATCTGTCAGGGCTTTACCGGCTCGCAGGGCACATTCCACTCTGAACAGGCCATCGCCTATGGCACCAAGATGGTCGGCGGCGTGACCCCCGGCAAAGGCGGGATGACCCATCTTGACCTGCCCGTGTTCAACTCAGTCCACGAAGCCAAACACGTGACCGAAGCCAACGCCTCGGTGATCTATGTTCCGCCGCCCTTCGCGGCTGACTCGATCCTCGAAGCGATTGATGCCGAGATGGAAGTGATCGTCTGCATCACCGAAGGTATCCCGGTTCTGGACATGATGAAGGTGAAGCGCGCGCTGGAAGGCAGCAAGTCACGCCTGATTGGCCCGAACTGCCCCGGTGTCATCACGCCGGATGCTTGCAAGATCGGCATCATGCCCGGCCACATTCACAAACGCGGGAGCGTGGGTGTCGTTTCCCGCTCGGGTACGCTTACTTATGAAGCCGTGAAACAGACAACAGACGTAGGCCTGGGCCAGTCCACCTGTGTAGGCATCGGCGGCGACCCGATCAAAGGCACCGAGCATATCGACGTGCTGGAATGGTTCCTGGCCGATGACGAAACCGAGTCGATCATCATGATCGGTGAAATCGGTGGCTCGGCCGAGGAAGAAGCTGCGCAGTTCCTGGCGGATGAGGCCAAGAAGGGCCGAAAGAAGCCGACCGCCGGTTTCATCGCAGGCCGCACAGCCCCTCCGGGCCGCCGCATGGGCCACGCGGGCGCGATTGTCGCCGGTGGCAAAGGCGGTGCCGAGGACAAGATCGAAGCCATGCGCTCAGCCGGTATCGTTGTGGCGGAAAGCCCGGCAACGCTGGGTGAGGCCGTGCTGGAAGCGATTGGGTAAGGCATGACCCTCGACCGGCTCAGCATCCATTGGGGTTTGACCATTTGCATAGGTGCTGTCGTGAACTTCACGAGTCCAGCAGTTGCACAAACCGCCATTGAGCGTGCCGCATTCGCGTGCATGCAATTGGATGAAGAGTCGGCTTACGCCAAATTGCAACGTCTCGGCTGGCAACGATTAATGCCAGTCGAACTCTCGGCAGAAGAAAAAGAAGTGCTTTCGACCGAGCATTTCCTGTTTAAAGCCCAGAGACCTAATAACCCCCATAGGCAGCAATCCTTCGAAGAAACCGCCAAGATTGCGACTAAGCGCGTCGAGCAACAGATGGCTCGCAACGCTTCCGCTTCAGACTTTTCGGGTGGCGCTGTTTTGAGGAACCGTTCCACGCAAGATTTAGTTAGTGTGCAAACTGAAAACCATAGAAAGTTTGAAAGAACATCTTGCACCTTTTTCTATACGCAACAAACTTCGCCGGGTCTCTTCGCACATGTGCAACGAAATCTTAAGTCATCTGGCTTTGGGAACTCACTTGTGGCTCGGATTGGAGCTTGGGACAACTACAAAAATGGTATTGAGCAAAGCGTAGAAGTTTACCTTTGGGACACTGCGCGCATCAGCGTGGCACTCCAACGAGAGTTTCCCGGAGAACTCATGGTTGTAGCCTCGGTTTGGCAACATGCTGAAAACAAGAAGGGGGATGAATAATGTCTCTCGGTCTTGAGATCAGATTGGGACTGCTATGACCTTCTCTGACGCCATCCGCACCTGTTTCTCCAAGTTCTTCACCTTCTCGGGGCGTGCCTCACGGCCCGAATACTGGTTCTTTTTCCTGTTCATCGTGATCTGGAACATCATCGCCGGGATCATCGACTGGCAGTTCTTCACGCAAGTCTCGGTCAGCCAGACCGACGAGGTTAAAGCCGTCACCGCCACGTCCTCTGCGCCAGTACAAAGCATCGTTGGCCTGATCGTATTTTTCCCGCATCTGGCCGTCGCGTGGCGGCGGATGCATGATACCGGGCGCAGCGGGCTTTTTGCCTTGCTACCGATCCTGCTGATCCTCGGTGCCGGGGCGGTTCTGTTCTTCGGCATCGGCCTTGCCTCCAGTTTCCAGCATGGCGGCAATCTGGACATCCTGTTCACCCGCGCCACGTTGCTGGTCGTTATCCCGACACTGCTTGTTTTGTTTGTGTCGCCCCTCCTGGTTCTGTGGTGGCTGACCCGCCCCAGCCAGCCAGGCACCAATCAATACGGTCCCAACCCACATGAGGTAGCCCAATGACCGAACATACGCCCAACTCTGCCTTTCATGCCTCAAGCTTTATGCAGGGGCATAATGCCGAATATCTGGAGCAGCTATATGCCCAGTACACCAAGGACCCGAACGCGGTGGATGCTGCCTGGGTCGAGTTCTTCCGGCAGATGGGCGACGCCACACCGGACGTCCAGCGCGAGGCCGAAGGGCCGTCCTGGGCACGGACCGACTGGCCTCCGATGCCGGCGGACGATCTGACTGGTGCATTGACGGGCGAATGGGCCGAAATCGATGCCAAGGCGGCAGGCGACAAGATCAAGGACAAGGCCGAGGCCAAGGGCGTTCAGGTAAGCGAAGATCAGATCAAACGTGCGGTTCTGGACAGTCTTCGCGCCCTGATGCTGATCCGGGCCTATCGCATCCGGGGCCATCTAGCCGCTGAACTGGACCCGTTGGGCATGCGTGCCGCCAGCACTCACCCCGAGCTGGACCCAAAGACGTATGGCTTTACCGAAGCCGACATGGACCGCCCGATCTTTATCGACAACGTGCTGGGTTTGCAGATGGCCAGCATGCGCCAGATTGTCGAAATCGTGAAACGGACCTATTGCGGTACGTTCGCGCTGCAGTACATGCATATCTCAAATCCGGAAGAAGCCGCATGGCTGAAAGAGCGGATCGAAGGTTATGGCAAGGAAATCCAGTTCACCAAGGAAGGCCGAAAGGCGATCCTGAACAAAATGGTCGAGGCCGAAGGCTTCGAAAAGTTCCTGCACGTGAAATACATGGGCACCAAGCGGTTTGGTCTGGACGGAGGCGAGGCGTTGATCCCCGCGATGGAGCAGATCATCAAGCGCGGCGGTGCGCTGGGTGTCAGTGATATCGTGATCGGCATGCCTCACCGTGGCCGTCTGAACATCCTGGCCAACGTGATGCGCAAACCCTATCGCGCTATCTTCAACGAGTTTCAGGGCGGCAGCTTCAAACCCGAAGATGTCGACGGTTCCGGCGATGTGAAATATCACCTCGGCGCGTCCAGCGACCGTGAGTTCGATGGCAACAGCGTCCACCTGTCGCTGACGGCAAACCCGTCTCACCTTGAGGCGGTGAACCCGGTTGTTCTGGGCAAGGTCCGCGCCAAGCAGGATCAGTTGGGCGATGAAGATCGCACCAGGGTCATGGGTATCCTGTTGCACGGTGATGCGGCTTTTGCTGGTCAGGGTGTTGTGGCCGAAGGGTTCGGCCTGTCCGGCCTCAAGGGCCACAAGACCGGCGGTACGATGCATATCGTGGTGAACAATCAGATCGGCTTTACCACCGCACCACATTTCAGCCGTTCCAGCCCCTACCCCACAGATATCGCCCTTATGGTTGAGGCGCCGATCTTCCATGTAAACGGTGACGACCCCGAGGCTGTGACCCACGCTGCCAAAGTGGCGACCGAGTTCCGTCAGAAGTTCCACAAAGACGTTGTCATCGATATCTTCTGCTATCGCCGGTTCGGGCATAACGAGGGCGACGAGCCCATGTTCACCAACCCGATCATGTACAAGAAGATCAAGACCCATAAGACCACGCTGTCGCTGTACACCGAGCGTTTGGTCAAAGACGGCCTGATCCCCGAGGGCGAGATCGAGGATTTGAAGGCCGCCTTCCAGGCCCATCTGAATGATGAGTTCGAGGCGGGCAAGGACTATAAACCCAACAAGGCCGACTGGCTGGATGGGCGTTGGTCGCATCTGGACAAAAACAAAGAAGAATATGTCCGCGGCGACACCGCAATTAAACCAGAAACACTGGCCCAGATTGGCAACGCGCTGAGCCACGCGCCTGAAGATATCGCAGTGCACCGGACCGTCGCGCGTCTTCTGGATCACAAGAAACAGATGTTCGAAAGCGGCAAAGGATTTGACTGGGCCACGGGCGAGGCCCTGGCCTTCGGCTCGCTGCTGACCGAAGGCTATCCTGTCCGCCTGTCAGGGCAGGATGCGACACGCGGGACGTTCAGCCAGCGTCATTCGGGTTTTGTGCATCAGGAAACTGAAGAGCGGTACTATCCGCTGAACAACATTCGCGAAGGCCAGTCGAAATACGAAGTGATCGACTCGATGCTCAGCGAATATGCGGTTCTGGGTTTTGAATACGGGTTTTCGTTGGCCGAGCCGAATGCACTGACCCTGTGGGAGGCGCAGTTTGGCGACTTTGCTAACGGCGCGCAAATCATGTTCGACCAGTTCATCAGCTCGGGCGAAAGCAAGTGGTTGCGCATGTCCGGTCTGGTGTGCCTGTTGCCACACGGCTTCGAGGGTCAGGGGCCTGAACACTCGTCAGCGCGTCTGGAACGGTTCCTACAGATGTGCGGTCAGGACAATTGGATCGTGGCCAACTGCACGACCCCTGCAAACTATTTCCACATCCTGCGCCGTCAGCTGCACAGGACCTTCCGCAAGCCGCTGATCCTGGTGACGCCCAAATCGTTACTGCGCCACAAGCTGGCGGTCAGCACAGCAGAAGAGTTCACCACTGGTTCAAGCTTCCACCGCGTGTTGTGGGACGATGCACAGCACGGAAACTCGGAAACCAAATTGGTCAAGGACGACAAGGTCAAACGCGTGGTGATGTGTTCCGGCAAGGTCTACTACGACCTGCTGGAAGAACGCGATGCGCGCGGCATCGATGATGTCTACCTGATGCGGATTGAGCAGTTCTATCCCTTCCCAGCTCATTCGCTGATCAACGAGCTGGAGCGCTTTAAGGGTGCCGAAATGATCTGGTGTCAGGAAGAACCCAAGAACCAGGGTGCATGGACCTTTATCGAACCGAATATCGAATGGGTTCTGACCCGCATCGGCGCCAAGCACACGCGGCCGCGTTATGTCGGCCGCGCCACATCGGCCTCGCCCGCGACGGGTCTGGCCAGCCAACACAAAGCCCAACAAGAAGCGCTGGTCGACGAAGCGCTGAGCATTGAAGGAAAATAATCGATGTCCATTGAAGTTCGAGTTCCCACGCTTGGCGAGTCGGTTACCGAAGCCACGGTTGCGACATGGTTCAAGAAACCCGGCGACGCCGTCGCGGTTGATGAAATGTTGTGTGAGTTGGAGACTGATAAGGTCACCGTCGAAGTCCCCTCTCCTGCCGCTGGCGTGATGGGCGAAATCGTCGCCGCCGAAGGTGAAACCGTTGGCGTTGACGCTCTGCTGGCCACCATCGCTGCAGGTGAAGGCGCAGCTCCTG
The DNA here is from genome assembly GCF_059610645.1 of Ruegeria sp. CDSC054. NCBI lineage: Bacteria > Pseudomonadati > Pseudomonadota > Alphaproteobacteria > Rhodobacterales > Roseobacteraceae > Ruegeria > Ruegeria sp. CDSC054. Next base: position 66,220 of record NZ_JBXWOA010000007.1, on the reverse strand, counting down.
CCCCGGTAGCCGCACCGGCCCCGGCGGCTGCGGCTGCTCCGGCGGCGTCTGGCGGCAGTGTTGACGTCATGGTGCCGACCTTGGGTGAATCCGTGACCGAAGCGACCGTTTCGACATGGTTCAAACAGGTCGGTGACAGCGTCGCGCAGGATGAGATGCTATGCGAGCTGGAAACAGACAAGGTCTCGGTCGAGGTTCCCGCCCCGGCTGCAGGCGTTCTGGCAGAAATCGTCGCCCCCGAAGGCGCGACAGTCGAAGCTTCGGCCAAACTGGCGGTGATTTCGGGCGCAGCGGCTGGAACTGCTGCTGCTCCGGCTCCTGCGGCGGCAGCCCCGGCTGCAGCAGCAAGCACCGGCAAGGACATCGCCAACGCGCCATCCGCTGAAAAAGCTATGGCAGAGGCCGGCTTGTCTGCGGATCAGGTCACCGGCACCGGTCGTGATGGCAGGATCATGAAAGAAGATGTCGCCCGCGCAGCAGCAACATCGGCTGCCCCAGCACCTGCGGCGGCTCCGGCCCCGGCACAAGCGCCACGGGCACCGGTTGCTGCGCAGGATGCAGCCCGTGAAGAGCGCGTGCGGATGACCCGCCTGCGCCAGACCATCGCCAAGCGTTTGAAGGATGCACAGAACACGGCTGCAATCCTGACCACCTTCAATGAGGTGGACATGACCGAGGTGATGGCCCTGCGCAACGAATACAAAGACCTGTTCCAGAAGAAACACGGTGTGAAGCTGGGCTTTATGTCCTTCTTCACCAAGGCGTGCTGCCACGCGCTGAAAGAGGTTCCCGAAGTCAACGCCGAGATTGACGGCACAGACATCGTCTACAAGAACTTCGTTCACATGGGCGTCGCCGCCGGTACGCCTCAGGGTCTGGTTGTTCCGGTCATCCGAGACGCCGACAGCATGTCCTTTGCCGATATCGAAAAGGCCATCGCCGAAAAGGGCAAGCGCGCCCGTGATGGCAAATTGTCCATGGCAGAGATGCAGGGCGGCACCTTCACCATCTCGAACGGTGGTGTCTATGGCTCGCTGATGTCTTCGCCGATCCTGAACCCGCCGCAATCGGGTATTCTGGGCATGCACAAGATACAGGACCGACCGATGGTCATCAATGGTGAGATCAAGATCCGCCCGATGATGTATCTGGCACTGTCCTATGACCACCGGATTGTTGACGGCAAGGGCGCGGTGACGTTCCTTGTACGTGTGAAAGAGGCGCTGGAAGACCCGCGCCGCCTGCTGATGGATCTGTAATCATGGCAACACATGTACTCTGGCAAGCTGACGTGGCCGACTTTGATGTCTGGCTGAAGGTGTTCGAAGAAGACAAACCGATGAGGGAGGCCGCGGGCATCCGCGACCTCCATATCTGGAAAGACCCTGATCGCAAGGACCACGCGGTCGCGTTGTTCGAGATCACCGATCTCGACCGAGCCCAGAGCTTCATCGAATCCGAAGAGCTGGCCATGCACCACGAACGTGGCGGCGTGGCGCATATCCAGACCAAGGTTCTGACACCTGTCTGACAGCATAAGGCAGCGCCCCTACCGGGGACGTGGCACAAACGGGTAACGCGATGACTTTCGACTGCTCAATGGGAACCGCTGGATGACCACGGAACTGACCGTCCTGACCCTCGCCGCACTGCTTTGGGTCGCGCAATTCGTGGCATATTTGGCGGCCGGGCACGGGAAGATTGACTTCGGTCACGCGATAGGCCCCCGGGATGTCCCCTTTGACAAACCCGGGGTTTCGGGACGGCTGCACCGCGCGCTGAGCAATCACACCGAAGGTTTGGTTCTGTTCGCAATTGCGGCGCTTGTCGTGACGGTTTCGGGCCAGTCGAACGGGCTCACTGCGGCCTGTAGCTGGATCTATTTGATCGCCCGCATCCTCTACGTCCCCGCCTACGCATTGGGTTGGACGCCTTGGCGAACTGTGATTTGGATTGTTGGCTTGTTGGCCAACACCGTAATGTTGCTGGCGGCTGTCTTTTGATTCAGTCGCTGGCGTGGATAAAGTAATGGGGAAACGCCCTGGCGCGCATACAAATGCCGCCATCCCCGTAATCGATAAGGACCTGACACATGGCAAATTATGACGTTATCGTAATCGGATCAGGCCCCGGCGGCTATGTTTGCGCCATCCGTTGCGCTCAGCTGGGCCTGAAGACTGCCTGCGTCGAAGGGCGTGAAACTCTGGGCGGCACGTGCCTGAACGTCGGCTGTATCCCCTCGAAGGCGCTGCTGCATGCCAGCCATCAACTTCATGAGGCCGAGCATAACTTTGCCAAGATGGGCCTGAAGGGCAAAAGCCCCTCGGTCGATTGGAAACAAATGCAGGGCTACAAGCAGGAAACGATCGACGGCAATACCAAGGGTATCGAGTTCCTGTTCAAGAAAAACAAGATCGACTGGTTGAAAGGCTGGGGCTCGATCCCTGCCGCGGGTCAGGTCAAAGTGGGTGATGAGGTTCACACCGCAAAGAACATCATCATCGCATCCGGGTCCGAACCGTCCTCTCTGCCCGGTGTCGAGGTGGACGAAAAGGTTGTGGTGACTTCGACCGGAGCTTTGTCCCTGAACAAGGTTCCAAAGAAGTTGGTGGTGATCGGCGCGGGCGTGATCGGGCTGGAACTGGGCTCGGTCTATCAGCGTCTGGGCGCTGAGGTGACTGTGGTCGAATTCCTAGATGCGATCACTCCCGGCATGGACCCTGAGGTGCAGAAGACCTTCCAGCGCATCTTAAAGAAACAAGGCCTGAAATTTGTCATGGGCGCGGCGGTCCAAAAGACCGAAGCCACCAAGACCAAGGCCAAAGTGACTTACAAGCTGCGCAAGGATGACAGCGAACATGTGATCGAAGCTGATACAGTTCTGGTCGCCACCGGGCGCAAACCGTACTCGGATGGTTTGGGTCTGGAAGCGTTGGGTGTTGAAATGACACCGCGTGGTCAGATCAAGGTGGGGGCCGATTGGCAGACAAACGTGCCGGGCATTTACGCCATCGGTGACGTAACAGAAGGCCCCATGCTGGCGCACAAAGCCGAAGATGAAGGTATGGCCGCAGCCGAGCAGGTTGCGGGCAAGCATGGGCACGTGAACTACGGCGTCATCCCGGGTGTGATCTACACATGGCCCGAGGTCGCAAATGTGGGCGAAACCGAAGAGACCCTGAAAGAACAGGGCCGCGCCTATAAAGTCGGCAAGTTTATGTTCATGGGCAACGGCCGCGCCAAGGCGAACTTAATGACCGATGGGTTTGTCAAAATCCTGGCCGACAAGGAAACTGATCGCATTCTGGGCTGCCACATCATCGGCCCGGGTGCGGGCGATCTGATTCATGAAGTCTGTGTGGCGATGGAGTTCGGCGCCTCGGCCGAAGATCTGGCCCTGACCTGCCACGCCCACCCAACTTATTCGGAAGCCGTGCGTGAGGCTGCGTTGGCCTGTGGCGACGGACCGATTCACAGTTAATATTAAACCCCGGCCGCCGTCAGGTTGCCGGGGTTAACCACGCGTCCAGATAGATTTCCAACCTGTCTGAAAAACTCTCTGCTTCATGCAGAGCGCAGAACTTCAGCGACATTGACTGAATAGCAAAAGCCTGAACCCCCTCGGCCAACAAGTCGGGGGAAATGTCCTTGCGCACCTTCGCGGTTTCCAACCAACCAGCGACCAGTCGGACATAGCGTTCGAAGCAGCGCGCTATGGGCCCGATCTCGGTGATTGCGGTAGCGCCTGAGTACCGGATGATCAGATCGAACACATAACGCTCGGACGTCATGAAGGCGTGGATCGGTTGCAGGGCATCGGCGATTTCGGGGGCCGTGCGTGGGGCGGGGACCTGTTCAATCTGATCGAAACAGGCAACCAGCCTCTCACCAATCAGCATTTCCATAAGCGCGTCTTTGTCCCGGAAATGCGAAAAAAAGGTTCCCTTTGCGACCCCGGCTGCCTGAACCACGTCTTCCACCCGCAAAGCCTGATAGCCGTTTCTTTCGATAACGTCCTCTGCCGCCTCAATTAATCGGGCGCGCGTTTTAAGGGTTCTCTTTTGAACTGTCTTTTGCATATGCCCTGTTCGCATGTTTTTTGACCATGGTCAAATTTTGTAATTGACCGTGGTCATTTTTTTCACTTATAAACTGACCACGGTCATTTTTGGAGATTCGCGATGCAACCTAAGAAAATCCTGATCCTCGATGGACACCCAGGCGAAAGCAGCCTGTCCCGGACATTTGCAGAAACCTATGCCGACGCGGCCAAACGACAGGGGCACGACGTTCGCATGATTCACCTGAGCGACTTGCAGTTTGACCATGACTTCGGTCAGGGAAACTATGAGGACTTCAAACCGTTGGAACCCGCATTGGAACAAGTGCTGCAGGATTTTGAATGGAGCGAACACCTTGTCCTGACAGCACCGATGTGGTGGGGCGGCTTGCCGGCCAAGCTGAAAGGTTTGATTGACCGGGCATTCATCCCCGGACGCACCTTCGACACGCGAAATACAACAAGGATCGGCTTTCCAGCACCTATGCTGACAGGGCGCACAGCGCGGGTCATCCTGACCTCGGACACGCCGGGCTGGTTCATGCGTTTGATCTACAGGCAAGCCCTGATCCGCCAGATCCGCGATCAGATTCTGGGATTTGTCGGCTTCAAACCGACCCGGTTCACTTACTTTTCGGGCGCCAGCTATCCCAAACCCGGCAGCGTGGATCGTTGGATATCAAAGGTAGCCCGGATCGGTGCCGCGGCAGCCTGATCCCGTGCTTACCCGACCTATTCAAGGCCGCTCGTAAAGTTGCGCTCACCTACGGCGGCAGGTCGATCCAATAGTGAATTCAATATGGGACAACCCGGGCGTAACCGGGTGGTCGACCGATTAACATTATTCCGCTGGCTCGTTGGTGACAGAGTTAGTTTGAGCCGACGGCTTTTTGGGCCGGAACAGACGCCACGCATCCTGGAACGGCAACACGTACAGTTTCAGGCAAGAGTCCAACCTCAGGCCGTTGTCCTTTTCCGTTACACCAAATTTCACGTCCCTGTTGTCTTCAGGCATCACGTAAGTGCCGAAAACCACATCCCAGAATGGGAACATGAAAGCAAAGTTCTTGTCCAGGTGATCCGGGTGACAGCTGTGATGCACGTGATGATGCGCGGGTGACGGAAATACTTTTGACCAAACACCGGGCCAACGCAGCCAAATATGGGAATGGCGCAAATTATAGCCCGCGAAGTTAAACAGGAACATAAAAACCGGAACGCCCAGAATAACAGGAAGGTTAGGGTGATATCCCAAGATCCGGAAAGTGAAGCCGGTGATAGCCCCCCCGCCCAGACCAATCAAAATATTGTAAAAAAAATTATCAATCGGATGCTCGCGGAAGTTGGAAATCGGGTGCATCACTTCAGCGCTGTGATGGACTTTGTGAAATTGCCACAAAAGCGGGATTTTATGCTGTAGATAGTGCGCAAAAAAGCCAAGAAAATCTGCGACAAGGAACAGTACAGCCATATACGCAACGGTGATACCGGCGCCTGTCCAACCCTCTAAGGACTGTGCCGGAGCAGCTTCATTGATACTGAACCCGCCGCTCGCCCAATAGTAGGACAGAGCCGCTGCAGCAGCGGACAGGCCAATCATCAAGAAGTGACCAATAAACATATGAAAAAAGAAATATCGGACATCAAGCCAAGCTGAAGGGTGCCTCCAGACCTTTTTAGGGAACAGAAAACCAACAAAGCTCTTTTCGCCCAAAACCTCAGATGTGTTTTTTCGATTTCTGACGTAAATCCAGAACGCGATCAAAACCGAACTGCACAAATAAACGTAGTAGATTCGATTAACGGGATCGAACGGATACATAAGTACATTCCGAACATGTTCAAAAAACGAGTTCAGAAGGGATTGTAACTGCTGCATTGTGGCCTCGGATCGTTTTTTACATCCTTAATTTTGGCCGAGCATTTGTCCACACTAGTGACAATTCCGTGACGATTTGTGGTCAGTTCACCACATCGTCTTCGCGGCGCGCGCGCCCCATTCCTGATCATATTGCGTGCCGCCTTCGTCGCCGTCTGACGCCTCGGCGAGGATTTCACCGACGGTCGGCACATGCGCAGTCTCGTCGCCGCTGACCCAAGTACGGGCCCGCATCAAGGCGCGGGCGCATTGGGTGTAAATCTCAGTGATTTCGAAAACGATCACTGTTGCTGGTCTTTTGCCCTGCTTTTCGAACCGCGCGCGCAAATTTTCATCAGCTGTCACATGCGCCGTGCCATTCAATCGCACGACACTGTTGGACCCCGGCACCATGAACATCAACGACACTCGCGGGTCGCGAACGATATTACGCAGGCTGTCCAGCCGATTATTTCCGCGCCAGTCAGGCATCGCCAGTGTGTGCGGATCAAGTTCCAGTACAACCGGGCCGTCGTCACCTCGCGGGCTGCCATCGACACCCTCGGTCCCGACGGTGCTGAGGATGCACAGGCGCGACGCCATGATCCATTTGCGATAAAGCGGAGTGAGCTGTCTGGCCACTTTGCGCAGTGAAGGCGCGCCCGGTGTGCCGTAGAGCGCCTCAAGCGTTTCGATGTTCTTAATGAGCTCCATCCGGTTCAAACCCCACTTCTCGCATCAATGCATTGGATCGTGTTTCGATCACGTCTTCCAGACGTCCAAGAAATTGATCCCGCCCCACACCCGGTTCGATCGGGTCAAGAAAGTCGACAATTGCAAGACCAGGTTTGCGCATAACCCCGGTACGCGGCCAGAAAACACCAGCATTCGTCGCAACCGGCACACAAGGAAAGCCCAGCCCTTCATACAGAACTGCCGTCCCAACTTTGTAAGGTTTCTTCGCCCCCGGTGCGACGCGTGTGCCCTGCGGGTAAATCACAAGCTGCCCGGGTTCAGAGAACTCTTTAGCCACGTCTTTGACCATCTTGGCGACGGCAGCGCCCTTTCTGCCGCGATCAACCGGTATGCACCCAAGGCGACGGGCATAGAGACCGATAACCGGGGTATACAGCAGTTCCCTTTTCATAATGAACTTGCCGTGCGGAATGGCGCTGAAAATCATGATGATGTCGAGAAAGGACTGGTGTTTGGCTCCAATTACGACCTCGTCCACTGGAACGTTTCCGCGAACCTCACAACGGATGCCAACCATCCAGCTTGCCAACCAGATCGTCGATCGCGCGTAGGTTTTACAGGCCTGCAATGCCCCACGTTTTGCAAACAACGCGTAAGGGGCGAAGACGATACCAAGGATCAGCATCCACGCATAAATCACGATCATGAAGATCAAAGAGCGCACCCATTGGACCGCTGTAGCCATCACGAAAGCTCCTTCAATTTGCGCACGGCCGCTGTCCAGGTGGCCAAGAACGCCACCGCAGCCCCCAGCAGAGGTATCAGCGCAGGCAACAGCCAGCCAACCCCCTGAAAACCCAATCCAGTCAGAAACCCGCCCTCTACCGAGGCTTCGGGCAACAGAAGAACACCGGTCATGCCGAACAGCACCCCGACCAGCGCACCGAAGAAAGCGCGATATGTGAACCGCCGTACAAATGCGCTGGCGATAAAACGATCACGGGCACCGACCAGACGCAGGACTTCGATGATCTGCGCATTGGCCGCCAATGAAGCATTGGCCGCCAGCGTAATCATCGCCGCGGTTGCGCCTCCGATCAGCAGGATAGACACCCAGCCCAATCGCCGCAGCGAGTTTGCCGCCTCGACCAGCGGCTCGCGCCAGCGTGAATGGTCGTCCAGCACGGCGCCGGGCACTTCGGCACCAAGTCGCAAGCGCAAGCCAGCGGTATCTAGACCCGGTTCGCCCTCGATGATTTCTATTAGTTGCGGAACAGGCAGAGTATCCAGCGGCAAATCAGGACCGAACCACGGGGACAAAAGCGCGACCTGTTCCTCTGCGGCCAGGGCGCGTGCCGACGCAACGCCAGGGGTTTGGGCCAGCACGGTCAGCGCGGCCTCGGTCTGGGCGGAAAGTTGTTCGGCGGGCGCGTTAATACGCAATGTGGCAGCCCCCGCCAGTTCCGATGCCCAACGGTCGGCCAGCCGGCCTGATGCCAGCGACAAGGCAAGCGCGAAAACGGCCAGAAAGGCCATCGCACCGGAAACGAACAGGGTCAGTTGCGCCGTGTAGCCGGATGGCGGAACAACCCGATCTGCGCGTTTGTCGCGCACCAGCATGCTGCGGATGGTGCCCTTGTTCATAGATCCGCCCCCGCCAATTGAATCTGGCGCTGCGATATCCGAAGGACGCGGGCCTGAACCTGGCTTTTGGCCGCGCGGATCAGGCTCAGGTCATGGGTTGCGATCAGCACGGTCTTGCCCATTTTGTTCAACTCGACCAGCAGGCGCAGCAATCGCTGGGACATTTCCCAATCCACATTGCCGGTCGGCTCATCTGCCAGCACAACGTCCGGTGACAGGATGACAGCCCGCGCCAATGCCGCGCGCTGACGCTCACCCCCGGAAAGTTCCGGCGGAAGCGCATCGAGCCGTGTGCCCAGCCCGACCCAGTTCAGCAATTCCAGCAGGTCCTCTTTCTGCGCATTCTCGCCTTTGCCGGACACCATCAATGGTAACGCGACGTTCTCAGCCAAGGTCATATGGTCCAGAAATCGGCAATCCTGATGCACGACCCCGATCCGGCGACGCAGCAGCGCCATCTGATCTCGGTCCAGGCGTGCAATATCCTGCTCAAATGCGCTCAGCCGTCCTGATGTGGCCAGCAACGCGCCATAACACAGCTTGAGCAAGGTCGTCTTGCCCGCACCCGACGGACCGGTCAGAAAATGGAACGACCCCGGCTGCAACTGAAGCGACACGTCGCTCAGCAACTCACCATCACCATAGGTGTAGCTGACGTTTTCCAGCTCGATCACAAGGGCCCCCAATTATTGTTGCCGCCCTTCTTGCCCGAGCGCGGTTGTGGTTTCAATGCCTGCACCGGGTCGAATTGGTGACACTTGCCGTGTGAAACCGAAAACACCCTTTGCGGTCAGGTCTTAACGGAATAACATCCCTGAAAAAACTATTATCAGGTCGGGCCCCCGACCGGGAGGCAGCATGCGTCTTACTTGTCCGAATTGTGGTGCTCAGTACGAAGTGCCAGACGAGGTCATTCCCGAGGAAGGCCGCGATGTGCAGTGTTCCAACTGCGAAAAGACTTGGTTTCAGGCCAAATACCCCGAAACCGCATCTGAACCGGTAAGGCCGGAACCGCCCGCGGACGAACCCGCGGCAAAGGCGGAAACGCCAGAGATTGTCGCGAAACCTATCGAAGAGCCCGAACCTGCCGCAGCTTCCTCGACCGGCAATGTCGACCCGGCGGTTGCCAACATCCTCAAGGAAGAAGCGGCCCGCGAAGCAGACCTGCGCGCCCACGAAGGCAGCAGCCTTGAGACGCAGACCGATTTGGCTCTCGACGCACCGCCCGAAGTGGAAAAAGCCGCCAAGGACCTGATCGCGACGGAAACCGCAAAGGATTTCGGTCAGAAAGACGAGCTGCCGGATGTCGAGGCAATCAATTCCAGCCTGCGCAGCGACGATCCCTTGCCAAAGCTGGACGAGGACATGCCCCCGCCCCGCAAGTCTGGCGGGTTTCGGCGCGGATTCTTGCTGATTCTGGTTGTCGGCGTGGCCCTGCTGCTGATCTACAGCAATTCCCAGAAGATTTCCGAAGCGGTGCCGCAGGCTGATCCGGTTCTCAACAGTTATGTCTCTCTGGTGGATCAAGCGCGTTTGTGGCTTGAAGCACAGACCGGGTCTGGCACCTCTCAGAACTAACTGAGATCAGAACCTTTCTAACAGGCGTTTGAGGTATTCCAGTTCAATCTGGGGGCGATCCGATTCCCCAGTCCGGCGGCGGATTTCGTCCAGCAATTCGCGGGCGCGACGATAGACATCTTCACCCTGCAACAGGTTTTCATCGGTCGAGATTGTGCCATTGGCCCCCGGGCTGCGGCCCAGCGGATCACGGTTGTCGGCTTGCATGTCGCCTTCCTGCGACCCTTGGCCCGGCTGGTTCTGCTGATTTTGGGCCAGTGCTTCGCCCAGAGATCGCATGCCCTCGCGCAGGGCCTCCATCGCTTCGGACTGTTGGTCGATTGCTTCGGCCAGATCATCGCCGCGCAGGGCTTCTTCGGCACCCTCCATCGCGCGCCCGGCACGGTCCAGTGCATCGCGTGCCGCATCGCCCTCGGGGGTTCCGGCGCCCGGCAATCCCTGCTGCTGGCGGTTCAGCTCATCACGTAATGCCTGTTGGCGATCCGCAAGGGACCCCTGGCCTTGCTGGCCGCCGCCCTGTTCGTCAGTCCCCTGACCCTGGCCGCCCTGCCCTTCATGGCTTTGGCCCCGGCCCTGCCCACCCGAACGGCCTTCGTTGCCCTGGCTTTCGCCGGCTTGCGCGCCCGGGTTGAACTGTTCTTGCAGGTCACGGAAGGCCTGATCGCTCAGGCCCTGCTGTTCGCGCAGAGTTTCGGCCAATCCTTCCATCGCCTGCTGGCCTTCGGACTGTTGCCCCTGACCCTGGCCCTGGGTGACGCGCATATTCTCCATCATCTGCTGGAACTCTTCCAGCGCTTGCTGCGCTTCGGCCATACGGCCCTGTTCCATCAGCTCTTGAATGCGGTCCATCATGCGCTGCAGGTCGTCCTGCGTCATTTGCATGGACTCGCCGTCCTGACCTTGCTGGTTCTCGTCGAACTCGCCGTTTTCCTGCGCCAGACGCTGCAATTGGCGCATGTAGTCCTGTGTCGCCTCGCGCAGTTCCTGCATCAACTCGGCGATCTCTTCATCGGTCGCACCGTTTTTCATCGCCTCAGTCAGGCGCTCCTGCGCACGGCGCATGCGTTCCAACGCGTCGGCAAGGGTGCCGTCTTCGATCAGAACGCCTAGCTCCCAAAGCGCCTCGGCGATTTCTGCCTGCTGTTCCGGCTTCAGGCCGTATTCATTAAACATCTCCAACCGGCGCAGGATCACGCGCAGGCGCAGATAGGCGGTGTCTGACCGGAAAAGCTCTTCGGGCAGGTGCGATACCGCCCGCAGCATCTGCGAAACTCGGGTCGCGTTTTCGCGCGTCCACAGTAGATCGCGACGCTGTTCGATCACGGCAGCCGCCAGCGGATCAAAGAACCGGCGTGCGGGCAACGCAGTCGCATAAGGCTCGGATTGCCCCTCTTGATCCGCCGCGTCTCGGGCCATCAGGGTGACTTTTACCGGCAAATGCGCCCATGGATGCTGTGAAAAATCCTCGATAAGATCTTCGGTGAAATCCGCCCGGTCGCCGGTGATCGGCATGGGTAGTTCAACCGTTATGACCTCGCGCGGCTCAGGCGCAGCCGTCAGACCGTACTGCCGGTCGACTGAGGCCAGATCCAACTCGATCACAGCCGAGCCGGATACCACTCCGTAATCGTCGTTGGCCGCAAATGGCAGTTTCATCTGACCGCCAGCCTCCGACTCGGCCGAACCAGCCACGGCCACCTGTGGGCGGGTATCCGCGATAACATTCAGCGCCCAGTTCCGTCCCGATGGGCCGTCGATTTTAAACTGGCCCGAGCGTTCGACGACAAAATCCTGTTCCGGCTCAGTCGCGGCCTCAGTACCCAATGGCGTGGTGGTTTCCGTCAAACTGTGCGCGCCAATTTCTCCGTAGAAACGCAGTGTGATACGGCTGCCCTGCGGGACAGACAGTGTTGGATCGGATTGATCAGCCAGATAGAGCGTCGGTAGCCCGGTGTAACGCGGCGGCTCAACCCAGCCTTCCCAGCTGGGGCCTTGCCCTGCCACGGCAGCGCCCGGCGTCATCTCGGCCACCGAGCCGATGCGCCAGAACGATCCGAACATCGCTGCGATCACCAGCGCAAGCAGTGCCGAATAGCGCAGCGCATAGGGGTCGCGATCGGCCAGCCGCAAATCGGGTTTGACAGGTTCCGCCTGCGCAACACGTCGCGCCATCCGATTCTGGTGTGCGTGCCACAGTGCAACGGAATCCGCGTCCTTCGCGCCGATGGCTTGATCGTCGATCAAAGCTTGAATCGGCCGACCGGGCAGTGCCGCATCCAGCCGCATCAGCGCTTCGGCCCGTGTGGGGAAATGGAATCGCCTTGCGCCTACAAACAGCGTCGCGGCCAATCCCAGCAGTGCTACCGCGCCCACGCCCCAGACGATTTCAACGCGGACCTCGTCCTGCAAGCCCAGCATCAAAGCCGCCAGAATCGCCATTAAAACCGAGAAAAACGGCCAAAACGCGCGCAAAAACTGCTCGGCCAGCATCCCTGCGTGCGTCAGCCACAGGGACAGTCTTGGGATCGGCAGGTTGTGTTTTGCGCGCAAGGCGGGCCTCCTGGTCGGGCCCGCGCGCCTATCGCGTCAAAGCCACTCAGGTATGGTATCGCGGTTTATGATTTCGTCAAAGCTTGGGCGTTCACGAATAACTGCAAATTGATCCCCATGCACCAGAACCTCTGGGATCAGGGGACGGGTATTGTATTCGCTGGACATCACCGCACCATAGGCACCGGCACTGCGGAAGGCGACCAGATCGCCTGGCGCAAGGGGCGGCATGTTGCGTTCCTTTGCAAAAGTATCACCGCTTTCGCAAACCGGGCCGACAATGTCATAGGGTTGCTGTTCGACGCCTGGAGCAGGTTCATTTACGGCAACGATGTCATGATGCGCCTCGTACATCGCCGGACGGATCAGGTCGTTCATCGCGCCGTCGAGGATCAGAAAATCACGGCCCTCGCCGGATTTCACGTAGATCACTTTGCTGACCATCAAACCCGCATTACCGGCAATAAGACGCCCGGGTTCGATTTCAATCTCGCAGCCCAGATGGCCCAACGTTTTCTTTATCAACGCGCCATACTCCACCGGCAAGGGCGGTGCGTCATTGGCGCGGGTGTATGGAATGCCCAATCCCCCGCCCAGATCAAGGCGTCGGATTTTGTGGCCCTCGGACCGCAGCTTTTCCGTGAGTTCGGCGACCTTGGTGTAGGCCATCTCGAACGGCTCTAACTCGGTCAGTTGCGAGCCGATATGGACGTCGATACCGATCACCTCCAGCCCAGGAAGGCTGGCTGCATGTGCATAGACCTCAGATGCGCGCGCGATCGGGATGCCAAACTTGTTCTCGGACTTGCCAGTCGCGATCTTGGCATGGGTCTTGGCGTCCACGTCCGGGTTCACCCGAACGGTGATTGGTGCGACCACTCCCAGCTCCAACGCGATGGCGTTGATCACTTCCATCTCGGGTTCGGATTCGACGTTGAACTGGCGGATACCGCCGTTCAGCGCAGCGCGGATCTCATCCGCAGTCTTACCAACGCCCGAGAACACGATCTTGTCGCCCGGAACGCCGGCCGCCTTGGCACGCAGATATTCCCCGCCCGAGACCACGTCCATTCCCGCACCGGCCTGTGCCAGCGTCTTCAGGATCGCCTGATTGCTGGCCGCCTTCATCGCATAACAGACCAGATGATCCATGCCGTCCAGCGCATCATCGAAAAGCTGGAAATGCCGCAATAACGTCGCGGTGGAGTAAACATAGAATGGTGTTCCGACCGCAGTTGCGATTTCGGAAATCGGGACATCCTCGGCGTATAGCGCGCCGTCGCGGTAGAGAAAGTGATCCATGACTGCGCGCTTAGACCAAAATGGCCACGCGGATCAATGGATTCCGCGCAAGATCAGTTCGATGTGGAAACACCGACCCGGCCATAACCCGAGATTTTGATGCCGTTCCCGGTTGATGTCTCTGCGGGCTCGGGGCGGGGTTTAAATGTTGGGTCGCAGGCTGCCAGTACGACTAGCGAGAGGATCAGGCCGATGATTTTCATTGTCTTGACTTCTATTTTGAATTTGGCGCTCGGCCACTATGCTGCTCAATTAGGCACGGTAATTCGAGATTGCTATCGACGATTACAGCCCCAGGAAAACGCCGAGCCCGCCGCGTCGCAGACCGACCCCGACACCGCCATAGGTGCCGCTGCTGCCGACACCGATATTTGCGCTCATCGTGGGTTGGATGGGTTCGCCGTCCGCTCCGCAGCCGACCAGAAGAGCCCCGGCCGAAATAAGAAGCACCACACGTAGTATCCGCATCACACCAGCGCCTTCCACCGCTTGACCTGGGCACGCACCTGATCCGGCGCGGTGCCACCATAAGACTGGCGTGAGTTTACCGAATTTTCGACGGTAAGGACAGAATAGACATTGTCGGTGATGTCCGCATGGACCGATTGCATGTCTTCCAGCGTCAGATCAGGCAGGTCACAACCCTTGCTTTCCGCCATGGCGACTAGCGATCCGGTAACGTGGTGCGCGTCGCGGAACGGCAGACCCAGCACACGGACCAGCCAATCGGCCAGATCGGTCGCAGTCGAAAAACCAGACCCTGCTGCGGCAGCAAGGCTTTCGCGGTTGGCCGTCATGTCCTTGACCATGCCTTCCATCGCGGCCAGAGCAAGCATCCAGTTGTCTGCGGCATCAAAGACCTGTTCCTTGTCTTCCTGCATGTCCTTGGAATACGCCAGCGGCAATCCCTTCATAACCATCATCAGCGCAGTATTGGCGCCGTAAATCCGACCCACTTTGGCACGGATCAGTTCTGCGGCATCAGGGTTCTTTTTCTGCGGCATGATTGACGAACCGGTCGAGAACCGATCGGACAGCGTAACAAACCGGAACTGAGCCGAAGACCAGATGACCAGCTCTTCGGCAAAGCGCGACAGGTGCACAGCGCAGATTGAGGCGGTCGACAGGAACTCGAGCGCGAAATCACGGTCGCTGACCGCATCCAGTGAGTTGGCGGCGGGGCGGTCAAAGCCCAGCGCCTCAGCCGTCATCTGACGATCGATGGGGAAGGACGTTCCAGCCAGCGCGGCTGCACCCAAGGGGGATTCGTTCATCCGGGCGCGGGCATCGCGAACGCGGGACAGGTCGCGGCCAAACATCTCGACATAGGCCATCATGTGATGGCCCCATGTGACGGGCTGCGCAACCTGCAAATGGGTAAAGCCGGGCATGACCCAATCAGCACCAGCCTCAGCCTGCGCCAAAAGCGCGCGGATCAGGGCCAGCAGGCCGGATTCAGCCGCATCAAACTGATCGCGGACCCATAGTTTGAAATCGGTCGCCACCTGATCATTGCGCGACCGGCCTGTGTGCAAACGGCCTGCGGGTTCGCCAATCACCTCTTTCAGGCGCGCCTCGACATTCATGTGGATGTCTTCCAGCGCGGTCGAGAACTGAAATTCTCCGTTCTGGATTTCTGACAAAACAGTGAGCAGCCCTTCCCGAATAGCCTGCGCATCACTATCAGTTATAACACCTGTGGCAGCCAGCATGGCGGCATGGGCACGCGAGCCTGCAATGTCCTGGGCTGCCATCCGCTGATCGAACCCGATCGAGGCATTGATCGCCTCCATGATCGCGTCTGGACCGGCGGCAAAGCGGCCGCCCCACATCTGGTTCGAAGATTGATCGGTCATGTAAGAAAACCCGGAGTTGATATGCGCCTATTTCGTCTGATCCCCCTTTATATGGCCCTTGCGTTGGGTGCAAACGCGGCTTTGGCCACGGATGCCGAAACTCTGGCACCGCTTCGGGAGGACTCCTTAAAACGGCTGATCCTGCACAAAGAGCCAAAGCCAGTCGAAGCAGTTGAATTTCAGCTTGAGGATGACGGCGGCACCGCGACGCTTGCGGATTACAAGGGCAAGTATGTTCTGTTGAACTTCTGGGCCACCTGGTGCGCGCCGTGTCGCAAGGAAATGCCCCAGATCGCCGAGCTGCAAGAAGAATTCGGCGGCGACAAGTTCGAGGTCGTGACACTGGCCACCGGGCGCAACTCGCCAGCCGGGATCAAGAAGTTTTTCGAGGAAAACGGCATCGACAACCTGCCACGTCATCAGGACCCCCAATCGGCAGTTGCACGCAAAATGGGCGTGATCGCCCTGCCAATCACTGTCATTCTCGACCCCGACGGCAACGAGATTGCCCGCCTGATCGGAGATGCCGAGTGGAATTCGGACAGCGCCAAGGCCATCGTTTCAACCCTTGTCGAGGGCAACAGCTGAAGCATCAGGCCTTCCTGAACGTTTTGTGTTATGCTGAAACCGGCCCAGATGGGCCGGTTTTCGTTTGCAACCTGAAGGAAGGGGAGACGACGATGAAACCGGTAGTTCTGTTGATTGGAAAATTGCCCAACGTGATCGGTGATGTTGCGCGTCAATTGGATCACCTTCCGATCCAATGGCTTGGCGCGCATGATCAGGAAGAAGTCAAACGGCAGCTGGACGAAGAGCCGCGCATCGCCTGCGCGATCATGGGTGCCGGTCTTGATGACAGGATACGCGGCGAGATGGTGGGCATCATTGCGGCGCGCAGGCCCGATATCTGTATTCACCTAAAGGATCGCGCCTCGGGCCCGGACGGGTTGGTGCCGTTTGTCCAGCGAGTTGTCCAGTATGAGGTTCTGGACAGTCTGGAACATAGCTGACGCGACGCCACCTTTGACAGCCTGCCTGCCGCTTTGCACTCTGCCGCGCAGGAGGACGGAATGCCGCTTGAAATTCTATTGGTTCTGGTGGTCGGAGGCATCGCCGGGATAACCCTGTTGCTGCACCTGACAGGCAGATCCCGATTGCGCGTGCTATCGCCCGAATTGGCGTGGTCAGAATGGCTGCGTCATGCGCCGGATGATTCGATCATCGATGTCACCGTTGCACATGACGGGCACGCGGCCCTAATCCGAACCGAAACAGGAAATGGTCTGCTTTGGTCTTTCGGTGCAGACACCGTGGCCCGGCATCTGCTGGACTTTGATCTGCTGGATCACCCGCAAGGGTTCGAGGTTCAATTCCACGACTTCGGAACGCCCAAGGCCATAATCCACCTTGACGAACGCGAACGCCGCCACTGGCAGCACCTTATGGAGCCCGCATGACCGACCACGTGACTTTCCCGGACGCCGTGCAGTGGGCCGTCCCCTTTTTCATAGCTGCCATTCTGGCCGAGTTTCTGTGGATCGCCGTCAAAGGACGCGGTGGCCGCTATGAGACGCGGGACGCTGTCACATCGCTGATCATGGGGGCTGGCAACATCGCATCCGGCTTTCTGTTGGGGTTCATCGCCTATGCATTCTTCATGTGGCTGTGGCAGATCACGCCGCTGAACCTGGGCACCTCTATCCCCGTTATCCTTCTGTGCTTTGTGCTGGATGATTTCCGCTATTACTGGGTGCACCGCTTTGGTCACCGCATTCGCTGGGTCTGGGCCAGCCACGTGAACCACCACAGCTCGCAACACTACAACCTGACCACCGCCCTGCGTCAGACATGGACCTATACGTTTACCTTCATGATGGTAGTTCGCGCGCCTTTGATCCTACTGGGTTTCCATCCGGCGATGGTACTGTTCGTCGGTGGTCTGAACCTGATCTACCAGTTCTGGATTCATACCGAAGCCATCGGCAAGATGCCCCGCTGGTTTGAGGCGGTGATGAACACGCCCAGCCACCACCGCGCCCATCACGGTCGCAACGCGCGTTATCTGGATTGCAACTATGCTGGCGTTTTCATCATCTGGGACAAGATGTTCGGAACATTTGTCCCCGAACAGGAAGATGACCGCGTCGACTATGGGCTGGTGCACAATATCGGCACCTTCAACCCGCTGCGCGTGGCCTTTCACGAATGGGTTGGAATTTGGCGCGACGCGACACAACCGGGCCTGACAATTCGTCAGCGACTGGCTTATTGCTTTGCACCGCCGGGCTACAGCCATGATGGCAGCCGGGACAATTCCGAACAGATCAAGGCCAAGCATCTGGACCGCCACCCGGAAGATCGTGGAACGCCCGGATTCGAACAATTCGACACCAAACAGCCTAATACGCAAGCAAGACAGGCCTGATACCGCCGACCCAATCGACCCGTTTCTTGAAATCCGGCCCTCGCGTCCCATATCCAATCGATGTGTGCAGTGCGAGTAACCGGAGGCAACATGACCAGATTGACAACCCTTTCCACCGTTATGGGTCTTACCGGAGTGGTGCTCGCAATGTTGACCGCGCTGGCTGGCGGTGCGACGGGAATCGTCGCGTTGGGCTTTGGCATGATGCTTTTGGGCTTCATGGGTGCGCTGGTCGGTGGCTTTGCCGCGCTGGGACGTATCTGGGAAACGACACGCTGACCCAAGCCTGACCTCCATCAATTGCGTTTGTCTTAACCGCAGATTCATACCTTTCCTCTGAAATCGTCATCGGACCGACGGCGCTAAAGGAAACGGGTTGCACATGCGGAAGAAGGTACTGGCAGATTTGCCCGAAGGTGGGGACAGCCCCTTGAACGCGGCTGTCAAATCCCGCGATGCCTCGACGATTGAAATGGCGACCGAAGCGGTGAAGCACAAACAGTGCAAACTGGCCTTTCAACCGGTGATGCAGGCGAACAGGCCGCATGACGTGGCCTTCTACGAAGGCTTCATCAGAGTGCTGGACGAAACCGGTCGGGTCATCCCCGCGCGCGAGTTCATGCCACAACTGGAAAACACTCCAATCGGGCGCGAGCTGGACTGTGTCGCGCTTGAAATGGGATTGCGGACGCTGACCAAAAACCCCGACATTCGCCTGTCCATCAACATGTCAGCCCGTTCGATCGGTTACGCGCGATGGTCACGTGTGCTGGAGCGGTTTTTGAAGAAAGATGCCAATATCGGCGAAAGGCTGATTTTGGAAATCTCAGAAAGCTCGGCTATGACGGTGCCTGAGCTGGTGATCGATTTCATGGACCGGCTGCAGCCGCGCGGCATCGCCTTTGCGCTTGACGACTTTGGGGCCAGCAATTTCAGCTTTCGCAATTTTCGCGAGTTTTTCTTTGATGCTGCCAAGATCGACGGCCAGTTCATCCACGGAATCGGCGAAAATCGGGACAATCAGGCTTTGGTACGGGCCCTGATCGCCGTGGCGCGAGAATTCGAGATTCTGGTGACCGCCGAATCAGTCGAAACACAGAAGGATGCCGAATTCCTAATTGCCAACGGCGTCGACTGCCTGCAGGGGTTCCTGTTTGGCGCCCCTACCGTTTCCGCCCCGTGGAAGGCGGAAAAGCGCAAACATACAGCCAGTTAGAGTGATTTATCCGGTCCACGCCCGACCTGAGGCAAGCTGACCGTTGCTGCAACTGCAGCGTTGCGCTATGCCATGTGGAGTTGGAGCGGGGAACATGAGGCGCTCTTACTGCCACAGAGTTGTCTCTGTGCGATCCGCGCCGTCGAATATCCCGCAGGACCTTGACGGTAAAGGATTGTCTAAATGACCAACGTAGTAATCGCATCCGCCGCGCGCACCGGAGTGGGCAGCTTTGGCGGCTCGTTTGCAAACACACCCGCGCATGATCTTGGGGCCGCCGTACTGGAGGCCGTAGTCGAACGCGCAGGCGTGGAAAAGGGCGAAGTCAGCGAAACCATTCTGGGACAGGTTCTGACGGCAGCTCAGGGTCAGAACCCCGCCCGTCAGGCGCATATCAATGCCGGTCTGCCACAAGAAAGTGCGGCCTGGGGCCTCAACCAGGTTTGCGGCTCGGGTCTGCGGGCCGTTGCTTTGGGCGCACAGCACATCCAACTGGGCGACGCTGATATCGTTGCTGCAGGTGGTCAGGAAAACATGACTCTCTCGCCCCACGCCGCCGCTCTGCGGGCCGGTCAAAAAATGGGCGACATGAAATACATCGATACGATGATCCGCGATGGTCTGTGGGATGCGTTCAATGGCTATCACATGGGCCAGACCGCTGAAAACGTCGCCGAGAAATGGCAGATCAGCCGTGACATGCAGGACGAATTCGCCGTCGCCTCGCAGAACAAAGCTGAAGCCGCGCAAAAGGCTGGCAAGTTCGCCGACGAGATCACGCCCTTCACCATCAAGACCCGCAAGGGCGACATCGTGATGGACGCTGACGAATACATCCGTCATGGCGCCACCATGGAAGCGATGGCAAAGCTGCGTCCGGCCTTCGCAAAGGACGGTTCGGTCACGGCCGCAAACGCATCCGGCCTGAATGACGGCGCGGCGGCGACCCTGCTGATGTCCGCCGAGAATGCTGAAAAGCGCGGGATCGAGCCACTGGGCCGTATCGCATCCTATGCAACCGCCGGTCTGGACCCGTCGATCATGGGCGTAGGCCCGATCTACGCTTCGCGCAAAGCGCTGGAAAAAGCGGGCTGGTCCGTTGAAGATCTGGATCTGGTCGAGGCGAACGAAGCGTTTGCCGCACAGGCCTGCGCCGTGAACAAGGACATGGGCTGGGATCCGTCAATCGTGAACGTGAACGGCGGCGCCATTGCCATCGGTCACCCGATCGGCGCTTCGGGCTGCCGTGTTCTGAACACGCTGCTCTTCGAAATGAAGCGTCGCGACGCGAAAAAGGGTCTGGCGACCCTGTGTATCGGTGGCGGCATGGGCGTCGCCCTGTGCGTGGAGCGCGACTAATTGCGTTGATAACCAAATAAAAAAGGGCGTCTATTGGGCGCCCTTTTTTGTTACATTGGGCCCTTAACCCAAAGATGCGACGATATTGCCACGCGGAATTTAGAGAATCATGACGAAACAATATTGCGCACGATCACCTCTCAAAGTAACAGCATTACCAAGACGACTTAAATTGGAGGATTCCTAAATGGCACGTACAGCACTCGTCACCGGCGGCTCCCGCGGCATCGGCGCAGCAATTTCCAAGGCGCTCAAGGCCGAAGGGTACAATGTTGCAGCCACCTATGCGGGGAACGACGAAGCCGCCGCGAAGTTCACCGAAGAGACCGGCATCTCCACCTACAAGTGGAACGTCGCTGATTACGACGAATCCAAAGCCGGAATTGAAAAAGTCGAATCTGAAGTCGGCCCTATCGACATCGTGGTCGCCAACGCGGGCATCACCCGCGATGCACCGTTTCACAAAATGACCCCGGAACAGTGGCACCAGGTCATCGACACCAACCTGACCGGCGTGTTCAACACCGTGCACCCCGTCTGGAACGGCATGCGCGAGCGTAAGTTCGGTCGTGTCATCGTCATCAGCTCGATCAATGGTCAGAAGGGTCAGTTCGCTCAGGTGAACTATGCCGCGACTAAAGCAGGCGATCTGGGTATCGTGAAATCGCTGGCGCAAGAAGGCGCGCGTGCAGGCATTACCGCCAACGCGATCTGCCCCGGCTATATCGCAACCGAGATGGTGATGGCTGTTCCCGAAAAAGTCCGCGAATCCATTATCGGCCAGATCCCAGCAGGTCGCCTGGGTGAGCCCGAAGAAATCGCGCGCTGCGTGGCGTTCCTGGCATCCGACGATTCTCAGTTCATCAATGGCTCGACCATCTCGGCCAACGGTGCGCAATTCTTCGTCTGATCTGAAGCGTAGAAAAGACAACGGGCCGGTCCATTTCGGACCGGCCCTTATTTATCCCGTAAGAACGCGCGCGCTGCGCTCAGCGGGAACCGAATAGCCACATAAGGGCGTGTTTGATCATCTTGCCACGTTCAGCATGGGCCCGCTGAAAGGCGCGGGCAGCTGCGGGGTTGGTCGTCATTTCGATCATGGCAGTCTTCCTTTCAGTTCAGCTGCGTTTGACTTGAACCCAATATGCGCCTTATCAATCAAGACGGCAAACGAGCTTTCTTTGGGTTTCAGTTAAGATATTCTTGTGTATCTATGAGCGACTACCTTCCCCCGCTAACTGCCCTGCGTGCCTTTGACGCCGCAGCACGCCACATGTCCTTTGCCAAAGCCGCAGAGGAGTTGCGCGTGACCCCGGCAGCCCTGTCTTTCCAGATCAAATCGCTGGAGGAACATCTGGGCCGGCCCTTGTTTCACCGCTTGAACCGCGCGGTTGAGCTGACCGAGGCCGGACGCGCCCTTGCCCCCGGCGCGGCCGATGGATTCGCCGCATTGCAGACGGCGTGGCAAGCTGCGCGCCGACAGGGCAACGATACCTCGCTGACCGTGACAGCAGGCCCGGCGCTGACAGCCAAGTGGCTGGCACCGCGCCTGTATGAATTTGCAAGGGCGCATCCCGAAATTGATCTCAAGTTCTCGGCAACATTGCGGATCATGGACCTTGAACGTGATGACGTGGATGTCGCCATTCGGTTTGGTTACGGTGGCGATGAAGGGCTGTATTCCCTACAAGTTCGCAAGGAATGGCTGACCCCGGTGATGACACCAGATCTGGCCGAGCAATTCCCCACCCCCGACAGCCTGCGGGACGCACCATTGATCTTCGACGATTCGATTGCGTTCCTGCAACCGCCCAGCGATTGGCCGACCTGGTTTCGCGCGGTCGGAGTGGATTATGCCCCAACGCATGGGGCGCATTTTTCGAACGCAGACCACGCAATTGATGCTGCGGTTGCGGGCGTGGGCGTGGTACTGGGTCGCCGGGCTATGATCTTGAAGGACCTTACCGAGGGGCGTCTTGTTGCTCCGTTCAAGACGGCTATCGAAACACAAGGCCGGTTTCGGTTTCTGTGCTTGCCAGGTGCAGAAGACAGACCCCAGATCGCCGCTTTCCGCGACTGGTTCATGGCCGAAATTGAAAAGACCGCGCATATCTCGGACGAATTCAACATTATTCCGGTAGAAGAAGTTCAAAGCCCATGACCAAATCGCGCGCTACAGCCATCGGGTTTGCCGCCGTCTTGCTGTGGTCGCTGCTCGCCTTGTTCACAGTCGGGTCATCCCCCACGCCGCCATTATTGCTGAATGCAATATGCTTTTCTATTGGTGGAACACTTGGCCTGATCTGGACCTGGCGCAGCGGTGGGCTACAGCAGTTGCGTGACGTGCCGTGGACCACCTATCTGTTCGGCACGGTCGGGTTGTTCGGCTATCACGCACTATATTTCTCGGCCCTGCGCATGGCTCCGGCGGCCGAGGCTGGTCTGATCGCATATCTCTGGCCATTGCTCATTGTGCTGTTTTCCGGACTTTTACCGGGCGAACACCTGCGCATCGGACATTTGTTCGGCGCGTGCCTTGGGTTCGCAGGGGCCGCCGTGATCATCGCCGGGGGTGGCAGCACCGGGTTTCAGACCGACCACCTGCCAGGCTACGCGTTGGCCTTGTTATGCGCGCTGACATGGTCTGGATACTCGGTCCTGTCGCGTCGGCTGGGCGATACACCAACCAGCTCTGTCGCCGTTTTCTGCATTGCGACTGCCATCGCGTCCGCCGCGCTGCACCTAGCTGTCGAAGATACCGTCTGGCCTGACAGTGCATTTGGCTGGGCGTCAGTGATCGCCCTAGGTCTGGGGCCGGTGGGGTTGGCGTTCTATGTCTGGGATGTTGGGGTCAAGCAAGGCGACATACAACTCTTGGGGACGGCGTCGTACGCGGCACCCTTGTTGTCTACGCTAGCTTTGGTTGTGGCCGGGATCGCCGCCCCGACCTGGGGTCTGGCGATCGCGGCCCTTTTGATTACTGGCGGCGCGGCCATTGCCGCGCGGGCGAGTATGAAAACCTAGGCTGACAGGCGTTCGATCTCTTCTTTTAGCCTTAGTTTTTGTTTTTTGAGTTGAGCAATATGGAGATCATCGATGCCTGGCGAGCGTTGGGCTTGTTCAACTTCAAGACCGAGAGTTTCGTGCTTTTTCTTCAGTTCGGTCAGATGTGCGCTCACGCTCATGGCGATACTCCTTCGTTGGTGTCTCAGGTTCACGTAAGAAGTTGACCACATCGTTTCCAGCCTGTCACGCCGCAGACGCACAGAATCTGTAATAAATCCGACAAATTCGGCTGGTTAATGCCTATTGATCAGTAAACCCCGGCAGCGAGGCCCCTTTGCGCAATACGTCTGAGACCTGTGGCGTATAGCTTTCCCCATCACGTTCGTGTCGATCCCCGTCGTGTAATACGACTGGCGCACGCAGCTGAAAATCGGCGCGCCCACCCTTTCTGGCCCGTAAAATTACCAATTCTGCCTTGCGACCGGCTCTGGCGGCCAATGGCAGGATTTCAACCGATCCCAACCGCCCTTCGCATGCGATCAACATGTCGGGAAGACGGTTGGCTTTCTGGATCATATGCAAGTACCCACGCGGCGCGAGGCGCTTGGCCGCGCAGTCAATCCATGTCTCCAAAGGCGTTTGCTCACCCAACGCAATACTACGCCCCGTGTCATCGGCCGGGCTATGCGCGCCAGCACGGTAATAAGGCGGGTTTGCGAGTACATGATCGAATTGCCGCTGTTTGAGCGTAGCTGGCAATGCACTGATATCGGCCTCGACTACCTCCAGCGGCGCGTCATTTTCCGCGGCGTTTCGGCGTGCCAATTCTGCATAGCTTGCCTGTAACTCGACCCCAACGGCCTGCAGACCCGGCACGCGGGCCAGCAGGCACAGGATCGCGGCACCCGCGCCGCAGCCCAGTTCCAACACGGTGTGACCACGTGTCGCCGGGACCGCCGCCGCCAGCAGAACCGGGTCAACACCTGCACGATACCCTGCGCGTGGCTGCAGCAAACGCACGCGCCCGCCCAGAAAATCATTTTGAGTCAATTCACTATCGGAAAACAGGTTCATCTGCCCAGAGGGATTTCGTTGTCACGCATTACCCGTTCTGCGCGGGTCAGGTCATCGGCCCGCACCATCAGGCGGCGCGGAAAGATTCCTATGCCTCCTTCGAGGATGCTCATATTTACGTCCATCTGAAAGCAGTCTATATCCTCGCCCTCAAGAAGGGCGGAAGCAAAGGCCAGAATCGTCGGATCGGTGCTGCGCAAAAGTTCTTTCATGGGGATGGATGTAAGGGCAAGGCAAGGCGGAAGTCGAGCCTTGTATCAGGAGAGTGATGAACATCGACACGATCTCGAAACCGCATGAGCGCCTGGCCGAGATTCTGGACGGCGAAATGGACGCCGTAAACCAGTTGATCCGCACGCGCATGGCCTCGGAACACGCTCCGCGCATCCCGGAAGTGACTGCGCATCTGGTTGAAGCAGGCGGCAAGCGTCTGCGCCCAATGCTGACGCTGGCGGCGGCCCGGATGTTTGACTATCCGGGTGATCATCACGTGCGCCTGGCCGCGACGGTTGAATTCATCCACACTGCGACCCTGTTGCACGACGATGTCGTTGATGAAAGCGCACAGCGGCGTGGCCGCCCCACGGCGAACTTGTTGTGGGACAATAAATCCAGCGTTCTTGTCGGCGACTACCTGTTTTCTCGCAGTTTCCAACTGATGGTTGAGACCGGTTCGCTGCGGGTGCTGGACATTCTGGCCAATGCCTCGGCCACCATTGCCGAGGGCGAAGTGTTGCAGATGACCGCTGCCACCGATCTGGGCACTACCGAGGCAATCTATTTGCAGGTCGTGCGCGGCAAGACCGCCGCGCTGTTTTCCGCCGCAACCGAAGTGGGCGGCGTGATTGCTGGCGCGGCTGAGGATCAGGTTAAAGCGCTATACGAATACGGCGATGCGCTGGGAATTGCGTTCCAAATTGCCGATGACCTGTTGGATTATCAGGGTGACAGCAAGGCGACCGGAAAGAATGTCGGCGACGACTTCCGCGAGCGCAAACTGACCTTGCCCGTCATCAAGGCTATCGCACAGGCCACCCCGGAAGAGCACGCCTTTTGGGAGCGTACAATTGGTCGAGGCCGTCAGGAAGACGGCGATCTGGACCATGCGCTGAGCCTGATGAACAAATACGGCACGCTGGACGCCACACGGTCGGATGCATTTGGGTGGGCCACCAAAGCCAAGACCGCGCTGGATGCGCTGCCGGATCACAAGATCCGGTCGTTGCTGCGCGATCTGGCTGACTACGTGGTTTCGCGCCTCAATTAAGCTGCGTGGCGCGGCACCACCAATCGGGGTGCGCCGCGCCAATCTCGTAGGCTGCGAAATGGGCGGCTTTCATCGTCGGGTAGAGCGCAAAACAGGTCGAACCCGAACCTGACATCCGAGCCAGTAGAACATCTTTCGTATCCGACAGATCATCCAGCACCCGGGCAACCTCGGGTGCAAGACTCTTAGTCGGTGGCTCCAAGTCATTGCGTTGTTCCTGCACCCAATCCGCGCATGCCTTGGGCGTTTCAAAGACGGGGATATCATCGGGCATTGGCGGGTTGTCGCGGTTCTGCAAGGCAGAGAATACGGCGCCGGTTGGGACTTCGACACCAGGATTGACCAAGAGCGCTGGCAATTGCGGCAATGAGACCGGCTGCAACCGCTCGCCGATGCCCCGCATCCGGGTGGCGCTGGCAACCATGCAAACCGGCACATCCGCACCAAGGGTCAGGGCAGTTTCGCTGGGGATAGCCACACCCTGATCTGCGATCATGCGCAGTGTCGCCGCGGCATCGGACGATCCTCCGCCAATGCCGCCGCCATGGGGCAGCACTTTGTTTAGGTTGATATGCCCTGTCCATCCAGCGGCGACGGCAGCTTTCCAGACCAGATTTCTGTCGTCCGCCGGGACGCCCTTGGCGTGTTCACCGGCGACTGACATCGACAGCTCTGGCCCCGGCGTGAATTCCAACGTGTCACCGACATTCGCAAAAGCCACTAGAGAATCCAACAGGTGATACCCGCCGTCACGGCGGCCAGTTACATGCAGGGTCAGGTTGATCTTGGCGGGCGCGAAGGCCTTAGTTGCCATTGGCGACTTTCAGGGGGTCGGCGCCTTCTTCGGCCAAGACCGCGTCCAAGCCCACCTCAATCTTGCGACGAATGCGCTCGGGGTCGGCCTCACCGTCCGTGTCGTCGGGATCAACAAAGGACAACGCGCGCTTCCACTGAAATTCAGCTTCGCGCGCGCGGCCCACGGCCCAATAGACATCACCCAGATGATCATTCACCACAGGATCAACCGGCATCAGCTCGACCGCACGCTCCATATGTGAGACCGCTTCGTCGTAGCGGCCCAATCGGAACAAAACCCACCCCAGACTGTCGACAATATAGCCGCTGTCGGGGCGCGCCGCGACAGCGCGTTCGATCATGTTCAGTGCTTCGTCCAGCTTTTCCTGCCGCTCGACCAGCGAGTAGCCCAAATAGTTCAGAACCTGTGGCTGATCGGGGTTCAGTTCCAGCGCGCGACGGAAATCGGCCTCAGCCGCTTCCCAGTGCTTGAGACGCTCATGCGAAATACCGCGGGCGTAATATAGAAACCAGTTGCCGCTGACACCCTGCTCGGTCAGTTCGATAGCAGTGTCATAGGTCCCAACGGCATCGACATAGTTTTCTTGCCGCCGTTGCAGATCAGCCAGGGCTACATGCACACTGGGCAGGCTGGGGCTTTGCGCCGCGAGGTTCTGCAGAACTTCGGCGGCTGCATCCGTTTTTCCCGAACGGCTCAGAACTTCGGCCCGGCCCAACTCGGCCGCGTGGTAATCGCTGCTCGTGGACGGCACCATACGATAGGCTTCGACGGCCAGGTCATATTGTTCCAACGCATCCAGCAATTCGGCACTTAGAAGGATTGCGTCCACGTGGTCCGGGCGCAGAAAAGCGGCAATCCGGGCATAGAGAAGCACATAGTCCTGTGACGCCTCACTGCTGAGCGCGGCACCGACAGAAAAGAACACCTCGGCCATACCGTCCTGCGCCGACTGTATGTGTGTAAACGGCAACGTTTCACCCGCCTTCAAACGCGCCACGTAACCTTCAATGGATGGGTCGCTGCCCGCCGCGAAAACGTCTTTCAGATATTGCAGGGCGTCTTCGTTGCGGTCCAGCTGCGACAATACTTCGGTCCGGGCCAAGGCCGCCCGGCGCGAGAACCGCGACACCGCGCCGTTGTTTGCCGCAAAAATCTCTTCGGCCCCTTCGAAGTCACCAATCGACGCCAGCGCCAACGCCTTGTGATAAAGCGCGAATTCCAGAAGCCCCTCCTGGGTGCCGACTTCGTCGAACTTTTCCATCGCTTTGGTCATGGCACCTTGCGCCACATAGACCCAACCCAGAACCAAGCCATCTACTAATGGCCCAACGCCTTGGGTTTCAGGATCACGAGCAAGCAGCTCATCCAGCTTTCCGTCGTCAACCAGGTTGGCCATGATGACCATCTTTGCCGCCTGACTTGGCAGTTCGAGCGCCTCAATTGACTGCGCAACCGGCAGCGCGCGCTCAATCTCACCCAATGCAAGACGCGCTACGACAACGTTTTCCAGAAGCTTGCCATTTTCAGGGTCGGCGCGCAGGGCCTGCGCATAATATTTCTCGGCAGAAATATAGTCGCTTTGATATATCGCCTGACGCCCGGCCAGATACGACCCAGAGCCAGAATCCGACAGCGCCGGGAATGCAAATGACGAGGTTAACAGCGCGGCAAATGCCGCGCGACGAACGAGGGAAGCCACCAAAATCCTGCCTTGCTATCGTTGACTGGACAACAAGCTAGGGCTTTGACCGGAAAGAGGCAATGGCAGAGCCTTCACGACCCCGCCATTGCCCATGTTTTCGCTTACATGTTGGGATAGTTCGGTCCATCCCCGCCCTGCGGCGTGGTCCAGGTGATGTTCTGGCTGGGGTCCTTGATATCGCAGGTTTTGCAGTGAACGCAGTTCTGGAAATTGATGACGAATCGCGCGCCATCTTCATCCTCGACCATCTCGTACACGCCTGCCGGGCAATAGCGCTGCGCCGGTTCATCGTATTTGGGCATGTTTACTTTGACCGGGATTTCCGGATCGGCCAACTTCAGGTGGCAAGGCTGGCTTTCCTCATGGTTGGTCATCGCAAAGGACACGTTAGTCAGGCGATCAAAGGACAGCTTTCCATCGGGCTTTGGATAATCGATGGGCTTGTGCTTGCTGGCCTCTTCGGTCGATTCAGCATCGTTCTTGCCGTGACCCAGCGTGCCCAGCAACGAAAAGCCCAGCGTGTTGGTCCACATGTCCATGCCGCCCAGCATCAGGCTGGCGGTCAGGCCGTATTTCGACCACAGCGGCTTGACGTTGCGCACCTTCTTCAGGTCTGCGCCGATTGCACCTTCGCGCACTTCGGTTTCATAGGCGGTCAGTTCATCACCCGAACGCTCGGCCTTGATGGCGTCAAACGCCGCTTCAGCCGCCGCTTTGCCCGACAACATCGCGTTGTGGTTGCCCTTAATGCGCGGCACGTTGACCATGCCTGCGGAACAGCCCAACAGAGCCACGCCCGGCGCAACCAGCTTGGGCATAGACTGATAACCACCCTCGGTGATCGCACGAGCACCGTAAGCGACGCGCTTGCCGCCTTTCAGCAGCTCGGCCACCATCGGGTGATGCTTGAAGCGCTGAAATTCCATGTACGGATACAGATGCGGGTTCTTGTAGTTCAGGTGAACCACGAAACCGACGTAGACCTGATTGTTTTCAAGGTGGTAGATGAATGACCCGCCGCCCGCGTTGCTGCCCAGCGGCCAACCCATGGTGTGCGTGACCGAGCCTTCTTTGTGCTTGGCCGGGTCGATCTCCCAGATCTCTTTCATGCCCACGCCGTATTTCTGCACTTCTTTGCCAGCAGAGAGATCATACTTGGCGATCACTTCCTTGGACAGCGAACCGCGCACACCTTCCGACAGGAAAACGTATTTGCCATGCAGCTCCATGCCCGGCTCGGTCTGTGGTCCGTATGATCCATCAGGCTCCAGACCGAAGACACCGGCGACGACGCCTTTGACTTCGCCATTGTCGCCATAAACCAGTTCCGAACACGCCATGCCGGGGAAGATTTCCACGCCCAGCTCTTCCGCCTGTTCAGCCATCCAGCGGCAGACATTGCCCATCGAAACAATGTAGTTGCCGTGGTTGTTCATCAGCGGCGGCATTGGGAAGTTGGGAATGCGAATCTTGCCCGCCTCGCCCAGCATGTAGAAGTTGTCTTCGTGCACCGGCACGTTCAGCGGCGCGCCTTTTTCTTTCCAGTCCGGGATCAGTGCGTCCAGCCCGCAAGGGTCCAGAACCGCGCCCGACAGGATATGCGCGCCCACTTCCGAGCCCTTTTCCAGAACCACGACGTTCAGGTCGGCATCCAGCTGTTTCAGACGGATGGCCGCCGACAGGCCCGCGGGGCCTGCGCCCACGATCACCACGTCGTATTCCATCGCTTCGCGTTCAATCTCGGCCATCGCGGGCTCCCTAGCTAACTTTCCGAATTGGCGCTTTCACAGCATGCTCTGCGCAATTTTGTTTCACGGCTGATTACATGGTCGCAAACACCTTGGTCAATCAAAACACGGCGTAACTTTGCTGCAATGCGGCAGTTATGCCTCTGGTGAGTCCCCCATCAGGTACCTGGGACCGCTACCATTGGATTTTGCGCGGTCATCCGGGTTGTAGAGGGCGCATTTCGGCAGGCTTAGACATCCGCAGCCAATGCAGCCATCCAAATTGTCGCGCAAGCGCGTCAGGGTATCGATTCGCTGGTCCAGATGGGCCCTTAGCCCCTTGCTGATGTCCTGCCAATCCTGCGGTGTTGGCGTGCGGTTTCCAGGCAGGCCAGACAGGACCTCGCGGATCTCGGGCAAGGTCAGGCCGAACTGCTGCGCAATCATCACAAAACTCAGGCGCCTGATATCTGCGCGCTGATATCGCCGCTGCCCGCCCGCATTGCGCCAGGGCGATATCAGACCTTGCGCCTCATAGTACCGGATCGCCGAAACGGCCAAGCCTGTGCGTCGGGCCAATGCGCCAATTGCCAACCCTTCCGAAGCCGCCATCACATCCTCCTGAAAAATCCCTTGATCTAAAGTTAGGTTTAGGAATTATGGTGAGTCGGGACAAGCCTCAAAACACGAAGGAGATCCCATGATGGCGACACTTGAACACACCAACTTCACCGTTCGCGACCCGCAGGCCTCGGCTGCGTGGATGCACAAGGTGTTCGGTTGGAAAACACGCTGGGAAGGCCCGGCAATTGCAGGCGGTTACACGGTTCACGTGGGCTCCAAGCACACCTATCTGGCGCTTTACGCGCCCAGCGATCCACAACCGTCCGGGGAAAGCAGCTATGACATCGTCGGAGGGCTGAACCACGTGGGCGTTCTGGTCGAAGACATCGACACGACCGAGCAGAAGGTGATCGACGCCGGTTTTACGCCCAAGTCCCATGCTGATTATGAACCGGGTCGGCGGTTCTATTTCAATGACGACAATGACATCGAATTCGAAGTGATTAGCTACGATTAAGGCGTTCTGGGAAACACCCGATAGATTCTTCATCGCCAATGCCCCGAGAGCCACGAGCGTGGCAGGGTATTGGCGATTCAGACTTTTCCCGAACACCATAGGCCGTAATCCGCGCGTTGTGCGACCGAGCCCCCTTGCAATTCACGCCTCATTTGGGTCAGTTAATTGACGACCCATCAAATCGCCCCGACGCGTGTCTCATGCGGCGGGGCGAACCAATTTATGCGTGGACGACAAGAACATGGAAAAAATTCCAATGACGCCTGCGGGTAATGCCGCGCTTGGGGCGGAGCTCAAAAACCTCAAGTCCGTCGAGCGCCCGGCGATCATCGAAGCTATTGCCACAGCGCGCGAGCTGGGCGACCTGAAGGAAAACGCCGAGTATCATTCGGCCCGCGAAAAGCAGGGCTTCATCGAAGGGCGTATCAAAGAGCTGGAAGGCATTCTGTCGCTGGCTGATGTGATCGACCCGGCCAAGCTGAACGGCGCGATCAAATTTGGCGCCAAGGTCACCCTGGTGGATGAAGACACCGACGAAGAAAAGACCTGGCAGATTGTTGGTGAGTACGAAGCCAACATCGAAAACGGCCTGCTGAACATCAAATCCCCCATCGCGCGGGCATTGATCGGAAAGGAAGAAGGCGACAGTGTCGAAGTACGCACCCCCGGTGGTGTGCGGTCCTATGAAGTTCTAAGTATCGAGTATGCCTGACCGGAGCCTTGACCATGTCAGAGCCCAATCCCGAACAAGATCCCGAACGGCCAACCCCTTTGGGGATATATGACAAGCCTTCGCATCCTTCGGTAACCGAGATCGAGATCGTTGCCGTCGCGCTTAGCGTGGTTTGGCTGATCGTGTCGATTGTGTTTCTGGTGCTTCCCGACAAGGTCGATGGCGGCGGATTCGTCGTGACTCTGCTGGCTGTTTTCATGCCGGTGGCGATGATTTGGGTCGCCGCTATGGCTATGCGCGCCAGCCGCGTCATGCGCGAGGAAAGCGCCCGGCTGCAGACCGCAATAGATGCAATCCGTCAGGCTTACGTAATTCAGCAACAGCGCGCCGCCAGTTTGCAAGAACCCGGTGTCAGCAAAAAGCTGGACGAAATCGCCGAGACCGCCAAAAAAGCAGAAACCGCGCTGGCGACGTTTTCGTCGAAACGGACCGAGCCGGTTCGCGGCGAAGCATCAGTTGCCACAGGCGACCAGACATCTTTGGAACTGGGCACTCCGGCCGAAGATATCGCGCCGCCATTGACGACCGATACCTTCATTCGGGCGCTGAACTTTCCTGAAACACAGGATGACGCCGAAGGGTTCGATGCCCTCAGGCTGGCGCTACGGGATCGCAAGACCGCCCAACTGGTGCAGGCTTCGCAGGACGTGCTTACACTGCTGAGCCAGGAAGGCATCTATATGGACGATCTGCGCCCGGATATGGCGCGTCCCGAAATCTGGCGACAGTTCGCACAGGGCGCGCGCGGCCGCGCGGTTGCCGCGTTGGGCGGGATCAGGGACCGGTCTTCGCTGGCACTGACGGCAGCGCGGATGAAGCAGGACCCGATATTCCGGGACGCCGTGCATCATTTCCTACGCCGTTTTGATCACATGATCGTTGAATTTGAACCGGTTGCCAGCGACGCGGACCTGACTGCATTGGGCGACACACGAACCGCCCGCGCTTTCATGCTGCTTGGGCGCGTCGCGGGTACATTTGACTGATCACAACCCAAAGCTGCCATAAGGAATGAACCGCACCAGATCACCCGGCCTGATGTGACATGCGCCATCCTGAATCTCGACCAGCCCTTCGGCCCAGCTAAGGCCGCTGATACGACCCGATCCTTCCGATGCAAAAACCTCGACCTGACCGTCTCGGACACGGGCGCGCAAGTATTCGCGCCGCCCCGGTTTTTTTCGTTTTTCGAAACCAGCAGGCAAATTGAACGCCTGCGGTTCGGACCAGCCCTCGCCCGCCATCAGACCCAGTGCAGGTCGGGCAAAGATCAACGTACAGACTTTGGCTGCGACGGGATTACCCGGCAGGCCAAATACGGGCGTTTCGTTCCACATACCCAGCGCCAATGGGCGGCCGGGCTTTAGCGCAATGCGCCACTCCTGCATCGCACCGGCCTCTCGCAATAGGGCTGAGACATGATCTTCATCCCCGGCGGACGCGCCGCCGCTGGTCAGAATGACGTCGGCCTGTTCTGACGCCTTGTCCAGCCTGTCACGCAGATCTTCCCGGTCGTCGGACACGCGCCCCATATCCACCGGCTCATAGCCCAGTCGCGCGATCATCGACAACAGCATCGGACGGTTGGCGTCAAATATTTGGCCGGGTCCGGCAGAGTTTCCAGGCTCGACCAGCTCATCCCCGGTCGAGAGAACCGCAACGCGCAGCGTCTTGCGTACCGCGACCTCGGATATCCCGGTGGCCGACAAAAGGGCCATGTCAGCAGGGGTCAATCTGCGCCCGGTAGGCAGAACCAAATCGCCCTCGGCCACGTCTTCGCCAGCTTTGCGGGTATTGGCGCCCTGTTTCAGCGGGCCGTGAAAGGCGATGTGACCATCCTGAACGGTCACGTCTTCTTCCAGTATGACCGTATCCACACCGGTAGGCAGCGCTGCGCCGGTCAACACGCGCAGTGCCTTGCCGTGTGGCACCGCGCCATCAAACGGAATACCAGCCGCAGCGCGCCCATCCTGCAGCGGCATCACTTGGGGACCCACGGGGGCGGCCCCGGAAAACCCATAACCATCCACGGCCGTGTTTGGCTGCGGTGGGTTTGAACGTTTCGCAAAAACGTCTTCTGCCAGTATCCGCCCCACAGCCTGCCCGATCAAAGCCGTTTCGACCAAAGTCACCACCGTCAACCGAGATCGCAACAAGGCCAGCGCGTCGTCCACTGGTGTCCAGTTGACCCCGGCAGGCAAGGCAAAACAATCATTTCGCAGGGGCGGAGGCGTGATGTTTGGCGGCGTCATAATCCGACCTCTTTCAAGATGAAATCCGCGACTGCGGCGGTGTTGTCCAGATCAAACACCGGAACCTGTACCTGCAGGGGCGTATCGCTGGCGACAACGCGGATCGTACTGTTTTCCGGGGCCATCAACGCATTGCCGGCCTCGGCACGAAACGCTTCGACCTTGGGGTGGCTTTCTCGTTTGAAACCTTCGATCAGTACGAGATCGACCGGAAGCAGCCGAGCCAGAAGATCAGCCAAAGGCGGCTCAGGTGCCCCGCGCAGTTCTTGCATCACGGCAATACGCTTGCCGGATGCCAATAGCACCTCGGACGCACCGGCTTCTCGATGGCGGAAACTGTCGGTTCCGGGCTGGTCGACATCGACGGCGTGATGCGCGTGTTTGACTGTCGAAACCGTGAAGCCGCGCCCGGTAATCTCGGCCACTAATCGCTCCATTAGGCCGGTTTTGCCCGCGTTTTTCCAGCCGGTGACGCCGAAGACCCTCATGCCTGCTCCAGCAGCTTTTGCGCCCGCGCCAGATCGTCGGGCGTGTTGACGTTGAAGAAAGGATCGAATGGGTCCGCCGGGAACAGGGCCTCACGCCCGTCATGTTTGTCGGTCCACAGCACAACCTTGCGCAACCCGTCATTCAAGGCATCCCGCAGATCATCGCGCAGGGCGACAGGCCAGAGCCCAAATGTCGGATGCCTGTTGACCCGCTTGCCGCCGCCGGACTTTAGCGCTTCATCCCCGGTGCGCGGCGTGGTGGCCAGCACCAGAGGATGTGTTTGCCCTTGGGCAGCGTCGGTCAGCCGCGCCACAAGATCGCGTGGAAAAAACGGCGTATCAGCAGCGGCTGTGACTATGCTGTCGGCCCCTTGTTCAGCTGCCCAATCGAGCCCCGCCAGCACACCCGCCAGAGGCCCGGCGAAACCTTCAATCGTATCGGGCAGAACCGGCAGGTTCAGATCGGCGAACCGCTCGGGGTCGCCATTGGCGTTCAGCGCCAGACCGTCGACCTGCGGGCCAAACCGGTCAATGACATGAGACAGCAGGCTTTGGCCCCCGATCTGCAACAGACCCTTGTCGCCGCCGCCCATACGGGTGGCGAGGCCGCCTGCGAGGATTACGCCCAAAGGGGTGTTCATTGCTGCACCTTGTTGCTTGCGTCCAAGTGATCAATAGATCGCAACTTTGTAGAGCGAACTCAATTCAATTGGAACGCGGTAGGATGCAGATGATGCAGGACAAACAGCCACAGGATCAAAGTCCCGACCGCCAGGAACGAGGTCGCCGACACGATGTGAGCGGCGAGCTGCGGCTCCTGATCATAATGTTTGGCCAGCAAAAAGATGCTCTTTGCCGTGGGCGCTGCTGCAGAGACCGTCGCCGCAATGATCCAAAGCGGATCCAGGCCGATCAAATGCCCCGCAAGCAGCACCACCCCCGGAACAACGAGAAGTTTTACTACCGTCAAGAACAGGATCATCGGTCCAGTCTGAACAATCGTGCGAACACTTGTGGTAAACCCGATCGCAAACAGCGCAACAGCTGCAAGCGCCTGGCTCATAAGCTCTAGATAATCCGAAACGGCGTCAGAAAACCCAATACCTGTGAAAGAGTAAAGAACGCCCAACAACGTTGCAGCGATTATCGGGTTTTTCAAAACATTCAGAAGGATCTTGTAAATGGGTGTCTTGACGCTTGCCTTGTGCCCGGCCGAGGTCTCTAGAATGGTGGTCATGATCAACAGCAGAATGGCGACCACCAGATTTGCCAATACGGCCGGCAGCGCCCCCTTTGACCCAAAAATCGCATGGAGGATGGGCAGCGCAACCAACGCTGTGTTCGAGGCAACGCCAGCAAAGGCCAAAACGGTTGCTGATCCGACCTGAAAACTCGTCAGCGCCTTCAAACCGATGAACAGGACGGCAAAAAGAGCCAGTATCGTACCGCCATACGACACGTAGAAACCGTAGTTTAGAAGGTTCTCAAACTCCTCCTGACCAATCAGGTAGAACATCATGGCGGGGATCAGGACGTAAACCGCAAATTGCACCAGAGCTTCTGACGTGTCTTCACCCAGAAGATTCGTCCAAGAAAACACGTACCCCGTCAAGATCACCGCGAAGACCGGTGCAATTAAACTGATTAATTCCATAGCTTCCCTACGTGGCAACCATCCAAAATTCCACTCTGAGTTGCTCCACCTTAGTGTATATCTTCTGGAACTTGCAGAATTTTCTCAGAACGACTGGTTACCCAACGGATTTCAGGACTGGGAACTTTTCCTTTTGTGTTTCTTATCTTCGACCGCCACAGTCGCCGGATCCACATCACGCATCAGTCGGTCCTCACCTGAAAGACATACAAAGCGCTGCCCACGCATCCGACCGATCAATGTCAGTCCGACTTCGCGGGCAATCTCTACGCCCCATGCGGTGAAGCCCGATCGCGACGCCAGAACTGGTATGCCCATCATCGCGGTCTTGATCACCATTTCCGAGGTCAGGCGTCCGGTGGTGTAGAGGATTTTGTCTTCAGCCCCCTCACCTTTTGACAGCATCCAACCCGCGATTTTGTCGACAGCGTTGTGGCGGCCCACGTCTTCCATATAGACCAACGGGCGGTTCTCGTGGCACAGCACAGTGCCGTGGATCGCCCCAGCCTCAAGATACAGCGACGGGGTGCGGTTGATCTTGGCCGCCAGATCGTACAGCCACGAGGTGCGGACCGAGACCTGCGGCAGGCGCACGTTCTCCAATCCTTCCATCATGTCACCGAACACCGTGCCGACCGCACAGCCGCTGGTGCGGGTCTTTTTCTTCAATTTGTCCTCATACGAGGTCTCGCGCGCGGTGCGTACCACCACGGTTTCCAGATCTTCATCGTAATCGACGCGCGTGATGTCGTCATCGACCAGCAGCATCCCCTGATTGCGCAGGAACCCCAGCGCCAGATACTCGGGGTAGTCACCGATCGTCATCGCTGTCACGATCTCTTGCGAATTCAGGAAAATCGTCAGCGGGCGTTCCTCGACCACCGAGATCTGGCTGACTTCACCATTCTGGTCCACGCCTTCAACGGCGCGAGTCAGGCGGGGCGCACCGGGATCTGGGGCGATGATGTAGTCTGACTGGTTCTGTTCCGTGGCCAATTGCAACCCTTTCCCAAGACCGCTACTGCTGCGGGGATCACCATAGGATTTAGCCATGGCAGACACCACATCCAAGTCATACTTCTGGAAGGGTTTTCGCGACGGGACCCCGTTCATTTTTGTGGCGATCCCGTTTGGCACCCTGTTCGGCGTGTTCGCGACTGAGGCTGGGTTGAATATCGTGCAAACCATGGCGTTCACGTCCACGGTCTTTGCGGGTGCTGCGCAGTTTGCCGCGCTGCAATTGCTGCAGGATCAGACACCGACGGCCATTACTCTTGTTTCTGCCCTGGCGGTAAACCTCCGGATGGCGATGTATTCAGCGTCACTGACGCCCTATCTGGGGGCTGCGCCGATGTGGCAGCGGGCATGTGCAGCCTACCTGACCGTCGATCAGTCTTATGCCTGTTCAATCGTGCAGTTTGAAAAAGAACCCAGGATGACGGTGCCCCAGCGCATGGCTTATTTCGTGGGCTCGGTCACCCCCATCACGCCGCTATGGATATTTGCGACCTATCTGGGCGCGGTTCTTGGCACGCGCATTCCCGAAAGCTGGGCGCTGGACTTTGCCTTGCCGATTACATTTCTGGCAATGATCGGGCCGATGATGCGCACCCTGCCCCATGTGGTGGCTGCGCTGGTGGCCATTGTCGTTTCTTTGATGACCGCTGGCATCTCATACAATCTGGGCCTGCTGATTGCCGGCTGTGCCGGCATGATGGCCGGCGCTCAGGCCGAATTGTTCGCCGAACGCAGAAAGGCCACACAATGACCCCTGTTGATCCGGTCACGATCTGGTCCATCATCATTGGACTTGCCATTGGCAGTTATAGTTTGCGGTTTGTCTTTATCGGCCTCGTCGGGGATCGCCCGATGCCTCCCTGGCTGTTGCGCCACTTGCGCTATACCGCTGTCGCCATCCTGCCAGCCCTGATTGCACCGCTGGTTGTTTGGCCAACCGCAACTGAAGGGCAGCCCGACATTCCACGGATGGCGGCCGCCGCGGTTGCGCTAAGCGTTGGAGTGATCACAAAGAATGTGCTGGCAGCAATCTTCAGCGGCGCCGCAACACTGTACGGGTTGCTGTACTTATTGGGTTGAGACCGTTTCCAGTTGGTTCAGTGCCGCATTGTTGGCGGCCAGACCTTTTTGCAGGTCGGCATCGTCGTTCTCACGATACTCCGTTGTCACAACACCCGGAAGCTGACCGAATTGATCCGACAGCTTGACCGGAAAAAAGGTCACGTCGATCTGTTCGAACCCCGGAACCTGCTTCAGCAGCGACGCGGTGGAATTCGCACAATAAGCGCCAGCGACCGGACCGGATTGTTTGGCCAGCTGCAAGGCAATCTCGGCCTGTTGCGGGCTTACCTGAATCGTCTGGATACGCGCATAATGTGTCTCGCGTGCGTGCGAACTGCGATAGGCGCGCTCGACATTCGGGGTGATACCGTACAGCACGTCGTCCTTGATCGGAACCACATCTGCGCGGAAAGACCCCGCAGGATCAAAGATCACTCGCTCGCTGCCGCTGATCATCAACGAAGTATGGGCACCAGACCCGGTGCGCGTGCTGATCATCGTATACAGCGTCAGGGTCGAAGGCCCCGGATCACGATAGGATCGGGCAACGACCTCGGCCCGCTCGGCTTGCGGACGCTGCGATCCCGTGCAGCCAGCAACAGTTGCTGCCAGCAGGCAGGCAATCAAAATCCGGATCAAGGTCAACCCCGTTTTGGATTATGCGGCGAAGACCGCCAGGAACAGGCAAAGGAGGGCGATGGCAACCACACACCATGTGGTGGCTTTGACGAACCCATCAAAGGTTTTGGTTTGAACAGTGATATCCATTTCGCCGTGCTTGTGTTCAGCCATGAGTCTCAGAATCCTAATTCGCGTGTTTGAAATGTTGGATAATGGAAAATCCGGGGCCTGTCACCACGTCATTCGCGCGCAGGGGCCAAAGGTGGGAACACCGAGCACCCCGGATACCCAAAACCCCAACGCCAGGGCAGGCCCGAACAGGGGCCGCCGCCGAATCGGACCGCCGCATACATCGCCTCGGCCGTGACGGAATGAGCGATGCGAATCTGTTCGGCCGTCATGTCATAGCGCTCGGCATATTCCTCGGCATGGTCTGTCCCATGCTTTTTGACGCAAGCACGCAGAGTGTCGTCTGCGGACAGGCGTGCGTCATAGCTGTCTTCGGCCCGCAAAGCCCCGCCAGCATGGTGATAGGCGCGATCATGGGTCACACAGCAGTATTCCCACGGTGGGTGCGCCTCATACAGCCCCCGAAAGCTGGGGAACGTATCCGCCACAAAGCGCCAACTGGCCGAAAGACCACCCGAACAGCCATCCGTTTCAAACGGGGTCAACTCTGCGCTACTGCGCTCCGCCATCAGGGCGCGATGTGCTGGTAGCTCAAAGCTGCGCATGACGTCTTGCGCGAAGGCTGGCGCGGCACTCGCCAAAAGGATTGCCGCCAGATTAAGGGCTTTCATCGCGCATCGCCTCAGTATCAAAGGACATGCCAAAGGTCGTCGCCAGCCATAACAACAACCGCTCTGCCGGCCCCAATTCGGCGCGCACACGCAGAACTTCATTTGCCATCGCTGGTCGGTCCGTGATCAGCCCATCCACCCCCATCGACGCCATCGCCGACATTTGCAGCGGATCATTCACTGTCCAGACATAGATGTCCTTACCCGCCGCATGGACCGAATTGACCAAGCCCGGCGTCGCCATCGCGGCGTTCACCGCAACAAAATCACCTTCGAGACCCGACAGATCACCCACAGCAGTCGCGGCCAGAACACCAGCGCGCCAGTCGGGGCGAATCGTCTTCATCTTTTGCACTGCCGGGTATTTTAGCGACATCGTTGCAATGTCGTCCTGCATGCCCAACTCTTCGACGAGGGCGACAACCCTATTCTCAAGGTCTACGTCGTGGCCGTAGTATTTCAGTTCGATAATGACCTTGGCCTTGCCCTTTGCGGCCTCCAGCACATCACGCAACGTCGGCGTCCGCTCATCTGCGTATTCAGGGCCAAACCAGATGCCGATGTCGATCTGATCGATATCCTCCATCGTGGCATCCCACACCTTTAGGTTAACACCGGCCAGTTTCATGAAATCACTGTCATGGGCGACGATGACTACATCATCCGCTGTTTCCTGCACGTCGATCTCAACCCAGTCGGCCCCGTCCTCAATCGCCTTGAGAACCGAGGCCATCGTGTTTTCGGGCTTCAGCGCGGCAGCGCCGCGATGACCGATAACCTCTGCGCGGTCCGGTGCCTGCACCCTTTCCAGAAGGTGCTGCCCGAACCAAATCCCAACAAGAACAGCAACGATGGCGGCCCCAACAGCCGTAACCATTGTTCTGCGCAGGTTTCGCGGCTTTGGAGGGGTTGGTTCTGATGTCTGGATATCAAAGAACCCATCGAGCAGCACTGCCAGTGCGCCCAGAGCCGTGGCTGCCAATACCAGTCCGGCCAGTGACCAGATACCGGCAACGGCGAGGCTGTAAATCAGGGCCAATCTCAGGTTGGCTGCGCCTTGCAGCGGCACCAGCGCGAACAAAAGCCCGGCCAACCAGGCGATCACGGCGGCGATGATAAGGCGCACAGCCAGCCAGATGGCCAGCTCTATCTTGAGGCGTCCGCGCTTACCTTCCATCCGACTGGCGCTGATGCCAAACGCATGTCCGGGGTGAACGCCCTCGAACAAAACCAAATGCAGCGACAAAGCCCAGGCTGACAGGCGTCGGATCAACACCCAAGCCATAGCCAGCGCAACCGCCCCGATCAGCACCACAGCCACCCAGAATGAGGGCGGGTGGAAGGTCAGATAATAGTTGATGTCATACTCAGTCAGCGTCCACCACGCGATCACGGCAGAAACGATCGCAAAGGGCAGAACCAACAGCAAAACCCGCACAACAAAGCGCACCGCAAATCCAAACAGGGATGGAAGCCGCGACAGGATCAGCCTGATCGAAGAACTGCCGGCGCGCCATGGGTCCGGCTCTGCCATCCGCAGCGACCCGGCCATGACCGAGAAGACAAACACCTCGGCCAGTAGAAACAGGCTGAGAACCACAACGGCCGCAATAAACCCGGCAGGTGAGAGGATGAATGCAGCGATCGCCTGATCAGTCAGCGCCGTCTGATTGGATAGCGATACGGCAAGATTCACCGTGATCGCCACGCCGGGCGCAATCAGCGCAACCAAAAGCAGGCGCACAACAAGATAGATCGGCACAAAGACACGGCGACGGGCCCACGCACCTTTGTAGGCACTTGTAACGGCAGAGAAAGTGGTCACGTGAGGCCCCCTTGAATGGTAAACTCATTCAAGGCTGCACAGACGTGAATTGCAAGTCAGGTGATCAGCTTTCTTCCAGATCCGCCGCCAGACGGAACCCGATCCGGTTGGCAGGTTTATCCTCAACCGATTTGGGCAGGGCCCGCAGCATCACGTTCAGCTGGCTGACATGTTGTACAAGCTGAGTGCGCGCGCCGGTCGCATCCGATCCGTAAAAGGTGATGATATCGGGATCAAAATACCCCATCCCCTCGATCCGCATGACGCCTGCGTCGCCGCCGGTGAATCCCATCGCAACCTCTTGGTCGCCTGTCAGGGTCTTCTCGAAATTCTGGATATAGAGGATCAGACGTTCATACGCCCATTGCGCGGGGCTTTTTGTTTCAACCGGTTTTTGCAACGGACCGGGCAGGTCTTTTGCGCCTGACTTTGCTTCGGGGTCGGAATGCACTTCGTAGCAGCGCGGCAAAGCTGCGGCTTCGGCGGCCTCGGCCGAGGTTTCGATCTGATCCTGCATAGCTTTACCCTTTGCGCTGAAACTCCCACGCCCCGTCCGCGCGGCGCGTCCGGGTGACAGCTCCAATGTGGTAAAGATGGTTCAGATGTGCAACCGCTTCGACCAGCGCAAGCCCATACTCGCCACCGCTGATCTGCCGTTTGAACAAGGGCATGAAACATTCGGCAGCGGTCTTTGGCTGGTCCAAATACTTTTCCAAACGATCCAATGCGCTGTGGTGATTGTCGATCAGTTGCCTCATCCGGATGGGCAACCCGGTGAATGGCAACTTATGCCCGCCCAGCGCCAGATGATCGGGTCGCGCCAGCCCCTGAAGCCGTTCGCAGGCCTCAAGCCATTCAGCAACCGGATCCGCCAGAGGTTCGGTGACATAGACACCCAGGTTGGGACTGATCGAACTGAGGATCTGATCGCCGGTGATCACCAGATTGTCGTTTCGGCTCCAGAACGTGGCGTGTTCTGGTGCATGACCATTGCCCATATGAACATCCCAATCGCGCCCACCCATGCGGATCACACTGCCTTGTTTGATCCGAGTGAAACCCAGTGGCATCGGATAAACAGTGTCGCAATAATTGAACGGGCGCTCGGCCATCCGCTTGGCCAGAACGTCGGGCGCCATTCCTGCACTGCGGTAATAGTCTAGCGTCTCCTGGGGCCAGCTTTCCTGAACATCCAGCTGTAGCATCCGCGAAAACAGCCAGGCCGTTCGCGACGCCACCAATTCCACGCTATGTTCGGATTGGAACCAACCCGCATTGCCCACGTGATCGGGGTGATGATGAGTCACAACCACCCGCGTGATCGGCTTGCCAGCCAACGGGCCTGCCATCAGCTTTTCCCAGATGCGCCGTGTTTTGTTCGACGACATTCCTGTGTCGATCACGGTCCAGCCGTCGCCATCGTCCAGCGCATAAATGTTAACGTGATCCAGCGCCATGGGCAGCGGCAAACGCATCCACAGAACACCTTCGGCAATCTCGGTCGCCTCGCCCTCGGCCGGAGGCTCTGACCAGGGATATCTGATCGCCAAAGGGGTATCTCCGTCCATCAGGATACAAACTCCTCAGCGCTGAGCCCGAATACATCATCTGCCCCGTTCTGTGCTTGAACAAGCAGCCCAGCATATTCAGGCAACAGCGCGTTAATGTAATACCGGGCCAGCTTAAAGCGCGGGCCACTCGGTTCAGCCAAAGCCGACTTCAGGTGGTAATGTGCACCCAAAACGCGGGCAAAGGCATGCAGATAGGGCAACGCCCCGGCAAACCGGTTGTTCATATCAGACTGCGCCACCATCCACTCGGTCGTCTCGCGCAAGCTTTCGGTCGCTTCCCAAACCGGGCCAGCCAGTTCGGGCATGGTCGCCCGGGCCTGTTCTGCATGATCTTCGATCTCATCCAGCAGGCGCGCGGCCGCCTCTCCGCCATCCATCATCTTGCGCGCCACCAAATCCATCGCCTGAATACCGTTGGTGCCTTCGTAGATCGCGGTCACGCGGACGTCGCGATAATACTGAGCCGCACCGGATTCCTCGATGAAGCCCATACCGCCATGGACCTGAACACCGGTCTCAGATACGCGCATTCCCGTCTCGGTGCCAAAAACCTTGCCAATCGGCGTCAAAAGAGCGGCACGAGACATCCAATCGGCGTCGCCCGTTGCGTTGGCCATATCGATGGCTGCGGCGTTGGCCAGCATAATCGCACGCGCAGCGAAAGTGTCAGCACGCATGCTCATCAACATCCGACGCACATCCGCGTGGTCGATAATGGTGCCCGAGGGAGTTTTGCCCTGTTTCCGCTCCAACGCATAGGCCAGCGCGTGCTGATAGGCACCTTCGGCTGCACCCACACCCTGACCACCGACGCCCAGACGCGCGTTGTTCATCATGGTGAACATCGCGGCCATGCCGCCATGTTCCTTGCCTACAAGCCAGCCTTTGGCACCGTCAAACTGCATCACGCAGGTTGGTGAGCCGTGCAGGCCCATCTTGTGCTCGACCGATACGACCTTCAGGTCATTGGCCACACCGGGATTGCCGTTCTCATCTGGCAGCAGTTTGGGCACCAGGAACAGCGAAATACCCTTGGTTCCGGGAACGCCATCGGGCAGGCGCGCAAGTACCAAATGGCAGACATTCTTAGCAAAATCGTTGTCACCCCATGAGATAAAGAT
Organism: Ruegeria sp. CDSC054; assembly: GCF_059610645.1. Classification (NCBI taxonomy): domain Bacteria; kingdom Pseudomonadati; phylum Pseudomonadota; class Alphaproteobacteria; order Rhodobacterales; family Roseobacteraceae; genus Ruegeria; species Ruegeria sp. CDSC054. Next base: position 21,858 of record NZ_JBXWOA010000007.1, on the reverse strand, counting down.
CTTCTGCCCCGTGATGGCATATGTGCCGTCACCATTCGAGATCGCTTTTGATGTCAACGCCCCCACATCTGACCCAGCCTGCGGCTCGGTCAGGTTCATCGTCCCCGACCATTCACCCGCCATCATCTTAGGCAGATAGAGCGCCTTGAGCTCATCGCTGGCGTGATGTTCCAGAGCTTCGATCTGGCCCTGTGTCATCAGCGGCGCAAGTTGCAGCGAAAGGCAGGCGGCAGACATCATTTCATTCACGGCGGTGGTCAACGTCATCGGCAGACCCATGCCGCCATAATCCGGATCACCACTCATTCCGACCCAGCCGCCTTCGGCTATGGCTTTCCAGCAATCAGCATACCCGGTCGAGGTACGCAGCACGCCGTTTTCCAAGCGCGCGGGCTCAAGATCACCGGGGCGTTGCAGAGGGGCCATTACCTCTTCGCACAGTTTTCCGGCTTCGGTCAGAATGGCACTGACCACATCGTCGCTGGCTTCCGAGAATTTCTCGGTGGCAGCGATCCTGTCATAATTGACCGCGTGGCGGAACAAGAATTCATAATCAGAGATTGGGGCGCGATATGGCATGTCTTCCCTCTAGGCTGTCTGATTGCGTTTACGCCGACGGGCTTGGAATTTCCACCGCCCACCTTTATGCATCTGGGTTCCACCGATTAGGTATCGGTCCAAATGCTATACGCAATCAAAACGCGGCGTCACCACCAATGATCCCCAACGGCACTCTGACATTAAACGCCGATCCTGCCGGAATCGCGCAGGCGGCAGACTTGCTGCGCCAGGGTCTTCTGGTGGCTTTCCCGACCGAGACGGTCTACGGCTTGGGCGGCGATGCCCGTAACGGAGAAGCGGTGGCAAGCATCTATGCCGCCAAGGGACGACCCAGCTTCAACCCGCTGATTGCGCATGTGGCTTCGGTCGAAGCAGCCCAGCGGTTCGTGACATGGTCCGATCAGGCAGAGGCTTTGGCAGGGGCATTCTGGCCCGGACCGCTGACCCTGGTTCTGCCACTGCGACCGGATCACGGGATTTCATCGCTGGTAACGGCTGGGCTGGACACGCTCGCGGTGCGGGTTCCTGCCCACCCCGCAGCGCGTACGCTGCTGTCCGAATTCGACGGCCCGGTCGCCGCGCCTTCGGCCAACCCATCCGGACAAATCAGCCCAACGACCGCCGCGCACGTCCTGTCCGGGTTGAATGGGCGCATTGCCGCGGTGCTGGATGATGGGCCTTGCGGGGTCGGGTTGGAAAGCACCATCGTGGGCGTTGCGGGCGAGCCTGCCCTTTTGCGCCCCGGCGGTGTTGCGCTGGAGCAGATTGAGGCGGTTCTGAAAACTCAATTGCACCACCACCAGCCGGGTGATGCGCTGAACGCGCCCGGTCAGTTGCAATCGCATTATGCGCCGGACGCGCCCGTTCGTCTGAACGCCAGCACCGCCCAAGGCGACGAAGTTCTGCTGGGGTTTGGCGCGGTAGACTGCGATCTGAACCTGTCAGCGAAAAGTGATCTTGCCGAGGCCGCTGCCAACCTGTTCGCCGCGCTGCACAGCCTGAATGACACTGGCAGACCAATTGCTGTGACGCCCATTCCGATACATGGTTTGGGTGCGGCCATTAACGACCGCCTACGCCGCGCCGCAGCCCCGCGTAACGGCTGATTAGGCGCGTCCAGACTCGGCTGACAGGATCAAGGGATCAACGCCCAAAGTCGCAAGCGCACCTCCCCATTTTTCATCATCAGCTACATCGAAGACCAGCTTGGACGACGCCTCGGTCGTGAGCCAGCCGTTCATCGCTATCTCATCCTCAAGCTGCCCAGGTCCCCAGCCCGAATAGCCCAGCACCAAAGTGGAGTTCAAAGGCCCGCGCCCCGAGGCAAGATCCTCGAGGATATCCAGCGTTGCGGTCATGCTGAACTCATCCGTGATGTGCATGGAATGCAAGTTCGCCTCGTAATCCGAGCTATGCAGGACAAAACCACGCGACATCTCAACCGGGCCGCCGAAATGGACCAAACGTTCACCCACGACCGGAATCCGGCAAGGGATGTTGAGCTGACTCAACAGAGTTTTCAGCCGCAGATCCGAAGGTTTGTTGATAATCAACCCCATAGCACCATCTTCGCCATGGCTGCACAGGTACACCACCGAATGATCAAAACGCGGATCGCCCATGCCGGGCATCGCAATCAACAGTTTTCCGGTAAGATCCATGGGCGGACATCTCTTAACAGGTCTGTTTCAACAATGACCCTTGCTCACCCGGAATGGCAAGGGATCAGCACACATTTCCGCAGATTTCATCCTAGTGACCGGAACGTGACTTGGAATCTGCGCCGCAACCGCGCATTTATGAACCATGAGCGTTAAAAAGATATTGTCGGCGATCGCCCTTGCCATCGGCGTGGCCTTACCTGCGGCAGCGCAGGTAAAAGGCCCTGTTGCTGAGTTGGACATTCTGGACGGCGGACGTACAGCGAAGGGTACATATTTGAGCGCCGTGCGCGTGACGCTGAAAGACGGTTGGAAAACCTATTGGCGTGCGCCGGGGGATGCTGGAATCCCACCGGAATTCAACTGGAACCGCTCGGACAATGTTGGCGATGTGTCGATTACGTGGCCCGCACCGGATGTCTTTGACCAGAACGGGCTGCAATCGATCGGCTATGAAAACCAACTGGTTCTGCCGGTCGAGATCACGCCGAAAAACCCGGCGCGGCCCGTACGGCTGCAAGGAACAATGGATCTCGGCGTCTGCAAGGATGTCTGTATCCCCGAACAACTGGAATTCGACCATACTCTGGACGCAGAAGCCGGGCGCAACCCGACCATCGCCGCAGCGCTTGCCCAGAGACCCTTTTCTGAACGAGAAGCCAACGTGGCCCAGGCAAGCTGTCACCTGTCGCCAACAGCCGACGGGATGCAGATCGAGGCACGGGTGACAATGCCTTCTGCCGGCGGGCGCGAGGTTGCGGTGATTGAGCCGGGGAACCCTGCGCTGTGGGCATCGCAGACCGAGACAACGCGGACCGGGAATACTCTGATCGCAACCTCTGAGGTGATCAACGCAACAGGCGGGCCATTTGCGCTGGATCGGTCGGAAATTCGTATCACCGTGTTGGGTGCAAATCACGCAGTCGACATTCGGGGATGCAGCGCAAGCTGAGCCCGGTGATTTCATGACACAAACCCCGAAAATCGGCGCTTTGGCAGTAGTCCTGCATCAGGACCAAGTGCTGCTGGTTCAACGCAGCAAGCAACCTGATGCTGGGCTATGGGGGTTTCCTGGGGGTCACGTGGAATGGGGCGAGACTGTTTTGCAAGCCGCGCAAAGAGAGCTGCGCGAAGAAACCTCGGTCATTGCAGACCCACAGCACTACTTAGACAATCTTGATTTGCTGCGCTGGAACGAAAACGGCGACGTCCAGACACACTACCTGCTGGTAGGCGTGGCCTGTCAGTATCAAACCGGCGACCCCATTGCAGGTGACGACGCGCTCGATGCGCGTTGGTTCCCTGTGGATCAGATCCGCCGCGGCGAACTAGAGATGAGCAACCGCGTCATCGATCTGCTGGAAACCGCCCTGCGCCGGACTTAGGTCGCGGGCCTTTTGAGCCGGGTATAAAGCAAGCCTGAGACTGCCACGCTGAGGAACAGTATCAGCGCGGCACCTGTAACGAATGCGCCCAAGCCCATCCGAAGAATAGCCATGCCTTCCTCGCCCGCATAAAGCCCGGACAAGAACCCGATGGGCGCGCCGTAAATTGCGGGCCACACCATCGTGACCGTAAACCATGAAAGCAAGGCGAGGCCCGAACACGCCAACGTCCCCTGCACCACACGGTCCGGGGCACGTGCCGCCCGACGCATCGCGGTCATTGGGCGAGACAGATCGTTCAGAATTGCAAGCAACGCCGGGACTAGCAGCAGGACCAGCAACATTCCAAAGCCCAGCCCATAGACCAAAGTAATGACTGTGGGTTTGAGAAACTGCGCCTGCTGCGACCCTTCATACAGTAACGGGGTCAGCCCCAGAACCGTGGTCAGCGTCGTCAGCATCACAGGCCGCAACCGGTCTGCGGTGCCTTCAACTATCGAAGGCACAAGCCCGCGCTCTTTCTGGTAGTCGTCGATGGTCGTCACCAAAACAATCGAGTCGTTGATGATGATCCCCGTCATCCCCAGCAGACCAACGACCGTGAACATGCTTAGCGGAACCTCCCACAGGTAGTGCCCCCAGATCGCGCCGACCAACCCAAATGGGATAATCGCCATCACCACCAGTGGCCGCGTCCAGCTGGCAAACACCCAGGCCAAAACAAGATAGATGCCCGTCAGGCACAGGATCAGGCCAGTGCGCGCCTCGGACAGGAACTCGTCTTCCTGTTCGCTCAGACCGGCCATCCGCCATTCGACCTGTCGTTCCGAGGCGATTTTCGGCAGGATTTCCTCGCCCATGGCACGTGCAATCTCAGCCGCGCGCGTCGGGTCATCTTCCGAGATGTCGCCATTCACCGATATCACCCGCAGGCCATTTTCACGCCGGACGGTCGAGAAGCCGGACTTTCGCTCGACCGACACGATATCGGCCAACGGCACATACACTCCATCGGGTGTACGCATCAGAGTGCGCTCCAGGAAATCGGCGGTCAGCTCTCCTTCGGGCAGTTCAACCCTGATCTCGGCACTGCGCGGGCCATCCGGGAAGGTCGCCGCCTCGATCCCGTTCAACCGGTCGCGCAACACGCGCCCCAGCGTTTCGATCCTGAAACCCAGCGACTGACCCTGCGCTGTCAGGTCCAGAATGTACTCTTCCTTGTCATAGGCAAGATTGTCTTCCAGCGCCGAAACTTCAGGGTATTTCGAAAGCTCGGTCTGCAAGTCCTCTGAGGCGGATTTGAGCGTGTTCACATCCGCGCCATAGAACTGGACATCAATGGCATCACCACCGGGACCCGACCGCCAACCGCGGAAACTGAGCAGTTCAACCTTCGGGTGGCGCGGTACAAAATCTTGTAGCTCACCCACAAACTCAAAGCTGGAATAGGGGCGCAGATCCGCGTCGATCAGCTCGATGGAAATACCACCCAGCAAATCTGCGTCTTTTCCATCAGCGGCCGCCAATCCCCAACCTGCGGACCCGCCCACCTCGGCCAGCACATAGTCGATCGGGTTACGACCGTGGCGGTCTTCATAGATCTGGCCCAGCTCTTCGGTCGCCCGCTGCAGCTCATGCATCATGGCCACAGTCTCGGCGCGGGTGGCGCCTTCGACCATTATGAAATTGCCCGTAACTGAACCGCGCTCGGGTGCGTTGAAAAACCGCCAGTTCACATCACCTCGAATGAACAGGGCAACCTGGCTGGCCAGGATCACCACCATCAATGCGACCACCACATAGCGCGCCCAGACGACCCAGGCGATCAGCGGTCGGAACAGATGATCGCGCACCCAGCGGAACCCGCGATTGACCACGCGATTGGGCAGGTCATACCAGTGCTCTTTGGTGGAATGCGCGATGGCGTGCGCCATGTGGTTCGGCAAGATCAGGAAACATTCGATCAGCGACGCAATCAAAACCGCGATAACGGTAAAGGGGATGTCACGGATCAACTCGCCAAACCGGCCGCCGACAAGGGTCAGGCCAAAAAAAGCGATCACTGTCGTCAGAGTCGCCGCAAAGACCGGCATCGCCATGCGCCGCGCCGCGCGTTCAGCGGCCACCATTGGGGCCTCACCTAATCGGCGCGCGCGGAAATCGGCATGCTCACCCACGACGATGGCGTCATCCACAACAATGCCCAATGTGATGATCAGGCCGAACAGGGACACCATGTTGATCGACAGCCCGCCGATATACATGAAGGCAATCGCGGCAGACATGGCAACCGGAATACCTGCTGCGACCCAAAAGGCAATCCGCGCGTTCAGGAACAGAAACAGCAAACAGACAACAAGGCCCAATCCGACGAGACCATTGTCGACCAGAATATCCAGACGATCGGTGATCGCCTGGGCGCGGGTTCGGATCAATTCGATCGTCACCCCTTCGGGAACGCTGGCTTGCATTTCCTTTACGACGTCTTCGACGGTGTGCTGAATTTCGATCGCGTCACCTAGATTCGAGCGATCTACGCGCACGGACATCGCCGGATTTTCGCCCACGAAGTAGCTGCGATTGCGATTGACCCCCTCCACACGGATCTGCGCCACATCACCCACCAGCAACTTGGATCCATCCGCAAAATTGCGCAGGGCGATGCCTTCGATTTCCTCGGGCGTGCGCTTTTCCGTGCCTGTGCGGATACGGGCGTTCGCGCCAGTCACATCACCCGCTGGGTTTGCGTTGACCTCAGCCGCTACGGCCGATGCGACCTCGGACAGTGTGATGTCGTTGGCAATCAGTTGTGCGGTCGGTATCTCGACCACGATGCGTGGCGCGGCAAGCCCCCGGATTGTGGTGCGCGTCACCCCGACCGCGAACAATCTGTTGATCAACTCGTCCGTGAACTTGGCCAGTTGATCAGGATCGACAGGCCCTGTCACAACCACATCTGTAACCCGATCCCGCCAGGCGCCCCGCCGGATTGTCGGTTCTTCGGCATCGTCGGGCAGGCTGGTTACACTGTCGACGGCAGTCCGGACCTCCTCGACAGCGCGGGACATGTCCCAGTTCGGCTCGAACTCCAGCCGAATGCTGGCGCGCCCCTCGCGCGAGGTTGCTTCGGTGCTGGCGACACCCTCGACCGCCAGCAAGGCAGGCTCGAGCACCTGAATGATCCCGTTGTCCACATCTTCGGGACCAGCCCCATCCCAGTCCACACTCACGTCGACACGTTCCAGAACCACATCGGGAAAGAACTGCGCCCGCATATTCGGGATTGCCGCCGCACCCAGTACCAGCATCACCAGCAGCAGCAGGTTTGCCACCGTTTTGTGACGCGTGAAGTAACTGAGGATGCCGCCTGCCGCGCTGGGGATCTCGCGCATCATGGCGCTTAACCCCCTGCCCGGTTTTCAAGCCGCTGAACTAATGAGGCCGGTACTTTGGCCTCACTCAATTGGCCCAGAACCCGTTCTTTGACGTCCTTTGGCATTCGCGTACTGGCCTCGACCTGAGCCACCAGCCGGGCGCGCTGTTCCTCGGACAGCTCAACCAGATCCGGTGCAGCCCCGGCGCTGTCATCTATCCGCAGGGGCCGGACACGTACGCCCGATCCCAGTAGAGGTGTCCGGCCGATCACGACCTCACGCCCCACCAGCCCATCGCCGCGCAGCAAAACCTCATCGCCCTGGCGCCGGATCAGTTGCACCGGAAGCGCTTCGAGCCTGTCATTTTCATCCAAAACCAACACCGTTCCGACCGCATCCAAGGCCGACGATGGCAACCGCACTACGTTGTCCAACGGTTGTTCCTGCACGGTGACAGTAACAAAGTCACCCGGCTTGAACCCCGACGCCTCATCCAGTCGGGCATAGATCAAACGCCCGGTCTGCCCTTCGCCCGCCGATCCGCTGTCGCGGCTAATGCGGCCTTGTGCGGTCAGGTCGGTGCCCGTGACCTCAAGCGAGATTGTCACCGGTGCGTCGATCAGATCACCGGCTGCGTCCAGCAATCGGACGTATTGCGCGGTTGAGACGCGGAATGCCACCTCCAACGCATTGGGGTCGACAAGTTCCGCCAGCTTTTCGTTCGCGGACACCAGCCGTCCTTCGACCAGCGTTACATCCGTCAATGTACCCCCGAACCGAGCGCGGATTGTCATATCATCCAGATCGCGTTCAGCAGCCTCAAGCGCAATGCGGGCTCGTGACAACAGGGTGGTCGCCTGATCGACGCGGGATTCTGCCTGAGCCAGCGCAATCCGCCGCGCCAGCACGGCCTGCTGCGCAGCTGCTTTTGCAAGCTCTGCCTCTTCCACAGATGCTGCGGCCCCGACGCCACGTGTCTGCAAATCCTGCTGACGCTGCAGGGCGCGACCACGCAGCTCTGCCTGTGCCTCGGCCGAATTCAATTCATCCTGCGCCAGCAGCAGCGACCGCTCCGCGTCACGCTCTTCAAACTGCGCGTCCAACAAATCAGATTTTGCCCGGTCCAACGCGGACTGGGCGTCTGCGGGATCAAGTTCAACCAGGACTTCGCCTGTTGTTACCACACCGCCATCTTCAAAATCTTCGGCCAGCCCGACAACACGCCCGCCCAGCGCGGCGCGCAGTTCTAACCTGCGACGGCTTTGAACCTCGCCAAAGGCTTCGAGATATGGGGTGACGGTTTCCAATTCCGCGGACCGAACAGAAACGGCAAAGACACGCTCGCGCGTCTGCGGTGCGGATTCTTCCCGCGTCAGAACGTCTTGCACGGCACCCGAAATCATCTGCGCAGCCACAAACAACAGGGCCACCGTCAACGACGTCAAAAAGACTCCAACAAGGCTTTGCCTCAGAAATCGCATATATAAATCACCCCGGTTGCATCAGGCTGCCATTAGCAAAAGGTAGCTGGGCAGCAAAAAATGCCAAGCCACAAAGCGGTTATGATCGGTTTAACGTGCGACCAGTCTACTTCCGTCGCAAATGTTCGTCCAATCTGGGCATTATTTCGACGAAATTGCAGGGACGGTGGCGATAATCGAACTGTTTCTCCAATATCCCGTCCCAGGCGTCCTTGCAGGCACCGGGACTGCCGGGCAATGCAAACAGGTAGGTGCCACCGGCCACCCCACCCGTCGCACGTGATTGCACGGCCGACGTACCAATCTTTTCCATGGATATGATTGTGAACACGGTGCCGAAAGCCTCGATTTCCTTCTCATAAACATCGCGATGCGCTTCGACCGTTACGTCGCGGCCCGTCAAGCCCGTACCACCGGTCGAAATCACCACGTCTATCTCAGGATCCGCGATCCAGACACGTAACTGTTCGGCGATCTGGGTGCGCTCATCCTGTATGATGCGGCGATCGGCAACCCTGTGCCCTGCTCCTTCGATGCGATCAACAAGTGTCTGGCCGGATTTGTCCTCATCCATCGACCGCGTATCCGAAACGGTAAGCACGGCGATACGGACCGGAATGAAGTCTTTGGTCTCATCAATGCGCGACATGTTTCCTCAGGCCCTTTCCAAGATGGCAAGCCGGATGGCGAGGGCTGTGAAGATCCCCCCGGTCACCCAGCCCATGATGCGTGAGGCGCGCGGGTTCGCGATCAGCACCCGCCCCGCACCACCGGCAAATATTCCAACAAGCCCGTTCACCACAAATCCGCCCAACGCAATGATGGACCCGAAAATCAGGAACTGCAGCAGGATCGATCCCGCCGCCGGGTCTACGAATTGCGGAATGAAGGCCAGTACGAACAGAATTACCTTGGGATTGGTCAGGTTCACCACCAGCCCGTCCCGGAATGCCAATTGGGTGGGACCGGACGGAGCATCCGCAGAGACCGCCCCATTGCGAAACGCCCCCCAGGCGAGATACAGCAGATAAGCAACACCCATCCAGCGGATCACATCGAACAGCCAGGGCATCGTGGCCACCGCCGCTCCTAGACCAAGACCCGCTACCAGAACGTGAACCATCGATCCGGCGGAAATACCTGCGCTGGCGGCGATTGCAGGCCGCGCCCCGGACCGCAGCCCCTGCCCAAAGCAGAACATCATGTCGGCCCCGGGGGTCAGATTCAGGGCAATTGCCGCCGGGATAAACGCCAGCAGTGTAACTGTATCAATCACGTGGTGACCTCGAACCAATTTACCGTGGGGCCAAGATTGGCGATCTGCGTCACGCCGATTGCGCCTCGGTAGCCCCAACTGTCATGGATATGGCCACAAAGGGCAATTTGCGGCTGCAACCGCTCGATTGCGTCACGGACCGCCACCGAACCTACCGCATCGCCCGTCGATGTAAGATCGCCGTGACCCTTGGGCGGAGAATGGGCAATCAGGATGTCAGCCCCTTCACACCGGTCCAGCAACTCAGCCGCTTCGGGGTCCGTCAGATCACAGGACCACTCACCGAATGGTGTCACCGGCACGCCGTAACCAAGGCCAAACAGACGCAGCCCATCCACGGTCATGCCTGTGCCGTGCAAAACATGCACGCCTTCAGGCGCAGCGTCGGTCAGTTCACCTGCACTTTCGGCATTGCCCGGAACCAGAACCAGCGGCGCATTGATACCAGAGAGCATCGCCATCGCGTCATCCAGCCCTCGCCGCATGTTGCAATAATCTCCGGCTCCGATAACCAGATCAGCCTCATCGCTGGATGCAACGACGTCTGCGGCACGGTTTCGCGCCATATGCAGGTCCGAGAATGCGAGGATTTTCATGCCTTGCCCTCCAGCCTTGCTTTAAGTTCCAGCAAATCAGCCCATGCCTGCCGCTTCATCTGTGGCTGTCGCAGCAGATATGCAGGATGGAACATCGGGATAGCCGGCAAGTCCATCGCCTGATCCCACTGACCCCGAAGCCGCGTGATCCCCCGTTTGCCCAGAACAGCCTGACAGCTGATATTGCCCATCACCACCAGAACCTCGGGTTTGGCCAAGGCCACGTGCCGTTCGAGAAACGGCTTCATCATGCCAATCTCTTCGGGCTTGGGATCCCGGTTCTGCGGCGGACGCCAAGGCAGGACGTTGGTGATATAGACGTTTTCGGTTCGGTTTAGATCAATTGCCGCCAGCATCCGGTCCAACAACTGACCGGCGCGTCCGACAAAGGGCTTGCCCTCGCGGTCTTCATCGCGCCCCGGAGCCTCTCCGATAATCATCACCCTCGCACCCGGGGTGCCGTCGGCAAAGACCAACTGCCGCGCACCGCGCTTCAACTCGCAATGATCAAACGCGTCCATAGCCGCCTGCAACTGATCGAGCGTCCCTGCAGCCTGTGCCGCAGATTTCGCAACCGCAACCGGATCAAGCTGCTTGGTTTTTTCTGGTGCGGACTGGGCCTTTGCGGGTTTCTTGGCTTTGGGCGCGGAATCCGGCAACGCATAGCGATCCACCGGTGCATCACCGATCGCATCCGTCGCACCCAGTTCGATCTGCCATTCCAGCAGGGCGCGGGCAGTATGATAGTCCAAAGCCGATTCCATAACCCTCAATCTAACCACCTTTTGAAGGAGGGAAAGCGAATAGGCCTTGATTGGTCGGTCCGTCGCACCGACCATTGGCGTATTCATGTTGTTTGTATTGCGATTCTTTCTCATCAGTTTGCTGCTGACCATGCTCAGTGGCCCGGCCTCTGCGCAGTTTCAGGACCGATACGGGCAGTGCCGTGCCGGTCAGTTCAAATGCGGCAGTACCTGCTGTTCGGGCGGCCAAAGATGCAGCTTTGACGGGAACTGCATTCCGCTGGGCGGCACCTATTGCGGTGGCGGCAGAACCTGCGGCCCATTCGAGCGCTGCGTGGCGGGCGGCACCCGGTGCGCCCCAGCCGGGCAAAATAAGTGCAGATCGCGTCTGGATTGCCCCGGCGGTAGCATCTGCAACGCGCGCGGGGAATGCGAGAAGATAACGCCCGACATTCAGGAACTGCCTTCTCTAACGTGTGACGACGGTCGCATTTGCGGATCCGGATCGTCTTGCCTGCCGGGTGGCGGATGTACACGCCCTGGCTGGTATCTTTGCGAAAAAACCGGGTCTCAGTGCCGTCAGGGATTCAAATGTTCAAAAAACCAGGGATGTGTTCCTGTTAAGGCCATCGACTGCGGATACGGCAAGTGGTGCAAGCCCGGCGAACAGTGTCTGCCCGAAGGCGGGTGCGAGAAACTGCCAGAAGGATCTGATCCTTAGGTTGCCTTGGGCTGCGTGGCTTCTTATAAGCGGCGCGATTGTCAGACAGGAGCCCGCCAATGCGTTTCGCCCATCGTCACCTTCTTGGCATCGAACACCTGTCGCAATCCGATATCACTGCCATTCTCGATCTGGCCGAGAAATATGTCGACATGAACCGCCAGTCGACCAAGCATTCCGACGTGCTGTCAGGGCTGACGCAGATTAACATGTTCTTCGAGAACTCGACCCGCACGCAGGCCAGTTTCGAAATCGCGGGCAAGCGGCTGGGCGCGGATGTGATGAACATGGCGATGCAGGCCAGTTCGATCAAAAAGGGCGAGACGCTGATCGACACAGCGATGACGCTGAATGCGATGCACCCTGATCTGTTGGTGGTGCGCCACCCCCATTCCGGCGCGGTCGACCTGCTGGCGCAGAAGGTGAATTGCGCGGTGCTAAACGCAGGTGACGGCAAGCACGAACACCCGACGCAGGCTCTGCTGGACGCGCTAACCATTCGCCGCGCCAAAGGTCGCCTGCACCGGCTGAACATTGCGATCTGCGGCGATGTCGCTCATTCCCGCGTTGCCCGGTCAAACCTGATCCTGCTGGGCAAAATGGAAAACCGCATTCGCCTGATCGGGCCGCCGACATTGGTTCCGTCGCAATTCGCAGATTTTGGGGCCGAAATTTACGACGACATGAATGAAGGTCTAAAGGACGTCGACGTCGTCATGATGCTGCGCCTCCAGAAAGAGCGGATGGACGGCGGCTTTATCCCGTCGGAGCGGGAATACTACCACCGCTATGGCCTCGACGCTGCGAAACTGGCACAGGCCAAACCCGACGCCATCGTCATGCACCCCGGTCCGATGAATCGCGGGGTCGAGATTGACGGAACACTGGCAGACGACATCAACCGGTCCGTTATTCAGGAACAGGTCGAAATGGGCGTCGCCGTTCGTATGGCCGCAATGGAACTGCTGGCCCGCAACCTTGGTGAGGCCGCATGAGTGATCTGAACGTCGCCCCACATGAACACGGCGTCCTGCGCTTATTTCAACTCGGCATGCGCCCGGAAGAGGCAAAGTTCCTGCACGAACCCGGGGCGGCAGACCAGATTCTGGGTGTCGAGGGTCTGGATCTGACCCAGATCGACGTATTTCCTGTCTCGGACCTCGAGGAACTGGGTCTTTTTGGCTATCTCAACGAAGGGTGCGGCGTCCCTAAAGATCAGCTGGACCGGGCAGCGCTGGAAAGCATTGAAGGCTGGGTCATGGTCGTGCGCAGTGCTGCGTTTCAGGGACGTGCCGCCACTTTGCAACCGGACCCCAAAGTGCACCTGATTGGCCTTTACACTGAAGAGGCGACAAACTGGACCGGTGGAGCAATTAAAGCAGAAAGCGCGAAACCCTTCTCGGCCCCGCAAACCCCGCCAAAGGACGACAAACCCGGCCGTATTGGGTCGGCCATGCTGGCAGTGGTGGCGCTGGTGGTCATCGGAGGCATCCTGTGGCTGATCCTGTGACGTTCACCCCCGACAAAGGCGCGTATATCCGCACGAATACATGGCTGGCCGCCGGGGCCATGGCTGTCGCGATGATCGTGCTGTGGCTGGTCGGAAACCCCTACGTCTGGACCGGGGCGCCCGCGGGTCTTGCGGCCGTCGCCTTTCGCGCATGGTACCTGGCCTCAGAAGAACTGACCACCACATGGCAGATGACGGACACCACCCTAACCGGCCCGGGCCCGCGCAATGTGGCGCTGAACCAGATAGAGGCGGTCAACCTCATGGGCAGTTTTGTCCAGATCGTCACCAAGGGTGGCGACAAGCATCTGATTAAATATCAGGCTGACCCCGCAGCCACCAAAGCCGCCATCGAAAGAGCAATGGGATGAACAACACTATTTTCACCAACGCCCGCCTGATCGACCCGGAAACCGGCACCGACAGCCCTGGCTGGCTACATGTATCCGATGGTAGGATTACTGCGCGCGGCGAAGGGGTTGCTCCGGCGTCTGCGGCGCAGGTCGTCGATTGTGGTGGGCAATGCCTTGCCCCCGGTATCGTCGATATCGGCGTCAAGGTCTGTGAACCGGGTGAGCGGCACAAGGAAAGCTATAAATCCGCCGGTCTGGCCGCCGCCGCCGGTGGCGTGACCACGATCGTGACGCGCCCCGATACCAGCCCTGCCATCGACACGCCGGAAAGTCTGGAGTTCGTCACACGCCGGGCTCAGGCCGACACGCCGGTCAACGTCCTTCCAATGGCCGCGTTGACCAAAAGTCGCGAAGGTCGCGAGATGACTGAGATCGGGTTCCTGCAGGATGCGGGTGCCGTGGCCTTCACCGATTGTGATCACGTGATCGCCAACACCAAGGTGTTTTCCCGCGCCCTGACCTATGCCCGAGCCTGCGGCGCGCTGGTCATTGCTCACCCGCAAGAATCCATCCTCAGCAATGGTGCCGCAGCCACCAGTGGTAAGTTCGCCGTGTTGCGCGGCCTGCCCGCTGTTTCGCCAATGGCCGAGCGGATGGGGCTGGATCGCGACATCGCTCTGCTTGAGATGACCGGAGCCGCCTATCACGCGGACCAGATCACCACCGCCCGCGCCCTGCCCGCGTTGGAACGGGCGAAGCGGAATGGTCTGGACATCACCGCAGGCACGTCAATCCACCACCTGACGCTGAATGAACTGGACGTGGCCGACTATCGCACCTTCTTCAAGGTCAAGCCGCCGTTGAGATCCGAGGATGACCGACAAGCGGTGATCGAAGCGGTGCGGACCGGCCTGATTGATACGATCAGTTCCATGCACACGCCTCAGGATGAGGAAAGCAAACGCCTGCCGTTTGAAGAGGCGGCCTCCGGCGCGGTAGCGTTGGAAACCCTGCTGCCCGCCGCCTTGCGTCTGTATCATGCCGGGCAGTTGGACCTGCCGACACTGTTCCGTGCAATGGCCCTAAACCCGGCGAAAAGATTAGGGCTGGACAGTGGCCGTCTGTCCGAAGGCGCGCCTGCGGACCTGGTGCTGTTTGACCCGGATGTGCCCTTTGTGCTGGACCGGTTCTCGCTCAAATCCAAATCTCAGAACACACCGTTTGACGGCCAGCGCATGCAGGGTAAGGTCACCGCAACTTTCGTTGCAGGACAAGAAGTTTTCCGGAGACCCTGATGCCGATCATCGACAGCACAATGACCCAGCTGATCCTGTGGGCGGCACTTGGATATCTGATGGGATCGATCCCGTTTGGCATGGTCATGGCCAAGGTGATGGGGCTGGGCAACCTGCGCAACATCGGATCGGGCAATATCGGCGCAACCAATGTTTTGCGGACAGGCAACAAGACCGCCGCTGCCCTGACCCTGATCTTCGACGCCGCAAAAGGCGGAGTTGCCGTACTGTTGGCGCGTGCACTGGCGGGCGAGGATGCTGCGCAGATTGCCGCGCTGGCAGCACTTTTGGGCCATTGCTTTCCGGTTTGGCTGGGATTTAAGGGCGGCAAAGGGGTTGCCACGTTTCTGGGGATCTGGCTGGCGTTGGACTGGCGCGTCGGTGTGGCCTGTTGTTTGACTTGGTTGGTTGCTGCTGCAGTCTGGCGCATCTCATCCCTTGCGGCACTTGCGGCGGTGGCAACGTCCACTATCTGGGCCCTTCTGCTGACAGGTTCGCAAACGCTGCTACTGGCTGGCGTCCTGACCCTGTTGGTCTATTGGCGCCACAGCGCGAATATTGCCCGCATCAAATCCGGCACTGAACCAAAAATCGGGCAGTCTTGAGCGCCCCGAACGCCTTCCTTACCGCTTTTTTTGCCATCCCCAAGGGGTCATCGACCGGGCGTGCCCACGGCAGGCGGTATATCGTCAGTCGAACGGAATTTTCAGACGGCAAGTCGCAGAAACTTGTCGCACGCGCACTGGACGGCAGCGACTACATCAGCCTGAACCTTTATCTGACCAAACGCGGATCTCTTCTTCGCCCCTGCGAAATGCCCGCGGAAAAAGTCACCGAATTCGTTTTGGATCTGACGCCCGATACCTAAGGCCTACCCTGCATTTGTGAACAATGCCTCTTCGCCCCTGCACATTCACAATTGATTGCTTTGAACGTGATGAGCCGCCTGCCCACTTGGGTTCCGTGACGGCCAATTGCGGGTCTCACGGACAAAAAAACTCTTGGGTCGTCTGGGCGCAATTTTCTGCGCCACGTGGCGGCCCCTTCACGAAAGGTGAAAACAATGAACAAGTTCAAATCTCTTATCGGCGGCGTCGCTCTGTCTGTTGCCATTGCAAGCTCGGCTCTGGCCGCTGGTGTTGAACTGAACGCAAGCTCGACCGGTCTGGCCATGCAGGGCTATGATCCCGTTGCCTACTTCACCGCTGGCGAGCCGACCAAAGGTGACTACCGCATCACCACACTGCACAACGACGCAATGTATCGCTTTGCCAATGAAGAAAACAAAGCCGCGTTCGAAGAAAACCCCGAGGCCTACCTGCCTGCATATGGCGGCTATTGCGCATTCGGCGCTGCGATGGGCTTCAAGTTTGACGGTGACCCGACCTACTGGAAGATCGTCGACAACAAGCTGTACCTGAACCTGTCGCAAGACATCCAGCAGCGCTGGGAAGGTGACATCCCTGGTTTTGTCGAACAAGCCAGCGCCAATTGGGAAACTATCGCGGACAAAACACCGGCGGAACTGCAGCAATAATTTCTGACATTCCTAATAAAGGCGGCGGCAGAGTATTCTGCCGCCGCTTTTCGATTCAAGATCAACCACTAACGGGCCGGGTTCAGTCGGTCTTACGGTTCAAGAACCGTGCTGCCTGTGGTTTGACGCGCTTCAAGAACCCGGTGCGCCTCGGCTACCTGATCCAACGGGAACCGCTGATCGATGTGGATTTTGACCTCACCGCCTTCGACCTTGCCGAAAAGCCGCCGTGCCATTGCCTGACAGACGGAAGGGTCGGCGATATGGGTAAACAGGGTCGGTCGAGTGATTTTCAAGGATCCTTTCTTGCCCAGAATCCCGATATCCATCAAAGGAACCGGCCCTGAGGCATTGCCGAATGAGATCATCATTCCCAAAGGCTTCAGGCAGTCCAGCGAGCCATTGAACGTGTCCGCACCGATGGAATCCATGACTACATCCACGCCCTTGCCGCCGGTGATTTCGGCCACTCGATCGGCAAAGTTCTCAGTTCGGTAATTGATGCAATGCGCAGCCCCGTTGAACTGCGCAAGGCTGCATTTTTCGTCTGTTCCGGCTGTTCCGATCAGCGTGATGCCCTCGGACTTGGCCCATTGGCAGGCAATCAGACCAACGCCACCAGCAGCCGCGTGAAACAAAACCGTGTCACCCCGTTTCAAAGGCGTTGTCCGGTGAAACAGATACTCGACCGTCATCCCCTTGAGCATCATCGCCGCAGCCGCGTCAAAAGAAATCCCTTCGGACAACGGACATACTTGCGCCGCTGGCATCACGCGCGCCTCACAGTAGGCCCCGGCGGGTGCTGCGGCATAGGCCGCGCGCTGGCCCGGTTTCAGATGGGTAACACCTTCGCCAACGGCCTCAATCACACCTGCCGCTTCCATGCCCAGCGCGTGCGGTAAATCCATCGGGTACAACCCGGTACGCTGGTAGACATCAATGAAGTTCAGCCCACTGGCCCGGTGGCGGATGCGAACCTCGCCGGGTCCGGGGTCGCCCAAGGACCGGTCTTCGATCTTTAAAACTTCGGGGCCGCCGTGTTCGTGAATGACGACGGTTCTTGCCGTTTGCTGCATGCTGACCTCCTGTTGCCTGACGCCAAGCTAACACGACTGTGAAACAGGGCAATTGGAAGGTTTTTGCCGCCACGCAACCACAGCGCGAAAAACTGTGCTATACTGGGGTCTGAGCGTTGCCGGCTGGTCCGGCCAAAGGCAACCACCGCCGGATTCAACCCGTTGCGCACTGGCAAAGGGAGGGGATCAAGATGGCCAAAACAATAGGAAATCCGATCAGTTGGGCCGCCCGAAACATCGGCGCGACCGGCGATCATATTACCGAAAGCGTGCACCATATCGGCAGCGCGGACACCCGGCATCTGCCACAGGTGCAAACACTGACGATGCAGGACCTGAAGGCCTGTTTGCAGGCCGGGTACAATGATTTTCTGGAAACACGGGCGGATGCGATTTTCATCATACTGGTTTACCCGATCGCAGGTCTGCTGATGTTCGGGTTCGGCCTAAATCGCAACATGGTTCCCCTTCTGGCACCGCTGATCATGGGTTTCGCACTTGTCGGCCCGATCGCAGCCGTGGGCCTTTACGAAATCAGCCGTAAACGCGAGCAAGGCGGCGAGGTGCATTGGCTGGACGCCTTGGGCGTCTTCCGGTCCCCGTCCTTTGGAGCAATTCTGGCCTTGGGATTCTATCTGGTCATGCTGCTGCTGATTTGGCTGATGGTCGCGCAGAGCATCTATGTGCATACGCTTGGGCCGGATCTGCCCACCTCACTCGGGGCTTTCGTGACTCAGGTGTTCACCACGGGCGCAGGCTGGTCCATGATCATTTTCGGCAATGCGATCGGGTTTCTATTCGCGCTGGTCGCATTGGCCATGAGCGTCGTCAGCTTTCCATTGCTGCTAGACCGTCCAGTCGGTCTGCCTGTGGCGGTCGTGACGTCGGTCCGGGTGTTGCGGCATAACCCCGGGGTCATTTTGGCATGGGGATTCATCGTAGCGGCCCTGTTGATCATCGGAGCCATCCCGATGCTACTGGGGCTGATCGTTGTCATGCCAGTCCTGGGCCATGCAACCTGGCATCTTTACCGCCGCGCAGTGGTCTGATCGGAAAAAGCGCGGGATTTACCCGCGCCAGAGTTTTAACCAGCGACCTTGAGGACAATCTTGCCGATGTGACCCGAGCTTTCCATCCGCGCATGGGCGGCTGCCGCCTCGGCCAGATCAAACTCACTGTCCATGACGGGGGCCACCTTCCCAGCCTCCAGCAATGGCCAGACAGCCTCGCGCAAATCCTGCGCAATCTTTGCCTTTGCCAGATCGCTTTGCGGGCGCAGGGTGCTGCCAGTAAGGGTCAGGCGTTTGACCATCATCATTGCAAAGTTCAATTCGACCTTCGGCCCTTGCAGGAAGGCGATCTGAACCAGACGCCCATCTTCGGCCAAGGCTTTGACGTTGCGGGGGATATAGTCGCCACCAACCATGTCGAGGATCAGGTTCGCCCCACCTTCGGCGCGCATGACGCCCACAAAATCCTCATCCCGGTAATTGATCGCCTTCTCGGCGCCAAGGTTCACACAGGCCTCGCATTTCTCAGCAGATCCGGCGGTTGCAAACACCCGCGCACCAAACGCGTTCGCCAGCTGGATCGCTGTTGTGCCAATGCCGCTGGACCCGCCATGCACCAGAAAACGCTCACCTGCCTTCAGACCGCCGCGCGTGAAAACGTTGGACCACACAGTAAAGAAGGTTTCGGGCAGACACGCGGCCTCTTTCATCCCAATTCCCGAAGGAACTGGCAGACAATGCGCAGCGGGTGTGGCCACATATTCCGCATAACCGCCACCGGGCAGCAAGGCACAGACCTGATCGCCGATGGCCAGACCATCGACCCTCGCACCAACGGCAACAACCTCGCCCGATGCCTCAAGCCCCGGCAAATCGCTGGCACCCGGAGGCGGATCGTATGCCCCCGCACGCTGCAGCGCATCCGGGCGGTTCACGCCGGCATAGGCCACTTTCAGGATCACTTGTCCGGCTTGCGGTTCGGGCACGGGGCGGTCCGTCAGTTGCAGAACATCCGGGCCACCGGGTTTGGTGATTTCGACAGCGCGCATCATCTGGGTCATGGGCAAATCTCCTTTGCCCAATGCCTAGCAGGCAATTTATGGAAGGCCCAGACGCTTACTTGCGTGGGTTCAGCATCCCCGGCAAATCGGCCCGCATTTTCACGGGTGGCTTCACCTGACCGGCCAGCCAGTTTGGAACTGCCAGAAACGGTTTGAACAGCGGGTTACCATTCACCTGCGCTTTGATCTTTTCGATCTGCATGACGTTGTCTATCCGCCGATCCAGAAACTCCCATGTTTTCTGGTGATCGGGGGAATCGTCGCCCAGCCAGAACAGCAGGGTCGAGGAATAGACGCCCGACAATGTCGCCCGTTTCGTGTACCAGTTCACATCGTTCGATGTATCGCCCAGCGTGTCCCAGATCAGATCACAGGTCTGCCACAGCGCTTTTGCCCCATCGGCTGCATGCGTAGGCAGGGAAAACAACGTCATGCCCCGTCGTACCAGTTCCTTGTCCGGAACGGCCTCAAGCCGGAAGCGAACTGCGGCAGCGATTCGCTCTCGGAACTTCAACTCGCTCAGGTCTGAGGACTTCAGCCGATCCTCCATCGCCGCGTCACCGCGCGCATGGAACGCAAGCGCCAAATCAACTGCGCCGCGCGGACAGATCGCGCGCGCCAGAGTGTCATCCATATCGCAATCTAATATAGCCGCGCGAAAGCTGGCTTCGGACCAGCCGTCAAACGGCACATGGATCAAGACTGCGTCCAAAAGCTGCTGTTTTGCATCTTCGTAAGTGGTGGTCATGGCGGTTCTCCGGTTCTCAGAGCCAGTACTAGACAAGATAGAGGCGCTTTGCTATACGGCCAACTCCTGCAATTTCCTTGCAACTCTATCTAGAAAGGTGGTGACAACCACATGCAGGTTAGTGTTCGCGACAATAACGTCGATCAGGCGCTTCGTGCCCTGAAGAAAAAGCTGCAGCGCGAAGGCGTGTTCCGTGAAATGAAGCTTAAGCAACATTTCGAGAAACCGTCCGAGAAAAAAGCGCGCGAGAAGGCTGAAGCGATCCGTCGTGCCCGTAAACTGGCACGTAAGAAAGCACAGCGCGAAGGTTTGCTCTAAAACCTCGCTCGTCCAGCTTTGGATGACACTATTTGACGACCCCCGAGGCATCGCCCGGGGGTTTGTCGTTTCTAGGGTCGGATGATTTACGCCGACTCGGACCGCCCACGCGCGACAAGCTGCCATTTCCCCCTCAGCAACATTTTGCCCGGCATTTTGCAGCGCAGCGAATCCCGTGTCGGTAGCACTGACCTGCCAAAACTCGCCTCTGAACACGCCATCCCTATCAACGCGACACCGAGCCTTTGTAACTGGCGCCGTCTACCACGACAAAAACCAATCGGAGGCAAAAATGTCGACTGCAAGTAGTATCGAACGAGAAATGCTGGCGCTTATCAACCAAGAGCGCACATCGCGCGGGCTGGACCCCCTACAGCTTGAAACGCGCCTGAACGACTCGTCCGAGGATCACAGCGAATGGATGCTGGAAACGGACAGGTTCAGCCACACCGGCTCGGGTGGCAGCAGCGCCACACAGCGGATGGAAATGGCCGGTTTCGATTTCTCGGGCAACTGGCGGTCAGGTGAAAACATCGCCTGGCAATCCGAGCGCGGCGCGCCCGGTATCAGCGATGATGTCGCGCAGCTTCATCAGAACCTGATGAACAGCCCCGGCCATCGCGCAAATATTCTGAACCCCGACTTCAAATATATCGGAATCGGAATTGAAACCGGCGACATGCAAGGTTTCGACGCTGTGATGGTGACGCAGAACTTTGCTGCCACCCAGGGTGAGGTCATGCTGGACAACGGATCCACTACGCCGCCGGCTCCGACACCACCGGTTGAAGAAACCCCGCAGCCCGAAGAGCCCGTGGCCGAAGTACCTGATCCCGAGGTTACCGAGCCAGAGGAACCCGTAGCCGAAGTACCTGACCCCGAAGTTACAGAGCCCGAGGAACCGGTGGCCGAAGTACCTGATCCCGAAGTCACCGAGCCCGAGGAACCGGTGGCCGAGGTACCTGACCCCGAAGTCACCGAGCCCGAGGAACCGGTGGCCGAGGTACCTGACCCCGAAGTCACCGAGCCAGAGGAACCGGTGGCCGAGGTACCGGAGCCAGAAATCACCGAGCCCGAGGAACCGGTGGCCGAGGTACCGGAGCCAGAAATCACCGAGCCCGAGGAACCGGTGGCCGAGGTACCGGAGCCAGA
>NZ_JBXWOA010000006.1:0-218593 GCF_059610645.1 Ruegeria sp. CDSC054 | reverse complement strand
CCGCCACCTTTACCGTCGCCGCCCTTGCCGCCACCTTTACCGTCGCCGCCCTTGCCGCCACCTTTACCGTCGCCGCCTTTGCCGCCACCTTTACCGTCGCCGCCCTTGCCACCGCCATCATTGCCGCCGCCATCGTTGCCGCCGCCATCATTGCCGCCGCCATCATTGCCACCGCCATCATTGCCGCCGCCATCGTTGCCGCCACCATCGTTGCCGCCGCCATCGTTGCCGCCGCCATCATTGCCGCCACCATCGTTGCCGCCGCCATCATTGCCGCCGCCATCGTTGCCGCCACCATCATTGCCGCCGCCATCATTGCCGCCGCCATCGTTGCCGCCGCCATCGTTGCCGCCGCCATCGTTGCCGCCGCCATCGTTGCCGCCGCCTGGGCTGTCGCTTCCGCCACCGCCGCCAGGGCTGTCGCTTCCACCGCCGCCAGGGCTGTTGCTTCCGCCATCGCCAGGGCTGTTGCTTCCGCCACCGCCAGGGCTGTTGCTTCCGCCACCGTTGTTGTTACCTCCGGTCGAACCACTGCTGGTATCGCCAGAACCAGACTCACCGCGCGGGCTTGGGTCAGCTTGTGCAATTTGATCGCTGTCCCGATCTTCGCCACCTCGTGCCGAATTTCCGCGGACTGAAGCTGTCTCCAAATCCGTCAACAATACGGCCAAACCCGGGCATTGTTCGCCAGTGTAAGCTAGTGTTGATTCGAAATCTGACCGTGTTTGTAGCCGCTTCAAAAAACTGGGTGTCACGTGCGTACAATCACAAAGCGTCTGATAGTCGCCGGCGTTGGCTGCTATCCGCGCAGTTCTCGCATTGCACACATCCGTCGCAGCATACGCAGTGGTTACTATCATAGCTCCTATGAATGGAGAGGCCACCAATGCCGAAACAGTGGATTTCAGTTTAATTCGCATCACTTAGCTCCTTGCGCCTTAATACCCAGGTGCGTCAGGGTCTTCGGTTACACTGTGGGAGCCGCAAATGAAGCGCAGGTAAGTTCCCGCTAAAGATGCGTTAATGAAGGCTCGCCACAACTCGTTACAATGATCACGGCACTAGTTGTGACGATCTCTTGTCGTGAATATACAACATCTACCCAAGCCGCAAAGTTAAATGAGGCGGGAAAATGTCAAAATCTTGAGAGGTCGCCTAATGCAACTTTCAAATTCAGCCACAATTATCACCGGCGGGGCGTCGGGGTTGGGTGAGGCGACGGCTCGGTACTTCGCCGAACAAGGCGCGCAGGTCACGATCCTGGATCGCGACGCCGAGCGTGGCCCCAAGGTCGCCGAGGACATCGGCGGGCATTTCGTACAAACAGATGTAACCGATGAAGAATCGGTTGCGGCGGCCATCGAGCACGCTAAGGGCAAGATGGGCCGCATTACGGCTGCCGTGAACTGCGCCGGGATCGCATATGGGATCAAGACAGTCGGCAAGGATGGCCCCCACCCGTTGGACGCGTTTCAGCGCACAATCGACATCAATCTGGTGGGCACGTTCAACGTCTCGCGCCTTGCCGCAGCTGAAATGGCTAAGAACGAACCCGAACCGGACGGCGCGCGCGGGGTGATCATCAACACGGCCTCAATCGCAGCCTTCGACGGACAAAAAGGACAAGCGGCCTATGCAGCCTCGAAAGGCGGTGTCGTGGGGATGACGCTGCCAATGGCGCGCGATCTGGCCTCAACCGGCGTTCGCGTGATGACCATCGCTCCGGGGATTTTCATGACACCGATGCTGGCCGGTCTGCCCGAAGAGGTTCAACAACAACTGGCGGCAGATGTCCCAAACCCTGCACGTCTGGGTGATCCAAAAGAATACGGGCGGTTGGCCGGTTTCATCGTCGAGATGGGCTACTTGAACGGGGAAGTCATCCGCATCGACGGAGCCCTTCGTATGCGTTAAGCCTGTCCCATGACAGAGCGGGAAAAGATGCAGTCCGGGCAGTGGTATAACTGCCTGGACCCGGAACTTGAGGCGCTGCGCACCCGCGCCCGGCACGCAGTCCACGCACATAACACCTGCCCGCCTGACGCCCGTGGTGCCATGGCACCCGAGTTGCAGGCGTTGTTCGCTCGCGTCGGGCCGGATTGCTTACTTGAGGCTCCGTTTCATTGCGCCTACGGGCTTAACATCCACCTCGGCGCGCGTGTCTATTTCAACGCGGGCTGCGTAATTTTGGACACCGCACAGGTTCAGATCGGTGATGACTCGATGTTCGGCCCGCATGCCCAGATCTACTGTGCTCAGCACGCCAAAGACCCGGCAGAACGCGCACAAGGTTTGGAAATCGGGATACCGGTGACCATTGGCCGAAACGTCTGGGTTGGCGGAGGTGCCATCGTGATGCCCGGTGTCACCATCGGCGACAACGCCATTATTGGCGCAGGCAGCGTTTTAACCAAAGACGTCGCGGACGGGGAAACGGTTGTCGGCAACCCTGCCCGACCGTTGACGCGCCGCTAGGCGCCTTCGGCCTTTTCCTCAAGCACCAGCCACTCTTCTTCGGCGGCGGCCAGTTTCTCTTGTCGTTCGACCAGCGCATCGGTCGCCTTCTGGAACTTGACTGGTTCACGGGTGAACAGCTCAGGATCTGACATAAGCTCTTCCAGCTTGCCGATTTCGGCTTCCAGGCGGGCAATCTCGGCAGGCAACTTCTCAAGCCGATGCTTTTCCGAGAAAGATAGCCCGGATTTCGGCTGCGCTTCTTGCTTTTGCTTTGACTTCGAAGTCTTTGCTTTTTCAGCTTTCTTTTCGGAAACGTCACCCCGTTGCGCGATGTAGTCCGACCAACCGCCCGCATAGACGGTCGCGCGGCCATTGCCCTCCATCGCAATCGTCGTGGTGGCAACCCTGTCCAAAAAATCACGGTCGTGGCTGACCAGCAGGACGGTGCCGTCATAGTCGTCCAGCAGTTCCTGCAACAGGTCCAGCGTTTCGACATCCAGATCGTTGGTCGGTTCGTCCAGCACCAACAGGTTCGAGGATTTGGCCATCAGTTTCGCCAACAGCAAACGCGCTTTTTCCCCACCTGACAATGACTTAACGGCCGCTCTTGCTTGCGCATCATCAAACAGGAATTCCTTGAGGTAACCGACCACATGCTTGGGCTGGCCCCCAACCATCACTTGATCCGCTTTGCCTGATACCCGCATTTCGGGGTCCCCGGTCAGGCTGTCCCACAGGGTCATTTCGGGGTCCAACTGCGCGCGGGCCTGATCGAACACCGCAATCTCAAGGTTGGTGCCCAGCGTCACCGTCCCCTCATCGGGCTGTTCCTGTCCGAGCAACATCTTAAGCAACGTCGTCTTGCCCACACCGTTGGGCCCGACAAAAGCCACGCGATCCCCACGTTGTGCCAGAAGATCAAAGTTTCTAACGATCTGCTGCGTGCCAAAGGTCTTGGACAAACCCTTGGCTTCAATCACTTTTCGCCCAGACTTTGGTCCGCCTTCCAGCGACATTGCCGCTGATCCCTGACGCTTGATCTGCGCAGCCTTTTCAGCGCGCAAAGCCTGCAAAGCCCGCACCCGACCCTGATTCCGCTTGCGCCGTGCACTGATACCTTCGACAGCCCATTTGGCCTCGGACTTGATCAGACGATTCAGCTTGTGACGCTGCTGATCCTCTTCTTCCCAAATCTTGTCGCGCCAGGTTTCAAAAGCCTCGAACCCTTGCTCCTGCCGCCGTACCATGCCGCGGTCGATCCACAACGTCGCGCGGGTCAAAGCGCGTAAAAACGCACGGTCATGTGAAATCAGAACAAAGGCTGCTCGGGTCGATCCCAATTCGCGTTCCAGCCAGGCAATCGCTTCGATATCCAGATGGTTCGTCGGCTCGTCCAGCAGCATCAGATCGGGCGCTTCGGCCATCAGTTTCGCCAAGGCGGCCCTGCGACGTTCGCCACCCGAAGCGGTTTCAACAGGGCGTGACGGATCGAACTTCAGCCCCTCGCCCGCACGTTCGACCTTGTACAGCTCGCCCGGCTCCAATCCGCTGGACGCGTAATCGCCCAATGTCGCGAACCCTTCCATGCCGGGGTCCTGCTCCATGTAGCCAACAGATTTTCCAGGCGGAACCACGATGTCACCCTGATCAGGCTCGACCAGACCGGCCATGACTTTCATCAGAGTCGACTTTCCCGACCCGTTTCGCCCAACCAAGGCCACGCGGTCGCCCGGCTGAACCACCAGGTCCAGCCCCGAAAACACCGGATCGCCCCCGAAAGTCAGGGATATGCCGGACATCTGCAACAAAGGAATTCTCGCCATGCCGCCAGCTAAACCGGTGGGCACAAGGCGTCAACGTCCCTGTTTCACCTTTTCGAAAATACTCAATCTAGCGGACCACTGCGCGCAGCAACCGTTTACGGGCCGGGGGGATCGCTCCGATCTCAAGCCCGGTGAATACGTGCAGCGTATTCATATGCCGATCAACCACCGCATGGTCACTGACCCAGCCGCCCATCATCAGATAGGTGCGCAACAATGGAGGCATCCGCAACATCGCCTTTTTCACATCGGGCCTGCGTCGCAGGCGAGAGGCAAACTTGAATACATCGGGGGCCTTGACCCGCGGCAACCAACGTTTTGGTGCCAGATGCCGTTGCTTCAACATAGCAAAGGCGTCCAGATACTCGACCGTTTCGGTTCCTGCAAAGGATGAACAGCCGAACAACATCTTGACGTTGTTCTGGTCCACGTAATTGGTCATCGCACCCCAGGCGACCCGCAGGATATCCGGGTCTGTCCATTCCGGGTGAATGCAGAAACGGCCCATTTCGACCATGCGGCCGTCGAACCCTTTGAGGGCAGACAGGTCATAGAACTGGGCAGAGTAACTGCGGTCAACCTCGGTCCCGTGCTCCATTGTCAGCATTCTGAAACAACACACCAGCCGTCCATCGGAGCGCGAATCTTCAACAAGGATATGCGCGCAGACCGGATCAAATTCATCCCGGTCAATCTGATCCGTCCCGAATGCCAGGGTTCGCAGTTTCTGCGCCGCCGCCACATCCTGTGGGAACTGCGCCAAACGAGCCCGGTATCTGCCCTTGCCCAGCAATAATGCCATGGTCGCATCCTCCGCGGTTGCTGACCTGCTTCATGTTGCAACGGTTCTACCACAGAACATGTGACTGTCCTGTGACCGTCGCAAGAGGCAGTGCAGACTTAATTCGCGCCCGGAATGTTCGCAGGGTTGAAGTTGCCGATATTGCCCAGCAGCTGGCGCAGGAAGCCACGGTTCTGAACGCTGGATTCGGTCACGCGGCGGTCCAGTACCACCACATATCCGTCCTCAAGACCAAAACGTTCTATGTTCCGCACAACACCACGCTGGTCAAAGCTGATCGCAACCAGTTCGCGCGACACCACTTCGGGGCGCTTCGGACCGTAATGGCGCACGCGAGAACGGACATAGTAAAAACCCGAATCCTTCACCAGCCCGGCAGAGGTGGGCGCTCCGATTGTTTCAACAACGCTGTCGCGGGTATCGACGCCCACTTTGATCTCAGCCAGTTGGTCAGCCGGCGGGACGTATCCGTGATTCTTGAAGATTGGCGTGCAAGCGCCAGCCGCAACCAAACAGGCCGCAAAGACAAGCCTTTTGGACGCCGGTTTCAACCTGTTCACAACCTTCAACATTTACATCCTCTTGCCTTGGGACCTTGCGGACCCTATCCGATTACATAAACCGCAGCCCCGGTTCAACACACGAAAGGGTCACGAATGACGACTAATACATCTCTGCGGGTGGCCGACCTGCCCCAAAACGCGCCCACGCCGTTTGATCTGCGCCCCGATAGCAAGGGCCTGGACGCGATCAAAACCGAACTGGGATTGTTGGGCCTGCGCAAGCTCAGCTTTGTGGGTGACGTAAGGGCACAAGGTAAACGCGATTGGATTCTTGCCGGAAAACTGGGGGCGACGGTGATTCAACCCTGTGTCGTGACGCTTGAACCCGTAACCACGCGCATCGATATCCCTGTGTCACGGGTCTATCTGAAAGACTGGCAAAACCCCGACGAGCCTGAATTCGAAATCCCCGAAGGCGATGAGACCGAAGCACTGGGCGCGGAAATCGACCCTGCATTGGTGATGATTGAGGCGCTGTCGCTTGCCCTGCCCCAATACCCACGGAAGGACGGCGCAGAATTGGAACAGGCCGGCTATACTGAGCCGGGCAAACAGGCGATGACGGACAAAGACGCAAAGCCGTTTGCCGGACTGGCGAATTTGCGCGATGCTTTGAAAAAAGACGAGTGACATAGGTCTGTTTTCCTGTCATAGCAGGCCTCCAGAAAAATCGCTTGAACATGCCGAGAATCGCAGTATTTTCGCGCGCTCAACGGAATTTGGGTTGGACATTGCGGGGCCCGTCCCCTAAACGCGCGTCAAACCACTAGAAAAACGAAGAATGAAACCCGGCCAGCAGCGAATCTGCTGACCCCTAATAAACAAAGGTTGAGACCATGGCTGTCCAACAGAACAAAGTTTCCAAGTCGCGCCGCAACAATCGCCGCGCACATGACGCTCTGGTTGCTGCAAACCCGAACGAATGCGCAAACTGTGGCGAACTGAAGCGCCCGCACCACGTCTGCGCGTCCTGCGGCCATTATGATGACCGTGAAGTCGTCGCTCAGGCCGACGAAATCGACCTGGACGAAGACGCGGCCTAAGCCTCATAACTCGTAGGCCAAGGCATGACGGAACAGCCCACGCAAACCGGACGGATTACCATCTCGGTTGACGCTATGGGCGGAGATTCGGGGCCCGCGACTGTTGTTGCGGGCATTGCCAAATCGGCAAATAAGAACCCCGATATCGCCTTCGTTCTGCACGGGCCCGAGCAAAAGCTGCGCAAACTTGTCGCCAAACGGCGTGTCCTGCAGGGACGCGTCGTTTTTCGTGATTGCCCTGACGTAGTCACGATGGAGGACAAGCCCAGTCAGGTCGTCCGCAGCGGCAAGCAGACGTCAATGTGGTCGACACTGGAATCAGTGCGCAAAGGCGAAGCCCACGGCGCTGTTTCCTGCGGCAATACCGGCGCGCTGATGGCACTGTCGATGATGCGATTGCGCAAATTGCCAGGTGTGAACCGCCCGGCAATTGCGATTCTGTGGCCGTCGCGCAACCCGCAAGGGTTCAACGTAATGCTGGATGTCGGCGCCGATGTGCGGGCCGACGCCAAAGATCTGCTGCAATACGCGCTGATGGGGGCGTCTTATGCCCGCAACGGCATGGCGCTGGATCGGCCCCGTATCGGTTTGCTGAATGTCGGCACCGAAGAACACAAAGGTCGGGCCGAACTGAAAGAAGCCCACGCGATGATCACGGAATTCGCAGAGCAGGCGAATTTTGACTTCGTAGGCTTCGTGGAAGGCAGCGACATTCCCGGCGACAAGGCGGATGTCATTGTTACCGATGGCTTTACCGGAAACGTCGCGATCAAAACCGGCGAAGGCACGGCCAGCCTGATTGGTGATCTGTTGCGCGAGGCCTTCAAATATTCCCCCCTGTCCCGGCTCGCATCGGTTTTGGCCATCACCTCGCTGCAACGGTTGAAGAAACGCATCGACCCACGCCGCGTGAATGGTGGTGTCTTCCTTGGCCTCAACGGAACCGTGGTCAAATCACATGGTGGCGCAGATGCCACCGGAGTTTCGGCGGCGATCAAACTGGCCTTTACCCTGGCCGAGTCGGGTTTTGCCGAAAAATTGGCGGCACGGGTTGCATCGACAGCCCAGCTTGCACAAGATGCCGCGCACGTACCGCCAAAGGCGGGCGAATAACAATAAAGGCAGTACCCCCAAATGGCAGGCCGTTCAGTTGTTGTAGGTGTCGGACACTATTTGCCAGAGCGCATCGTTCCGAACTCTGAATTTGAAAAGACGCTAGATACGTCGGACGAGTGGATCAAAGCTCGCTCGGGAATCGAACGCCGCCACTTTGCCGCCGATGGCGAAACCACGTCCGATCTGGCGACCAACGCTGCCTTGGCCGCCCTGGCCGATGCTGGCCTGAAGGCCGAGGATATCGACGCCATCATTCTGGCGACATCAACGGCTGACCTGACTTTCCCTTCTGCCGCGACGATGGTGCAGGCGCGCCTGGGCATGACCCATGGATTCGCGTTTGACGTGCAAGCCGTCTGTGCAGGCTTTGTCTTTGCCCTCAGCAACGCCAACGCTTTGATCGTGTCCGGTCAGGCCAAACGTGTGCTGGTCATCGGCGCCGAGACGTTTTCGCGCATCATGGATTGGACAGATCGATCCACCTGTGTGCTGTTTGGCGACGGTGCCGGCGCGTTGATTCTTGAGCTGCAGGACAGCGAAGGAACCGCGCAGGATCGCGGCATTCTTTCGACCGACCTGAATTCTGACGGACGCTACAAGGATTTGCTCTATGTCGACGGCGGTGTGTCGACCCAATCGACTGGGCATCTAAGAATGCAGGGCAATCAGGTGTTCCGCCACGCGGTCGAAAAGCTGGCGAAGACCGCTGAAACCGCTCTGGGGCGTGCCGGTCTGACCAACGCGGACGTCGATTGGATCGTGCCACATCAGGCCAACATCCGCATCATTCAGGGCACTGCTAAAAAAATGGGCCTGCCGATGGATAACGTCGTCGTAACGGTCCAGGATCACGGCAACACGTCTGCCGCATCGATTCCCCTGGCCCTGTCCGTGGGCAAACAACGGGGCCAGATCAAGACCGGCGATCTGATCGTGACCGAGGCTATCGGTGGCGGCTTGGCCTGGGGCGCGGTGGTTCTGCGCTGGTAACCGGCGCAAAACGGCTTACACAGCCTCGTGCAATTCATTGATATTGACAGCGAATTTGCCATCACCATATTCTCTTATATCAACAGGGGAAATGGTATGGGCGATAAAACACTGACGCGAATGGATCTGAGCGAGGCTGTTTTCCGCGAGGTTGGCCTTTCACGTAATGAAAGTGCGCAGCTTGTCGAAAGCGTCTTAAACCACATGTCGGACGCACTGGTCCAAGGTGAACAGGTCAAGATTTCATCGTTTGGCACGTTCAGTGTTCGGGACAAAACCGCCCGCATCGGCCGTAATCCAAAAACCGGCGAAGAGGTGCCAATTCAGCCTCGCCGCGTCCTGACGTTCCGCCCGTCGCACCTGATGAAGGATCGCGTCGCCGCAGGGAATCGCAAGTAAATTCGGGACGAAACGGTCATGAGCAAGTCCCCCGACGCCTTTCGCACAATAAGTGAAGTTGCGGACTGGTTGGGCGTTCAAGCTCATGTCCTGCGCTTCTGGGAAAGCCGTTTCAGCCAGGTAAAACCCGTCAAACGCGCGGGTGGCCGCAGGTATTACCGGCCAAACGATATGCGCCTTTTGGGCGGTATCAAGAAACTGCTGCACGAGGACGGGATCACCATCAAAGGTGTCCAGCGCATCCTGCGCGAACAAGGCGTGGCCTATGTGTCCTCGCTGTCGCCCAGCCTGGATGAGCCCGCTGCGCCTGAAAGCGCCCCGGCAGACGACACTGTTGTCGTGCCCTTTTCCGCCAAGCCTGCCACGCCCAGCGATCAGATCGATCTGGACCTGGGCGAACCGGCCCCGATGGCCAAGGCGACTGCGCCGGCTGAACAAGCCCCTCAAGCTGAGACGCCCCCGCAGCAATCAAAAGCAGAGCCACCTCAGCCCGCGCCCGAGTATCTGGATGAAGCTCCCTTGATAGGCGGAATCGCCACACAAGCGTGGGAACGGACCGATTTTGACGACGACCTCCTGCGTCGGATCGCGCCTATCGCCAAGGACTTGCGCGCTGTCATCAACCGAATTGAGAACCGGTCGGCAGGATAAGAAAAAAGGCGATGATTTCCTCTTGCCCCTGCCGGGAAAGTCTTTATGAACACCTCAACGTCGGGCTATGGCGCAGCCTGGTAGCGCGTCCGTCTGGGGGACGGAAGGTCGCAGGTTCGAGTCCTGCTAGCCCGACCAAATCACACCGACGTTTATGGCAGACAGGCCAGATCCCGCTCTGGCAACAGAGGGGATCGGAATGACAGGTGTATGCCCAAACCAACAGATCGAGGCGATGATCGGCCGCAGTGAGATCACCGCAAGCCCCGAGGTTATCCCGGCACAAATCCAACCCGCTAGCCTTGATTTACGTTTAGGTACAGTTGCTTACCGGGTTCGCGCCTCATTTCTATCCGGTGAAGGACGCACGGTCGCGGATCGTCTGGCTGAATTTGAGATGCACCGCATCGACATCACCGACGGAGCCGTTCTGGAAAAAGGCTGCGTCTATCTGGTGCCGCTGATGGAATCGCTGGCCCTGCCCGCCGATACCAGCGCGGTAGCAAATGCCAAAAGCTCGACAGGGCGGTTGGATCTTCTGACCCGCACGATCACCGATGGTGGCACCGAGTTTGACCGGGTACCGGCAGGCTATACCGGGCCGCTTTTTGCCGAGATCTGTCCACGCTCATTCTCGGTTCTGGTGAGACCGGGCATGCGGCTGAACCAGATTCGCTTTCGTCAGGGTCAGGCAGTGCTCAGTGACGCGGAACTGACCGCACTGCACAACGACTCGCCGCTGGTCGACGGACCCGCAGTCATTCAGGATGGGCTGGGGTTCTCGGTCGATCTGCAATTGCCCGACACTGATCTAGTTGGTTATCGGGCCAAGCCGCATACCGGTGTGATCGATCTGGACCGGATTGGCGAATATGATCCGCAGGAATACTGGGAAGAGGTACGCACCACCGACGGTCGCATCATCCTTGACCCCGGCGCATTTTACATCCTGGTCAGCCGCGAAGCAGTCCACATCCCGCCCATGTATGCGGCTGAAATGGCTCCCTATCTTGCAATGGTGGGTGAATTCCGGGTGCACTATGCCGGATTCTTTGATCCCGGTTTCGGTCACGCCGCAGCGGGCGGAGCGGGATCACGTGGCGTGCTGGAAGTACGCTGCCACGAAGCGCCGTTTGTTCTGGAACACGGGCAGGTCGTCGGACGGCTGGTCTATGAGAAGATGTCCGAAATGCCCACGCAGCTTTACGGTGCGGGTATCGCGTCAAACTATCAGGGACAGGGGCTGAAACTGTCCAAACACTTCAAGGCTGTTGGTTAACACTTCTTGAACCGGCGCATATGCGTTTCACGCGCTGCGCCGGGGTTATCTGCTAGGCTTGACGGTTGCTGTCGTCATTTGCGCCCGAGTCATGAGGCACAGCCGATCTTTGTTTCGGCTTTCCCATCCGGCCCGCCACATCAAAGCCCTTGTCGATGCCTTTGTTGACGACCCGCCGCATGATCTGCCGAATGATCATGTCGATGATGCGATTCATATTCATTGCTCAACTCCCCAGCTTGGCCACAACATAGGTGATTCCAACGGCAACAAAAGGGCCAAGTTATCACTCTTCCTCGAACAGCTCGGTCTGGTCCTCATCTTCGCTGTCATCACGCCCCTCGCCCAATGGCATCGTGCCCGGGGGCGGCCGGTTTTCCAGCAACCCAGCAGCCCGCAATTCTTTGAGCCCCGGAAGGTCGCGGGCATTTTCCAGACCGAAATGGTCCAGAAACTGTGGCGTCACAACAAAGGTGACCGGCCGGCCGGGTGTCATCCGGCGACGGCCCAGACGGATCCACTCCATTTCCAACAGTTGGTCGATTGTACCGCGCGAGACCGAGACGCCCCGGATCTCTTCGATTTCAGCCCTCGTACAGGGCTGATGATAGGCGACGATGGCCAGCGTTTCGATGGCGGCGCGGCTTAGCTTGCGGGTTTCGACCGTTTCCTTTTGCATCAGAAAACCCAGATCGGGCGCAGTGCGAATGGCCCAGGCCTCACCCACGCGCACAACACGGACACCCCGGCCCTCATACCGTTTCTGAAGAATTTCAACCGCTTGCGCCGCATCGCTTCCATGGGGCATCCGCGCCTCAAGATCGGCGACCGTTACCGGCTCGGCACTGGCAAAAAGCACGGCTTCGACCATGCGTTCCTGTTCCGCCAAGGGTGGCGCTTCGAACAGGGTACCGGTGCCTTCGTCTTGCGGTTCGTCAGTCACGTGTGTCAGTCCTTTTGCGCAAATGGATCGGAGCAAACGTCTCGGTTTGCTTCATCTCCATATGTCCTTCCTTCACCAGCTCCAGCGAGGCGGCAAAGGTCGCTGCCGTGGCCGAACGGCGACGCACCGGGTCAGCGTCCCAGCCCTCGGGCAGATAGGTTTCCATATCGGTCCACGTCCCCGCAAACCCGATCAGCGGACGCATTCGCTCCAGCGCTTGTTCCATCGTAAACACCGCATCGCGGTCCATGACAAAGGGGCGGAATTCGTCACGGGTGCGGATACGGGCGTAGCCCTGCATCAGATCCAGCAGCGTGGCAGAGTACGTTACGGTACGGATACGAGTGATATCCTCACCCTGCCCGCGCTTGAAGAAATCGCGCCCCAGTTGATCACGCGCCATCAGACGCGCGGCTGAGTCGCGCATGGCTTGCAGCCGTTCCAACTGGAACGCCAGGTGTGCGGCCAGTTCCTCGCCCGAAGGTCCTTCATCATCCGGGTCCGGTGGCAACAAAAGCCGGGATTTGAGGAAGGCCAACCAGGCGGCCATCACCAGATAGTCGGCAGCCAGTTCAATCCGCAGCGCGCGGGCCTTTTCCACGAAGGCCAAATACTGCTGCGCCAAAGCCAAAACCGAGATTTTCCGCAGGTCGACCTTTTGGGTTCGCGACAGGGTCAACAATACATCCAACGGGCCTTCGAACCCATCGACATCAACAATCAGCGCCTCTGCCGCAAGACGATCCGCGACCGAGGCCGGGTCTTCGCTGAAGAGATTATCGTTCATATACCTGCCTGCCCATTAGGGCAGATAGTTCAGCCTCAGTCGCTTGGATGTCAAGTTCCACAGGCTTTTGTCGCATCGACAATGCCCTTTCCGCGCGCTTTTGTGCCTGAGCAGTCATTTCTCCGGCGGCTTCCAGCACCTTGGCGCGAGCATCGAACGTTCCGTTGCAATGCAAAACAACGTCGCAACCCGCGGCCAGTGACTGACGCGCAATGTCTTCTGGCGCGCCACTCAGCGCTTTCATCGAGATATCGTCGGTCATGATCAGACCGTCGAAACCGATTTTATCGCGGATCAGCCCGATCATCGCAGATGAAATCGTAGCTGGTTGCGGATCAATCCGGTCATAGACCAGATGCGCCGTCATCCCCATCGGCAGATCGTTCAGCGCCCGAAACGGTTCGAAATCCGCTTGCTCTAGCTGGTCCTGTGTCAGGTCCACATGCGGCAGGTCATGGTGGCTGTCCAGCGTTGCCAATCCATGCCCCGGCATGTGCTTAAGCACCGGCAAAACACCCCCATCCAGATGGCCTTTGGCAACCGCACGCCCAAGAACTGAAACCCGTTTGGGGTCAGAGCCATAACAGCGGTTCTTCAAAAACGCATGGGTATCGTCGCGCGCCAAATCGACCATCGGGGCGCAGTTGCTGTCAATGCCAAGCTCGAACAGCTCTTTTGCGATCAATCGATACCGCAGATACATGGCGCGTTCCGCCTGATCCCCGGCGCGGCCCGCATGATCCAGGGGCGGCATCCATTCGCGTGCCAATGGCGCGCGCAGACGCTGCACACGGCCACCTTCCTGATCGATGGTGATAGGGCAATTGCGCCCTACGGCATCACGAAAGTCATCGCACAGAGCACGAACTTGTTCAGCTGTATCTATGTTGCGCGCAAACAAAATGAACCCGAATGGGTTCATTTGCTGGAATAGTCTCTTTTCCTCTGACGTCAGGCGCAGCCCTTCGGCATCGGTGATCGCAGCTCCGAATGTCACCGAACGGCAACCGGGATACAGTCTGCACCTTGTGCGACCAGAGCGGCACAGAACTGACGCGAGTCGCTCAGGTCATCAAACCCAAGGACACGCAGACGATAGAATGTCCGACCGCCACTTGAAGTTTTCTGGATAACACGTTGTTTTCCATCCATATACTCACCAAAACGGCCATTTATGCGATCCCATTCCACACGGGCCACATCCGAGCTTTCATACGCACCCAGTTGGGCCATGCGCGTGCCTTTGGAAAGAGTATTCGGATCCACGTCCACCCCAACGGCAGCTTTGACAGCGGCGTTGATCGCAGCTTCGGTACTGCTGTTGGATGAAATCCCGCTTGGCGTCGCTCGGGCTGGCCGCGTGGACGGACGCAGGGACCGGCGAACACCGGGCAGCGCCGCCAGTTCCGGGTCCGGCAATTGTGCGGCCAGATCAGCAGGATCAATGGCGGGCTCTTCCTCGGGAAGTGCCAACGAGGCGAGTTGTACGCCCTGCTCTGCCGGTTCATTCGCTTTCGCCGCCCCACCGGCCAATTCGGCAACCAGGGCATCGACTGTATTCTGGCGCAGCTGCGCGGCCTCTTGATCCGAGATCTCTTCTTCGACGACATGCACGGCCTGCGTCGGCTTCAGCGGTTCAACAGGCGTATCTTCGTCTGTCAGCGAAACCGGGCGCGGCGCGAGGATCAGGCGATCTGCTGGCGGCGCTGCCGTTCCAACGGCTGCCACGGCATTGACGGCCAGACCCTGGTGATCGGCCGGGGTGCCGCCGGGGTTTTCCGGCTGAATGCGCATTGGCCCTTCGATGGCGCGAACAACAGGCACGCCACTAACGTCGCGCATCACCAGTTTGAAGCCCCAGACACCGATCCCGGCGACCAATGCCAGCGACGCTACTGCGCCCATGACATTGACGATACGGCCCAGCCCTGCCCCTCGCGGAGCCTGTTCATAGCCATAGGAGTCGTCGGGATACTCATACCCATCCTCAGGATGCGGCTGATTCGTGTAATGCATCTCCTCAGGGCGCATCTGCCCCGAGTAATCGTAACTTGCCATGTCCGCCTCACCGCCCGATTGCGCCTTAAAAAGTGGCGCGCGGGTCATTTCTTGCCTACCTCGTACCGGCGCGTCGGGCGGTGTTAGTTACCGCATCTCCTGCGCCGGAGTGACGCCAAGAATACCCAAGCCCGCTGAAATCACAACAGAAACGGCCCGGGCCAATGCGATTTTTGATTGGCTTGTGGCAACATCGCCATCCTGAATGAACCGCAGTTGCGTTTCATCGTTGCCCTTATTCCATAGCGCGTGGAAGTCACCCGCCAGCTCATACAGGTAAAAGGCAACCCGATGCGGTTCATTGGTGCGTGCGGCAATTTCGATCAGACGCGGCCATTCAGCCAGCTTTTTGGCCACCGTCAGCTCTGAGGCATGGTCGATCTTGCCAAGATCAGCCCCCTTGAGAGTCGCGTCATCCGTAGCGATTTCCGCCTCGGCGGCACGGCGCAGTACGCTCATGACACGGGCATGAGCGTATTGCACGTAGAACACAGGATTCTCGCGGCTTTGTTCCAACACCTTGTCGAAATCGAAGTCCAGCGGCGCGTCGTTCTTGCGGGTCAGCATTACGAACCGGGTCACGTCCGGGCCAACCTGATCGACCACATCGCGCAGAGTGACAAAGTTCCCTGCCCGCTTGGACATCTTGAACGGCTCGCCATTCTTCCATAGCTTTACCAGCTGCGTCAGCTTGATATCCAACGGAACCTTGCCATCGGACAGGGCCGAAACAGCTGCTTTCATCCGTTTGACGTAGCCGCCATGGTCCGCACCAAACACGTCGATCAGCGCATCAAAACCACGGGTCACCTTGTCATAGTGATAGGCGATATCCGGGGCGAAATAGGTCCAGCTACCGTCCGATTTCTTGACCGGGCGGTCGACGTCATCGCCATGCTCGGTGGACTTGAACAGGGTCTGCTCTCGTGGCTCCCAATCTTCGGGCTTTTTGCCTTTGGGTGGTTCCAGCACGCCTTCGTAGATCAAGCCCTTGTCGGTCAGGGATTGCAGCGCAGCTTCGATCCGGCCTGTGCCATAGAGGGATTTCTCCGAGAAGAACACATCCATCTCGACACCCAGCGCCTTCAGGTCGGCCCGGATCAGATCCATCATCGCGTCGGTCGAGAACTCGCGCAGCTCTTCCAGCCACTCGCTTTCCGGCTTGTCGATCAGGCTGTCGCCGTATTTCTCTTTCAGCGCTTCACCGATCGGGATCAGATAGTCACCGGGGTACAGCCCCTCGGCGATCTCGGGGCTCAGACCGTTGGCCTCGCGATAGCGCTCATACGCGGACCGCGCCAGTACATCTACCTGCGCGCCCCCGTCGTTGATGTAGTATTCACGTGTCACGTCATGGCCCGAATACGCCAGCAAGCTTGCCAGCGCGTCACCGAACACGGCACCACGCGTATGGCCCACATGCAGCGGGCCTGTGGGGTTGGCCGAGACATACTCGACGTTGACCTTCTGGCCATGCCCCATGTTGGAACGGCCATAATCCGTGCCCTTTTCCAGCACAGCGGCCAGAACGCTCTGCCACACAGACGGCGCAAGCCGCAGGTTCAAGAACCCCGGCCCGGCCACCTCGGCGCTGGTGATCCGATCATCAGCAGCCAGCTTTCCGGCCAACACGTCAGCGATGTCGCGCGGCTTCATCTTGGCCGGTTTCGCCAGCACCATCGCGGCGTTGGTTGCCATATCGCCATGCGCTGCATCACGCGGCGGTTCGACCGCTACGTTGTCAAAACTCAGCCCCTCGGGCAATACGCCTTCGGACTGCATCTGTGCCAGCGCGTCCAGCACGAGGCCGCGGATCTCGGAAAACAGGTTCATTTCGGATGTCCTTTTGCTTGCCCGGCGGTTTACCACGCAAAGCGGCAAGGTCAATGGAAGCGATCAGTTTGGGCTTGGATTAGCGGTAGACTCAGCTAACGTCGGTGGAAATTCAAGCCGGAGACACCCCTATGCGCCTTGCCCTGCCCATCGCCTTTGTTCTGACTTCTGCCCTGCCGCTTTGGGCCGACATGCCAGAACCGCAAGGCCATGTACTTTTGACCCTTGGCGGAGCAATCACGGAAACCAACCTGTCTGCCCGCGGCGAAAACGATGGCGGTCTGCTGGGATACTTGGAGGTTCAGCACGACGGGGCCGCGGGCTTTGATGCGGCCATGTTGGACGGTCTGGAGCAAGTTGAAATCACTATTCCTTACGGTCCAGAAGACAATCAGCGTGACATCGCCTTTTCCGGGCCACGCCTGTCGGACCTGTTGATCATGGCTGGGGCTGAAGGAAAAACTGCCAAGCCAATGGCCATGGATGGCTATCAGTCTGAAATTCCTTGGGACTGCATCACCGCCCATCAACCTATCGTCGCGACCCATGCCGACGGCTCACCGATGGGCGTTGGCGGCTATGGCCCCACTATGATCGTCTTCCCCCCAACCGATGACCCCGACCTAGCCGCCGAACAGTCGGGCCAGCAGGTCTGGGCGTTGGCTTACATCGGGGTCGAGTGATCAGGCACCAGCCAGCCTTGCATGATCCTGCAGGGCAAATCGGTCGGTCATTCCTGCAATGTAGTCCGAGACAATCCGCGCCAGCGCGGTTTCATCGCTGGCCGCCTCAATATCCTCATGCCAGCGCGCGGGCATCTGTTTCGGATCGTTCATGTAGATTGGGAACAGATCTTCCACGACTTTGCTAACCTCGGCGCGCACATCCATGACGCTGGGCGCGCGGTACATCTGCTTGAACAAAAAGGCGCGGATTTCCCTGAGTTGCGCCCACAAACCGCCCGAGAACTGGATCACCGGATAACCAAGATTGCGAATTTCCTCGACGGTCGCCGCGCCCGAACTCGTGATCAGCCCACGCGACGTGACAATCACATCGGAAACCATGACGCCGAAAACACGGCGCAGCGCCTCATGCCGGCGCCGATAAGAATCCAAACCCGGATATCTCCGATCCACCTCGGCATAGCAGTCAGCGACGATAGGCAATTGCCCGATTTCATCATCCGTGAACAGACCCGCCCTCAACCCGTCCAACAGGTCATGGTTGTTATAGGCTATGTCATCCGAAAGGGCGGCAACTTGTGCTTCGGCACTGGCATGAGTGTAAAGCTCAAGATCGAAACCCGCGTTGCACTCGGCCAGCGCCCACGGCAAATCACCGGTGACCGGCCCGTTATGCTTGGCAATCCCCTCTAGGCACTCCCATGTCAGGTTGCATCCGTCAAACTCGGCATAGTGGCGTTCCAGCTTCGTGACGATGCGAATGGCCTGTGCGTTGTGGTCAAATCCGCCGTAAGGCTCCATGAGCGCATGTAGGGCATCTTCGCCCGTATGTCCGAACGGTGTGTGTCCCAGATCATGCGCCAATGCCACGGCCTCGGTCAGTTCGCCGTTCAAGCCCAAAGCTCCGGCGATTGTTCGCGCGACCTGTGCAACTTCGATAGAATGGGTCAGGCGCGTGCGATAGCTGTCGCCCTCGTGCTCTACAAACACTTGTGTCTTGTGCTTAAGCCGCCGAAACGCGCTGGCGTGAATGATCCGGTCCCTGTCGCGTTGAAAGCATGACCGGAAACTGCTTTCCTCCTCTGGCACAAGCCGCCCCCTTGCGCGGCCTGGGTTCGAGGCAAAACCCGCTATGTTCAAAGGCCTTGTCCTTGTCGCCTGTCCTTGCACTTTCTATATTGTAAGGCGTAAAGGAAATAAACCTTTGGAGTTTGGCATGAATCTGCCCCCCACAGTTACAGAACGCGCCTTTGAACGTCTCGCCGAGATCGGCGCAGCCGATCAGGGACAAGCCCTGCGCGTCGCAGTGGAAGGCGGCGGATGTTCCGGATTTCAATACGAAATCGCGCTGGACGAACCGCAAGAGGACGACCTTGTGCTAGAAGGCAAAGGCCAGAAAGTGATCGTCGACGCGATTTCATTGCCGTTTCTGGAAAACGCGGTGATCGATTTCACGCAGGAACTGATCGGCGCGCGGTTTGTGATCGAAAACCCCAACGCTACCTCTTCCTGCGGCTGCGGCACTTCATTTTCAATGTGACCTTGCCCTGCCCGCGCGGTTGAGGGATAGATCAACCGGCAGCCAGCCGGAGGATCGCGCATGAAAATCGCCACGTTCAACATCAACGGCATCAAAGCGCGAGCCGAAGCCCTGCCCCGTTGGCTGGATGACGCGCAGCCGGACGTCGTTTTGCTGCAAGAGATCAAGTCGATCGACGAGAATTTTCCCCGCGAGCTGTTTGAAGAGCGCGGTTACAACGTCGAAACCCACGGGCAAAAGAGCTTCAACGGCGTGGCGATCCTGTCCAAGCTGCCACTTGAAGATGTGACTCGGGGCCTTCCTGGTGACGACGAGGACGAACAGGCCCGTTGGATTGAGGCGACCGTCATTGGCAAAAAAGCCCTTCGGATCTGCGGTCTGTATTTGCCGAACGGTAACCCGGTGCCGGGTCCGAAATACGAATACAAGCTGTCCTGGATGGAGCGGCTATATGACCGCGCGCGCGATTTGCTGACGAGCGAAGAGCCCGCGCTGATGGCTGGGGATTACAACATCATCCCGCAGGCCGAAGACGCCAAACGTCCAGATGCGTGGCGCGAGGACGCTCTGTTCCGGCCAGAAAGCCGCGCCGCGTTTCGCAAAATCCTGAATCTGGGGTTCACGGAAGCGTTCCGCGCCGTCACCCAAGGTCCTGAGCATTATTCGTTCTGGGACTACCAGGCCGGTGCCTGGAACCGGAATGACGGGATCCGTATCGACCATTTCCTTCTTACGCCGCAGGCCGCCGATCTGTTGCGCGATTGCAGGATTGATGCCGAGATTCGCGGGCATGAAAAGCCCTCGGACCATGTCCCGGTCTGGGTCGACTTGGACCTGTGAAACCTCAGGCCGTCGCGTCGTAGCTGTAAATCCAGTCGTATTTCCGGGACAACCGTGGCCCGACCGCCATCAGAGCGGCCTGTGCGGCCAAGCGCATCGGGCCGCGCAGGTGGAAATTTCGGGCATTGGACCCAGCCGCAGCCACCACGCGTTGCGTCCTTTGATGACGGCGGGTTTCATAGGTGGACAGCGCCTCCTCTATCCCGGATTGGTCACCAAAAGATCGGGCCAGGACCCACGCATCTTCAAGCGCAAGACAGGCACCCTGCGCCATAAATGGGAGTGTCGGGTGAGCCGCATCCCCTAACAATGCAATGCGCCCGTTCTGCCAGCGTTCTGCGACGGGTCGCAGAAACAACGCCCAGATGTGAGGTTCCTGTACCTGCCCCAGAATTTCCCCGACCACGCCGCCAAAGTCGGAAAATCGAGCGCGCAGTTCCTCGGGGTCGCCGCGTCGGCGCCAGCCTTCTTCCTGCCAATCGGATCGTTCCTCGATCGCGACAACGTTCATCAAAGTGTGATCGCGCAGAGGATACGTGACAACATGTCGGCTCGGCCCCATCGTCAGAACGGCGCGCGGTTTGGGATCGCGACGCGCCCAAGGAATCGTCGCGCGCCAGGCCACCTGATGAGTGAATTTTGGTGCTTCGGGCCCGTTCAGGCCTGCGCGGATCGTGCTTCGCCCACCGTCGGCGGCAATCGCACAATCAACGCGCAGGTTTGCACCATCTTCCAGAATAATCTCGGCTTCGTAGGGATGTTTGCGCACCTGCGCAACTCGTGCGCCCAGTCGAAACTCGACACCGTCCCGAAGCGCTGCTTTGCGCAGCAATCCCAGCAGGTCAGCACGATGGTAGTAGTAGGTGGG
Source organism: Ruegeria sp. CDSC054 (assembly GCF_059610645.1). NCBI lineage: Bacteria > Pseudomonadati > Pseudomonadota > Alphaproteobacteria > Rhodobacterales > Roseobacteraceae > Ruegeria > Ruegeria sp. CDSC054. The sequence goes on along the minus strand of NZ_JBXWOA010000006.1, from coordinate 197,915 downwards.
TCCAGCGGCTGGTGCCGGTATCTCGCTGACAGACCGCCCTGCCCGGTAGTCGCGCAATACCGTTCCGTAGGACCGCTGGCTCGCCTCGGGTGTTTCACCCACAACGTTCAGGGCACGCAGCACAACCATTCCGTTGGCGCTGATCTGCAAACCGGCGCCGACCTCGGTCAATTCGGCTGCCTGCTCAAAAACCACGACCTGAGCGCCGCGTTGCCGCAACGCCAGAGCGGCGGCAATCCCACCGATACCACCACCGATGATGCCAAATTTCAGACCGTTGATATTCATATCACTGGCTTAAAGCAAAAACGCCGGAGCAAAAGACCCCGGCGTTTGAGAATTCTGATTTTTCCAGCGATCAATCGTCGCGGTGGACCTTTTCGCGGCGCTCGTGGCGTTCCTGCGCCTCAAGCGTCATGGTCGCAATTGGGCGCGCATCCAGACGCTTCAGCGAAATCGGGTCGCCCGTCTTCTCGCAATATCCGTATTCGCCTTCGTCGATCCGGCGCAGGGCCGAGTCAATCTTGGCCACCAGCTTGCGCTGGCGATCACGTGTCCGCAGTTCCAGCGCACGATCAGTTTCCTCGCTTGCGCGGTCTGCGACGTCCGGAATGTTGCGAGTGTTGTCCTGCAGCCCTTCGATCGTATCGCGGCTGCCTGCCAAAAGTTCAGTTTTCCAATCCAGCAGCTTACGACGAAAATACTCTAACTGCTTGTCGTTCATGAATGGTTCGTCTTCGGCTGGACGATAATCCTCTGGCAGAAATACTTCCTGCTTCATTTTTGCTCCCTCGGTGTGGCCTGCAACGCCGGTCACCTTTGCTTCACCTGACATGCGGCAATCCCCTTCTGCGGAGCGTTTATCCGACAGCGGGGGGAATGTCACTATGGAAACTTAGCCCGGCTGCGTGCTGTTTCAGGTCATCTAAATGTGAGACTTAAAACAACAAATCCTTGTTTTTCTGTGAAAATTGGCAGGCTTTTTTTGGGCGCTCCCAAAATTGTCGCGCCCTATGTTAGCGCCCGAATCAACCAAAGGCATTGGAGTCGCACACCAATTTCGCCCTGCGCGACGCAGCGACCTGTCTTGTCAAATTTTTCACCCCGCTATAACCCCAAGGACACATGCCGCGCGATATTGAATGAGGGGCCCATGACCGCACGTTTCCAAGGTACAGTTGAATACGTTGCCACCGATGACCTGACAATTGCGGTGAATGCCGCCGTTACGCTGGAACGCCCCCTGCTGGTCAAGGGTGAACCCGGAACCGGCAAGACCGAACTGGCCAAGCAGGTTGCCGGTGCGCTGGGGCTGAAGATGATCGAGTGGAACGTCAAGTCCACCACCCGCGCGCAGCAGGGCCTGTACGAATATGACGCGGTCAGCCGGTTGCGCGACAGCCAGTTGGGCGACGAGCGCGTGCATGACGTGTCGAACTATATTCGCAAGGGAAAACTGTGGCAGGCCTTTGAATCTGATGAGAAAGTCGTGCTGCTGATCGACGAGATCGACAAGGCCGATATCGAATTTCCCAATGATCTGCTGCAAGAGCTCGATAAGATGGAGTTCCACGTCTACGAAACCGGGGACACCATCAAAGCCAAAATCCGACCGATTGTGATCATCACGTCGAATAACGAAAAGGAACTGCCCGACGCGTTCCTGCGGCGCTGTTTCTTCCATTACATCCGCTTTCCGGATGAGGCGACCATGCGCCGGATCGTTGAAGTTCACCACCCGGGCATCAAGGATGCATTGCTGACCACAGCGCTGACCCAGTTTTACGAAATCCGTGAAACGCAGGGGTTGAAGAAAAAACCGTCGACCTCGGAAGTGTTGGACTGGCTCAAGCTGTTGCTGGCCGAAGACCTGACCGCCGAGGATCTCAAACGCGACGGGGCCAATGCGTTGCCCAAATTGCATGGGGCATTGCTGAAGAACGAACAGGACGTTCACCTGTTTGAACGTCTCGCCTTCATGGCACGCAGCAAACGCTGAGAATATTGAACACTTGGTGATCCCCGCTTGCCTTGCGGGGGGCCGGGTGTCAGCATTGACCAAAAGGCCGTCCGGCGTTGTCGGGCATTCCGACCTGACAACATAGGAGCCATTGCTTGCCTGACGCCCTCAATATCCGAGCGTTGCAGCCCGAGGACCGCGCCGAATGGGCCGGAATGTGGCGCGACTATCTGGCGTTTTATGAAACGACAGTGCCAGAGCAGACATATGACAGCACCTTCGCACGGTTGCTGGGTAATGATCCCAACGATTTTTCCTGCTTCGTGGCCGAAGCGGATGGTCATCTTGTTGGCCTGACCCATTACCTGTTTCATCGCCATGCGTGGAAAGAGGAAAGCGTTTGCTATCTGCAAGACCTGTTTGCCCGGCCCGAGGCGCGCGGAACCGGTGTTGGCCGCGCGTTGATTCAAGCTGTGTATGATGAGGCCGACCGGCGAGGAGCGCCATCCGTCTATTGGCTGACGCAAGAGTTCAATCACACAGCGCGCAAGCTCTATGATCGGATCGGCAAACAAACGCCCTTTATCCGGTATCAACGTCCATGATCAGGGTCGCTGCGGTCCTGTTTGGCTTTGCCGTCGCCGGATGCACCGCGGTTACCCCCCCTGAACCGCCATCACGCGTTAAGGCGATCGAGGCAAACCTGCCGCCCGCCAAAGCGTTCACGTCAACCCGACCCAGACCACCCGCCCGGTCGAACGCTAATATTGCAGCCGATTTCCTTTCTTTGCACTTCGCGCTCGAAGGCGGCGCCACATTACCCGTCTTCACTCGGTTCGAGGTCCCCGTCACCGTTCGACTTACGGGATCACCCACACCGTCAATGCAGCGCGATCTGACCCGGTTGTTGACGCGTCTACAACGCGAGGCCGGGATCGACATTCGCCAGATAACGGAGGGCCAGGCCAATATCACCATTGAGGCCGTCAGCCAGGAGCAGATCCAACGCATCCTGCCCCAAGCCGCCTGTTTCGTGGTTCCCAACGCCTCAAGCTTTGAGGAATACCGACAGGACCGGCGCAAACGCAAAAGCAGTTGGACCGCGCTGCGCAGCCGTGAACGGCTGGGCATTTTCATTCCCTATGACGTCAGCCCTCAGGAAAAACGCGACTGCCTGCACGAGGAACTGGCGCAGGCTCTGGGGCCGCTGAATGATCTGTACCACCTGCCGGATTCTGTGTTCAACGACGACAATATCCACACCATTCTGACCGGCTTTGACATGCTGATCCTGCGCACGGCTTACTCGCCCCAACTGCGCAGCGGCATGACTCGCGAACAAGTCCAGTCCGTCCTGCCCGGCATCCTTCGCCGACTGAACCCGCGCGGCGACACTTTACCCGCGCAACCCGTTTCGGACACCCCGCGCGAGTGGATCAACGCCGTCCAAAAATCGCTTGGATCAAGGCCAAGCACCCGCAACCGAGTGAAAGCTGCGGAAAGAGCGGTCCAGATCGGACGTGAACAGGGTTGGACCGACCACCGGCGGGCATATCCGTACTATATCCTCGGCCGAATGGCACAATTCGACGATTCCCGCGAAGCGATCAAACAATACGACATTGCCATGCAGTATCTGCGTGCGACGCCGGGAACCGAAATCCATCAGGCCTATGTGACTACGCAAACTGCTGCCTTCGCACTTGCGCAGGGCAAGGGACCGGAGGTCCTGCCTGAATTAGACAAGGCAATAGCTGTCATGTCGCAGGCCGAAAACGCCGCTCAGTTGGCTACTCTACTTTTGTTGAAATCAGAAGCGCTCAATCAGGCCGGACGACCAAATCAGGCACGTACCGTCAGACTGGACAGTCTTGCATGGGCGCGATACGGCTTTGGCTCGGAAGTCGTGGTCCGGTCGCTGATGCAGGAAGTTGCGGAAGGTCCGCCCACCAACAACAGAGGCGGGTAACGCATGGTCGTAGTTTTGGGAATGGCGTTGTTAGGGGCGATCCTTGGCGCGATGAAGGCTCGCAAACGCAATGGCAGCGGCGCAGATATTGCCCAATATGCGGCCGGTTACGGCATCGCATTTGCCATTGTAGGTCTGGTGCTTTCCCTGATCCTGGTTCGTTTGGTGGGTTAACGCATGTTTCTGCCCTTTTTCGAAAACCTCCGCAAAGCTGGCATTCCCGTATCACTGCGCGAATACCTGACCTTTCTGGAGGGCATGAAAAAGGGGCTGGCGACCTATGATGTTGAGGCGTTCTATTACCTCGCCCGCGTGTCGATGGTGAAGGACGAGCGCAATATCGACAAGTTCGACCAGGCCTTTGCCGCCAGCTTCAAAGGTCTGGAAGAGATCAGCTTTGATCAGGTGCTCGAAGCTGTCGATATCCCTGCCGAATGGCTGGCCAAGATGGCCGAGAAACACCTTTCAGACGAAGAAAAAGCCGAGATCGAGGCCATGGGCGGCTTTGAAAAACTGATGGAGACGCTGCGCGAGCGTCTCAAGGATCAGGAAGGCCGCCATCAGGGGGGCAACAAGTGGATCGGCACCGCCGGGACGTCGCCGTTCGGGGCTTATGGCTATAACCCCGAAGGTGTGCGTATCGGCCAAAAGGAAAGCCGCCATCAGCGCGCGGTCAAGGTGTGGGACAAGCGTGAATTCAAGAACCTGGACGACACGGTTGAACTGGGTACGCGCAATATCAAGGTCGCGCTGAAGCGCCTGCGTCGCTGGGCCCGCGAAGGTGCGGCCGAGGAACTGGATCTGGACGGCACCATCCGCGCCACCGCCGAACATGGCTATCTCGACGTCAAAACCCGCCCCGAGCGTCACAACGCAGTCAAAGTGCTGTTGTTTCTGGATGTGGGCGGCTCGATGGATCCACATATCAAAGTTGTCGAAGAGCTGTTTTCCGCTGCAAGAACCGAGTTCAAGCATCTGGAATATTACTACTTTCACAACTGCCTGTATGAAGGCGTCTGGCGTGACAATCACCGCCGATGGGATCAGCAGACTCCGACCCACGAAGTACTGCGCACCTATGGTTCAGACTACAAGTGCATCTTCGTCGGCGACGCCTCGATGAGCCCTTATGAGATTGCCTATCCCGGAGGCGCGAACGAACATTGGAACAAAGAAGCCGGTCAGGTCTGGCTGCAGCGCGCGCGCGAGCAGTGGACATCAAATCTGTGGATCAATCCGGTGCCGGAAAAGTACTGGGAATACACCCATTCCATCGGCATGATCCGCGAGGTTTTCGAGGACCGCATGGTGCCGATGACGCTGGCCGGTTTGGAACAGGGGATGCGGGAACTGACCCGCTGACCGTCATATCTGCAGGACCGGCGCCCAGGCAATACGGAACGAAACCGCAAGGAAAAACAACACGCTGCCTGTCAGAACGAAGACATGCCAGATTGTGTTGTGGAACGGCAACCAATCCAGAAGATAAAAGGCGATGCCCGCGGTATAGACGATGCCTCCGGTGATCATCAGCGCCACAACAGGCTGCGACAAGTCGGCCAGCAGCGATTGACCCGCCCAGACGGACGCCCATCCCATCAACACATACAGCGCCAAACCAAACCAACGGAACCGGTGAGGGTCGATCATTTTCAGGATTGATCCAAGGGTCGCAGATGACCAAAGACCGATCATGAGTCCGGTCATTGGGGCACCGGAAAGTAAGATGAATGGCGTGTAAGTACCTGCAATTTTGACGTAAATCCCCGAGTGATCGAGGCGGCGCAGCAACTCACTCCATCGATCAGATTGTACCATATTGTACAAAGCCGAAAACGACAGCATCAGAATAAGAGTGAAGCCGTAGACCGAGACCCCAAGAACCGCAGCAGGCTCAGTCCGGTATAGGGCGGTCAACGCGATCAGCGCCGGAACGGCAACGATAGCCGCAGTGACGCCAAGGATATGAACAACGCCATCACTGACACGTTCAGCCCTGCTATAGGCCGGGCGGATATCGGCAAATGACCACATAATTTCAAAGTTATGGCGCGACCTGCCCTGCGACAAGTCTGGCAGCCACTGTGTTTCACACTGTGACGATATATTGATTGTAAAAATGCGCCGCGCAAGCCGCCGAAACGACGACTAAGCCGATATGAATGGGCGCGTTTCTTCAGTACTCATCGACTCATACGGGACTGACGTAGGCTTCGCAAATCAGCGCTTGTAGTCGGTGGCGGCGGAGGTGCTGCGCCGGGCAGCGGTGAAGGACCGGGCTGGCTTTTGTCCGGCAGAATTCCATAAATTAGGGCGGTCCAGCCCAAACCAACCCCCAAAGCCCATGCGGGAAGCGCGATCAGAATAGAAAGCGATTTACCCAGTGAAGCGTCTAGTTCCATGGGCAGAACTACGGTCATACTGACGATCCCGAATAGAAGAACGAGCGGCCCCGAGCCCACAAAAATGACAAAGGCTTTGATCATTCCAGCGGGGTCAGCCAGCCAACTTGGCGTCAGCTTCGAAATGGCCATCGCCAAACTGATAGCTAACGCAATCGATGTGGACAAAACCAACGGTCCAATGTGGAACCCCTTAGAAAAGCCGACGGCCAGCGCCCCGGCCGATGCTACAGACACAAGAATGCCGTACATCCCCAATGATCGCAGGCAAAATATGTACATCCGCAAACAGAAACTCTTCATAACAAAATCTACCTTGTTGAAAACCTTGCATCGAATTCGTGCTATGCGGGAAAATGGGCGAGAATTGGACCCATTCACCTTTATGGCACAAAAGCTCAAGCGCGGTTGCCTAATCCCCGGCCCGGAACCATATTTGTAAGATGCTACGTCTGACCCCGATCCTGCTGGCCATTGCCTATGCCCTTGTGATGTACCGGATTTCCGTCTGGCGCACACATAAGGATCTGGATGCAAAATCCACCGAGCTGGCCGACCCTGCCCTGAAACGCATGACCGACCGGCTGGCTGCAGCGTTAGAGATCGACCGGGTGCCGGTCTACATCTATGAGATTGACCCGGTGAACGGTTTGGCAGCACCTGACGGGCGGATTTTCATCACGCGTGGATTCTACCGCAAATTTCGCAGTGGCGAGGTTTCCGCCGAGGAAATGGCCAGCGTCATCGCGCATGAATTGGGTCATGTGGCACTGGGGCATGCGCGCCGCCGGATGATCGATTTTTCCGGGCAGAATGCGCTGCGGGCCGCTTTGATGATGCTGCTGAACCGCTTTATCCCGTTCATCGGCGCGTGGATTGCCAATATGCTGACACACCTGTTGGCGTCGCGCCTGTCGCGCAGTGATGAGTATGAAGCTGATGAGTATGCCGCCGCTTTGCTGACCAAAGCCGGGATCGGAATCGGACCGCAGAAGTCGTTGTTTCACAAGCTGGAAGACCTGACGCAGCAGCGTGCTGGCGTTGTGCCCGCCTGGTTGATGAGCCATCCAAAAACAGACGAACGGATCGCGGCCCTGGAGGCATTAGAGCAGCGTTGGACCCGTGGCTGATTTAAAGGCAGCGAGAGGCCAGCCTCTCGCGCTCTCCGGGATATTTTTAGCCGGATGAAGCTGAATCCCGGTTACGCGGCGAGCGCTTTGCCCAGACGTGGGAGACGGGCTTTTTTCATCAGCGGGCGCAAGGTCCATTGGTCGCCCGACAGGCGGTTGGCCTCGGCCAGGACACGGTTGGCTGTGTCGCTTATGCCCCCGGGATCGGATTGCCAGAATCCGTGCAGCAGACTGTCCGGATCGCGGCGGTCCAGCCCTTCCTCGGACAGGATGTTTCGGGGAAAGTCTTTGGCGTTGACGGTAACGATCACGTCCGCCGAGGATGCAACGGCCGTTGCCAGAACGTGGATATCCGCGCTGTCCGGCAGCCAGAGCCGCTGTTCGACATTGGTTGCTGCAGGAAACTCGGCTTTCGGCCAATTGGCTTGCGCCAGTGCAATTTCAGCACGAGCCTGAGCCTCGCCTGTAGGGCCCAGCTTGCGGGCCGCGCGCGCCCATTCCCCGAGGATGCGCGCCGACCATACGGGCGTGAAATGGCCTAGTTTGGCAGCGCCGAGCAGCATCTCTCGCATCACCGTAGGGTAGATTACGCAGGTATCCAGAACCGCCTTCACAGCCGGTAGAACACGGCTTTGAGATAGCCGCTTTCCGCCAGTTGCGGCAGTTGCGGATGGTCGGGTCCGGCAAAGCCCGTATGGATCAGTTGCGCCTGTCGCCCCGCCCGACCAATCCCACGAGACGACGCGTCGCGGAACCGGCCCAGATCAGCCGCGTGTGAACACGAGCACAGGCCCAGATAACCGGCGGGTTTGACCAGAGCTGCCGCCAAGCGGGCCACACGTTCATAGGCGCGCAGGCCAGCGTCCAGCGCTTGTCTCGAAGGCGCAAAGGCGGGTGGATCGCAGATGACGACGTCGAACTGCGCGCCCTCTTCACCCAATTGGGTCAGGGCATCGAAGGCATCGCCTTGTCTGGTTTGGAACGCGTCAGCAAAACCAGAGGCCTCGGCCCCTTTGGCCGCGAGGTCCAGCGCGGCTGCAGATCCATCTACGGACAGCGCCTGCCCCGCGCCACCGGCCAACATGGCCAGCCCGAATCCGCCCACGTGACTGAAGACGTCCAATACCCGCGCGCCGGGCTGCACCAGTCGCTTGGCGAAGGCGTGGTTGGGCCGTTGGTCGTAGAACAGCCCGGTTTTTTGGCCGCCTGTCAGGTCGGCCATATACGTGGCGCCGTTCATCGGCACCGGCAGCGGCGCACCGGGGGCGGTGCCACGCAGGGTGAGGTTCACATCATCCAGGCCTTCCAGCCCTCGTGTCCGGCCCGACGCGTTTTTGAGCACGGTTGTCACGCCGGTAACAGTGACCAGAGCCTCGGTCAGAGTTTCCAGATGCGCCTCGGCCCACGCGGCATTGGGCTGGATCACACAGGCATCGCCAAACCGATCGATGATGACGCCGGGAAAGCCGTCCGCTTCGGCATGGATCAGGCGATAATAGGGTGCGTCGAACAGGCGTTCGCGCATCTCAAGCGCGCGACGCAGGCGGGTTTCGAACCACGCGGCGTCCAGTTGCACGTCCAGATCTCGGTCCAGAACGCGGCACATGATTTTGGAGTCAGGATTCACCGCAACCAGCGCTATGGGCGCGCGTTTGTCATCCTCAAGCACCGCCAGCGCCCCTGCCGGGATTTTACGCGTCCGGCGATCCGTCACGATGTCATTGGCATACACCCACGGAAAACCGTGGCGCAGGCCACGTGCGTTGGCTTTGGGTTTCAGGCGGATACGGGAGTGATCGGCAGTTTGGGTCATGAAGCCCTCATAGTCGCGAATACCCCGGGGGAAAAGCCCTAGCGGTCGCGGGACCGCCAACCGCCCCGGCGCTTGGGCGCTTGGGCAGTTTGTAATCCCTCTGCCAGCACCTGCGTCATCGGGTGATCGGCGTCCTGCTGGGAATAGGCGGCATGCAGGTCGATCAACGCCTGGGATTGGTCCCGTTCAGCAGGCAGGCTGAGAGCCCAGTCCAGAAAGATGCTGCGGCATTCAGGCAACGTGATGCCTGCGATCCGGTACGCTTCGCGGATCAACCCCTTGTGATCATTTGGATCTTTACTCTGCGCCATCATCTTCGTCCCTGATCACGCCGCCAATAATCTCGGCGGCCGTGCTGTAGTTGTCTTGCAGCGCGCTTTGCAGCTGTTCAACCTGTTCAAATCCAGTCGCGCGGCACAGGAAGGCAGATCCGCCCTCGCCGACCTTGTCAGCTTCGATGACCTTGCCGGACAACAAGCGCGCCGCGCATTGTACGGACCAGCATAGGTCGTAGCAGTCCTTCAGCGTTTGCGCCTGAGCGACGTCCAGCAAACCAGCAGCGACGGCGCCATCCAAACCGGAATGCACATCGCGCTGTACGACGCCTGACAACAGCGCCCCGGTTTCGGCCATCAGTTCGATATCCATCATCCGGCCGGGGCCGTTTTTGGCGTCCCAGATCCCCGCAGGTGATTTGGCTGCGGCCAAGCGGGCGCGCATCTCGGCCACTTCGCGCAGGGCCTTCTGCTGGTCACGCGGTTGCGACAGCAGGGTTGTGCGGAACGTCTCGATATCTTCGGCCAAACCATCGTCTCCGGCGATAACGCGGGCCCGTGTCAGGGCAAGATGTTCCCAAACCCACGCTTCGTTCTGCTGATAGTTTGTAAAGCTGGCCCAACTTGTCGCCACCGGCCCCTGATTGCCTGACGGACGCAGGCGCATATCGACCTCATACAGCCGCCCTTGCGACATCGGCGCTGATAGGGCCGTGATCAGCGCCTGCGTAAACCGTGCATAATAAGTGCGAGTGGCCAAGGGGCGTGGCCCCTCGGACATATCCTGATCCAGCGGGTCATAGATCACGATCATATCCAAATCGGATTGCGAGTTGATCCGCCCAGCCCCAAGTGACCCCATGCCCAGCACGGTTGCACCGCGCCCCGGGGCAGGGCCGTGTTTACGGGCAAAATGATTCGATACGCGCGGCAGGATCGCGGCAATCACCGCGCTTGCAAGCTGAGCGTATTGCTGCCCCGCCTGTTCACCATCGATCAGCCCGCGCAGGTGATGAACGCCAACGCGAAAGTGCCATTCCTTGCACCAGCGGCGGGCCAGATCCAACTGGCTTTCGTAATCTGATTCCTCCGAAAGGGCCTGATCCAGATCCGCCTGCAGTGTAGCCTGCCCCGGCCAGTCGCTAAAGAAACTGCCGCCGATCACCGCATCAAACACCGATGCATTGCGCGACAGATGCGCCGCAAGCGCGTGGGATGTCCCGACGATATCAATCAGCAGGTCGATCAGGTGGGGGTTGGCCTCAAACAGTGAGAACAGCTGAACGCCGGCGGGCAAGCCTGACAGAAAACCATCCAGCGCCCGCAGCGCCTCGTCCGGTTGCGCCGTTTTTGCCAAACGCGATAGCAACTCGGGCTTGAGACGTTCGAAAATCCGCGCGCCGCGTTGCGATCGCAGTGCAGGATATGTCGTCCAGCGGGCCAGAACGTTCTGGTCAAAATCCACCTCGCCAACTGGCGCTCGCGTCGAGGAACCGGGCGCAAAAAAGCCTTCGGTCAGGTCGTGCACTTCGGTCAGCCTGTGGGTCAGGTCACGGGTCAGTTCGTCGACGTCTACTCCCATCAGGCAAGCGACGCGTTCTATCCCGTCCGGCGATTGCGGCACCTTGTGGGTCTGAGCGTCATGGACCATTTGGATACGGTGTTCGACCTCACGATGGGCGCGGTAGTGGTCGGTCAGCTTGTCTGCCACGTCCTGCGGGACCCAGCCTTTTTCGGCAAGCGCCGCCAATCCGGGCACCGTGCCGCGCACGCGCAAGTCAGGGTCTCGACCCCCAGCGATCAACTGGCGGGTCTGGGTAAAGAACTCGATTTCGCGAATGCCGCCCTGCCCCAGTTTCATGTCATGACCCGGAATGGTCAGAGCACCGCCGGTTCCCTTATTTTCACGTATGCGCAGCCGCATGTCATGGGCGTCCTGAATGGCAGCAAAATCCAGGTGACGCCGCCAGACAAAGGGGCGCAGCGTATCCAGAAACCGTTGTCCTGCCACAATATCGCCAGCGCATGGGCGTGCTTTTATATAGGCCGCGCGCTCCCACGTGCGGCCCAGGCTTTCATAGTACCGCTCGGCTGCCTCAGCCGCCATACAGACCGGCGTCACAGCCGGATCCGGGCGCAGGCGCAGATCAGTGCGGAATACATACCCATCCGCCGTCTTATCGCTGAGCGTGGCGCAGAAATTGCGTGTCGCCCGCACCATGCCTTGCCGCGCTTCGTAGAAGTCATCGGGATCAAACCGCGTCTCATCGAACAGGACGATCAGGTCGATGTCCGAGCTGTAATTCAACTCGTACGCGCCCATCTTGCCCATCGCCAGGATAATCATCCCGGCGGCGGTTTCGACATCGTCCGGCCCCATGCCCGGAAGTTTGCCGCGCCGGATCAGGTTGGCGATCTCGGCCTTGGCCGCCACATCCGCCGCCAACGCGCCAAAATCGGTTAGCGCCGCGGTCACCTTTTCCAACGGCCACGCGCCCGCCAGATCGGCCAGAGCGGTTAGCAACGCCATCCGTCGCTTGGCCAGCCGCAGCCCCGGTTTCAACTGATCCGGCGGTAGCATTCGCGCAGCCTGCAAAACGTCGGCCAGCGCGTCATCGGGGTGTTGGAGCGCTGAGGCCAACCAATCGTTTTCGTGATCGATCAAGTTTTTCAGATAGGGGCTGGACCCTGCTGCCCCAGCGATCAACTCGCCCTGTTCGGATGTAATGCCGCTGACCGCCGCGCGCGCATCATCGCCAAGCGACTGGTCGAATGCACGTGGCAGGCGCTGAATGGAAAGAGGCCCGGTCATTTCCCCTCCAGGGGCGTATCCTGACTGAAACTGTTGACCCAGACGTCATGCCGCCGCTCCCAAAGCGACGAGATTAGCATCGCCTCCCAACCCTCGGCCTTGGGTCGCTGATAGTCGGCCCGGTACGACAGCAGAACCATATCCGAGGTCAAAACTCGCAACCGGGTGTCGCTTAGCTCATAGCGCGCCATCGTCGGCGCGTCGGCAAACTGTCCCACGTGATCATCCCGGTTCGCGAACCCCGTCGGATAAACCCCAAGAAAATCTGGGCTCAGCAAGGCCCGGTCTGCAGCCGCGTTGCCTTCCATCAGGGCGGTCCAAACCTGCTTTTCCAGGTTTAGAATTTCATCCAGCGTCGGAGGTGTCGTATTTTCAACATGTTGCATAGGCGGAAAGTGCGCCCGTTCCGCAGCAAGGTCAACCGTCGCAAAAACCAAAATGTAAATCATTTTTACATCGACCCCTTGCAACCCCCGCTTCAGTCCCCATCTAGACAATGTGAACGCAATTTACATCAAACCCGGAGAACCCAAATGACCGCATTGTCCGACCACGCCGTCCCACAAAATCCGGGGTGGCTCTCTCGTGCCGAAGCCTGGATGGATGACAAGGGCAAAGGGGCCTGGATCGCCGCCATGGTCCTTGGTTTCATCTTTTTCTGGCCCGTTGGCCTGGCGCTTCTTGCCTATATGATCTGGAGCAAACGCATGTTTAGCAAATCCTGCAGCAGTCGCAAATCCTGGCACAGCCACATGAGTGCGATGAAGCCATCCGGCAATAGCGCGTTTGACGCCTACAAGTCCGACACCCTGGCCCGGCTCGAGCGCGAACAACAGGAATTCGAATCCTTCCTGCGCCGCCTGCGCGACGCCAAAGACAAGGCCGAGTTTGACCAGTTCATGGACGAACGCGCCCGTGAAAACAACGATGAGGCTGAAAACGGCGAACGCGCCTAAGCCGACCTTGCCCTGTCCCAACATTCGGGACAGGGTGTCCTAAATTCTCAGCCGGAAATCAACATATGACCCACCTGCCCGACCCAGACCGACAGCCGGAGTTTTACCAGTCTGTCGCGACCAAGCGTTTTATCGCCTGGCTTTTCGACATCGCCTTTATCTCGCTGTTGTGTACGGTGGCCATCCTGCTGACCTTTGGTCTGGGCTTCTTCGTCCTGGCCTTGATCTACGCCGTCGTCAGTTTCGTCTACCGCGTGATTACCATCGCCAATGGCTCGGCCACACTGGGCATGCGCTTTATGGGGATCGAACTGCGCGATTCATTCGGATCCCGGATGGATTTGGGCAAAGCGGTGGCCCACACGGCCGGGTATTTTGTCAGCATGGCCTTTCCGGTCATACAGATCATCTCAGTCATCATGATGCTGACCAGCGCACGTGGCCAGGGACTTACTGATGCGTTCCTTGGAACTGTCATGATCAACCAGCGCGCGTAAAAAATTCAACGACGTGAATCACTTGGCGGTTTTAGGATCGGTTGTTATCATCCGGTCCAAGGAAACACGGAACGTTCATGCGACACACGCTGCCAATCGCGCCACAATTCTATGTGACGGCCCCACAGCCTTGCCCTTATCTTGAGGGCAGGATGGAGCGTAAATTGTTCACTGCCCTTCAGGGGGAAGGTGCAGATCAGCTAAATAACTCATTGTCCCAACAAGGGTTTCGCCGATCGCAAAACGTGTTGTACCGCCCGTCCTGCTCCGATTGCGCGGCCTGTCTGTCGGCCCGGATCGACGTGACGGCCTTCCGCCCAAGCAAAAGCCAGAAACGTGCGGCTAAACGCAACGCGTACCTGCAACGCAGGGCGAATTCACCCTGGGCCACGGACGAGCAATACGAACTCTTCCGCCGCTATCTGGACACTCGCCACGCGGATGGTGGAATGGCCGATATGGACGTTTTCGAATTCGCCGCGATGATCGAAGAAACCCCGATCCGAAGCCGGGTCGTGGAATATGCCGACCCTAAATCCGGGGATCTGATCGGCGTCAGCCTGACAGATGTCCTGGATGACGGCCTCAGCATGGTCTACTCGTTTTATACCCCCCAGCAACCGCAGAACTCGCTGGGCACGTATATGATCCTCGATCACATCGACATCGCGCGCGAAGCCGGGTTGCCCTATGTCTACCTTGGATACTGGGTGCCGGGCAGCCCCAAGATGGGTTACAAAGCGCGCTTCTCGGGGCTTGAAGCCTATTACCAGGGCGAATGGATCAGCGTAAACAATCCATCTGAACTGACGGATTCCAGCCGCCACCCTTTGTCCACCGCGCCAATCGCGGAACAGGTTGCCAGCATTCAACTGCCCGACCGCCACCCCACCAAGGGCTGACACCCCATGACCCAAAGTCTTTTCGCCGTCACCCTCGTGGTGCCGGACTACGACGACGCGATCGCCTTCTATACCCAAACACTCAGTTTCACCCTGCTGCAGGATATTGACCTCGGCGGCGGCAAACGCTGGATCCGGGTTGCCCCGCCGGGTTCGGGTGACGCATCCCTGCTGCTGGCAAAGGCCGATGGCCCAAGCCAGACCGCCGCCGTTGGAAACCAAACCGGGGGGCGCGTCGGCTTTTTCCTTCAAACAGATGATTTCCAACGTGACCACAACGCAATGGTCACAGCAGGCGTCCATTTCGAAGAAGACCCGCGCAATGAGCCCTATGGCACCGTCGCCGTCTGGCGCGACCCGTTCGGCAATCGCTGGGACCTGATCCAGTTCACTTGATCCGCACTTCATCTCGCAAAAAATACCCCGGAGTTGAATTGGTCGCAGACCAAGAAGGGGCAGCGCCCCTTCCCCCAACACCAAAGCAAAGGGGGCCCACAGGCCCCCTTTTCAATTTGGTTATGAACGTCGCATCAATTCGGGATCAGATCCGGAACGATGGTCACGATCGACGGGAAGAACCACAGGATCGCAATCCCGACCACCTGAATGATCACGAACGGAATGATCCCACGAT
This sequence comes from Ruegeria sp. CDSC054, assembly GCF_059610645.1. Classification (NCBI taxonomy): domain Bacteria; kingdom Pseudomonadati; phylum Pseudomonadota; class Alphaproteobacteria; order Rhodobacterales; family Roseobacteraceae; genus Ruegeria; species Ruegeria sp. CDSC054. Next base: position 182,565 of record NZ_JBXWOA010000006.1, on the reverse strand, counting down.
AGATGTGGCCTGTTGTGACTTCTTTGGGCGCGACCCCTCGTAAGTAGAATAGCGCAAACCCGAAGGGCGGCGTCAGGAACGACGTCTGAAGGTTCACCGCCACCATGATCGTCACCCATTTCGGATCGAACGAGCCACCGTAAATCACCGGTCCCACGATGGGGATCACGATGTAGATGATCTCGAGGAAATCCAGCACGAAGCCCAGAATGAACAGAACCAGCATCACGATCAGGAAGACCGTGAACTCGTTGTCAAAGCTGCGCAGGAACTGCTGAATATAGTGCTCTCCTCCGAACGAGATCACCACCAGGTTCAGCAGTTGCGATCCGATCAGGATCGTGAACACCATCGAGGTCACCTTGGCCGTCTCGCGCACCACGGGCGTCAGAACACCGCTGGTGAACAAAACCCAGCACCCAAACAACAGACCGAACAGAGCATACAGATAAGCACCGTAAGCAATTATGAAGGCGACCCAGGTCTCAAAGTTCACATTGCTCTGATTGATGCGCAAATCAAAGTTCACGCCCATCAGCAGCGCAATGATCACGGCAAAAGTGGCCCAGATGATCACCTTGCCCGAGCGCTCTTGGTCCTGCAGCTTGCGATAGGCTGCCAGCATGATCGCTCCGCCCGCTCCCAACGCGGCCGCTGGTGTCGGGTTGGTCACACCACCCAGAATTGATCCTAGCACCGCGATAATCAGAACCAATGGCGGGAAGACCACCCGGATCAGATCGTTCGTGGCACACCGGGCTGCCGCCTCCTTGCAGCCGTACATTGCCAAGGCAAAGGGCAAAGCCAGAAGGACGAAGGTCAATCCCGAAGACGTTGTTGGTGCAATCAACAGAACATCAACCAGCAACATCAACAGCAGACCGATAGCCCCTAGGATTAACGGTTGCGTCGGTTTGGACGGCGCAATGCCGCGGCCCATGACCAGTGTCAGACCCAGCAGAACCACAATCACCGCAACACCAGTACCAATCGGCGCCGCAGCGGCGATCTTGGCCTCGCGCGCCTCGACCAGCGCCTCTTCGCTCAGTCGTTCGGCGTTGGCGACACCACCTGCGGCGTCAATCGCCTCCTGCTCGGATACGGCTTGATCCCAGGCAGATTGCCCATGCAGTTCGATCATCGAGGCCTTGCACTGCTCGGACACATTGGTCCGCAACGACGCGCCCTCACCGATGTCCGAGAACGCCGAGACGTTGATATTCTGGCTGCCAATGACGCCCGAGCTGCTCAGCAGAACTGCGCCAACGATCAGAGCAACAGGTGCACCAAGCAACCAGGTCAGACCTTCGCCGCGCGTGATCGGCTCACCACTGCCACCCGACATTGGCACCGCCGGTGCTTTCTCAGGGTTCAGCAGCGCATAGCCAAAGGCATACAGCGCATAGAGCAAGGCCAACATGATCCCTGGCAACAAGGCGGCCTGGAACAGCGTCCCGACCGAAACCACAGCCGGTTCCCCCAGATAAGTCAGCGCATCGGTACAGCCAGCGTCCTGAGCGCGCGTTTCCTGCGCAGTTGAATAGAGATCACCCGCCAAGGTGCCCAACAGAACGATCACGATGGACGGCGGAATGATCTGCCCCAACGTGCCCGATGCCGCAATCACACCCGTCGCCAGTTCAGGCGAGTAGTTGTTGCGCAACATAGTCGGCAGCGCCAGCAGGCCCATGGTTACCACGGTCGCGCCAACAATTCCGGTCGAGGCCGCCAGGAATGCACCCACGACCACGATCGACACGGCCAGACCACCCGGCAACGGTCCAAAGACGCGCGCCATTGTTGTCAGCAGATCGTTCGCGATCTTTGAGCGTTCCAGCGTGATGCCCATCAGAACGAACATCAGGACGGCCAGCAGGGTCTCAATAGACTGCCCCGCCAGAACGCGTTCGTTCATGCGGTTCACGATGAACGACACGTTGCGATCCAGCGCGGTTTCCCAGCCTTGCACAAACACCGGCTCGGCGATCCTTGGTAAATCCGGGAAGCGGAACACCGACACCGTGTCCGGTTTGACGCCCGAATTCACAAGGTCTCGGTATGCTTGGGAACTGGTATCAATTGCCTGGTGTATTAACAGACCGGCGCTATCCAGCGCCGCGATGATCCCGAATGAAATGATACCGGCGCCGCCGATGGCAAAGGCCACCGGAAAGCCGGAAAGGATGCCCCCGAAGAGGCAGAAGAATACGATAATGAGGCCTATCTCGACGCCATCAAGTCCGAATAACATAGTCTGGGTCTCCGTCCCTAATGTGCGCCTTCGTAGGCTTCTTCACCCTCGCCAAGGCTGTCCTTGTCGAGGTATTTTCCAACGCTGTCCGGCCCTTCGACGTATTCCAGATACGAGCGGTACAGGAATGCGATTGCGTGCAGGAACACCATTCCGGCAAATGCAATCAGCAGGATCTTGAACAGGAAGTATCCGTTGAACCCATTTGGGCTGAACCCGATGGTTTCGATGTTCCAGCGCAGCGCACGGGATTTCATCACCAGACGATCCAGCGTGTCACTGGCCGACGGTTTCGGTACGATCAGGTGCCGCCACATGAAATACCAGCCATACATCCACGTCAGCACGGCCATCGGCATCATGAACAAAAGCGCGCCCAACATGTCCACCACACGCTTGGCGCGGTGGCTGATGCCGGCATAAATCAGATCAACACGGACATGGCCGCCCTGCACAAATGTGTAGGTGCAACACAGGCAGACGACCATCGCGTTATAAAGCTTCAGCTCTTCGGCGAACCAACTGATATCCATTTGAAACGGGATACCCAGACCAAAGGACATATCCGGGCGGGTAAACACGCGTTGCATGAAAACGATAACGATCTGCTGAATGACCATCAGCAAACCGGCCCATGCAAAGAAGCGCCCGGTGGTGTTGGCGAACCCTTCCAGGCCCCGCACCATCCCCCACATGAAATTCCGGTAGTACAGCCCGATGGCCGTCAGAACCAGAAAGAGGGTGAAAACCACAAAGAAGAACTCGACCGAGCCGCCATAGTAGACAAAGCGCATGATGGCTTCTTTGTCCGACCAGTTCAGCCAGAGTTGCGGATGCGTTATGGCGTATCCGAAATTATAGAAGGCTTCGGCAATGTTTTGAACGAACCACACAAGTCCGTTCCACAGGGCGCCGAAGAACGAGATACCGTTTTCGTCCTGCATGTTGTCCCCAGGTCGTATCAGTTGCACTGCTGATTATAGCGGTTTGATGGGTCCGCGCATACGCAACAGAGAAAGGTTTCCCCGCAAAGGCGGGGAAACCAATGGAACGTTTGGAAAACGTTTAGCCGCGGACGCGGTTACGCTGCGTGGTGTAAACACCCGACGACAGGTCCAGCCATCCAGCCGACGAGGCCGACGACGCCATGGCGCTGTCGTGGATTTTCTTGAACAGCTCGTCGCCCATGTTTTCGTCCAGCACTTCCTGGCTGGCCGCACCAAACGCATCCCAAACGCTGTCCGGGAATTCCATGACCTTGACGCCGCCTGATTGCAGGCGCTGCAGAGCGGCACCGTTGTTGGCCAGGAATTGTGCCAGGTTCCACTGGTGTGCTTCGGCAGCGGCAATCTCGATGATCTTCTGCTGAGCAGGTGTCAGGCTGTCGAACACGTCGCGGTTGGTTGCCAGCGACAGGCCTGCGTTCGGCTCGTGGAAACCGGCGGTGTAGTACACCTTGGTGATTTCCTGGAAACCGGCTTTTTCGTCAGCCCACGGACCGATCCACTCGGTACCGTCGATCGCGCCGGACGACAGCGCCTGATACACTTCCGAACCCGGAATGTTCTGCACGGACGCGCCCAGTTTACCCAGAGCTTGGCCACCCAGACCGGGCATACGGAATTTCAGACCTTGGAAGTCTTCTGGACCGTTGATCTCTTTCGAGTACCAGCCACCCGCCTGCGCGCCGGTGTTACCTGCCAGGAACGACTTCAGACCAAAGATCTGGCCCAGCTCGTCATGCAGCTCCATGCCGCCATCCTGATAGTACCAGTTCACCATTTCCTGAGCGGTCATGCCGAACGGAACAGCGGTGAAGAAGGCATAGCCCGGGTGCTGGCCAACAAAGTAATAGTCCGCCGCGTGATACATGTCGGCCTGACCCGACGAAACCGCGTCAAAGACTTCAAACGCACCAACCAGTTCACCGGCAGCCTTGATGTCAACGGTCAGGTTGCCGTCCGACATCGCAGTGATGCTGTCGGCGCAACGCTGTGCGCTGTCGAAAACACCCGCCAGGCCGCGACCCCACGAGGTTACCATGGTCAGCGTGCGCTTGCCCTGCGCATATGCCGGTGCCGCCAGCGTGGTGGCTGCAGCTGCCGAGCCGCCCAGAGCAGATGTTTTCAGAAATGAACGACGATCCATATGAGTGTTCCTCCCCTACATATTCAAAACCCGAGCGATTGCCGGGCGTAGTCGTTTTCAGTGCGCGTCAGCCTAATGACCAAGATGTGAATGTGAATACCTAGTACTACGTAGGGCATCGCGTTTTTGGTGTTTTACCGGGTGCAAACCGTGACAAATGCAAAATAATTCTGCGCGTCGGCCCTCTCATATGCGCCAATTCACCAAAAATTTTGCAATTTCCCGCCTGCTTGCGTATCGATTCGCCTATGAGGGGATTCCGGAACCTGATCTCGCTGACCTATGGCCAGAAATTGTCGCTTGTGGCGGCGATCCCTCTGGTCGTCGCAGTGGCCGCGATTGCTTTCTTTGTGGTTCAGGAATCCCGTGCAACCGCCGAACGCGAAATTGAAGCGCTTGAGCGGCGACTGATTGAAGCCAAGAAAGAAGAGCTTAAGAACTATGTCACGCAGGCTCGAAACGGGTTTGCCTATATCTACGGACGGGCATCCACAGAGGATAAGGTTGCGCAGAACCTTGTGACGCAAATCCTGTCAGCGATGATCTACGGCAAGGACGGGTTCTTTTTTGTCTATGACTATGACGGCAACAATCTCGTCAGCCCGCGCCAGACCGAATTCATCAACCGGAACTGGGAGGGGCTAACCGATAGCGACGGCACCCCTGTTGTGGACGAATTCATCAGCCTGGCCCGTCAAGGTGCGGGCTGGCACAGTTTCATGTGGCAAAAACCTTCGACAGGCGAAGAGGCGCAAATGATCGCCTATGTGGTCGGCCTGCAAGATTGGCGGTGGGCTGTCGGCACAGGAGTTTTCATCGACGATATCGTCGCAACAGTCGCCAACGCGCGGGCCGAGGTCGAGGCCCGCGTGCAACGGACGTTCTCGTATATTGGCGCAATTGTTCTTGCTGCGGTGTTGGTCGTCTTCGCCTCGGGCATGTTGCTGAACGTCCGCGAACGCCGTCTGGCAGATGCCAAACTCAAGGAACTGACACAGCGGGTTTTCGACGCGCAAGAAGAAGAGCGTGGCCGCGTGGCGCGCGAACTTCATGACGGCATCAGCCAGATACTCGTAGGCGTGCGCTATACCCTGGATAATGCGCGCCGCCGTTTGTCGCGCGGTGATGACGACGGTGCGCGCGAGCCGCTGGACAAGGGGATCGATACGCTTGGGTCCGCCATTACCGAAGTCCGCCGCATCAGCCGAGATCTACGGCCCGGCGTTCTGGACGATCTGGGCCTTGGCCCTGCCCTCAAGGCTCTGACCGACGATTTCTGTGAACGCACCGGGATCGAGACCGAATTCTCAACCGTGGTGTTCCGCAATCGGCTGGATCAGGATAGCAAGATCGCCCTCTACCGTATTGCCCAAGAGGCATTAACCAATATTGAACGCCACTCCGGCGCGACCCGTGTTACAATCGACCTGCGCGGCCACAAGAAAGGCGCAACAATGCGGATAACCGACAATGGCCGTGGGTTACGCACCACTCCTGATCCGGCTAACCCCGGTATCGGCCTGCGCAACATGCAGGAACGGATCGAACAGCTTGACGGATCGTTGCGCATTCTGTCATCACGCGCCCCACGCAGCGGAACGGTGATTGAGGTCAGCCTGCCCCTCAGCCACATGCTGCCGCCGCAAGAAGACGCAACGCCTAACCGAAAGGCCGGTACATGAGCGATCAGACAATCCGGGTTCTTATCGTCGACGACCACCCGATGGTCGCCGAAGGGATTCAGTCGATCCTTGAAAGCTATGACGAGATCGAGGTGGTTGGGACGCTAAGCAGCGGACAAGAGGCCGTTGATCGGGCCGCCGATCTGGCACCGGACGTGATCCTGATGGACCTCAACATGCCCGGTCTTGGTGGGCTCAGCGCGACCGAGATCATTCTGGAACGACTGCCCCAGACGCGCATCCTGATCCTATCCATGCACGACAGCCGCGAATACATCTCGACCGCGCTCAGCCACGGCGCCAGCGGTTACGTTCTCAAGGACGTTCCCACGGACGAGATCAAACAGGCCATCGACGCGGTGATGCGCGGCGAGCAGTACCTGTGCACCGGGGCCAGCGGATCGCTTCAGCCCAAAGGCGATAGCGCCCGCGAGGCGCTGACCACGCGTGAACAGACAATCCTGTTGGAACTGGCGCAGGGCAAATCCAACAAGGAAGTCGCCGCGGCGCTGGATATATCAGTCAGAACCGTTGAAACGCACCGCAAGAACATCAAGCGCAAACTGGGGATTTCATCCACCGCCGGCCTGACCCGTTATGCGCTTGAACATGGCGTTTTGCAGGGCACAAGCCCCGGCTTTTGATCCCGCAGCGCGGAACGCGCTGCCCGGCCCAACCGGAGGAGGTGCGCCAATGGCGCATCGACGACGGGCGGGAGCTTTTGATTTCAGGGCCTTGGCCGAATGTCCTCACCAAAAAAAACCAGTGTTCCATCCTCATCCAGGACGTGAAACTCGCGTTGCTGATACGGCTGATCAAACGGCGGACGCACGCGCCCCTCTGGTAAATCAGCCAACCCTGCCCTGAGGGTTTCATACAGATCATCAATCCCTGCAACATCGATATAGAAGGACTGATCATCCCCTAAAGCACGCCCATCATCGCGCGGCGGGCATTCAAGTAAGCGGATGGCGACCCTACCACTCGACAGAAAGGCATAATTGTCCTGCCTGAAACCGCAGGTAAATCCCAACCGGTCGCAATAGAAGTCAATCTGCTTTTGCAGTGACGAGCACAGAACAAAAGGCGTAAGCTGTAGCAATTCCGGCATATGCCCCTCCCACGGTAGCCTCTGCTCTCGATTGTAACCTGCAGCCGGTCAATCCAACAACTGATCCTTGCGCAATCCCACTCGCTGGTGATGATGCGGCAGAACCCGCCCATACAGCTGCCTGGTACGTTCAATCCCACCACACATGCCTTCGGCTTCCACAAAGGAAAAGATACCGACATACCGGCTACGCGCCCCTTGGACCGGGGCGACCCGGTGCAAGGCGTATCTGCCCTTGAAGATCTGCAAGTCTCCGGGCTGCAACTCCAGCGTCCTGACCAGTGCCCGGTTTCCATCCAGCACAGAGGCCACGGACAAGAAATTCTCGTCCTCGGCGCTGCGCAGGTTCGGCACATATTCAAAGGCCCCACCCGTCTCGCCATTCTGGATGGCCAGTGTCACGGTGTAGTTGTTTGTATCGAAATGCCAGGGAAAGCCCTGCCCTTCCTCGACCACGTTGACGATCACATCCGCCAGCGGATCATCATAGCGAAAGAACCGATCCTCCGGCTCATCCAGCCCATCGCGTATGAACGGCAAGAAGCCCTCGAATTCATAGATTCGGCGCAGTGGACCCGATTTGGGGAAATTGTCCGCGGGAACAAAGGCGTTCGACCGGTCATAAAATCTGCGTTTCGGGTGGTTCAGGTCCAACCGTGGATCGTCCTTTGAGAAATAAGCGTTGGTGCGGTTGAAAGACCGATGCGCGCGGTCGGCCACGGCATCCGCCTCTTTCAATAGCTGCGCCAAACCTTCGGGGTGGATAAAACCGGGCAAAACGGCACAACCGTCCTGATCCAACTCGCGGCGCAGATCACCGATCAACCGATCATATGCGCGCGAGCCCGGGCAATCGATCGGATACCGCCCCAGATCTATCAGATCATGGATCATCCTCCGCCTCCCTTTTTTGTTCGGTCAATCTCAGCGTGCCGCAGTCAAAACTGCTCATCATGCTTGTTTCGGACATCGCGATGCCGCTTTTTGACTACCCTCAAGTCAGAAATCCGGAGGTCAAAGGGGGTATTTTTCCTGAATATTCCCTGCATGCGTCAATCTGCGCAATAAAATGTCGCAAATTTCACCCTCAGAGTTAGAAAATTGGTGCAAAAGCCTGTTGACGCCCCTTCCCCCGGCTCATAATGTCCCTGCACGCAAAGAAGGAGCCTCTGGCGATGAGAACGCTAGTCGTAATCGTAGGAACCACGCGCATGGGCCGGTAACGGTAAACCATAATCGAACCCATGCGCCTCCGAAAATCTCGGGGGCTTTTTTTTGTCAAACGCAAGACACATGTCGCGAACGGAGCAAAGCAGATGACACGTGAGATGACCGGCGCAAAGATGGTAGTTCAGGCCCTCAAGGATCAGGGCGTGGACACGGTATTCGGATACCCCGGCGGTGCTGTGCTACCGATCTATGATGAGATTTTTCTGCAAAACGATATTCGTCACATTCTGGTGCGGCATGAACAAGGCGCGGTTCACGCAGCCGAAGGCTATGCCCGTTCGACCGGCAAGCCCGGCGTTGCCCTTGTGACCTCTGGCCCCGGCGCGACAAATGCCGTGACCGGCCTGACGGATGCGCTGCTGGATTCGATCCCGATTGTGGTTCTGACCGGACAGGTTCCAACCTTCATGATCGGCTCGGACGCGTTCCAAGAGGCCGATACCGTTGGCATCACCCGCCCCTGCACCAAGCATAACTGGCTGGTCAAGGATACCGACTCGCTGTCCGACACGATGCACGAGGCATTCCATGTCGCCACCTCCGGCCGCCCTGGTCCGGTTCTGGTCGATATCCCCAAGGACGTTCAGTTCGCCTCGGGCGAATATAGCGCGCCGAAGCCTTCGACCTCGCATTACCAGCCGGTCCTGAAAGGCGATCTGGAAGAGATCACCGAACTGGTGGCCGCAATTGAGACCGCCAAGAAACCCGTCTTTTACACCGGCGGCGGCGTTATTAATTCCGGCACAGCGGCCAGCCAGTTGCTTCGTGAACTGGTTGATGCGACAGGCTTCCCGATCACCTCAACCCTGATGGGTCTGGGCGCCTACCCGGCGTCGGGCAAGAACTGGCTGGGCATGCTGGGCATGCACGGACTCTATGAGGCCAATCTGGCAATGCATGACTGCGACCTGATGATCAACATCGGTGCGCGGTTCGATGACCGGATCACCGGGCGGATCGACGCGTTCTCGCCCAATTCGAAAAAGGCCCATATCGACATCGACCCGTCCTCGATCAACAAGGTGATCCGCGTGGACATCCCGATTGTTGGCGATGTTGCACATGTGCTGGAGGACATCCTGAAGGTTTGGAAAGCGCGTGGCCGCAAGACAGATGAGGCGTCGGTTGCCAAGTGGCAGGATCAGATCACCGAATGGCGCAAAGTGAACTGTCTGGCCTACACCAACAGCGAAAAGACGATCAAACCGCAATACGCGCTTGAACGGCTGGAAGAGCTGACCAAAAAGCACGACCGTTACATCACCACCGAGGTCGGTCAGCACCAGATGTGGGCCGCACAGTATCTGGGGTTCGAAGATCCGAACCGCTGGATGACCTCGGGCGGATTGGGCACCATGGGTTACGGCTTCCCCGCCTCCATCGGCGTGCAGATGGCGCACCCGGATGCACTGGTCATCAACGTCGCAGGCGAGGCTTCGTGGCTGATGAACATGCAGGAAATGGGCACTGCGGCGCAGTACCGCCTGCCGGTGAAACAGTTCATTCTGAACAATGAACGCCTTGGTATGGTGCGTCAGTGGCAGGAACTGCTGCATGGCGAACGATATTCGCATTCCTGGTCCGAAGCCCTGCCCGATTTCGTCAAACTCGCCGAGGCATTTGGGGCCAAGGGTATCCTGTGTTCCGATCCGGCCGATCTGGATGACGCGATCATGGAGATGATCAACTATGACGGTCCAGTGATCTTCGACTGTCTGGTCGAAAAGCACGAGAACTGCTTCCCCATGATCCCATCGGGCAAGGCGCATAACGAGATGCTGCTGGGCGAAGCCGAGACGCAGGGCGTGATCGATTCCAAAGGCTCGGTTCTGGTCTAACACAATTCGACGGATTTTGTTGGGTGCTCTGGCACCCGGCCATCACAGGATTATGAAAGGGACATAAATGTCTGCCCTACATATCAAACAAGGCGCAACGCGCCATTCCGCCTATAACCTACGCCCCACGTTTTCGGACGTGCAGGAACGCCATACGATTGCTGTCCTGGTCGAAAACGAACCGGGTGTCTTGGCCCGGGTGATCGGATTGTTTTCGGGCCGGGGTTACAACATCGAAAGCCTGACAGTCGCCGAGGTGGATCACACTGGCCACCTAAGCCGCATCACCATCGTCACCACCGGCACCCCTCAGGTGATCGAACAGATCAAAGCCCAATTGGGCCGTATCGTTCCGGTGCACGATGTTCACGACCTGACTGTCGAAGGCCCCTCGGTCGAGAGGGAACTGGCGATCATCAAGGTTGTCGGCGCGGGCGACAAGCGGGTCGAGGCGCTGCGTCTGGCCGATATCTTTCGCGCCAGCGTTGTCGATAGCACGTTGAATTCGTTCATCTTCGAACTCACCGGTGCCCCGGACAAAATCGATGCCTTTGCCGATCTGATGCGCCCGCTGGGCCTTGTCGAGATTGCACGCACCGGCGTGGCCGCCCTGCTGCGCGGCGACTGACTTTTTCGCCTCGCCCCCCTTTTGGTACCGGGGCGAGGCGCAGTCCCAGGACATGCTCAAACAATACTGCTGTATGTTGCTTATGAGCATGGTTACCCAAAAAGATCATACAAATTGACGTAAAGCCTATTGCGTTTGCCTGCCCCTACGTTAACTTCGGGGGCGTAGCGTGGTGTTGGGATGCGCCAGCTGGGGTCACCAGTACGATTGTGAATGCATGCACGGCCAAAAAGGTCGGGTGCGTCGCACTTTTTGAAATGACACTCTGGAACCTGGGACAGAAATGACCATGAGTATCCGCAGTCCTGATGAATTGCGCCGGATGTTCGGCGACAATCTGCGACAATTGTCGCGGCAATATTCGTCCGTGTCCGAGCTGTGCCGCCAGCTGGGCATCAACAGGACCCAATTCAACAGATATCTGGCCGGTGAGAGCTTTCCCCGCCCCGATGTTCTGGATCGCATGTGCCGGTTTTTCGAGGTCGACGCCCGTATCCTGTTGCGGCCTCTGGAGGAAATTGAAACGCCACCGGAACATCCGGCGGCTTCGGCCCTGACTGAATTCCTGGGGTCCGGCCCCTCGACGCTAACCGAAAACCTGCTGCCGGCGGGCTTTTATTATGCGACGGAAACGGGACTGGACGGATCTCCCATGACCAGACACCGGCTGATCCACACGCGCCGTTTGCCGCAATGCACCCTGGTGCGCAGCTATGAGCCCGAAAATGAGGGGATACCGGCCGACACCACCAGACGTGAAGTACAAGGCATCGCGGCTTGCGCCGGACGGCAGATTTTTATCCTTATGTCCAGCCGCGCAGCCCAAAACAGCCGTATCTACCTTGTAACGCGCGGCGCTGAAGAAAACTCCGAGCGATGGCGTGGCATTGCAATTTGCCTGTCCAAGACCAACGCTCAGGCGACCACAATGCGCCGGATTTCGCTGAACTATTTGGGCAATCAGGCAAAGGCCGCCCTTCCTGCGGCGCGCGCTGCCAAACGGCTCAAGCAAAGCGCTGCATAGGCTCTTCAAGCGTCTTTCCCGGCTCCTGCCAGAGTGATCAGACGATACAGGTGCCAACTGGCATGCCCCAGCAACGGCAAAAGGATCAACAACCCCAAAAACCACGGGATCATGGCCAAAAATGTCACGACAGCCACGAACACACCCCACCCCAGCATGATTTTCGGGTTCGAACGGACATAGCTGAAACTGGCGATCATCGCGGTCACGAAGTCCAGTTCCCGGTCCAGCAACATCGGGATCGAAAGAACCGTGATCATGTATAGAATAAGCGCAAAAATGGCACCCACAACGCTGCCGACGGCCAGCATAATCAGGCCATTGGGCGTCATAAAGACCTCTAGCGAACTGGAGACGTTGGTCATGGTCGACAGCCCCATGAACAACGCAAAGATCATATGGCCAAGAAAAAACCAAAACAGAAAAATCACCACGATGATCGCGCAGATGGACGGTAATTGACGGCGGCTCTGCTGCAGGACCACGCCGAAAACCTCTTTGAAATTCAATGGGTCACCCTGTTCCAGCCGGTGTGACACCTCATACAACCCCACCGCCGCAAAGGGGCCGAGTAGTGGAAAGCCGATGGTGGCCAACACCAGCCAGTATGACGTCTGCGTCTGCACCGTGACCCACGCCATGGCCAAGCCAGCCAAAACATAGAACCCACCGAACAACAGGCCAAAAACTGGTGCCCGACGAAAATCAGCCCAGGCACGGCGCAACGCCTCGCGCAGCATTCCGGTATCCACAGGTCCCATATCCGGAACCCCAAAGGGTTTTTCCATGCTCTGTTTCTCCTCCTGTTTCCGGCGCTCTCCTCAAGCCGGTTGTTTTTGGGGCCACCTTGTTGCGTCGTGATACGCGACCCCGATTGACAATATATCCGCATCCGCGCCACGCGGGCCAAAGACCTGCATGCCCATCGGCAACCCGCCTGCCCCAAACCCCACCGGCACCGACAGACACGGCAAGCCAATCAGACTGACTGGAATCATGACCTGCATCCAGCGGTGATAGGTTTCCATGCTTTTACCGGCAATCTCGGTGGGATACGGAAGCTCAAGTTCAAACGGCCAGACCTGAGTAGACGGCAGGGTCAACGCATCAAACCCTTCGAACAGTTCAGCCGCGCACCGGAACCAATCCGATCGTACAACACTCGCCTGATGCACCTGCATCGCCGTCAGGGCTTGCCCCTGGTCAAGCTCCCATTGCGCCGTGTCCTTCAACTGCGCCCGCTGTTCAGACTGCGGGGCCAGACTTGCCGCCACGCTCCAGGATCGTAAGGTCGACCAGCTTTCGAATATGCGTTCCGCATCAAAGGGCGGCCCAACAGCTTCAACCTGCGCCCCCTGCTGTACGAAAACGGACAGCGCATCCTGGCACAGGTCCAAAATACTATCCTCAAACGGCATCGCCCCGCCCCAGTCGCCCAGCCAGCCGATCCGCATACCGGACAGATCGGCCGCCTGAACTGGGGACACCGCAGCATTATGCGGGGTTGCAGGATGCCGCGGGTCAGGCCCTGAAATTACGTCCAACAACACACCCAGATCTTCCGGGGCTCGTGCCATTGGGCCAAGCGTGGACAGTTGGTGAAGGTATACGTCGCCCGCCGGTTCAGGCGGCACACGTCCCCAACTTGGGCGAAACCCATAGACATTGTTCCAGGCCGCCGGATTGCGCAAACTGCCCATCATGTCAGAGCCATCCGCCAGCGCCACCATCCCGGTGGCCAGCGCAACCGCTGCCCCACCCGATGATCCACCGCATGTCTTAGAGTGATCATACGGGTTACGCGTGGCACCATAAACGGGATTGAACGTGTGCGAGCCCAAGCCAAACTCTGGCGTATTTGTTTTACCGATCAGGATTGCGCCGGCCGCCCGCATCCGTGCGGCTATCAGATCGTCCTGTTCGGGTACATGATCGCGATACAGCGGTGATCCCTGCGACGACACCACTCCGGCGACATTCACCAGATCTTTGACCGCGATCGGCAGACCATGCAACGGGCCTGTCACTGGCCCCGCATCCAACGCCCGCGCCTCGGCCATCAGCGAGTCTTCATCGCGCAGCGCAACAATCGCATTCAGAGGCGGGTTGATCGCCGCAATGCGATCCAAGGTTTCACGCATCAAATCAGCTGCAGAAAGACGCCGGGCCGAAAGCGCCGCCAACAAGGCAGTTGCGGTTGTCTGACTTAAATCCATCCGGGACCCATCGCATTCAGTGTTACCAAGTCGCGATCAGCCTAACGAGGCCACAACCCCATTTAAACCCGTGTTTTACATATATCTTTTACCATGCACACCGCAGCGCACGGATCCAACTCATCTGGCCAAAAATATCCCGGGGGAGTCTCCGCCTGCGGAGACGGGGGCAGCGCCCCCTTGCGGCGTCTCAGCCGTCGCCTTGCGCCTCGGAGCGGCTCTTGCCCGCCACATCCATCGCAAGGGTGGCAGCCATGAACCCATCCAGATCGCCATCCAGTACACCTTTGGTGTCCGATGTCTCATGGTTGGTACGCAGATCCTTGACCATCTGATAGGGCTGCAAAACATAAGACCGGATCTGGTTGCCCCAGCCGGCATCACCCTTGGCTTCATGTGCCGCGTTAATGTCCGCGTTGCGACGGTCCAATTCCTGCTGATACAGGCGCGATTTCAGGGCTTTCATGGCAATATCGCGGTTCTGGTGTTGCGACTTCTCAGAACTGGTCACGACGATCCCGGTCGGAATGTGCGTAATTCGAACTGCCGAATCCGTGGTGTTCACGTGCTGACCACCCGCGCCCGATGACCGATATGTGTCGATGCGAATTTCGGACGGGTTCACCTCAATCTCGATATTGTCGTCGACCACCGGATAGACCCAGACCGAACTGAAGGATGTATGCCGCTTGGCTGCCGAGTCAAATGGCGAAATCCGCACCAGACGATGCACACCGCTTTCGGATTTCAGCCAGCCATAGGCGTTGTGACCCGAAATCTTGTAGGCGGCGGATTTGATGCCCGCCTCTTCGCCCGCAGTCTCGGACTGCAGCTCGACCGTGTAGCCCTTCTTCTCGGCCCAACGGACATACATGCGCGCCAGCATCGAGGCCCAGTCACAGCTTTCGGTGCCACCGGCGCCCGAGTTGATTTCAAGGAACGTGTCATTGCCGTCGGCTTCGCCATCCAGCAACGCCTCAAGCTCTTTCTTGGCGGCCTTCGCCCCCAATTTTTGAATGGCGTCTTCGGCGTCGGTGACGACCTCTTCATCCTCTTCCATCTCACCAAGTTCGATCAGCTCGATATTGTCGCTTAGATCGGTCTTGATGGATTCGTAGGTCTCAATGGCATCGACCAACATCTGACGCTCGCGCATCAGTTTCTGCGCGTTCTCGGGGTTGTCCCATAGGTTAGGATCCTCGACGCGCGCGTTGAATTCCTCAAGACGATGAGGGGCGGTCTCATAGTCCATGCGCTGCGCCAGCAGCTCCAGCGACTTTTCGATTTCCGCCACGGTGTTCTGGGTTTCGGCGCGCATGGTCTTGTCCCAACTTGCTCAATCAGGCCTGCGTGATAGCAAGAGGCGCGGGCCACCACAAGACAGGCGAGACGGAATGCAAAACGCGTTGAGCGAGTTTCTGACAGGATGGGATTTGGAAGACGCACAGCCCGTCGCAAATACCGGGCATGCACACGTGTGGAAGGTCCGAACTTTGGACAACACGCTTGCAGCGCTCAAGATCTATCGCCGCCCAAACCGTGGCAATGAAACAGCGGGCCCGCACCTGATGCACCTGTGGCGTGATCGGGGTGCTGTGCACATATTGGCCGAGGGCCCCAACGCCGTTTTGACGGAATGGCTTGAAGGACCGTCACTTGGGGATATCGCGCGGTCAGGTCGCCCGGATGAAGCAGTGCGCGGCCTGGCGACGGCAGCGGATCGACTGCACCAAAGGCCGACCATCGACACGACCCGGCTGAAACCGCTTCAGGAAGTCTTCGCGCCAGTTTTCGACTGTCAATTCTCGGACGATTGCCCGATCCGACTACGGCACGACATGATGCAAGCGATCAGCATTGGCCGTCACCTTCTGGACACGCAGGATACGGTTGTTCCGCTGCACGGGGACCTGCATCATGACAACGTGATCGCAACACCTGCCGGGCCTCGGGTCTTTGACGCCAAGGGGTACATCGGCGACCCGGCATTCGAGCTGGCCAATGCCCTGCGCCACCCCAAAGGCATGCCAGAGTGGGTTCGCCGACCTGAACAGATTGAAACTGGCCTGGCGCTATACGCGACCGCCATGCGGGTAAAAAAAGGACGACTTGCCCAATGGGGTGCCGCAAAATGTGCTCTGTCGATCTTCTGGCGCGCAGATGGCACCGTCACACATGACCCGGAAGAAGACCTGTTGAACCTTCTCCTGCAAGCAGCGGATCAGTAAAGACCGCCGCCCTGCAGATCACCCTGGCTGGCGTTGGGGCCAACAGTGATTGTGTTGCCGGTCGACGTGGTAACCTGACGGCCCGAGCTGGCCTCTTCGAACAGAGGCAGGTCGGAGCCCATCGCAAAGCCACCGTCGTAGACACGGTCGATAAAGCCGTCGACGCCATCGCGGAAATATTCGGCCACGACATAGTCACCGGAAGCATCGGCAGGCAGGCGCGCGCCACTAAAGCGGTCGATCTTGATGAAGTGGCCGCCTTCGGGCACATCAAACGGACCACCGCCGTATTTCTCGACGGCTTTCTCCATGAAGCTCTGGAACACTGGCCCGCACAACGTACCCCCATAGGCCCCCCGCCCCATCGGACGCGGGCGGTCATAACCGATATAGCAACCAGCAACGATGTTCGAGGTGAAGCCAATGAACCACGCATCCTTGGATTCGTTCGTCGTACCCGTTTTACCCGCAGTCGGCACCGGCAGATTGACGACACTGGACGCGGTCCCGCGATCCACCACACCTTTCATCATCGACGTCAACTGATAGGCGGTGATCGCATCCATGACCTGAGAGCGATTGGTCTCGATGGTGGGCGACTCGTCCGGCTCAAGCCAGGCCGAGTTACAATCCAAGCACTGACGGTCATCATGGCGATAGATCGTCTTGCCGAACCGATCCTGAATACGGTCAACCAGTGTGGGCTCGACCCGCTCACCGCCATTTGCGAACATCGCGTACGCGGCGACCATCTTGTACAGCGTGGTTTCTTCCGACCCCAGCGAGTTCGCCAGGAACGCGCCCATACGGTCATAGACGCCAAACCGTTCCGCGTAGCCAGCGACAACAGGCATGGTCACCTCTTGCGCCAGACGAATGGTCATCAGGTTCCGCGATTGTTCGATCCCGGTGCGCAGCGGCGTCGGACCATAGAACTTGTTCGAAGAGTTCTTGGGTCGCCACAGACCTTGGGGGGTGTTCACTTCGATCGGGGCGTCCACAACGATGGTCGCTGGACTGTAACCACTGTCCAGCGCAGCGGCATAGACGAAGGGTTTAAAGCTGGAGCCGGGCTGGCGCTGCGCCTGCGTGGCGCGGTTGAACACCGAATCCTGATACGAGAACCCGCCCTGCATCGCCAGAACACGGCCCGAGTTCACGTCCATCGCAACAAAGCCGCCCTGCACTTCCGGCACCTGACGGGCGGACCACTGGCCTTCCTCTCCAGCCATGACCAGAATGACGTCACCGCGCTTGAAGTTTGCCGCAAAATCACCTTGCATCCATTTGATGTCAGCACGCGGGACGATGCCGTCTGCCGGACCGTCCTCGATCCCTACGGTCAATTGCTGTTCACCCACATTCAGTACAACGGCCGGATACCACTGGGTCGGCAGCACTACGTCGCGGGGAATTTCCATGATGGCCAAGGCTTCGCGCCATTGCGCCTCATCCGCCAGTTTTTCTTCAGGGATCACCTCGCCCGTACCACGCCACTTCCCACGTGAACGGTCGTATTTCTGCAATGCGGTGCGCAAGGCCTTGGCTGCCTCAAGCTGCATTTCCTCGTCAACCGAAGCGCGAACCGCGAAACCCCCAGTAAAGAATTCGCCCTCGCCGAAATCCTCGCTCAGTTGGCGGCGGATCTCGTCGGTGAAATAGTCACGCGGCGGCAACGCCGTACGGAAGCTTTCGAAATCTCCGTTCTGGACCGATCGGAGGGGCATTTCGACTTCGACCTCATAGGTCGCCTGATCGATATACCCATTCTGGTTCATCTCGCGCAAAACGTAGTTGCGGCGCGCCAGCAGGCGGTCCTTTTGCCGAACCGGGTGATAATCCGACGGTGCCTTGGGCATGGCGGCCAAAGTTGCGGCCTCGTGCGGCTCCAGTTCCTGCAAAGTCTTGTTGAAATAGGTCTGCGCAGCAGCGGTCACGCCATAGGAGTTCTGACCCAGAAAGATCTCGTTCATATAGAGTTCGAGGATTTGTTCCTTGTCCAGCGTATCCTCAAGCCGGGTGGCGAGGATGATTTCCTTGATTTTCCGTTCGGCGCGGCGGTCACCGGACAGCAGGAAATTCTTCATCACCTGTTGTGTAATGGTCGATGCACCGCGAACGGTTTCGCCCTTGGACTTCACCGCCTCGACACCGGCGGCAATGATACCGCGCGGATCGTAACCTTGGTGGGTGTAGAAATTCTTGTCCTCAGCCGAGATAAACGCCTGCTTCACCAGATCTGGAATCTCTTCGGACGGCGTGAACAAACGGCGTTCCTGCGCGAACTCGTCGATCAACTGGCCTTCGCCCGAATAGATTCGGCTGATCGTGGGCGGTTTGTACTGCGCCAACGATTCATGGCTGGGCAGGTCGCGCCCATACATCCAGAAGATCGCGCCGACGACCAGCGCGGCCATGAAGATACCCAATGTCACGAGGCTGAAGATCGCCCCGAAAATCGAAAGAATGAAACGGATCACGTTACTGCCTTTTACTCGCGGTGACGCCTATATAGTGATGGCCCGGCGCAGGGTCAAAACACGATGGCCAATAATAGCCGGTTTACGTCGCAGGGTCACTGACCAATCAGGGATCTTTTGATCAGGTCGTCCTGCCGCCACTTCTGCAGACCATCGACAATGCCCTGCGCCATTCCAACACGCCATTCCGTGTTTCTGATATTCTGCAGGTCCCGAGGGCTGGATAGAAACCCAAGCTCGACCAGAACCGAAGGAATATCCGCTGCCTTGAGAACCGAGAATGAGGCCGTGCGGATCGGCCTGCTGTTCATCGGGCCGCCCTGTTGTGTCATGCCATCAGCCAGCGCACGGGCCAACGCATCAGTTCGAGGCTTGGTTTCCTGCCGCGCGATATCCAGCAGGATATCGGCCACTTGGTCATCCGCACCGCTCAAATCAATCCCCGAGATCAGATCACCGCGGTCATGACGTTCCGCCAGCTTGTCACTGGCCACATCTGATGCTTCGTCTGACAAAGTATATACTGCGGCACCATGCGCCCGCCCTTCAGACAGGATATCTGCATGCAGTGAGATAAACACATCGGCACCGGCCCTATGCGCCAGCGCGATGCGCCGTTCGAGCGAGACGAATTGGTCATCAACCCGCGTCATCACCACTTCGAACCCTCCGGTCCGCAACAAATGCTCGCGAAGTTCGCGCGCGAAGGTCAGCATCAGGGTCTTTTCGTCCAACCCGTCGACCTCGGCCCCCGGGTCGATGCCGCCATGACCGGGGTCAAGCATGACCCGCAACGCGCCTCCCCCGCCGCGGCGCGGCTGGGCCGGCGTTACTGCGGGTTCGGGCAAATCCCAACCTTGTTGACGGGGTGCGCCTGCGCCGGCGGCGAATGAATCGAAATCGGTTCCTTGCAGAAGCAGCGACAGTTGCGCCCCTCCAGCCGTTTCATCAATTTTCATCTCGGCGCGGTCGACGGCCAAAGGCGCGCCAAGCTCCAGAACCATCCGAGACCAGCCGGGAACATATGCTCCGAACTGAACACCGCTGATACGATCGGTTTGCAGAAGCGCTTCGCGGTCAAGTCCTGTCCAGTCAACCTCTTGAAAATCAAGTACCATGCGATAGGGATCTTGCAATGTGAACACGCGGTAAGGCACGCCTTGGCTGAGGCCCAGATCGACCCTCACCCCTGCGCGACCTTCGTCCACTATGCGACTGTCATCAGGCAACACGCGCGCAAGCGCGCTGAAGTCATGCGCGACTGCGGCAGTAGACAGCGCCCAAAACAGCGCAATGGCGTAAATGATCCTGCTCATGGCCTCAAGTTTTCCCGAGATCGTTTGTCTGGCACCCTACCGCATCCGGGGCCCGTTGTGAACGGCTCAGGCCTGTTCCGTGATCGCACCGCGATCCGCCATAAAGCGGTGCAGTCGCTGCAGACCCTCTTCGATGTCCGCCGTCGAGCGCGCGTATGAAAACCGCAGCGTCGTATGACCGCGCAACGGGTCGAAATCCAGTCCCGGCGTGACGGCTACCCCGGCCTTTTCCAACACCTCGGCCGCAAAGGCCCGGCTGTCGTCGGTCAGGTCCGAAACGTCGGCGTAGACATAAAACGCCCCATCCGGCGGCGCGATATTGGTGAAACCGGCCTTGGGCAGCCCTTCCAGCATCAATTGGCGGTTGCGGCGATAGACATCCAGATTGGCCTGCAATTCGCCATTGCAATCCATTGCCGCCAGCGCAGCCACTTGGCTGGCGTGCGGCGCACAGATGAACATGTTCTGGGCAATCCGTTCAACCACCCTCACCTGATCTTCGGGAACCACCATCCAGCCAACGCGCCAGCCAGTCATCGAGAAATACTTGGAAAACGAGTTGATCACATAGCACTCATCCGTCAGCTCCAACGCGGTGACGGCTTTGGCCTCATATTCCAGCCCATGGTAAATCTCATCACTGATGAACGAAGCGCCCTGCCCCTGCGCGGCGTCAATAAGCGCGCCCATGGCTCTGTGATCCAGCATCGTGCCCGTGGGGTTCGCGGGCGACGCAACCATCAGGCCCTGCAGGTCGAGCCCTGCGAAATCGGATGGCACAGGTTGCAGCCGGTTTTCGGGTGCGGTGGGCAGATCGACAGGGACCAGACCTAACGCTTTTAAAATTTGCCGATAAGAGGGATAGCCCGGCGCGCCGATACCGACGCGGTCACCGCTATCGAATAGGGCAGTGAAAGCCAGCAGAAACCCGCCGGACGACCCCGGTGTAACCACGACGCGGTCGGGGTTGAGATCGACGTTGTACCACTCACCGTACAGGCTTGCGATCCGTTGCCGCAGCGCGGGCAGACCCAAAGCCACGGTATAGCCCAACGGGCCTTGATCCATTTCTCTGGCCAAGGCCTGAACGGCCCCCTTGGGCGCGCCCGTCCCCGGCTGGCCGACCTCCATATGGATGATGTGCCGCCCGGCCTCTTCAGCGCGGCGCGCGGCCTCCATCACGTCCATCACGATGAAGGGATCGACCCCGGATCGGGTTGAGTTTCTCATGCCCATCTCCCATGTTGCAGCCATGGCTTTTGAACGCTTATCCAGGCTGGCGTCAATCCCGGCCCTGTTGCTGATTGCAGTGACATGGATGGGCAGTGCGTTTCAGTCCAGCGCTCAAAGCCTGATCCGCGACCCCGATATCGAGCACGGGTTGCGCGAACTGGCCTTTCCCATTCTGCGGGCCGCCGGGCTAAACACCAATCGAGTGAAAATTCTGGTCGTCAATGACAGTACATTCAACGCATTTGTCATTGATTACAACGCGATATACGTAAACTACGGGCTAATCCTGACCGTCGAAAGCCCCGAGATGCTGCAGGCTGTGATCGCCCATGAGGCGGCCCATATCGCCAACGGCCATCTGGCCAGACGGGTTGAAAACATGCGCGCCGCACAGCGCAAAGCCCAGCTGGGCACTGCGCTAGCCCTGATCGCCGCGGCCGCAGGTGGTGGCGAGGCCGCAGCGGGAATCGCCGCTGGCACATCCGCGTCTGCCCTGCGCAGCTTCCTGGGGCACACACGGGCAGAAGAGGCATCGGCCGACCGCAGTTCTGCCAGCTACCTGCGCGCGGCGGGGATCTCACCCAACGGGATGGTTGCCCTTCACCAAAAGTTTGCAGGTCAGGAGTTGCTGAACACAGCCAACCAAGACCCCTATATGCGATCCCACCCCACCAGCCGCGAACGGCTGCGTGCCGCTGAGGCGTTTGTGGGCGAGTTCAGCGATCATGCCTCACCAAACCCCAACGCCGACTACTGGTTCGCGCGGGTCAAGGGCAAGCTATCGGCCTTCCTGCGTTCGCCGGGCTGGACCTTGCGCCGGTTGAAAGAGGAAAGCGCGCAGGACATACGCCTGATGCGCGAAGCTGCCGCCCATCATCAGAACCGCGATCTGGCCCGCGCAAGGACCGCAATCGACGGCGCGCTGGAAATCCGGCCCGATGATCCGTTCTTTTATGAATTAAAAGGGCAAATTCTACTGGAAAACAGAAAGTTGTCAGACGCAATTAAAGCTTACGGACAGGCAGTTGAGATGTCTCCGAATGATCCGTTGCTTCTGGCGGGGTACGGGCGCGCCTTGCTGGCAGATGGGCAGACGACCGACGCCCTGAAGGTGCTTGAAAAGGCGCGCGCGCGGGACTATCGCAATGCACGACTGATGCAGGATCTTGGAATGGCTTATGCCAAGGTCGGAAATAACGGCATGGCCTCGGCTGTGACCGCAGAACGCTATGCCCTGCAAGGCCGCCTGGTCGACGCAGGCATTCACGCAAAACGCGCCGTCGGGCAATTGCCCGAAGGTTCACCTGGTTGGCAACGGGCACAGGATGTGTTGATTGCCTCGGAACGAGCGAAGAAAGAGAAAAGGAACCGGAAATGATCCTCAGACATGCTGCACCCGCCCTTCTGGGGCTTTCCCTGATCACCGGCCCCGCGCAGGCCCTGGACCTGAGCACCATGAGCGATGCCGAACGCGAGCAGTTCGGTGAGCAGGTGCGCGAGTACCTTCTGGAAAACCCCGAAGTGATCATCGAAGCGATCAACATCCTTGAACAGCGCAACGCCGTTGCCGAAGCCGCCGCAGATAAGGATCTGGTCGCGGCCAACGCAGACGAGTTGTTCAACGACGGCTATAGCTGGGTTGGCGGCAACTCGGATGGCGACATCACTCTGGTCGAATTCATGGATTACCGCTGCGGCTACTGTCGCCGCGCCGTGCCCGAAGTCGCGAGCCTGTTGGCCGAAGATGGCAACATCCGCCTTGTGATCAAGGAATTCCCGATCTTGGGCGACGCCTCGGTCCTGTCTTCGCGCTTTGCGGTCGCAACCAAACATGTGGCTGGCGCTGACGCCTACAAACAGGTCCATGACGCGCTGATGGAATTCGGCGGAGAGCCTTCCGAAGTCTCCCTGCGCCGGATCTCGGATGGCCTCGGCCTGGACAGCGATGCGATCATTGCGGCCATGGACAGCGAGCAGGTTACGGATGAAATCGGTCAGACCCGTGCGCTGGCGCAGCGTATGCAGATTTCAGGAACACCTTCATTTGTTCTGGGCACCGAAATGCTGCGTGGATTCCTGCCAGCGGATCAGATGAAGCAGATTGCGGACGGTGTGCGCGCAGAACAGGGCTAAATGCTCGGAGGCGGAGACCCCGCCTCCACTGCAAAACTTGTCGACGGTGCAAAGTTAGTATGGAAACGGCGCGTCGCAATACAGCCATACGACCCATCTATTCGTACCGTCTGAGCGAAACTGCGCAGCCGGTACGGATTCTCCCTTGATTCCTGCAGGAATAACGTCGCGCTCCAGTCTGCGGCTTTCCGTTAAAACAGAATTGAGATCCTGTGGGTTCGTAATACGCCGTACACTATTGTTCGCAGTGATCGGACCGGACCTACAATAGGTCGAACGCGCAACCTGCTTTGCGACGCCCATTGCGGCATGAGGATCACTTCCATCCCAAAGAGAAACTGCAACTCGAGCGGCTAGGTTCGGATCGGCCAGCACCTGCGGTGTCTCCTTGGGCGGCCTTCCTTGGCCTCCAACTGACAGGGTAACGATAATGCCTTCGACAGTGCTACCATCCGTACTCGCCGCGAGATCAGCAGACAGGTATCGCAATTGGGTTTGAGCGACGTTGGATGGTATTGGAACATTCACATCCCTAGGGTAGCGATCCAAGTACCCTGAGCCGCTGCTGCAGGCCGTCAGGACAAGACAAGAAACTGTGGCTACACCGGCAAGAAACTTCATGCAACAACGCCCTTAAACTACTCAATTCGAGGGCCTATTTCTCGGTCAATTCTGGCAAAATAATGGCCGCTCGGGCAAATTGCACAAAGATCATGCGGACGATAAGCGGTTAGACTTGTGCGTCACCGTAGGTGAGGGTTGGTAATGCGTGCTACTCGGCAGCTTCCTGAGCCGCATCAATCTCGGCCGCTTTCTTTTCGACCTCTTCCACGATGTGATCGATCATCTGATCGTTCGACATTTTGTGGCTGGCCTTACCTGCCAGATAAACCATGCCGGACCCTGCCCCGCCGCCGGTAAAGCCGACATCGGTCATCAAAGCCTCGCCCGGGCCATTCACGACGCAACCGATGATGGACAGGCTCATCGGGGTCTTGATGTGTTCTAGCCGCTGCTCCAGCGCCTCGACCGCTTTGATCACGTCAAAGCCCTGCCGCGCGCAGGACGGGCACGAGATTATGTTCACGCCGCGATGGCGCAGGCCCAGAGATTTCAGGATCTCAAAGCCCACCTTTACCTCTTCGACCGGGTCAGCGGACAGGCTGACACGGATCGTGTCGCCGATGCCCATCCACAGCAGATTACCCAGCCCGATGGCCGATTTGATGGTGCCAGACACCAGTCCGCCAGCTTCGGTGATGCCTAGGTGGATCGGCGCATCCGTGGCCTCGGCAATGCCCTGATAGGCCGCTGCGGACAGAAAGACGTCGCTGGCCTTCACGCTGATCTTGAATTCGTGAAAGTCGTTGTCCTGCAGGATGCGAATATGCTCCAACCCGCTTTCGACCATCGCCTCGGGACATGGTTCGCCATATTTCTCAAGCAGGTGCTTTTCCAGACTGCCCGCGTTTACCCCGATCCGGATCGAGCAATTGTGGTCGCGCGCGGCGTTGATGACTTCCTTCACACGCTTTTCATCGCCGATATTGCCTGGATTGATGCGCAGACATGCAGCCCCCGCTTCGGCAGCTTCGATGCCCCGACGGTAGTGAAAGTGGATGTCGGCCACGATGGGAACCGGGCTTTCGCGCACAATCTCTTTCAACGCCTTCGATGACGCCTCATCTGGGACGGACACGCGCACAATATCAGCGCCCGCTTCGGCGGCGGCTTGAACCTGCGCAACGGTCCCAGCAACGTCTGTTGTCAGCGTATTGGTCATGGTCTGAACAGCAATGGGCGCGTCGCCCCCGACCGGAACATTCCCGACCATGATCTGGCGGGATTTGCGGCGATAAATGTTTCGCCACGGGCGGACATGATTAAGGGACATGAGGACGGATCCAGAGCTGCCTGAGTTGCGTCTTTAAATAGTCCGCCTACCCGGCCACCGCAATGGCCAGATCACTCAGCCGGCGTTTCAGGTACTTCCGCCTGAAGTTCGGCCACCAATTGTTTGAGGGCGCTATTCTGTTCGGCTTCCAGATCGGCAACCTCATAGCGTTCGGCAACCGCGTCTTTGGACAGCAGAACACCTTTGGTCACTGTGCCCGGCGCGCCAACCGGTCCAAAATGCTCACCATTCATCGAGAAGTATACCGAACCCGAAGCCCCTGCGCGCAGCTGCGGCGGTTCTTCGGTCAGAGGAATCTCGAATGTGTTGCCCTGCTCGACTGTGCCTAGCGTACCTTCGAATAGGACGCTCCCATCTGCGGCGCGAATACGCATCCAAGATGGTGCAACGGCAACAATTTTGAGCGCGGTATCAACCTGCTCGACTACCTGCGGCAATGCGAGGCGTTCAACTGTGTGCACCTCGGCCACTTCAATCCGTGGTGCCTCTGGTGGACGGAACGTACCCACGGTACGCGGGTCCAGCGTAGCAATCGGAGCGTCACGTGCCACAAGAACCGGAACATCCAGCGCCTGTGGGCGATAAAGACGATCCAGCGCCTCAGGGGTCGGTGCGGTGGCATCTGCGGCTTCGGCAACTTCTACCGGAGCGCGGGCTGCATCCAACGGGTCGAGATCGGACAGAACCACCGGGGCTTGTTCAACCGGGCTTACTTGTACCTGCTGGATTTTGTTCAAGACGGCCCAGCCGCCGTAGCCAATGCCGCCAATTACCGCCAGCAGAACCAGAGACGAGCCAATGGCACGGGGTTCGATCTGGCTGACCAGAGATTCCCTGCCTGGGATGTAAGGTGTATTCGGCGAGATGAACGGATCGCGCCCCATCGGACCCCGCGCGGGCAACCCGCCGGATGGTTTGCGCACAACCGAAGCCTCGGCTGACATACCATGGGCAACTTCGAAGCCGCTCTCGGCGCAGAAGGTGGCAAAAGTATCATCCGGGTTCATGCCCAGATAGCGCGCATAAGAACGCACATACCCGGCGATGAAGCCGGGTGTGTCAAACGCATCAGGATCAGCGTCTTCAATGGCAGCGATGTAGTTGGCCTTGATCCGCAGTTCGCGCTGAACATCCAGAAGAGACTTGCCCATCGTCGCGCGTTCGCCGCGCATCCTGTCGCCAAGCCGCACCTCATAGTCGTCAAAGCCCTTTGGCCGGACGTCCGTGTCTTGTTCGGAATCGCGCTGTGATCTGCGCCCAATCATTCCTGCTGCCCCATTCTGCCTTACGCGTGTTACACGCCAACGGCGAATCGCCTACCTAACGATTCGTGCGTCTCTTTTGTTAGCGTAAGCTTAACACGCGACAAATGCATTGCACACTTTGGCGTGAGGTTATCCTGCAAGTTCGGCGCGATTTAGCGCACAATGTGACCAAAGTTCGTCCATCGCATGGATCAGTCGGTTCATTTCACCCGGTCCGTGGACCGGTGACGGGGTAAAACGCAGGCGTTCCGTACCACGCGGCACGGTCGGGAAGTTGATGGGCTGGACGTAGATTCCATGGTCATCCAACAGCTTATCGCTAAGGATCTTGGTGTGCACCGGATTGCCAACGATCACCGGTACAATGTGGCTGCCGTGATCAATCAGCGGCAGACCCATCCCTTTCAGTCGCAGCTTGAGCACCTTGGCCTGAGTCTGGTGCTGCTCGCGCAATTCCGACGCACCCTTCAGATAGGCGACAGATGCGGCAGCACCTGCGGCAACGGCCGGCGGCAACGATGTCGTGAAGATGAAACCCGGCGCGTAAGAACGCACAGCGTCACACATTTTCTCACTGGCGGCGATATAGCCCCCCATCACGCCATAAGCCTTGGCCAATGTTCCGTTGATGATGTCGATGCGATGCGCCAAGCGATCACGTTCGGTCACGCCTCCACCACGGGGACCGTACATGCCGACCGCGTGCACCTCGTCGATATAGGTCAGCGCGCCAAATTCATCTGCCAGGTCGCAGATCTCTTCGATCGGGCCGAAATCGCCGTCCATCGAATATACCGACTCGAAAGCGATCAGTTTGGGTGTCGCAGGATCGTCGGCCTCAAGCAGCTCGCGCAGATGCGCGACGTCGTTGTGACGGAAGATTCGCTTGTCGCCGCCATTGCGGCGCACGCCTTCAATCATCGAGGCATGGTTCAGCGCGTCAGAATAAATGATCAGGCCCGGGAACAGCTTGGGCAACGTGCTGAGCGTCGCGTCATTGGCGATGTACGCGCTGGTGAACAGCAACGCCGCTTCTTTACCGTGCAAATCCGCCAACTCAGCTTCAAGTTGCTTGTGATAGACAGTGGTGCCCGAAATGTTGCGCGTTCCGCCGGAACCTGCACCGGCAGCATCAACGGCATCATGCATAGCATTCAGAACAACCGGGTTCTGGCCCATACCCAGATAGTCGTTTCCACACCACACCGTGATATTCTGCTGCGAGCCGTCCGGACGCGTCCGTACAGCATGCGGGAAATGACCGTTCTGGCGTTCGATATCAATAAAGGTCCGGTAACGACCTTCGTCATGCAGCCTGGCAATCGCTGAATCGAGCTGAGCAGTATAGTCCACCGGTTTCTCCTTCTGTGCCCGGCATTGACCTGCTGGTTGCCGAACCCGTTACTCCCCCAGATGACCATACATTCTGTCTCTGCGGTTTGCTTCCCCTTGAATGCCTTGAGTAGCGGCATTGCCGGAGTCGCGACATTGATTTGCATCAATTATCCCTGATCTTGCCACGGGACAAGTAAAGTTACGGCCATCAGACGCGAGGAAACGACGCAGGCGTTCCAAAGTCACATGTCCCGTTTCCGATAGTATACCCCAAATCCCGTCGATACGCACTGGACGGCACCGCCGGTGCTGATAGGTTCCGCACCAGTTCACGCCATTCAGGAGAGGCCCATGTCACTAGACGCTGTTCTGAGCAGGATCGACACCGATCTGTCCACGTCCATCGACCGTTTGATGGAATTTCTGCGCATCCCATCGATTTCGACCGACCCGGCCTACAAAGAGCAGGTTGATCAGGCCGCCGACTGGCTGGTCACAGACCTGCAGAGCATCGGCATTACGGCCGAAAAACGCGAAACCCCGGGTCACCCGATGGTCGTTGGCCACGTGGGCGAGGGCAGCGACGGCCCGCATGTTCTGTTTTATGGCCACTACGACGTGCAACCTGTTGATCCTCTGGAGCTTTGGAACCGCGACCCGTTCGACCCAGCGCTGGAAGATACTGACAACGGTCAGGTCATCCGCGGTCGCGGCTCGTCGGATGACAAAGGCCAGTTGATGACCTTTGTCGAAGCTTGCCGTGCGTGGAAAGCAATTCACGGATCCCTGCCCTGCCGCATCACGTTCTTCTTCGAAGGCGAAGAAGAATCCGGCTCACCCTCGTTGGTGCCGTTCCTCGAAGCCAACAAAGACGAATTGAAAGCCGATCTTGCGCTGGTTTGCGACACCTCGATGGTCTCGCGTGGGGTGCCCTCCATCGCCTCGCAATTGCGCGGCATGCTCAAGGATGAGTTCACTATCATCGGCCCACGCATCGATCTGCATTCCGGCCACTATGGCGGCCCGGGCTTGAATCCGCTGCGTGAGATGTCGAAGATCGTCGCCTCGTTCTACGATGACGAAACCGGTCGCGTGGCCGTTGACGGATTTTACGAAGGTGTACACGAAGTGCCCGCCGAGCAACTGCGCCAATGGGAAAACTGCGGTTTTGATGAGGCGGAATACCTGAACTCGGTTGGCTATTCGCAACCCCATGGTGAAAAGGGCTATTCCACATTGGAACAGCAATGGGCGCGTCCAACACTGGAAGTAAACGGTTTGTGGGGTGGCTACAATGGCGCGGGATCAAAAACCGTGATCCCGTCCGAAGCACATTGCAAGATCACCTGCCGCCTGGTCGGCGACATGGACCCCGATGCCCTGCGCGACAAGGTCCGTAAACATGTCGAAGATCGCCTGTCGCCCGACGCGAAAGTTGTCTGGGACAACGACCTCGAAGGTTCGCCCGCGTCGGTCATGAACCTCGACCGGCCGGAATTCGAAGCCGCGCGCGGCGCGTTGTCGGATGAATGGGACCGGGAAGCTGTCTTTACCGGCATGGGCGGCTCGATCCCGGTGGTTGGCTATTTCGATTCGGTTCTTGGATTGGACTCGATGCTGGTTGGCTATGCCAATGACGACGACGCCATCCACTCACCGAACGAAAAATATGACGTGAAAAGTTTCCACAAGGGTATTCGCTCGTGGGCGCGCATTCTGGATGCTTTGAACAAGTAAACAAAAAAGGCACCGCCTAATTCGCGGTGCCTTTTTTCTGGGGTTAGGCCCCTGTTACATGTGAATTACGCGTCCGTAAGCGTCCAACACACTTTCATGCATCATTTCAGACAGGGTTGGATGCGGGAAGACGGTGTTCATCAGGTCCTCTTCGGTGGTTTCCAGCTGGCGTCCCACGACGTAACCCTGAATCAACTCGGTGACTTCTGCGCCGATCATGTGCGCACCCAGCAGCTCACCGGTTTTTGCGTCAAAGATTGTCTTTATCAGGCCCTCGGGCTCGCCCAGTGCAATGGCTTTGCCGTTGCCGATGAAGGGGAACCGACCGACCTTGATGTCATAGCCCAGTTCTTTGGCCTTCGCCTCAGAGTACCCAACTGACGCCACCTGCGGCTGACAGTATGTGCACCCGGCTATGCTCTCGGGCTTCACCGGATGTGCGTGTTTGCCAGCGATCAGCTCGGCAACCATAACACCTTCATGGCTGGCTTTGTGCGCCAGCCAGGGCGCGCCTGCGATATCACCGATGGCATAAAGGCCATCAACACCTGTGCGGCAGAATTCATCCGTGACGACATGGGTGCGGTCAATCTTGACGCCCAAGGCCTCGAGCCCAAGGTTTTCAACGTTTCCAACAATCCCCACGGCCGAGATTACGGTGTCGAAGTCGTGCTTTTCGACCTTGCCCTTAACCTCAATATGCGCGGTGACCTTACCCTTGGCGCGGTCCAGTTGCTTGACCATCGCCTTTTCCATGATGGTCATGCCTTGTTTGGTAAAGGCCTTCTTGGCCAGCGCGCTGATTTCTGCGTCCTCGACCGGCAGGACCCGGTCCATAACCTCGACCACGGTCGTGTCTGCGCCCAACGTATTATAGAAGCTGGCGAATTCGATTCCGATTGCGCCAGACCCGATCACCAACAGTTTTTTTGGCATCCGCGGCGGCTGGAGTGCGTGCTTGTAGGTCCAAACAAGATCGCCATCCGCTTCCAATCCGGGCAGTTCCCGCGCCCGCGCACCGGTGGCCAGAACGATGTTCTTGGCGGTCAGTTCCTCGGTACCCTTGTCGGTTTTGACGGTGACCTTGCCTTTAGCAGGGATCGTTGCCGCGCCCATGACCACGGTAACTTTGTTCTTTTTCAACAAATGACCGATGCCGCCCGACAGCTGAGCTGCAACGCCGCGCGAACGCTTGACGACCGCATCCAGATCAAAGCCAATCTTGTCAGCGCTCAGGCCGAAATCCTTGGCTCGCTCCATCAGATGGAACACTTCGGACGTTCGCAGCAACGCCTTGGTCGGGATACAGCCCCAGTTCAGACAGATACCGCCCAAATGCTCGCGTTCGACCACGGCGGTCTTCAGGCCCAGCTGAGCCGCACGGATAGCGGCCACGTAGCCACCGGGACCGGCGCCAATTACGATCAGATCAAAAGATTGTGCTGCCATGTTTCCCTCTCGGCGCAGGTCGATTCAGAAATTAGTTTACCATTAAACTAATCTCCTGAATGCATCAACATATTGCTCCCGCGACAAAACAGACGCAGGGTAAACTGGCGCGGTATGCGCTGTTTTCAGCCTATACCGCGCGTGAACCTATGGCTAGAAGATACGCACCGGGCCTGTCCGGACTTTGTGAAACCCAAGTCATTCGAAAGGCTTACCATGGCCAAAACGCTTAAAGATCTGTTGCTCGCCGTGCTGAATGCAACGCTTATCCTGATTGCACTATGCCTGTTTCTGGGATGGAAGCTGGCTTCTACAGTCGACGACATTACCGTCAAGTTTGCCGAGAAGGTCCAGATCGTAGCGCCCCTGAAGGAAGACATTCAAGGGATACGCGGTGAACTGACGGCATTGCGCAGCGACCTGTCATCCCTTCAGCTTAGCGGAACAGCAACCGATAGTGCCACCGCCCGAAAACTGTCTGAAGCTTTGGAAAAGCTGAATGATTTAGAGAATAACCTGCAAGCTTCACAGGCGAGAATAGCCGATTTGACCGAGGCCCCGGACCAGTTAATCAACACTGCAATTGAAAATTCGGCCGACATTGTCGCCGACCGGATCATTGCAATCCGAGGCTGCGAGCCGGCGTCCTAGCCGGCTGTCTGCAGCTCGCGCACGGTCGCGCCATATCCGCCCATGTCGACATAGGCGGCCTCGTGCTCGGTCATTGGGCGCGAGAGAGCGTCGTTGCGGTATGGGAACCGACCGAACTTGCGGATCACTTCGCGATGCGCCCTTGCGTGCAATAGGTTGCCGTCGTCGCCATCGGTCATGTTTTGACACATCAGGCGCACACAGCGTTCCTGGTCACACAGGTTTTCCGAATGCATCAATGGAAGATAAAAGAACTGGCGGGCCGGTTCGTCGATCTTCATATCCCACCCTTTGTCCACCGCACATTTCGCTGCTGACAACGCCGCGCGGTCTGAGGCGAAGGCCTCAGCGCTTCCTCGGAACATGTTGCGTGGAAACTGATCCATCAGGATGATGTACGCCAATGCACCGCTGGGATAGGTCAGCCAGAGAGAGAACTTGCCTTCACTCGCAGCCTCCCATGTGGTCAGGAACCTGTCGCGGATTTCTGCATCCAATGCGTCATCCTGCAGATACCAACCCTTGGGACCAACTTCATCTAACCAAAAACTCAGTACATCTTCAGGACTTGCCATGCCCTTAACTCCGTCGTGTTTCCCCCCCAAGGGACTTAAATTCATTTAAGTGTGTTTTACAGAATTGTAACAGTAAATTATTGCAACACTTGCGACATAAATTCGTGTTCTAGGCAACATCTTGCGTTTCCTGCTCGGCTTCTGCGGCCTCGATGGCCAACTCCTGCGCCAATTCCATCACAACTGGGGACGCCGTTGGATAGAGCGGCGACATGGTGCCTGTTTCGTCGACCGGGATCGCCGCGCGCTGGGTCATACGGTAAAGCGCATAGCCCGCCATAACGACCAGCAGTATTGCGATGAAAAGGAAAAAGCCCGGAGGTCCAAAGACCGCATCCCCCATGAGCCAACCGGTGATCAACGGGCCCGCAATGGCCCCCATGCCGTTGATGAACAAGAGACCCCCTGACGCTGCGGCCATGTCTTCGTGTTCCAGAAAGTCATTCGCGTGCGCAATCAGCAGTGAATACAGAGGGTTCGACATACCGCCGATCACAAAGGCCGCGCCCAGCAGGATTGGAAACGTCACACCGAACACCAAGCCCACAACCGCCGCGCAGCTGCCGACCCCTGCAACAAGCATGATCAGGAAACGGCGATCCATGCGGTCGGACATCCATCCCAATGGATACTGCAAAACCAGAGCGCCAATATAGAATGCGGCAATAAAAGTCGAAATCTCAACCAGTGTCAGACCCGCGCGGGCACCGTATACCGACGCCATCCCGAACTGTGCAGAGAACACGCCACCCAGAAGAAACATGCCAACACAGCCCAAGGGCGAATATCCGAACAATTCGCGCAAAGTCATCGGTTTGGTTGTGTCAAACGCAGGTGTCGGTGAGATCGACAAGAGAATTGGCGCAAAAGAGACCGAAACCAGAATGGAGGCGATTACAAAGGTATCGAACCCGGCCGGATCGCCCAAAAGAACCAAACCTTGTGCGCTGATGATGCCTGTCATCTGGAAGATCATGTAAAGAGACAGCGCCTGCCCACGGTTCTCGTTGCTGGCTGCATTGTTGAGCCAGCTTTCCGCAGTGACGTACACTCCGGAGAAACAGAACCCGATCACGACACGGCCCAGAATCCAGATAACCGGGTCGGTCATCAACGGATACATGATCATCACGGCAGAAATGAACGATGCCAGCGCGGCGAAGACCCGCACATGACCAACCCGTCGGATCATTTCAGGCGCAAGACGTGATCCACCCAGGAAACCGACGAAATAGGCCGACATCACGAATGACATCTGAAGGGTCGAAAACCCCTCGATCTCGCCCCGGACACCCAGAATTGTCCCCTGAAGGCCGTTTCCGACCATCAACAGGCCCATACCAAGCAATAGCGCCCATGCGCTGGAAAGGACCTGAATCATTGGGGCCTCCGAAAAATTCCGACCAAGACTGTGACACCGTTTTGCAATCAAAAACGGCTTTGGTCATGCTTGTCTACAACATTGAAGAGATTCGATCCCGACAACACGTCCCTTACGGGATCAAAAGCGACGCATCGCCGTAAGAGAAGAACCGGTATTTCTGTTCAATCGCATGCGCGTACATCTTCCGCATTCGCTCCTGCCCCATCAGGGCCGACACCAGCATCAACAAGGTGGATTTTGGCAGGTGGAAATTGGTCATCAACGCGTCGGTCACGTGGAACTGAAAGCCGGGATATATGAAGATATCGGTCTCACCTTCCCATGGTTCGATCTGGCCTGACCGGCTGGCGCTTTCGATCAGCCGTAACGCCGTTGTGCCCACCGGGATGACCCTGCCCCCTTCGGCTTTGGTCTCGCGGATCTCTTGCGCGGCGACGGCGCTGACACTGCCCCATTCGGCGTGCATCTTGTGGGTCGTCACGTCCTCGACTTTGACCGGCAGAAATGTGCCCGCGCCCACATGCAGCGTGACATGAGTGACTGCGACGCCGCGCGCGCCCAGCGCCTGCATCAACGCCTCATCAAAATGCAGCGACGCCGTCGGGGCGGCAACTGCACCGGAATTGCGGGCCCAGATTGTCTGGTAATCCGTCTTGTCCTGCTCATCCGCAGGCCGCTTGGCGGCGATGTAGGGCGGCAGAGGCATTGCACCGGCCTGTTCCAGAGCAGCATCAAAATCATCGCCCGACAGATTGAACCGCAGATAGGCTTGCCCGTCCTCAACCCGCTCCAGCGTGGCGCTCAGTTGATCCGAGAACTGAATGTCTTCGCCCAGCTTCACTTTCTTCAGCGGTTTGATCAGGGCCGCCCATGTGCCATCAGCCTGCGGGTCCAACAATGTGGCTTCGATCGCGGCAGACACCGGCCCTTGTGCACTGTCGCGATGGCGCCGCCCGTTCAGGCGCGCAGGGATGACGCGCGTGTCGTTCAGCACCAAACGGTCGCCGGGCTGCAGCCAGTCGGGCAGATCAAAGACATGCGCATCCGAGATCACGTCACCATCGGCCACCAACAGGCGCGCGGTTGAGCGCGGGCTGGCAGGACGTGTGGCAATCCGGTCTTCAGGCAGATGGAAATCAAAATCGCTGAGTTTCATAGTCGCGCCATACAATTCCACATCGGAATCAGCAACAGCCCATCCGGGTCAATTGTCCCGTGGTGGAGAGCCAAAGGTCTTTTTGGGCTCATCCGGCTTTCTCGGCAGCGCATTGGGGCCATCTGATACAGTCGGGGCCGGTGCGCGCAGCAAATTTCGTAGGAACAGGGGCGCAAGGCCAGACAGCGGATTTACGGAAACCTTTGGTTTCGTAAGCGGCCCGGTCAGGCTGTAGTTGAACCCGATGACCCCCTCGCCTTTTTTCGTAAACACACTTCCGATCGCGTTCACCAGATAGATCGGAGAGATTGCGCCACGCAGGTTCAGCATGCCCGCAACCGTGTCGATCGTGCCGTCAAAGGACAAGCCGATAGACGGGCCAACGGCACTGCCGCTGAGAACTTTGATTTCGGTCGGAGTGATCCGCATGCGGCTATCGATGGTCGCGAAAAAAATCCCCTGCCCGGTCATCTCGTCCAAAAGACCAACAAGACTGATCGCGTCTAACAGTGCGGCCATTGCCGGTGCATCGGTAATGCGTGTGTTTAGTATTTTGAGGATCACATCATAATTCCCCGGCGCGCTGACCGGTTCCAGTTGCAGATCCAAACTGCCGCCACGTGCCTGGGTGATCACACCAGCTGACCGCAGGACGGCACCTGCGTCCTTCGACTTTATGTTCACGGCGCTACCGCTGTCGCGCGGGCTCACCTGGCCGCTGACCGCCGTGCCGCCGTTTACATTTGCCGTAAAGGTGCCGTTCACCCCGCCTGTGGTTTGAAACGCGCCCCGGAACCCGGTCAGTGCAATGTCTTCGGTCACCTGCAGGCGGTCCAACAGAACATCGATCCTTGGACCGGGGCCTGACCCTCCTCCTCCGCCACCGCCCGCGCCAAAGGTTGCGCGACCCAGATTCATGACACCGCCCTGGACGACGATATTGGGGACAGGTCCGCCGGTGTTGATCAATTCGGCTGGCACCGCCAGCCAGTTGCCCAGATCAAACGAACTGAACCGTATCCGGTCAAAGGCACCCCCGTCCCGGAAGAAGATCGAGGCTTTAGTGCGCAGCCCCGCGACATCAAGCGTCAGATCATCCACCTTGGGCTTTTCACCCATCGTGGCGTCCAGTGTCATTTTACCAGTCGCAGTTGTCCCTTTGCGCCAGCCAAGTTCAGGAATCGCCATTCCGACCCCGGCGAGGTCCGAGGTCGCAGAGAGTGTGACCGGTTCATCCGCGCCGATTCCAACGGTGATATCCGCTGTGCCTTTTCCAGTCAGCATGCCCGGCGGCAGCGGCACCTTCAGCTCGTTCATCAGCAACGGCGACAGTTCGATCTGGCCCGTCAGTTCGCTGCGTTGAGGCCCGTCTCCGCCAATGGGCTGGCGCCACGCGACCTGCATCGGCACTTGGCCGAATAAGCCGTAGCCGTCGATCTTCACCTCGGTCTGATTGCCGGACAGGTTCAAAAGGTCAGCGCTGACGGAATAGTCAGGCACAAGTTTGTCGCTTTGCACATTGTCGATTTCACCGGTGTAGTGGAATTCGGTGTCGTGAAACTTCAGCCCCTTTTTCAGCGGCAATGACAAAGTGCCTGACAAGCTTACGTCACCAGCCGCCAGATCGACCGGCAAGTTGGCTTTAGACATCAGGCTTAGTGGTGGTCGGTCCAGCAGCGACAAGGCGGCCTCGACGCTGCCGCGCGCCTCGATCCGAGCAATCGCCGGTGTTCCGCCCTTGGCAGTTGTATCCGGGATGATGAACGAGGTTCCCGAGGCATCCACCGCGCCACCCTGATCGGCGATGATAACCCCTTTTTCAGCCGTGACGGTAAAGCGATCTTTCAGCAGGCTAAGCCGGCCCCGCCCGTCCTGGATCAGCGGCAAGGTTTTGGCAAACCTGATCTTGGCCTCATCGAACCCAAGGCCCAGATAGAGGTCCGGCTTACTGCCCGGATGCAAGCGTAGTGAAAACTCCACATCTGAAAACTGACCTTCGAACAGGTTTTCCGACACCCATTTCCGCGGGTTCGGCGCCAGTCTTTCGGGCCAGTATCGCAACAGGTTCTCAGACCCCATCTTGTCCAGTTGCGCATCAAACGCGGCATCCCAACCGTCGGGCTGGCCGATCAACCTGCCCGTTGCGTGCAATTCGTGCAGGGCATCCGTGATCGTCAACTGCCCCAGCTGCAGCTCGAACGGCGCAAGCTTGAGTTGAAAATCCACATCCGCCCGCGCCGTTTCCAGCGATTCCGGGAACAGACCACCGGGGTAGATATCGATACTGTTCAGGGTCAGCTGTGACGTCAGGCTTTCAAGAACACCGTTTTCGACCCCGTTCAAATAGGCTTTGCCTTCGGCCTGCACGGCCCCCACGTCGGACACGACCGAGGCCTCGTTGAATTCCAGAACATGACGCGCGGGATCATAGGTGAAGTAAGCGCGCGCGGATTCGAACCCGATCGGGCGCGTCTCGGGTCTAGGCTGCAGGACGCCCTCGCCCAGGTTCAACGTCGCAAAAAGCGGACCCAGCGCGGCCTGCCCATCTACACTGCCCCTTAACGCGCCAGAAATCGGAGCATTGAGCACCTGCAACCAAGCCAGTGCAACGCTTTGGGTGGCAATGTCTTCCGAGGGAAGATCGGTGATCGAAACCCCAAAACTCGCCTGGGGGGTACCAAGCACGCTGGTATAGTTCGCCTCAATCGTGCTGGCGTAGTCGCGCCCGGTCAGAACCGAAAACCCGGTCGCTAGCCGCATTTCATCCCCGTCCCGGATGATCGAGATATGCCCGCCGTCAAACACCCAGGCCCGCCCCAGCCGCAGATCCTGATAGTCCAGCGTCAACGATTCCAGATCGACCGCCCGCAAACCTGACAGAAACGGGGACAGGAACACATCATCCGATTCCTCGATAAGCTGTGCCAGCGTCGGGGCCTTTTGCACCGGGGCACTGCCCGACCCCACTGTCAGCGACAGCGCACCGTCCTCACCACGGGTCAAAGCAATCTGCGCACCCAGCATAGTGATCCGCCGCGGTCTGATCTTGCCGCGCAGCAATTCACGCATCGACAGGCGTGTCCGCAAATCCGAAATCTGAACGATCTGACGCCCCGCCGCATCGCTGATGGTCACATCCGTCAATCGGATACGCGGGCGCCACTTTTCGTTTACGATAAAGCTGGCGTCCCCAAAGGTGAATTTAAGACCGCCAAGGCTGCGTTCCAGACGCGCTTCTACTTTCTGTGTGACCCATTCCGGCGCGTGCAGCTGTTTTCCGATCAAAAAGAACCAGCCCGCTCCGACCAGCAGGCACATTAAAAACAAGGTTCCGATGCTCCAGCGCGCGGCGATACGACGGCGTGACCGGCGGCGGACAGGCGTCTCGGGCCGGTCGCCACTTGCGTCTTCGTGCTGAGCCAATTTTTTATCCAAGTCTTTCAACCCGCTCGCGTCGCCCTATTATGCCGGGCAGCACTTAAAATCCTTTAGCGGAGTTTCCAATGCCCGACGTAACAGACATCGCCCCTGATTTCACATTACCCCGCGACGGCGGCGGCGAAGTGACCCTATCGGACCTGCGCGGCGGTGCCGTCGTTCTGTTTTTCTACCCCCGCGATGATACGCCGGGCTGCACCAAGGAATCCATCGGTTTCTCGGAACAACTTCAGGCCTTTGGTGATGCGGGGGCTCAAGTTTTTGGCATCTCGCGGGATAGTGTTGCCAAGCACGACAAGTTTGTTGCCAAACACAGCCTGACGACTCCGCTTTTGTCGGATGAAGGGTCTTCGGTCTGCGAGGACTATGGCGTCTGGGTTGAAAAGAACATGTACGGCAAGAAATCCATGGGAATTCAACGCTCGACCTTTCTGATCGATGGCGAGGGCAAGATCGCCAAGGTCTGGCGCAAAGTCAAAGTCCCCGGCCATGTGGACGAGGTGCTAGAGGCTGTGCGCAGCCTGTAATCCTCTCGACCACGGTCGTCATCCGGTCTATGAGCCGTCCATCTCAACCAACGGAGACAACGCGGTGTCCAAAACACTGACTCAGATGGCGACCGAAGTCCTGACAACAGCGAATGGTCGGGAAAAGACTGCCCTGTCCAAGCGCTATGCCGCCGCCTGGTTCGCATCGCGCAAGGGCGACGCGCCTGAGATTGAGGTGGGAACCGCAACTCCGCCGCTGAGTCCTGCCCGCCCGGAAAAGCCCGAGCTGCTATCGCCGCGTGAGGTTCCAAAACGCAAGCCCGGAACCGAGGCCGGGCGTATCGCCCTGCTTCACGCAGTTGCGCATATCGAGCTGAACGCGGTCGACCTGCATTGGGACATCATCGCGCGATTTGGCCACGTGCCGATGCCCATCGGGTTTTACGATGACTGGGTCAAATGCGCCGAAGAAGAATCGCGGCATTTCGAATTGGTCTGCGATTGTCTGGAAAGCAAGGGCAGCCACTATGGCGCTCTGCCCGCGCATGCGGGAATGTGGCGCGCGGCCGAAGACACTGCCGAAGATTTGATGGGGCGACTGGCGGTTGTCCCCATGGTGCTCGAGGCGCGTGGGTTGGACGTGACACCCGGCATGATCGACATATTCCGCAAGGCCAAAGCCGAGCAGGCAATTGCCGCGCTCGAGGTCATCTATGCTGAAGAAGTGGCCCACGTGGCTTATGGTTCAAAATGGTTCCATTTCCTGTGTGGGCGTGAAAACGCAGATCCCAAGGATGTATTTCACCAATTGGTGCGCCAGTATTTCCATGGCGTCCTGAAGCCCCCGTTTAACGAAGAAAAACGGGCCGAGGCCGGGCTGCCGCCGGATTTCTATTGGCCTCTGACGGAGGATTTGCCATTGCCGGGACAGACGCAATAACGGGCACAAGTTGACGTTATCGGCAATTTCTCGCCTAGAATCGGCGGCAAAAACCGGTAACGCAAGGTCGATAAGTTAACAAACTTGCCCAAAGCTCCCTCTCGCTCTATGCACTTCGCCCAAGGGACGGCTATCACTCACGACCGGTCCCGATCTTTGGGGATGGAGAGGTAGGACGCGTGAGAACACGTCTGGCAATCAAATTACATTCATTGTTCGAGCGGCATTTTCCCGAACGCCGTGTCTTTCTGAAATCCGACAATGATACGCGGTTTATTCGGCTAAGCTCGGAAACGCAGGTCATAGCCGTTGCTGGTGTCGCCTTGTTCGTGGGATGGACAGCTGTCGCGACTGCGATACTGTTGATGGACAGCATCGGGTCGGGAAACTTCCGGGAACAGGCAAAGCGTGATCAGGCGACCTATCAGGAACGACTGAACATCATGTCCACGGAACGGGACGTCCGAGCGCAGGAGGCTTTGGCGGCTCAGGACCGGTTCAACGCAGCGCTCGAGCAGATTTCGGCCATGCAGTCGGAACTGCTGGCGTCGGAAAACCGCCGCCGCGAGCTTGAGACCGGGATCGAGGTTATCCAGACCACGCTGCGCGCTACCATGAAACAGCGCGAAGAAGCACGTACAGAACTGGTCACGCTTCAGCAGGAAGCGGGCGAAGGCGACATGTACATGGCCGCCGTTGCCAACCCTGAACAGATGAACTTTATGACCGAGGCACTGTCCCGTACCGCCGAGGAACGCGACCAGATTGCCGCCAATGCCAAGGACGCGCTGGAACAGCGTGACGATCTTGAGCTGGAAATCCGGCTGATGCAGGAACGCAGCGACGAGATCTTCCGCCAGTTGGAAGAGGCAATGGTGATCTCGGTCGAACCACTGGACAAGATGTTCCGCCAGGCCGGCATGCCCACCGACCGCATCATCGAAGAAGTCCGCCGCGGCTATAGCGGCATGGGCGGCCCCCTAACCCCTATTTCTTTCAGCACGCGCGGTGAGGAACTGACCCCCGACGAGATCCGCGCAAATACTCTGTTGCAACAGATGGATCAGTTGAACCTGTACCGAATTGCTGCAGAGAAAGCGCCGTTTGCAAGCCCCGTCAATTCCGTCGTGCGATTCACGAGCGGTTACGGGACGCGTCGAGACCCCAAGACAGGTGGTCGCCGCATGCATAACGGCGCTGATTTCGCAGGTGCCCATGGCACCGACATTTTTGCCACCGCCGACGGTGTGGTCACCCATGCCGGCTGGCAGTCCGGGTTTGGACGGCTGGTAAAAATCAAGCACGCGTTCGGAATTGAGACACTTTATGCCCATAACACGAAGATACGCGTGAAGGTTGGTCAAAGGGTCTCGCGCGGGGATCATATTGCTGATATGGGTAGCACCGGACGGTCGACCGGCACGCACCTGCACTATGAAGTTCGCGTGAACGGAAAACCTGTTAACCCAATGACTTACATCAAGGCTGCGAGAAATGTTTTCTAAGAGCAAAATCAACGAGCCCTCGTCCACTGCACCCGAGGCGGCAAAACCCGCTGCACCGGCGACACCGGCGGCCCCTGCACCGGCAGAAAACAAGGCCAGCACCGCGCCCAAGCCCAAGCCACCGGCATCGGTTCTGTCTTCGGACCTGCACATCACGGGCAACCTGAAGACCTCGGGCGATATCCAGGTCGAAGGCACTGTCGAAGGCGACATCCGTGCGCATCTGCTGACAATCGGTGAGACTGCCACCATCAAAGGCGAAGTCACCGCCGATGACGTCGTGATCAACGGCCGCATCGTGGGCCGTGTCCGTGGTTTGAAGGTACGCCTGACCTCGTCCGCACGTGTCGAAGGCGACATCATCCACAAGACCATCGCGATCGAAAGCGGCGCGCATTTCGAAGGTTCGGTTCAGCGTCAGGACGACCCCCTGAACCCGGGCCGCGGCGGCAAGGCGGGTGCCAACCCGGCGGCCGAAGTCAAGCAGTAACGCGGACCACTTTCCAAGTTTCGAACGCCGCGGGGAAACCCGCGGCGTTTTTCATTTGACGGGGACGATTGGGTTTTCCGGTTCCAACCGCCCGGCGCGTCCTTATAGTGACCTTTATGTTGTTCTTTTTCACAGCCTTGGCGCTTATTGCCGGTTTCCTACTGTATCGCTACTGGTCCAAGTCCCGGGCGCGCCTACAGTTATTGTCCACACCCCTGACAGACCACCAACGCATCCTCATCGAGCAGCAAGTGCCGTTGATCCGCCGCCTGCCCCTAGACCTGCGTGTCAAACTGGACGGCAAGGTGAATCTGTTTCTGGATCAGGTTCGTTTCTTTGGTTGCGACGGGCTGGACGTAACCGAAGAGATGGAACTGGCCATCGCCGCGCAGGCCTGTCTGCTAATTGTAAACAGCGACCTCTGGTACGATCACCTGACCACGATCCTGATCTACCCGAACGCTTTTAAGTCTCGGCAGCGGCGACAGGAAGGATACGTCGTCAGCGAGAAAGAGATCGTGCGCACCGGGGAAAGCTGGGACCGTGGACCGGTTATCCTGTCTTGGACCCACAGCAAGCTGGGCGCACTGAACGACCATGACGGGCAGAATGTCGTACTGCATGAGTTTGCCCACCAGATAGACGATCTGTCCGGTGGCACCAACGGCGTTCCGATCCTGAGCGACGGGCAAAGCTTTGCTGAATGGGAGCGTGTCTTTCTGACTGCCTATGACACCCTTGTCCGCGCCGTCGAAAGCGGGCGGCGCACGGTAATCGACGCCTATGGCGCAACCGGCCATGAAGAATTCTTTGCCGTTTCCGTCGAGGTGTTCTTTGAAAAGCCCCGCGACCTGAAATCTGAGGCCCCTGAGGTCTATGACCAACTTGCCAAACTGTTCCAACTGGACCCGGTTACCTGGGGTTAGGCGTGCTTAGGCTCCCACCGCCTCACTCCTGACCACTGCCAGTGAAATTTCCCCTTATCCAAACATTTCACAAAACATCATTTTCGAATTAGTCTTAAATTAGTGTTTTCAGGAGGATTTTTCATGTCATCAAAACTCATGGCCGAGTTCTTCGGTACGTTCTGGTTGGTTCTGGGCGGTTGCGGCAGCGCCGTTCTGGCCGCCGGGGTCGCCGATGTGGGCATCGGTTGGCTGGGCGTTTCCTTTGCCTTCGGCCTCACCGTTCTGACGATGGCCTATGCCGTCGGGCATATCTCGGGCGGCCATTTCAATCCTGCAGTCAGCCTTGGGCTGATGATCGGGGGACGGTTTCCGGCGAAGGACCTTATCCCTTATTGGATCGCCCAGGTCATCGGCGCAATTGCTGCGGCTGCTGTCTTGTATCTAATCGTCAGCGGCGCGCCCGGCTTTGACGGCGTGGGTGGGTTTGCCTCGAACGGCTATGGTGAGGCATCACCCGAGGGCTATTCAATGATGTCCGCTCTGGTGATCGAGATCGTCATGACTGCGTTCTTCATCATCATCATCCTGGGGGCCACTTCCAGCGGCGCTCCTGCCGGGTTCGGCCCCATCGCCATCGGGCTTGGTTTGACATTGATCCACCTGATCTCGATCCCGGTGACCAACACATCGGTCAACCCGGCCCGGTCC
The DNA here is from genome assembly GCF_059610645.1 of Ruegeria sp. CDSC054. Classification (NCBI taxonomy): domain Bacteria; kingdom Pseudomonadati; phylum Pseudomonadota; class Alphaproteobacteria; order Rhodobacterales; family Roseobacteraceae; genus Ruegeria; species Ruegeria sp. CDSC054. Next base: position 139,103 of record NZ_JBXWOA010000006.1, on the reverse strand, counting down.
ACAGGGGTTGCTTTGTTCGCGGACGCGCCTGCCCTTGGGCAGCTCTGGCTGTTCTGGGTTGCACCCCTGATCGGTGGCGCAATCGGCGCATTGATCTGGAAGGCGATGACAACAGACGACTAAAGGCCAAGCGGGGGATTATTTCCCCCGCTTTCCTCTTCCTAAGCTATCATCCCTGACGAGACGACGCGAAACCAGGGAGGTAGACATGCTTCGAAGACTGATGGTCACTGCGATGACGTTGACCGCGACAGCGGGACTGGCACAGGATGCTTGGCTGACAATCCCCGAAACGCCTGCCATGCCCAAGGCCGCGTCCAGTGGTACCGCCAGCGTGAATGGCATAGATATGTATTACGCCACCTATGGATCGGCAGAGGGCACGCCCGTGCTGCTAATCCATGGCGGTCTGGCGCATGGCGATATCTGGGCAGCGCAAGTGGCTGATCTGGCCAGTGACCACAGCGTGATTGTGGCGGATACGCGCGGGCACGGCCGTTCAACCAATGACGGCAGCACCTACAGCTACGAACTGTTGGCGCAGGACTATCTGGCGCTGCTGGATCATCTGAATGTTGAGCAAGTAAATCTGGTCGGATGGTCTGACGGTGCCAACATTGGCTACACGATCTCGACCACGGCGCCGGATCGTCTTGCCAGCCATTTCGCCCATGCGGGCAACGTTACTTTGGATGGGATTGACCCTTCAGTCGAAACCAACGAAGTCTTTGGAACTTACGTCGGGATGATGGCCGGGGACTATGCCGCCATGTCCCCCACTCCGGACGGGTTCGAAGCGTTTCTGGGCGGTGTCGCAGCCATGTGGGCGACGGAAAAGCCCGGAGGGCTTGAGGGGCTGCAATCCGTAACCGTGCCCACTCTGGTCGTGCAGAGCGAACATGACGAAGCAATTCTGACCGAACACTCACAGGCGATTGCCGAGGCGATCCCGGACGCTGAACTATTGATTTTGAAAGACGTCAGTCACTTTGCGTCATTTCAGGATCCGGATACTTACACGCAAGCGATCCGAAACTTCATCGATCAATGACGAGAAACCCGGCGCTGGAGTAAGCGCCGGGTTCAAAGATCATTCGGTAACGGTGACTTTTTTCATCACGTCCGGCTGGCCGATCACCGCGCCATTCTGTCCCTCACCGCGTTTGATCGCATCTACCACGTCCATGCCGCCGGTCACCTGACCAACAACCGTGTACTGGCCGTTCAGGAACGGGCCCGGCTCGAACATGATGAAGAATTGCGAGTTGGCACTGTTGGGGTTTTGCGCCCGCGCCATGCCGACAACACCCCGGTCGAATTCGAAATCCGAAAATTCGGCCGGAAGGTCCGCACGGTCAGATCCACCGGTGCCAGCGCGACGCAAGTCGCCGCCCAGACGGCCATGCTCAACATCGCCGGTCTGAGCCATGAAGCCGTCGATCACGCGGTGAAACACCACGCCATCGTATTTCCCTTCATTGGCCAGGGCAGCGATTTGCTCGACATGTTTCGGGGCCAGATCATCGAATAGGTCGATAGTGACGGTGCCATTGGCCCCCTCACCTTCGATCTCGACCTCAAGGCCCGTGGCCAGCGCCGGGCTGGCCAACAAGGCAAAAGCAGCGGCCAGTTTATACATCGGCTGCCACCTTGACGCTGATCATGCGGTCAGGGCTCATAGGCGGCTCGCCACGTACGATGGCGTCCACATGCTCCATCCCGTCGATGACGCGACCGTAAACGGTGTACTGACCGTTCAGGAAGTGGTTGTCCTTGAAGTTGATGAAGAACTGCGAGTTGGCCGAATCCGGGTTCTGCGAACGGGCTGCGCCCAGCGTGCCGCGGTCATGCGGCAGCTTCGAGAATTCCGCCGGAACGTTGGGCAGAGACGACCCGCCGGTACCCGCCATACGCAGGTTGAACCCGTCTTCCATGTCGCCGTGCTGAACATCGCCGGTCTGCGCCATGAAACCATCGATCACACGGTGAAAGGCCACGTTGTCATACTCACCACTGCGCGCCAGTTCCTTCATGCGAGCGCTGTGCTGCGGTGCTACATCCGGCAACAGCTCGATGACGACATTGCCGTCTTTGAGTTCGACGATGATTGTGTTTTCGGGATCCTTGATCTCGGCCATTAGGCCCTCCTGTCGTTTTATCTTGCGCAAATACCTATGCGCAGGGCGCGGGAATGCCAAGTGACGCATTGACCTGACGGCAAAATGCAGGAAAAGAACCGCCTAAGTCACTTTCATATTTGTCGAGGATTGCGCGATGGGCTGGAAAACACTGGACGACATGGACCTGAACGGCAAACGCGTGTTGGTGCGCGTGGATATCAACGTGCCGGTAGTCGACGGCGTGGTGACCGACGCCACCCGTATCGAGCGCATCGTGCCAACCGTGAAGGACATTTTGGCAGCTGGCGGCAAGCCCATCCTGCTGGCGCATTTCGGACGCCCAGGCGGCGAACGTCGCCAAAACCTGTCGCTGAAGCAGCTTGTTCCGACTTTGGAGACGGCCTTTGGCACCAAGGTTCGGTTTGGCGATGACTGCGTGGGGATCGAGGCAGAAACAGCGGCAGCAAACCTCAGCGGCGGCGAAGTGCTATTGCTCGAAAACACGCGCTTTCACGCGGCGGAAACCAAAAACAGCCCGGAACTAGCTGCCGGCATGGCAAAGATGGGCGACGTCTATTGTAATGATGCCTTCTCGGCCGCACACCGCGCGCACAGCTCGACTGAAGCACTGGCCCGGTTGTTGCCCGCCTGCGCGGGCCGCCTGATGCAGCAAGAGCTGAGCGCGTTGGAAGCCGCGCTAGGCGCGCCTAAACGCCCGGTTACTGCGGTTGTCGGCGGTGCCAAGGTTTCGACCAAGTTGGACCTGTTGGGCAACCTGATCGAAAAGGTGGATTACCTGATCATCGGCGGGGGCATGGCGAACACCTTCCTTGTCGCACAAGGCGTGAATGTCGGCAAATCGCTGGCGGAAACCGCGATGAAAGACACGGCGGCCGAGATCCTGGCCAAGGCCGAAACGACCGGCTGCCAGATCGTCCTGCCTCGCGATGTCGTCGTCGCTGAAAAGTTCGAGGCCCACGCCCCAAATCAGGTCCTTCCAGCCGATCAATGCCCTGCAGACGGCATGATCCTTGACGCTGGTCCGGAAGCCGTCGCGGAAATCACCGCGATTTTCGAAAAGAGCCAGACGCTTATCTGGAACGGTCCGCTGGGCGCGTTCGAGATTGAACCCTTTGATGCCGCGACCAACGCAGCGGCCTTGAAGGCGGCCGAACTGACACGGTCCGGACAGCTTGTGTCGGTTGCGGGCGGTGGTGACACGGTCGCTGCGCTGAATGCGTCCGGTGCTGCCAAGGACTTTTCCTACATCTCGACTGCCGGTGGCGCGTTCCTGGAATGGATGGAAGGCAAAACACTGCCCGGCGTCGCGGCACTGGATCAGTAACCGCTGTCTGTCTGGCAATCGGCATTCATGGTACTCTCTCTGTCAAACCGGGAGATGTGCCATGAAAGCTATTGCCGTCCTTGCCACCACCCTGCTGCCCATCACGACATATGCGCAATCCCATTGCGATGGCCAAACACAGGTTGACGCCAATTTCTGCGCCAAAAAAAAATGGGAAATTGCCGATCAAGAGCTGAACCGCCTTTGGTCAGAGATCAAACCCGCATCGGACGCGCGCGGTGATGGCCAAGCCCTGCTGACCGAGCAACGCGCTTGGCTGAAACGCCGTGACGTGACGTGTGACCCCGAGTTGGACAGCGACGGTAGCGCGGCCCCCATGTTCTATTGGGCCTGCATGGAAGAACAAACCCTGCAACGCAACCAGGCGCTGGAAGCCTGGCGATAACCGCTTCTTATCCCAGCCAAATTCATCAGGCGAACATATTTTTTCTGCTGAGCATCAAAAATTGCGAATCGAGGGATTCACAAGCCGAATCACCTGTGACATAGTGCAGGCAGATGTCCGAAAAGGGCACGTTTTTGAGGCAGACTTCATACGGCGGTAAACAGAGTGTCCCGTTCCCATCGGCCCGGTTTGGGCTCAGTTGTATTCTTCATGGTGGCTTTCACGCTGGGTGTTTATTTCACCTTCGCCGCCGTGCAGGGCGACTATGGCCTGTTCCGACGGGTCGAGATTGCAGCGGAACGGGACGCCCTGTCGCGCGACCTGGCCAAACTTGACGCCGAAATCACGGAAATGGAAAACCTGACGCGCCGCCTGTCAGACAATTACCTGGATCTGGATCTTCTGGATCAGCAGGCGCGGTCCGTGCTGGGCATGATCCGCTCGGATGAGATCGTCATTCGCTGACCGCCCCACCAATGGATGCCACCCCACGGGTTAACCGCATGATCACGCGCTGAATTCTGCCTTGCCGGACGCTGCGTCACATTTCCCCTCGCCAGAAAGCAACAAATGCTTTATGAGATAGTTTAACGCTAAACTATCTTGCCGAGAGGGGGAGATCGCCACAATGGCTGCGCGAAAAACCACAAAGAAACCAAATGTTTCTGCGGAAGAACTTACCGAATACTACCGTGAAATGCTGCTGATCCGCCGATTCGAGGAAAAGGCCGGTCAGCTCTATGGCATGGGTCTGATTGGCGGTTTCTGCCACCTCTACATCGGCCAAGAGGCCGTTGTTGTCGGCCTTGAGGCTGCGACCGAAGAAGGTGACAAGCGTATTACCTCATACCGCGACCACGGCCATATGTTGGCCTGCGGCATGGATCCAGGCGGCGTGATGGCCGAGCTGACCGGGCGCATCGGTGGTCTGTCCAAAGGTAAGGGCGGCTCGATGCACATGTTCTCGAAAGAGAAGCATTTCTATGGTGGTCACGGCATCGTTGGCGCACAGGTTCCGCTGGGTGCGGGACTGGCCTTTGCGGACAAGTACAAGGGCAATGGTCGCGTGACCTTCACCTATTTCGGTGACGGCGCTGCGAACCAGGGCCAAGTCTATGAGACCTTCAACATGGCCGCCCTTTGGGATCTGCCGGTGGTGTTCGTGATCGAGAACAACCAATACGCCATGGGTACGGCGCAGGCGCGCTCGACCTCGACCAAAGATATCTACCACCGCGGCGAAGCGTTCGGCATCCCAGGTGAGATCGTCAACGGCATGGATGTACTGGCTGTCAAAGCCGCTGGGGAAAAGGCTGTCGCGCACTGCCGTGCGGGCAAAGGCCCCTATATTCTTGAGATCAAGACCTACCGCTACCGCGGCCACTCGATGTCCGACCCGGCCAAGTACCGCACCCGCGAAGAGGTTCAGAAAGTCCGCGAACAAAGCGACCCGATCGAACATGTGCGCGAGCTGCTGCTGACCGGCAAACACGCGACCGAGGATGATCTGAAGGCGATCGACAAAGAGATCAAAGAGATCGTCAATCAAGCCGCCGAATTCTCGAAAGAAAGCCCCGAGCCTTCCGTCGAAGAGCTCTGGACCGACATTTACGCCTGAGAGGACGATTAAGACATGGCAACCGAAATTCTCATGCCCGCCCTTTCGCCCACAATGGAAGAGGGCACATTGGCCAAGTGGCTGATCAAGGAAGGCGACACCGTATCCAGCGGCGATATTATGGCCGAGATCGAAACCGACAAGGCGACGATGGAGTTCGAAGCCGTCGATGAAGGCATCGTCGGCAAGATCCTGATCGCCGAAGGCACCGAGGGGGTTAAAGTGAACACCCCTATCGCAGTGCTGGTTGAAGAAGGCGAAGACGCCTCGGCCATCCCGGCGGCTGCGCCCGCAGGCGCGGCGGTGGCTGAGGCTGCCCCCGTGGCAGCAGAAGCCCCCGCCCCCGCTGCAACCGCACCTGCGGCACCCAAGGTGGATCTGTCCCCTGACTGGCCGGCGGATGCACCAATGGTCCAGCAGACCGTGCGTGAAGCGCTGCGCGACGCGATGGCCGAAGAAATGCGTGGTGACGAAGACGTTTACCTGATGGGCGAAGAAGTCGCCGAGTATCAGGGCGCCTACAAAATCAGCCAGGGCATGCTGGACGAATTCGGCAGCAAGCGCGTGATCGACACTCCGATTACCGAACACGGGTTTGCTGGTATTGCCGTCGGGTCCGCCATGGCTGGTCTGAAACCAATTGTCGAGTTCATGACTTTCAACTTCGCCATGCAGGCGATTGACCAGATCATCAACTCGGCGGCCAAGACGCTGTACATGTCCGGTGGTCAGATGGGTTGCCCCATTGTGTTCCGTGGCCCCAACGGTGCCGCTGCTCGCGTCGGTGCGCAGCACAGCCAGGATTACGCTGCGTGGTATATGCAAGTGCCTGGCCTGAAAGTTGTGATGCCTTATTCGGCGGCTGACGCCAAAGGACTGTTGAAATCAGCGATCCGCGATCCCAACCCGGTCGTGTTCCTGGAAAATGAAATCCTTTACGGTCGTTCTTTTGACATGCCGCAAGTGGATGACCTGACCGTCCCGCTGGGCAAGGCACGTATCTGGCGCGAAGGTTCGGACGTGACCATCGTCAGCTTTGGCATCGGCATGCAATATGCGCTTGAGGCCGCCGACGAGCTGGCCGAGGACGGTATCAGTGCCGAGGTGATCGACCTGCGCACTATCCGGCCAATGGACACAGGCGCGATTATCAACTCGGTGATGAAGACCAACCGTCTGGTGACCGTCGAAGAAGGCTGGCCGCAAGGCTCGGTCGGCGGCTACATCTCATCCGTGGTGATGCAGGAAGCGTTCGATTACCTCGACGCGCCGGTCATCAATTGCACCGGCAAGGATGTCCCGATGCCTTACGCCGCAAATCTGGAAAAGCTGGCCCTGATCACAACTGAAGAAGTGATCGCCGCCGTCAAACAAGTGACCTACCGGTAAGGAGCGACAGACAGATGCCTACAGAAATTCTGATGCCCGCCCTGTCGCCGACCATGGAGGAAGGCACCCTTGCCAAATGGCTGGTCAAGGAAGGCGACACCGTCTCGTCCGGCGACCTGCTGGCGGAGATTGAAACCGACAAAGCCACGATGGAATTCGAGGCCGTCGACGAAGGCACAATCGGCAAGATCCTGATCCCCGAAGGCACCGAAGGGGTCAAAGTAAACACCGCGATCGCGGTGCTGCTGGAAGACGGCGAAAGCGCGGATGACATTGCCGCAGCCCCTGCCGCTGCGCCGGTGGCTGCTCCTGCTGCCGCAGCGGGCAACGAGGCTGCCGCGCCAGCGGCACCCGAGGCGCCTGCCCCTGCCTCGGCTGCTCCGGCCAAAGCGGATGGCGGTCGGATCTTCGCATCTCCGCTGGCCCGTCGTATCGCGGCCCAGAAAGGTCTGGATCTGGCGCAGATTGCTGGTTCTGGGCCACATGGGCGGATCGTAAAAGCTGATGTCGAAGGCGCGACTGCAACTGCCCCGGCTCCGGCTGCCGCATCCGCACCCGCCGCTGCTGCACCGGCAGCCGCCGCAGCTCCGGCCGGTCCGTCCGCGGATGCTGTTGCCCGGATGTACGAAGGTCGCGACTACGAAGAGATCAAGCTTGACGGGATGCGCAAGACCATCGCTGCCCGCCTGTCCGAGGCCAAGCAGACGATCCCGCATTTCTACCTGCGCCGCGATATCAAGCTGGACGCGCTGCTCAAGTTCCGCAGCCAGCTGAACAAGCAGTTGGAAGGCCGCGGCGTAAAGTTGAGCGTCAACGACTTCATCATCAAGGCCGTCGCCAACGCGCTGCAACAGGTTCCCGAATGTAACGCCGTCTGGGCCGGTGACCGGGTTCTGCAACTTAAACCCTCGGACGTAGCTGTCGCAGTCGCCATCGAAGGCGGATTGTTTACTCCGGTTCTGCAGGACGCCGACACTAAATCGCTGTCCGCATTGTCGACCGAGATGAAGGACCTTGCCGGGCGTGCCCGCGAGCGCAAGCTGGCCCCGCATGAATATCAGGGCGGCACATTCGCGGTCTCGAACCTTGGTATGTTCGGTATCGACAATTTCGACGCCATCGTGAACCCGCCGCACGCGGGCATCTTGGCAGTGGGAACCGGGCTGAAAAAACCGGTTGTCGGAGATGACGGTGAACTGACAGTAGCTACGGTTATGTCGGTCACAATGTCTGTCGATCACCGGGTTATTGACGGTGCGCTTGGCGCCCAGTTGCTGCAAGCCATTGTGGAAAACCTGGAAAACCCGATGGTCATGCTGGCCTAAGAAAAAATTAGGGTCGCGCCGATACCAGACCGGCGCGGCCTAACCAGATCACAACCGTCATGTGAGAGCTTGTGATCACCACGCGTGTTGCGCGGACGCCTACCGTCAACCACCTTGTCTGAATGAAAATCACGGACACAGGTGCCCTATGACTTCCACCTATTCGGTAAACTTCTTGCTTGTTGCAGCCCTTGTGATTGGTATGCCGGCGGTTGCGGCGGCGAAGCCCAAAACCTATCCGGGTGAACATTCCGCCTTCAGTTCTGATCCAGCCGAAACGGCCAAACGTGAAGCTGAACGCGCGAAAAGGAAAGAAGAACGAAAAAAGCGGCGTGAAGAACGGCGGCGCAAGCGGTCGATCAAAAAAAACGACCGCTTGAACTGACTTGAGTTACTGGTCTTTGCCCAGCATGTGATCCATCGAGATCGAGGGTTGATCGCACCCGGCCTCTCCGACGATCTTGGCCGGTATTCCAGCCACGGTTTTGCAAGCAGGCACTTCCTGCAGCACCACCGAGCCTGCAGCAATACGACTGCAGTGGCCAACTACGATATTGCCCAGAACTTTGGCACCTGCCCCGATCAGCACCCCATCGCCAATCGTGGGGTGGCGCTGTTCTTCTTCCTTGCCGGTCCCGCCAAGGGTCACCGAATGCAACATCGAGACGTTGTCGCCAACGATCGCCGTTTCACCAATCACGATCGAATGCGCGTGGTCGATCATGATACCTTTCCCGATCTTTGCCGCGGGGTGGATATCAATCCCGAAAATCTCGGACGAGCGCATCTGAAAGAAATACGCCAGATCATAACGCCCCTTGCGCCACAACCAGTGCCCCACGCGATAGGCTTGCATCGCCTGATACCCTTTGAAGTAAAGGATTGGCTGCAACAGGCGGTGGCAGGCCGGGTCGCGTTCGTAGACGGCCATCAAATCCGCGCGCGCAGCTTCGAGCAGTGCGGGGTCGTCGGCATAGGCTTCGTCCACGATCTCGCGCAGCACCATCATCGACATTTCGTTCGAGCACAGCTTGGCTGCAATCCGGTAGGACAGCGCCCGTTCCAGGCTGCGGTGGTGCAGGATACAGGCGTGAACCAGCCCACCCATCAAAGGCTCAATCTCAACTGCAGACTGAGCTTCGGCGGTGATGCGATCCCAAACAGGGTCGACGGGGGTCACGTGGCTGCGCGTTTCGAACATGGCTTTTCATCCTTTGCTGCGCCTAGAATGCCATTTAGTGGCAAAAACGCCAAACGCAAACCCGTGATCGACAGGGCAACGAAAATGAATGAGACGCAGGTGGCGAATTTCAAAGACCGTATCCGTGCACGATTGGACGAGTTGGCTCAGCATTCTGCCCTTGGAACCGAGGCCCAGGCAGTGGTTGAACTGGACCAGCAAGCTGTCGGGCGGCTCAGCCGGATGGACGCCCTGCAAAATCAGGCCATGGCCAAGGCTCAACAAGCAAATCGGGATATCGAAACACATCGATTGTCAGTGGCCCTGACCCGGATCAAAGATGGAGAATTCGGCTATTGCGAGGATTGCGGTGAAGAGATTCCGGTGGGTCGCCTGAACCTTGACCCAGCGGCCAGCAAGTGCGTCAGCTGCGCATCCGGGTAACGCGGAATTGAATCAGGCATCGCAGAACCATCTCAAAACACTGGCAATATTGCAAATCGTCAAAGCTTGGCTCGTCGGCCAATGGTCGGGTTCTAGCCACTGTCATCAATGAGCCATTTCCAAACAGTGGGTGTAGCCGGCCTGTATGGCCGACATAAATGTCGGCCAGTTCAGCTTCGCTAATCATTCTGGTGCACAGGCGTTCCCGGTCGGCAGGCGGCGCGTTCAGCAATACCCGCGCCGCGGCACTTACATCGCCGTGCAAAACAGGACGCCTACGTGTCTTACCCAACCAGAAGACGTGCGGCGGGACCCGGCCCGTAACTGGCAGAGATCTGCGCCACATCAACCTCGTAAGCGCCGGTCGCGCCATCGGTAGTTTTCATTGCCGATGGGTATGTCCAGCGCGGCTCTGATGTAACCTGTTCGCGTATTACTGATCCGTTGATGCTGATTTTCACCAGATAGGCCTCAGTCTCTTCCCCCAGCGGCACGTCAAATCCATCCCAGTCATCGCCGTCCAGTCGGGCTCTACGGATCCATGAAATTTCGTCACCTGCTCCGATTTTCGCCAATTTGACATGCACCGGAGCATATGGCCGAAGTCCGTTGCCGTCGAAGGCGTGAACCTGGTGGAGGAAAGAAGGATCGTCGTAGGCCCGTGTTCCCGGCCCAATGCGATAATGTTTCGCCACCCGCCTTTCAGACCGCAACAGCCCGGTTTGGAAAACTCTTTCATCCAACAAGACAAAAGTTGAACCTTCAGGCCAGATGTCGGGCATGACACTGTCCGTCCCCAATTGCCCGCGCAGGCGCCCTGAAAGGGCGTAGGTCCCCTGACCCACAAGTTCGGCGCTGGCGAACTGGAACAGTTCCCAGTTGCCGGGCATTCCGTCCCCAATTGCGGCCAGATTGGCACCATTCAACAAAGCGTCGCGCGGGCGCGATTCCAGCAAACCATCGACCAGCCTGACGCGCAGCGGCGCACCATCGTCCCAAACTCCGACGCCGGCCCGCCGCAGGGGTGTTTGGGTAAACCCGATGACGGCCTGCGCCGAGATCACCTCTTGCAAGGTATAATCCTCATCATTCACGGCCGAGTACACCGCAGCGCTGCCGGGCCAGGGGTCGGCAGACACAGCCAGGTAAGGCGCATGCGGCACCTCTGAGCCGGTTATCAGCGGTAGATCCATGAACACCGGCAGAACCGGAACCGGGGCGACAAAGGGCTTGGTCGAGACTAGGTCATCAGGCAGGTCAGACGGCGCGTATATTCCCGGTTCGATCCGAACGGCATCCGCCAATTGCATCTCGGCTTGCTCCAGTCGATCAATCCTGAAACGCGCACCCTGTCCGCCCTCATCCAGGCTGACGACATCCCCCGCGCCGATGTGCCTCAACGAAGGCGGCAGCGCAAAGCGCACGGTTTCGCGCGACACCCGCGCCTCGCTTAGCCACCGTTCCGCGGTCTGGCGACCTTCGGCACGTGTCATGGACAGGGGCATTTCGTTGACAGACACCGAATGGGTCCGCGTGTCGGGCAGAACGGCCTCTTCCGCGACGATGTCATGATCCCCATCCGATTGGACAAAGCGCAAGCGCACCCGACCCGTCATTTCAGCCTCGGCTTCGCGGCGATGTTCAATACCGGCCTCAATATCAGAGCTGAGCGCCAGATGCTCCTGATCCAGCGCGATGGCGCGTTGCCCATTGCGCATCTGAAACCGCAATACGCCGTCCCGCTCGATTGCATCGAAACCATAGCGCAGCATCAGCGGCTGCAAAGCTGATCGCGCGTCCGAGACCTGTTCGATAGCATAGCCCCGCACCATACCATAAAGGCGCGACGTGTCGATGTCGGTCACACCAGCCCCGTGACAAATCTCGGTCACTACCGATGCCAGCGTGCGCGACCCCGACCGCCCGTTCAACCAATGCCCTCGCGCGTAATTCTCGCTATCACTCCACTGGCTTTGCAGGTTCGGGAAGGTTGGATATGGTCGCGCATCCCAAGCCCAGACATAGGCATTGGACAGATCAATCATGCGGCCGCCGTAAGTATTGGAAACCGGGTTGTTTTTTGCCTCGGACCAATAGCCCAAAATCGCCTTGAGGTACTGCACCTGAATGAAATCATCCCGCAGACCGTTGGAATAGCGCGGCAGCTTGGATTCCGAGGATTTCGGGTCCAGAAACTTGTTTGGCTGATTGGTGCCTTTGTCGATGGCCGCACAACCCAGTTCCGTGAACCAGATCGGCTTGGACCTAGGCACCCATGCGGTCCGATTGGCTTGGCGCACGCCTCCGATCCGTTCGTGATGCGGTTGCGACCACCAGTTGCGTACATCCTTGTATCGCCAGATCCAGGCCTCATCATGCGCCTGATCTTCGATCGCAGACCGAATCTGCGCTTTGGATTCCTCGGTCGAAGGGTAGTACCAGTCGTACCCTTCCCCACCTTCAACATTGCCACGCAGGTAGTCTAGATCATAGATCGCATCTACGCCCGCTTTGGCGTCGACGTGATCCTCTCCGTCCCGCCAATCGGACAGCGGCATGTAATTGTCGATACCAACGAAGTCGATATTGTCATCGGCCCAAAGCGGATCCAGATGAAAATACCGGTCGCTGCCAGCATCGACGGGTTTGTAACCGAAATACTCGCTCCAATCGGCCGCGTAGCCGATTTTGGTGTCCGGCCCGAGGATTTTGCGCACTTCCGCCGCGAGGATTTGCATCTGCGCCACCGCAGGAAACCCGGTCGCGCCCCTGATCTGCGTCAGGCCGCGCATCTCGGATGCGATGCAGAACGACGCCACTCCACCGGCTGCCTTGCAGAGCGCCGCATAGTGCAAAATAAACCGGAACAGACCCCATTCCTGCGGGCCGGAATAGGTGACGATGCCATCGCCGACGACAAAGTTACTTGCGCGGGCCTGGCCAAAGAACTGCGCAACCTGCGCATCGGCCCCGGCTGTCTTATCCGGGGACCCGTTGCGGCCTGGTGCCTCGCTCAGCGTGATCCGCCCTCGCCATGGCAGGTGCGGCTGATCGGTGGCATCAGACCACGGATCCGGCAGGCCATTGCCGCGCAACTGATCCATCAGGATGAACGGGTAGAACATCACCCGTTTGCCCGATGCGTTGAGATGCCGGATCGCCTCGACCACGGACGCATCCGCAGGTGTCGCCCCATAGACAGGTCGATCATTTTCGATCTGAACAATCTGGGCAGCCGCCCGGGATACGCCTGATACGCTCCACGGCATGTTCTCGCCATCAAACTCTTTGTGCAGGACTTTTGGCTGCACCTTGCACTGACCGCACCGCAGATCGTCGCCAAACCACGACACGACCAGCGACACCGCATCGCAGGCGGGCAATTCAGCATTCAACGCATGGGTCGAGGTGACCAGATCCGAAACGCCCGAAGCCGAATGCACGTTCGCAGCCCAGCTTTGCCCCTGCCCTTTGGAATAATTCACCTGCCTGCTGGCCAGTGAGTATTCACCCGTACCCGGGATCATCGCAACGCCGCGCACGATCCGGGATACGGCACCGGGCGTGTCTGGCAGCCCCGGCTGTTCTTGTCGGACAACCTCAAAGGAAAACTGCGGGACGCGGTTGCCGAACGCGGCAAGTTGAAAGTCCTCGATCACCACATAGGCCGTGCCCCGGTACGCAGGGACCTGCCCGGTGCCCTCGACCGCCTCGATCAACGGGTCAGGCAATTGATTGTCGGTGCCCTTGTACAGGCGCATATTCAGCCCGGCGCGCTCAAGCTCTTCACCATCGGCCCAGATACGTGAGATGTCAGAGATCTGCCCAGCGCCCACGGCAATCGCCAGCGAGATCGAATAGCTGTAGGTATGCGTGGTCGTGGTTGTTGTGGCCGAGCTTGGCCGACGAGACCCTTTTCCACCTCGCGTGGATTGGGTTGTCGTGCTGGTGCTGCGGGTTTCCAGAAAGTCCGATGCCCAGATGATCTGCCCGCCAACACGCATACGGCCGAACACGGTAGTGACCGAAGCCCCCTCTCCGGTTTCGGTCAGGCGGAAACGATCCAGGCGCCCGGTTTCGACAACTTCGCTGCCGCCACCCATCACGGATTGGCTCATCAACCGCTGGTCGATGACCCGCCCCAACGTTGCGCCGACAGCCCGGCCTATGATCGCTGTGGAAAGACCCGCGACAGTGCCTCCGATCGAGCCACCAAGAGCAGCGCCTGCTGCGGAAAGTACAATCGTAGCCATTTATTTGACCTCCAGCGGGAATGCGAAACAGGCGACAACCCGGCGACGCCAAGGGTCGCTTAGGGCGTTTTCCACAACGCCGTGCCCTGAATATGCGTGAATGAACCGCGGGACCGCGCCGGTTTCGCTGACAACACCCACATGTTTGGCGACGCCGCCATCGCGCATGCGGAACAGCAATACGTCGCCTGCTGCCAGTTCCGAGGGCCGCTTTGATGTCAAATTTCGGCGGGCCGCATCCCACATGCGTTCATCCCCCTGTGGCTCTGACCAGTCCATGCTGTAGCTCGGCACGGACTCCGGCTCAGCTCCGTACAGCGCGCGCCAGATGCCGCGTAGCAATCCCAAACAATCCGCCCCCGCGCCCCTGACGGACGCCTGATGCACATACGGCGTGCCTAGCCATCGGCGCGCTTCTGCAACTATGTCCTGCCGGTCTACTGTCATCGTCTGCTGCCCCCTTTATTCGGTTTGTCTTTCTTAGGAACAGCCATCACCCAATCCTCGCCCGGCAAGTCCGGAAAACCTTGAAAATTGATGAGGTTGTTGAATTTTCTTCGGCAGGTCTCCATGCGTTTATCGCACCCGGCGGTCAGCCGGACTCGATCACCGACTGTCAGTCCGCCACTGATCCCCGTCCATAAGGTGACATTGCGCCCGCCCGTGATACGCTCATCCTGTTTCACCGACGCCCAAAGACCCGAGGCCGTGCCGGAAATCACATCCAGCCGGCCACGTCCGAACCATCCCATATCCGGCGCGTTCGCACCTTTCAGTTGAAGCACACTGCCCGACGACAGACTGACGATCTCCGCTTCTGCCTGGAAACCGGCTGCAGCCACATTGAACCGACAGGCACCATCGCCCAGCACTGCGGTGCAGGGCTTTTGATAAATCCGTCCCATCGGCCGGTTCAAAAGATCTGTCAGCCCTCTCAGCTCAGCATGAAATGCACCACCGCCGCGACGCATTTCCCCAATCGAGCCACGAAACTGCAACACCCTTTGTTCGGGGTCTGCCCAGTTCACGAGCCAAGCCTGAACCTGAGCACCGTCAAACCGCCCGGCTTCGATGTCTTCTTCCCTGATTGCCGCATCGGACAGCGCGCCCATCGCCTCGGAGTTGTCAATCGAAAGGCCTGTCGCCTGTTCGATCGCTGCCGCGGTCAGGCCACTGCTTGCCTTGAAGACCAGCCCGTCAAAGCGCAGCTCCATATCATGATCGGTAAACCCATAGACCTGCCCATCCGTGCGCGTGATGGCCCAGCATCGACAGGTGGTGGTCATCCCGCTTTGCAGATGCTCCTGCAACCCCTGTGCATTACCGCCCATCAGACCCGCACCTCGACCACCGGAACGTTGGGCACGTCGCCTGCCTGAAAGCTGGCCACGCTGGTCTGGATCTTGTCGGTGTCAAAACGAACGGGCACGTCAAACTCGAACCCCGCCGTAATCTCGACGTCTTGCGGTGGCGCGTTCGTAAACGTGACCCGGCCCCGCGCCAGATCTACCTCGAAATCCACGCCTTCGCGCATTTCGTCCTGCTCAAGGCCAAGTTTGACGGTCCCTAGAACTGGTTTGAGGATCGGACGGACGTATTTGAACCCGCCAGAGTTGTAGGTTTTCAACAACTGGAACTCGGTCGTCTTTCCGTCGCCGCGTGCAATAACCTGATCGGCATTGTCTACCTCAGCCGTTGCTGCGCCCGACTTGAAGTCAGACCAATCCTTCCACCGAAATCCGAACATCTGCCCCTGCCGCGCCTCGAAGAACGAAATCATCGCTTCGATATCGTCAAGCGAGCGCATCCCGAGCCCGGCATCATAGCGTCGCCTCGAATGGGCCCAGGGCGTGTTGCGTTCTTCAAACCCGTTGGCCAGTGTCACGACATCTGTGCGCCGCTCGGGGCCGCCAACCGAACCAAAGCTCAGGCTGGCGGGAAATCTAACCTCATGGAAATTCATGGCCTGCTCCCTCAAGTTACCTGTTGCGATTGCCGCGCCCAAGTGCGCGGCTCATCTGCGCCGCAATCTGGCTTTGACTGCGACGGAACCCCTGCACGTCCGGGGTGGTGATGTTCATCACGACATTGACGGCACGCCCACCTCCCGAGGTGCGTACCCCAAGCTTACCGTCCGACCCGCGCGCCAAAGGCATGATCGCTTCGGGTCCGGCTTCCCCCATCAACCCGGTTCCGCCACGCATGGGAAATGTGGTTGGGCCGCTGACAACGCCGCCATTGGCGAAAGGCATCACCCGGCCTTGCGAAAAACTGCCACCGTCGGCAAATGGCAAAAGCCCCTGCACCAGACCGCCAACGGTTCCGGCCAGCATCCCGCCAAAGTGATCCGTCACCGGCTTGATCGCTGCCGAATACGCCGTGCGGATCATTGAGTTCTTCAAAACGTCCAGCGCATCGGACAGGTTCATCCCATCCAGCACTACGCCGTCGAAGGCTTTGCGCAACCCGCTGGACATGCCGCGTTCCAGCGTCGCGACATCCTTTCCGGTTTCCTCAAACGCCGCGCTGATCCGTTTCATCTGGCCGTCAAAAGCAGCCGCCATAGATGCCGCGTCACCCAGCGAGTCTCCCAGCGCATCGCCGCGTTCCTGCAAGTCGTCAAACCCGTCACGATCCGTCATCACGCTCTCCTTGTAATTTGTCCGGGTAGGCCTTCAGCAACGCATCCAAGCCAGACCGGTTCATCGCCGGGATCCCTGCGCCCTGCCCCAGCATCAGTTGCAATTCGGCCGGGGTCAGTCGCCAGAACTGATCCGGCGTCAGACGCAGACCGACAAGCGCGGCCCGCATCAAGGCGGGCCAGTTGAACCCGCTCATGCCTGATCCGGCACCATGAAGGCCCGCGCCAACAACTCCGCTGCCGCACGCGCAGCTGCCATCGGGCCACCCTCAATTTCGGCGCTCAGCAGATCGGTGCGGTTGACGTCGCCGCCACCGCCGCGCAACCCGGCCACGATCAGTGCCAATACGTCACCACTGGAATAGGCTCCGCCTTCGAACCGTTGCACGAGTTCCACCAGCGAACCGGCACCCAGCTCTTGCTCCAATTCCGCTAAAGCACCCAGCGTCAGCTTGAGCACCCGCCGCTCTCCATCGATGGTCAAAGCCACCTCGCCTGTCCACGGATTGGCCATCGGCTTACAGCGCCGTAAAACTCAGCGCGCCGGCGCTGGCCAAACTCATCTCATAGGTCGCCTCGCCGTTGTGCGAGCCCGCATATTCGACACCTGTGACCTGAAACGGCCCGGCAACAATGCCGAAATCCGGGATGATGACCTGAAAATCCGGTGTTTCGCCGTCAAAGAACAATTGCCGCGCTCGTTCATCGGTCCCGGCATCCTTGAACACGCCTGAACCGGATATCGAAGCCGATTTGACCCCGGCACCCGATAGAAGTTCGCGCCAACCTCCCTGACTTTCCAGGCTGGTGACATCCACGCTTTCCGCGTTGAAGCTGACGCGCGTGGCGCGCAATCCCGCGATAGTTTCGAACAGACCGCTGCCGTTCATATCCACTTTGACCAACAGGTCCTTGCCGTTCTGGGCACCCATATGCTTTCTCCGTTGATTGGTTAGTCATCTTCCACGCGCGCACGAAATCTCAGGTCGATCTGGCGGATCGCTCCACCGGTCCCGGTGCGCCGGGCCGAGGCGCGCTCGAACCACAGGCCCACCAGACGCCCGCGATCAAGGCTGGGCATGGCACCGTCCAGCGCATCACACACGGCACCGGCCAGGGTCTTGGCGGCCCCGAACCCTGCGGCTTCGGACACGACCGAAACCGTGAACCGGTGCACCGCACCTCCACCCGATCGGTCAGAGACATCACGAACCTCTTCCGGTCCCAGCGTCACATAAGTCTGTGGTACTGCTCCGGCCGGCACCGCGTCATAAATCGCGCCTCCTGACAGATCGTTTACTCGGCTGTCACCGGACAGCTGCTGGAAAACCGCCGCCTGCAGGGCTGCTGAAACGCCATAGCTCATGCTGCCACCTCCTCATCCGCAAAACAGGTCAGGTACTGGCCACGCGGATCACGCTCGGCGACAGCGCGGATGACAAAACGACGTGCGCCCTCTGCAAAGCGCTGATCCGGCGATGGCCGCATGGTGGAGCCTGTGGGCGCGCCCCGGACCACGATGCGATAGCCGACCCGCGATATCGGGACGCCAGCCACCTGCCGCTCTGACCCGCTGCGCGCGGTCACCTCGGCCCATACCGTGCCCAGCGGCACCCAGGTTTCGGTGTATCCGCCTGACCCATTGGCCACGCGCACCGGCGCTTCCAACTCCAGCTTTCTGTTCAACCGCGGCGCTTTCATTGCATCACCCCAGCGCCAAACCGAACTGTTCGATAGCGTTGGATCAGACTGGTAACGCCAAATGGCATGCACCCGGCACCCAGCGCTGTCTCATCGCGGTATTCGTAGTAATGCGCGGCCAGCAGCAGCACGGCCTGCCCCAGATCGGCGGGCAACCCACCCCAATCCATTGCTATCCCAGCGCCAAAGACGATCCTGACAGAACCACCCTTTGTCATCTTCGGCATCAGTGCCCCAACGGGGCGTAGCCGGGGACGCTGCGCGTCTTTTTCCAACCGGTATCTATCCGGGGTGACGACGGTCTCTGCACCTTCTGCATCTGCCAGCGTTACACTCTTGACCTCGGTGACCGGGGCCACCGGCAACACTTCACCCGACTGGTCTCGCCAGACGGTCAGGCTCCAGGAAAAATCGCGCTCAATCAGAACCTTGCCAGTACGCGCTTCGATTGCCGCAACGGCTGCGCGCAGAAAGCCTTTCAGCACATCGTCCTGAACGCTGTTTTCGGCAAAGCCTGTGCCCAGCCGCAGATGCGCCTTAAACTGATCCACCGGCAGCGCCGCATCCGCGATGGCGGTTTCTTCGATCAACATCATCCATTCACTCCGCAATCTCGGACCCCTCCGGGGGCCTCACTCAAGAAAATGACGGGCACGCACCGCCCCACGTTGCTCGGACGGAGGGGAGCAGCTAGACAACGCAGGGGATCTCACCCCGGCCCGCGCCCGCGCCCGAGGGGCCAATGACCCCCCGGATCCGTCACCGCTTAGGCGGTGCCGAATTTCACCAGCTTGATCGCGGCAAAGTCGCTCACGTCGCCGCCGACACGCTTGGTCGCATAGAACAGAACGTGCGGCTTGGCGCTGAACGGATCACGCAAGACGCGCAGATCAGGGCGCTCGGCAATAGTGTAGCCGGCCTGGAAGTCACCAAAGGCAATCGAGAAACTGTCGGTGCCCGCATCCGGCATGTCCTCGGCAATCAGAACCGGATAGCCCATCAGGCGCGCAGGCTCACCCGCAGCCAGACCGTCCGACCACAGGAAGCGGCCATCGCTGTCCTTTAGCTTACGGATCACACCAGCAGTTTTCGAATTCATTACGAAGGTGCCATTGACGCGGTATTGCGCGCCCAGCGCATAAACCACATCGACAATCGCGTCCGCATCGACACCACCGTCAATGCCGGTCGGGACATAGCCCAGATTGCCCCAGGTCCAAACATCATTGTCGACCTTGGCATGGTTCAGAATGCCATTTGGCTTGTCCGCACCATCGCCCGAGATGAACGCCGCCGCTTCGGCACGGGCAAACTTGTCGGCAATTCGACCGGCCAGCCAGCCCTCGACATCAAACGCGCTGTCATCCAGCAAACGTTGCGACGCCTTGGGCAGCGCGCTCAGCTCGTGCAGGGCAATCGAGATTCGATCAATCGACGGGGTCGCTGTCTCGGTGGCCGCTGAGCTTTCATCCGCCCAGCCAGCGCCCACGTCAGTGTGGTCGATCAACACGTCGAACGAGTTCGCCTCGACATTCAACACCGAAGCGATCGAACGGATCGAGGCCGTGGATTTCAGCACCGACTTGATCATCTCGGCGGTTTGCGGATCGACCAGATATCCGCCATCGCTGTTTACGGCGCTGGACAGCGATTTGGCTTCGATATCAAGACCGCGCAAGCCGTCATCGTCGCCGCATCGCACATAGGCGTCGAAAGCCTTCTGATGCGGCGCACCCTCCTCGATTGAAGCCGCAAGATGCGGGCGCGCCGCGGTGATTGATTTACGATCCAGCATGGTCAGTCGCTCTTCTGTCTGTTGCAGTTTGGTTTTAACTTCAGCCTTCAGGCCCTTGAATTCGCTCACGAAGCCAGTCATCGCCTGCTTCACCTCCTGAACCAGGGGCACACCCTCTCCGGTCAAGGCCGGGGTCTCGGTCTTGCTCATCAGAACTTCCTTGTTTGGGTGGGATTGAGGCGCGCTAGGTTCGCGCCAGCTCCTGCCGGGCGTGATCAATCACCTCGGCAATACTGCGCAGGGTGTCCTCGGCGTCCGGGGTCGTCCCCTTTGCCGCCACCCGCGCACTGGGCAGCATCGGAAAAGTCACAAGCGACACCTCCCACAGCTCCAGTTCGGTCAGGACCCGATGGCCCTTTTCATTTTTCACGGCCCGCTTGGTGCGATAGCCGATCGACAGCCCGTCAATGGCCCCGGCCCGGATCAATTCCGCAGCTTCACGGCCTTTCTGCGTGGTTTCCAACATACGTCCCTTGACCCAAAGCCCGCGTTCATCTTCGCGCACGTCGTCCCAGACACCGATGGGTTGCGCCGGGTCGTGCTGCCACAGCATTTTGACCCGCTGACCTGCCGCCGTTAGCCCAGCCAACGACCTGCGATATGCGCCTTTCTGCACTACATCGCTCCCTTGATCGACCTGCCCAAACAGGCTGGCATAGCCCTCGATCACCGCGTCCTCGGTCACCGACAATCCATCGCTAAACCGCGCAAACTTGTGTTCTAAATCCATGAACACCTCCTCATAAGCCTCTGAATTCATGGCGACACCACCAGAATTGACTGAAACGCTTGCGCCAGGATCACCGCAACGACTCCATAGACCGTCAGCCACAGCCGTTTCTCCAGCCGCTCCATCATCTCTTCGATCTGATCCAGCCGCCTGCATAAATGCGCGTGCTGAATCTCGGCCACCCGTTCATGTGCAGCCAAGCGCAGGCCCGGCGCACAATCAAACGGCGGATACCCCTCAGCCATCTGCACGCTCCGGTAGCCCCAGCATCACACGTTTCTCAGCGTCTGTCAGGAACTCGGCGCCGTTGACCCGCGCCCATTGCGCATCCCGCTCCGCCGACAGCGCTGGCACCTGATCTAGGTCGGGTTTCAACACCAACTCTTCACCAGTAAAGCCCGCCAGCCATTCCGACACCGCCGCCGCCACCCGCGTCACCAGGGGCAGAACGGTCAGGCGGTAAAACGCCCGGTTGGCCTCCTGATAGTTCGAATAGGTCGCGTCGCCTTGAATTCCCAGCAACATCGGCGGGACCCCAAAGGCCAGTGCGATCTCGCGGGCGGCGGCTTCCTTGGTCTTTTGAAACTCCATGTCAGAGGGTGAAAAACCCATCGGCTTCCAATCGAGCCCCCCTTCCAGAACCATCGGGCGGCCTGCATTGCGCGCCCCGCGATAGTTTTGCTCAATCTCATCGGACAAGCGGCGGAATTGATCCTCGGCCATCACCCCATGTCCATCGCCGCCTTTCCACACCAACGCGCCCGAAGGCCGCGCAGCATTGTCCAGCAATGATTTCGACCACCGCGACGCGCTGTTATGCACATCAATCGCCATCGCCGCCGCTTGCATTGGCGAGAACCCATAGTGATCATCCTGCGGGTGGAACGACTTGATATGACAGATCGCATCAGCCGGGAAACGATGCGTCTTGCCGCCCGCCGTATAGTCATACGCCTTGGGCCATCCATCCGCCCCCGGCACCACGCTCATCCGGTCCGAGCGCAAGGCGTGCAGTTCAACCGGCAATCCATCCTCGGCCTGTGCCGCCTCGACATAGGCGTTCCCAGACAGCAACAACTGCCCAAACAAGGCCTCCATCAACTCCGCCCGCCCCTGCGCCGCATTCGGACGGCGCATTAGGGATATGATTGGATGCACGTCATAGCGCTGCGCCTGATCCTGCAGCACCAGAGGCAGTGCCGCCGCCGCCTCGGCGATCAACTTGACCGAGCGGAACCCCACCGGGTTCCCCGAAAACCCCGTCCGCGTCAGTGACACCGCGTCCCTGGGGCTCCACGCCACGCGCCCACCCGTCTGCCACGCCACCACAGGCCCCGCCGCGCTCGCCTTTGCATCGGGCGCTTCCCCGGCCGTTCCACGACGCAAGAAATCGAATACCATCTGTGCTCCTTTCTGCCGCCGCTCTGCTCGGCTTGTTGAAAGGAGTTATGACGGAAAGAAGTTTAGGGCTTGGGAATGGGGCGCGCGGGGGATAGGCAACGGGAGCAAAAGCCTGTCATCTATCTAAATGTAGTGCTCAGTGGCCCACACGGCTTCTCTATTGGGAATCTGTGAGTTTCAAATCAATTCCCATTCCAGATATCAGCCAGAGTGCTCGCCCTAAAAGCACCACAAAACGCTCGAGCTGAACGAGCTATTTCTCTTTTCGAAACCACGAAAACAGAAAAAATCCCACCAGCAGAGCGTAAAATGCTACGATTTGTTCCCAGCCTTCGCTTCGTTCCTCTTCAAACAAATAGACCACCACGGGCAAAAGTACGATGATCAGGAAAATCAACCAGCTCCAATGCCTGCCTAACAATACAGTCTACTCCAGTTTTTGAGATGCCATATTCGGATCATCTACAAATTCAACAAAAAAAATATCAAGAGAAAGTTCAAACAGCTCCATACGTTCCATGGCGCAGCTAAAATTCATTCCAAGATTTGGTGACATTGCCCGCCACTGATCTTTGATGGCTAGTAACTCAGTTGTTTCTTAGCCAATTTAAGCCTACTCACAAACTCCGCACCCTAGGCCGCCGATACGCCCCCGCAGGCCCCACGACCAGTTCATGCAGCGCCCAGACCAGAGCGTCGACCCGGTCGGGTGAGCCCTGCCCCTCGAACCCGCGCGCGGTCATCTGGCACATCTGCTCCTCCAGCGCGTTCAGCCCCGCCACATGGCGCACCCGCCCCTGCTCGTAGAGCGCCGCCACAGGTTCGGCCCGCGCGACCTTGCCGCGCGACGCCCGTACCGCCCGATAAGGGACCAGAGGGTCCACCTGTCGGACAACCTCTTCCACCAACTGCCCGCCCTGGTTGACCTCGGCCACCAGCCGTTCAGCTCCGAACTCATCCATCGCGTCAATCGCCGCCTGCGCCCAGCCCGCCGGGCCAACGCCCTGCACTGTCCGGTCGGCCAGCACATAGGCGCGCCACTCCTCGGGCGGCCCTTGCACTTGTGCGCCGACCACCACGATCCCACAAGCATCCGCATTCGACCCCGCCGTCACCGCTGGGTCCAGCGCGACCACTATAAGGTCCAACTCTGGTACATTCTCAACTCGCGCCGCCTCCAGCATCGAGCCTGTCCACAAAGCGCCCTCAGCATCCGACAACAGCACCCCGTCCAACTCCTGCCGCCCCAGCCGCGTACCCGCATAACGCGCGCGCACTTCGTCCAGAAACGAACCCGCCAGATTGGCCCGGTTCGCCTCGGTCGGCGCATGGGTCTGCACGGTGGACGGAGACGCCAGCAATTCCCTCAAAACCTTCACATTGCGCGGTGTGGTCGTCACACAGACCCGAGGTCGCTCCCCCAAGCGCAGCGCAAATTGCAGCATATCCCAGGTCTGGCCAGCCTTCTTCCACTTGGCCAACTCATCCACCCAGGCCGCATCGAACTGAGGCCCCCTCAGCCCTTCGGGATCATGCGCCGAAAACGCCTGCGCCTCGGCCCCGTTGGGCCAGACCAGTTTCCGTTCGGACGCCTTCCAGACAGGTCGCCGATCCGGCGGCGAACACTGTAAAATCCCGCTATCGCCAAAGATCATCACATCGCGCACCTGATCAAAGGTCTCACCCACCAACGCCACACGACGCGCCTCGCCGCGATCCAAGGGCAAAGACCCCTCGACCACCTGTCGCACCCATTCGGCCCCGGCCCGCGTCTTACCAGCCCCACGCCCCCCCATGATGACCCAAGACCGCCAGTCGCCTTCGGGCGGCAACTGATGCGGCAGCGCCCAGAACTCGAACAGGAAAGGGAGGGCGCACAGCCCCCCCTCCCCGATCTCACTAAGAAATCTGTCCCGTACCGCAGCAGGCGCGGAGGCGAGCCAGCCTGCACCCAATCTCAAATCGAGCGCGCTCAAGGTCGAGCGCATACCCCCCTTGGGCAATTCCGGCTTGTCTGTGATGTTGTTCGACAAAGCTTGTCTCCACTTTCTGACAACTTCGGATCAGCCCCTCTAACTGCCCGAGTTGCTTGGCTGAACCAGCAAGATCTGCATCCTCCCCGGCACCGATCTGTTTGCGCAGTTCTTCCGCTGCTTGGCGCAGATCGCGAATGGATCTCTCAAGCGACTGCAACAAATCAGCCGTCTGGGACATCCGCTCTTCCGGGGTAATCAAAGTCATGTGTGCCTGTGACCTCATGCGTGAGTGATCTCCGCACGAGAGAAACGAAAAACGGCCGCCGGGTCGCCCCGGGGCCGTCGCCCACCTCTTCTAGCATGACACAACTTATACGCAAGAAAGTCCGCAAAGTCAATGCGTTGCGCAACAACGGCGCAACGGGTAGCGTGCGCTGATAGTTAAGAGACCTTTACTGATAGGACTATGTGGCAGACGGTCGTCAGTGGTTGAGCCCCGTGACTACAACGTTACGTATCGCCGAGAAAAAGAAATGGCTCGGAAGGTTCAAAGCTGGCCGAAACCTCGCCCGCAAGGATGGGCTTTTCGCCAAGTTCCAATTTCAGGGTAGAAGCCCCATCGGAGAGATCAAGGTTCTCGATATCCACCCAAAACAATGTAGGGCTGAACACGCTCTCATAGTAGTACCGACCCAACTCATGATCAGCGACCGTACGCCAGGTTGTTGATGCGATGTTTGGGCGCTCTGGGGCCGTCACACCAAATGGTACGGAAATTGATCGCACGAGAGAGAACACCGCCGCCGTCGCATCGTTTTTGTCTTCGAACGAGGGAACGGCATTCAGATTCCAGCTCAACCGCGCAAATCGGTCGGAAGACCGATGGGTTCCGGGCAAAAATGAAAGACCATTAACTTCACCCCAATAAGTGGTGATAGCGAGTTGTTCGTCAAAAGTAGGAGAATTCGTCATGACAGTAAATTCGCGGCCATGGTGAATAACCAACTCGCCATCGAGATACTCGAATATTGCACTGTCACCAGACGCATCAGATAGCGCAATATGCCCTCCGGCCTCATGTCCGCTTGGCAACATCGGCGCTACAATCACGAATGGCTCTTGCTCCATCGCTGCAACGGCTTCTTCAACTGTTGCAAAGTTGTCCAGAAAATACTGCAACCACCCTCCGACAGAAAGAAGAGGTTTGTCTCCGGCATTTTCCGTCCCGTAATCCGCTTCGGCAAGATAGAGAGCATTGCCGACCAGCCCGCCATCATTCATGCCGTCAACAGTTGCTCCGTCATAGATCGTTGCCACGACAGAGCCGTATTTGGACGTCCATTCGACCGAATTCTCTCCGGCGCCACCGTCACGGTCCATGCCCCGCGGGAAGGCCCAAATGTCTGTTGAAGTATCTTCGAACCAGTCAAGCGTCCTCCCCGTGAGGAAGGATCCGTCTGCCGTTTCATAGACGATCCGAGAGCATGCGATTGCTAAAGAAGCGGCTAGAACCACTGTCAGAGTGGTAGCTACAAGGGTTTTAGCGCACATTTCTGGAATCATTTTTTGGTCATATACAAAAAGTCATCTCCCCTAAGGATCAGGTGTTTACCGATGTTATGAAAGCCAAGAAGCACTTCGGGATTTTCAAAGCCCCGCCGGACAAGGTTCTTCTATTTGAACAATCCGATCCCTGACGGCCGCGGCAGGTACATGTTCCCACTTCACAGTTCATGCCTTGACAATTGTTAGCAAAACTAGCATGTGCCACCTTAAGACAGCGCTGACGCGTGAGCATTGACGGTCGTAGCAGACCCCACAGCGCATCACTACATCTCCTAGTTCCCATTCACGCAGGGTTCTTGACGCGACGCCAGATGGCGCAGGGTTCGCCTGCACGTCCCGAGGTTTAGCGGAAACCCTGCCGGTCACGCGCTGCGTGGCCAGACACGTCTTGTCCGTACGGCTATCGCCTTGCGGATTACAAAGGATAGTTATTTGTTCGACTTCGACATGCTGGGTCTTGCACCAGCCCTCAACGATGCACTGAAACGTGCCAATTTCTCACAACCGACCCCTATTCAGAACCAGGCCATCCCGCTGGCGCTGAACGGTCACGACATCCTGGGCCTGGCGCAGACGGGCACTGGTAAGACGCTGGCCTTCGGCCTGCCGCTGATCGACCATTTGCTGGCGCAGCCCGGCAAACCCGCACCCAAAACCGCCAAAGCGCTGATCCTTGCTCCAACCCGCGAGCTGGTCAACCAGATCGCGGATAGCCTGCGCAACCTGACCGACAAGACCAAGCTGCGCGTGGCCACCGTGGTCGGAGGCCAGTCAATCGGCAGACAGATTTCGTTCCTGTCGCGCGGCACCGACATTCTGGTCGCCACGCCCGGGCGCTTGATCGACCTGATGGAACGCGGTGCTGTTGACCTCGGCTCGGTGCGACATCTTGTATTGGACGAGGCCGACCAGATGCTGGACATGGGCTTCATCCACGCGCTGCGCAAAATCGCACCCAAGCTGGGCACGCCGCGCCAAACCATGCTGTTCTCGGCCACTATGCCAAAACAGATGGAGGAACTCAGCCAATCCTATCTGACCAACCCGCAGCGAGTGCAGGTCTCGCCTCCAGGTAAAGCGGCGGACAAGATCACGCAGTCTGTGCATTTCGTCGACCGGGCCGGCAAACCGCGGAAACTCCGCGATATTCTGTCCGCTGACATGGAAGCTCTGACCTTGGTATTTTCCCGTACCAAACACGGAGCCGAGAAACTGATGAAAGGCCTTGTAGCCGATGGTTTCAACGCGGCCTCGATCCACGGCAACAAAAGCCAGGGACAGCGCGACCGCGCGATCAAGGCGTTCCGGGCCGGAGAGATCAACGTATTGGTCGCGACCGACGTGGCCGCGCGTGGCATCGACATTCCCGGTGTTGCCTATGTGATCAACTATGACCTGCCCGAGGTGCCCGACAACTATGTCCACCGCATCGGGCGCACAGCCCGTGCTGGTCGCGAAGGTGAAGCTATCGCCTTCTGCTCACCGGACGAAGTGGATCAGCTGCGCCAGATTCAGAAGCTGATGAAGATCGAAATTCCGGTCGCCAGCGGCACCATGCCAGAATTTTCTGAGCCCAAGAAAACCCGTAATCGCGGAGGGTTCCGGGGGCGTAAACCGCAGGGGGCAAATTCGACATCGAAGCCCACGTCCTCGAAGCGTCGTCGTCCACGCGGACGTCCCGCCGCATAACAAAAAGAAAAAGGCCGCGTTTTCGACGCGGCCTTTTTTCTTAGTTGCTTGAGCTGTTTCTCTCTGCCTCAATCTCTCGCCACTTGGCGACGTTCCGATTGTGTTCCTGCAAGGTTTCCGCGAATGCGTGCCCCCCGGTGCCATCCGCAACAAAGAAGACAAAGTTGGTCTCTTCCGGGGCAACGGCTGCCTCAAGGCTAGCCAGACCTGGATTGGCAATGGGTGTCGGCGGCAAACCGTCTATCACATAAGTATTCCAAGGCGTTGCACGGCGCAGCTCACTGCGACGCAGCCCGCGCCCCAACGTGCCTTGACCCTTGGTGACGCCATAGATGACCGTCGGGTCTGTCTGCAGTTTCATGCCCTGCTCAAGCCGGTTCACAAAGACGCTTGCAACCTGCCCGCGTTCATTGGGAACACCGGTTTCCTTTTCGATGATCGACGCAAGGATCAGCATTTCCTCTGGGCTGCTGATGGGAAGGTCGCCTTGGCGGTTCTCCCACACTGCGTTAATGCGCAATTGTTGCTTGTCTTGCATCGCCTGCAGAACGGCCGTCCGGTCATCACCCGGTGCCAAATCATAGCTGTCAGGCGCCAACATCCCTTCGGCCGGGATCTCGGCAATCTCACCTGTCAGCGGTTCAATCGCCTGCAAACCTTGCGCCACCTGCCATGAGGTCACGCCTTCGGCTACAGACACCCGGTAACGGGTATCGGCCTCTTCACGCTTTTGACCGTATTCGGCAGGGATTTCTTCGTCGGTCACATCAAACGAAGCGATTTCGACAAACTCCAGCGTTGCCGGGTCCAACTCGCGAACCCGGGTCTGGATGCGCGTGACACCGATACGGTATTCAATCTCAGACCCGCAGGTGCTGGCACCGCTGCTTGTGATCTCGTCGATGATCTGCTCCATTGACGCGCCTTCGCGCACCAGAAAGCTACCGGCTTTCAGCTGCTGCGATTTATCCGTGTAGTCCGCCGCCATGCGAAAGATCATGGCGCTGCTGATGGCTCCGTCATCTTCAAGCTCTTGGCTGACACGGGTCATATTCGACCCGCTTCTGACCTGCAGGCACATGGCAGTTTCTAGCGGACCCTCGGCCTTGTATTGCGACTGCCCCCACACAACCAGCCCGCCCATCAGGAACAAGGCAACGATCAGCAAGGTCAGCGCATTCGAAGCAAGAGCCCGGAACATTTAGCTGACCTTTCCGAAGATCACGCTGGCATTGGTGCCGCCAAAGCCGAACGAATTCGACAACGCCACATTGATCTCACGCTCACGCTTGGCGTTGGGCGCCAGATCGATCGGAGTTTCAACGGCGGGGTTATCCAGATTGATCGTCGGCGGAGCCACTTGATCCCGGATCGCCAGGATCGAAAAGATCGCCTCAATCGCGCCAGCCGCACCCAAAAGGTGACCAGTGGCCGATTTGGTTGAGGTCATGGTGGCCTTGCTGGCGTGATCCCCCAACAGGCGCTCTACCGCGCCCAGTTCGATCGTATCCGCCATGGTCGATGTGCCATGCGCGTTGATGTAGTCCAGGTCCGAAGGCTCAAGGCCCGCGCTGCGCAATGCGGCTTTCATGGAACGCTCAGCGCCATCACCATCCTCGGACGGTGCGGTGATGTGATAAGCGTCGCCGGACATGCCATAGCCCAGCACTTCGGCATAGATCTTTGCACCGCGCGCCTTGGCGTGTTCGTATTCTTCCAGAACTACGATGCCTGCGCCCTCGCCCATGACAAACCCATCACGGTCCACGTCATATGGGCGGCTGGCTTTCTTCGGATCGTCGGCATACTTCGTCGACAGCGCCTTGCACGCGTTAAAGCCAGCGATACCAATCTCGCAGATGCAGCCTTCGCCGCCACCAGCAACCATGACTTCCGCGTCGCCTGAACGAATGATGCGGCTGGCATCGCCAATGGCATGCGCACCGGTCGAACAAGCTGTCACGACCGAATGGTTGGGCCCCTTGAACCCGTGGCGGATAGACACCTGACCGGATGCCAGGTTGATCAGCGCACCGGGAATAAAGAACGGCGACACACGGCGCGGACCTTTGTCGCGGATCAGGTTTGCCGTTTCAGCAATAGAGCCCAAACCGCCGATACCGGAACCGATCAGAACGCCTGTACGCAGGCGGTCTTCTTCATCCTCTGGCAGCCAATTGGCATCTTGGCAGGCCATGTCGGCGGCCGCGATCGAATACAGAATGAAGTCTTCGATCTTGCGTTGCTCTTTTGGCGGCAACCAATCGTCGGGGTTAAACGTCCCGTCGGTTCCATCGCCGCGCGGAACTTCGCAGGCATAGGTCGTGGTGACACCGCTCTCTACGGCATCAAACTGGGTGATCGGGCCTGCGCCGGATTCCCCATCCAACAGCCGTGACCAAGATTCCTCGACCCCGCTGGCCAAAGGAGTGACCAATCCCAGACCGGTTACAACGACTCTGCGCATGAAATGCCTCTTGCCTGCTTCCTATTTGAGAACCGCTCATACCCCGGCCCGGGGTCCGGGGGCAAGAGCAACGGCACATTCCATCCCGGCGCCATTTCGCCGGGCCGTCCGTCCGTGCGGGTTGTGCCGAAACAATTTGCCCCGACCCTTTCGCAGATTTGAAAGAGCCGGGGCAATATCTTGTGGGGTAAACTTACTGGAACTCAGCGACCGGCTCGTGAGCCTGTTCGGCCACATCAAGCGCATTCGCTAAGTCAACCGTCTTGCGGAACAATGCCCGTCCAACCAACGCGCCCGAGATGTTGTGCACATAGGCCAGGCGCGAGATGTCATCTGATGTCCGAACGACACCGCTGGCGATTACCGGTGTGCGCGAAAGTTGCGCCAGACCCGAGATCAGACCCAGCTGCGCGTCGACGTCTTCGATGTCGCTGTCGATATCGGTCACCAGAATTGCCGCAAAGGGCGTACCTTCGAACGCCTCAATAAATGCTTCCGGCGTAAACGCACTCTGGCTGCGCCAGCCTTCGGTCATGACCTGTCCTTGCCAGACATCCACAGCCAGAACGATTTGGTCCGGGTAAAGCTTGGCCAGCTCCTTGACCAGATTCGGGTCCCAGGCCGCCAGTGTGCCAATCACGATCCGTCCCGCGCCTTTGTCGATCCAATACTCGACCTGTTCTCGCGTCCGCATACCGCCGGCCAGTTGCACTGACATCTCAGACGTGCGGATGATTTCCTCTACCAATTCGGCGTTGGTGTCGCGGCCTTCGATTGCATCGAAATCCGTTAGGTGCATCCAAGTGGCACCAGCCGCAGACCAGCTGCGTGCCGTGTCCGCCGGATTCACATGCCAGATCATCGCGTCGTCCAGACGGCCCTTGTCCAGTGTGACACACCGGCCGTTCTGCAATTCCATCGTGGGGTAAATCCTCATGAGCTTGCTCCTCCGCTCAATCGCTCTGCAAATCCAGAGTACCATACACGCGGAACATCAGCCCGTTTTTACCAGGATCGGCAAACCAAGTTCGGTTTGCGGCATTCAGGAAGTCTCAAATTGTCAGTGGCGCGGCGGCGGACCATTGCGGCGCAGTAGCGTAACGTCGCTGCCATTGTACGCGCATTCACGCATCGGGGCATACCCCAGCTTGTTCGCCAGCTTTTGCGAGGCAGAATTCTCCGAATTCACCATTGCAACCAATGGCCCAGGCATGATCCGGTCAAACCAATCATGCGCGGCCTGCGCGGCCTCTAACCCCAAGCCCTGCCCTTGTGACTCGGGGACCAAAATCCAGCCTGCCTCGGGGAAACTGTCAAAATCTTCGCCGATCGAGCGGTTACCGTAGAAGAACCCCGCCTGCCCGATCATCTGCCGATTCGACTGCTGAACCACGGCCCATTGCCCGAAACCGGCCATTTGCCAGTGCCCGGCATTTCGAAGGAATGAATCCCACGCCTCTCCGCGCGACCGCGGCTTGCCGCCGATATGTCGCACGATGCATGGGTTGCGCCAAATCTCGGCGAACCGGTTGAAATCCTCTGGCCGCATGCCGCTCAGCGTCAAACGGGCCGTATTGATCATCGGGGTGGATCTTATCATGCCCTTCCCGCTCTGAATTATGTGCCTCGGGTAAAAGGTTGCGAACGAATACGGCACCTTGCAAGGCGGAATTGGGCAAGGCACAAAAAAACGGCGCCTCCGTTGCCCGGAAGCGCCGCTTTTTAATTATTTTGAAGCTTTAGGAAGCTTCCGAGATGAATTTGACGGCGTCGCCAAATGTCTGGATGGTCTCGGCTGCGTCATCGGGGATTTCGATGCCGAACTCTTCTTCGAAGGCCATAACCAGCTCAACAGTGTCCAGGCTGTCTGCGCCCAGATCGTCGATGAAGGACGCGTTTTCGGTCACTTTGTCTTCTTCAACACCCAGGTGCTCAACAACGATCTTTTTAACGCGATCTGCGACGTCGCTCATGTCTATTCCTCATTCCGTTTTCAGGGCCTAGTGCCCGGTTCTGCCCTTGCCCGCTCAGGCTGGCTTTGATTTGCCCGGTGCGGGCGGTTGGGTCCCGGATGACCGGGAAAGTAGAAGGCCGACCATTTGGTCGACCCCAGCATTTATGCGCCGCCTATAGCATAGACAACGCGCGAGGCAAACGCTTTCGCACCTGCCCCTGTCCGCGCTCACAACATGGCCATACCGCCGTTAACATGCAAGGTGGTTCCGGTAACATATCCGGCTTCGGGGCTGGCAAGATACAGAACAGCCGCCGCAATTTCCGACGCATCGCCCATGCGACCGGCGGGAACCTGCCCCAAAATGCCCGATTTCTGATCGTCGGTCAGCTTGTCGGTCATGGCTGTGGTGATGAAGCCGGGCGCAACCGCGTTAGCCGTGATCCCACGACTGGCAACTTCATAGGCCAACGACTTCGTCATACCGACCATACCCGCCTTGGATGCGGCATAGTTTGCTTGACCGGGGTTGCCGGTGGCGCCAACCACGGACGAGATGTTGATGATCCGACCCCAACGGGCTTTCATCATGCCCCGCAGGACGCCTTTGCACAGCTTGGCGGTCGAGGTCATGTTCACGTCGATCACGCTCTGCCATTCGTCATCCGACATGCGCATGAACAGGTTGTCACGCGTGATCCCGGCGTTGTTGACCAGAATATCAACTGAGCCCATCGCCTCGGCCGCCTGCTTTGGCAGCGCCGCAACGGCCTCACCGTCGCTCAGGTTGCACGGCAGGACATGCGCCCGCTCACCCAGCTCGGCGGCCAGTGCCTCGAGCGGTTCGACACGAGTGCCCGACAACGCAACCGTGGCCCCCGCACCGTGCAGCACGCGCGCAATCTCGCCGCCAATCCCGCCGGATGCACCGGTGATCAACGCATTCTTACTTGTCAAATCAAACATTCGATCTTCCTTTTGCAGCGCAACTTGCGTCGCACATTGCTCTTATGATTCGCTCTTAACCACATTCTGCACGTCATCCGGCGTGCCGACAGCCTTGCCAGCAATCGCGCGGTCGATCTTGCGGATCATCCCCGAAAGCGCCTTGCCTGCGCCGATCTCCCAAGTCTCGGTGACGCCCTGCGTCGCCATGTACTGCACGCTCTCGCGCCAGCGCACTGACCCGGTGACCTGCTCGACCAGCAACTGACGGATCAGGTCCGGGTCGCTGACAGCCTCAGCCCGCACATTGGCGATCAGCGGAACCGCCGGAGCCTTGATTTCCACCGCGGCCAGTGCCTCTGCCATCACATCGGCAGCAGGCTGCATCAGCGCACAATGGAACGGAGCACTAACAGGGAGCATTACAGCGCGCTTTGCGCCTTTTTCCTTGGCAATCTCGGCGGCGCGTTCCACGGCTGCTTTTGCGCCTGAAACAACGACCTGAGTAGGATCGTTGTCGTTCGCGGCCTGACAGACCTCACCTTGCGCTGCCTCTTCTGCGACTGCGCGCACGGCCTCAAGGTCCAGCCCCAGAATGGCGGCCATCGCGCCTTCGCCAACTGGCACAGCGCTTTGCATCGCTTGACCACGGGTGCGCAGCAGACGCGCCGTATCAGCAACCGATAGCGCGTCAACAGCGGCCAACGCCGAGTATTCCCCCAACGAGTGCCCCGCCACGAACGCAGCATCTGTGACGGCTACACCTTCGGCTTCCAACGCACACATCGCGGCCATCGAGGTTGCCATCAATGCGGGCTGTGCGTTCTGCGTCAGGGTCAGGTCTGCAATGTCACCATTCCAGATCAGGTCACTCAGCTTTTCACCCAGCGCTTCATCGACCTCGTCGAAAACAGCCTGTGCAGCCGGGTAGGCCTCAGCCAGTGCCTTGCCCATACCGATGGTCTGGGCGCCCTGCCCCGGAAAAACGAACGCGCGTGTCATTGCAACCTCTTGGATGACGTTAGGTTGCGATGGGGTGTAAACCGAGTGAACGAGCGGCACAAGCTCTGCATCCTGACACGCATTCTGTGCGTCAGAGGCTATTGTGTCGGCCCCGGCTGCATTTAGGGTGGCCACAGCAAACAGATCGGAGTCGCAAACCAATGCCCCTTGCCAACACCACACAAAGCTATGGAGGCGTTTCGAAAACCTTCCACTGGCTGACAGCCTTGCTCATTCTGACGGCGCTGCCGATTGGGTGGTTTGCAAACCAACTGGCACACGCAATCGAAGACCCGACCATTCCAACGACACCGGAAGACCTGCAACAGGCGGCGCAGCTGTTTTCGCTGCACAAAACTGTCGGTGTAACGGTCTTTTTCGTGGCGCTTGCCCGTATCTTGTGGGCGATCAGCCAACCCAAGCCGGGATTGCTCAATGCTGAAAACAAGCCCGAGGCATTTGCGGCTGAAACCGTCCACTGGCTGTTGTATGGCTCGCTGGTTCTGGTTCCCCTGACAGGCTGGATTCACCATGCGGCCACCGAGGGGTTTGCGCCGATCCTCTGGCCGTTCGGTCAGAACTTGCCCTTTGTGCCCAAATCCCCCGCGTTGGCCGAAACAAGCGCCGGGTTACACTTCGTCCTGATGCTGGTGCTGGTCGGTGCTCTGGTTTTGCATATCGTTGGCGCGCTCAAGCATCACGTGATCGACAAAGACAGCACATTGCGCCGTATGATGCCAGGACGGGTGGATTTGCCGGAACCGCCAACGCAATGGCACTCACCTGCCCCCGTCGTCGCAGCAGTCGTGATCTGGGCTGTTGCTCTTAGCATCGGGTGGTTCGACGGAGCCTACTCGGCACATCCGACCGGTGATAATGCATCTGCCGAACTGGAGGCGGTGCAATCCGACTGGCAGGTGCAGGAAGGCACTTTGTCGATCACGATCACCCAGTTGGGCAGCCCCGTCAGCGGAGCGTTCTCTGATTGGACTGCGGCAATCACATTCGACGACCCTGCGGAATCCGGACCGGCCGGGG
Organism: Ruegeria sp. CDSC054; assembly: GCF_059610645.1. Lineage (NCBI taxonomy): Bacteria > Pseudomonadati > Pseudomonadota > Alphaproteobacteria > Rhodobacterales > Roseobacteraceae > Ruegeria > Ruegeria sp. CDSC054. The sequence continues at coordinate 104,118 of NZ_JBXWOA010000006.1, read as the reverse complement.
CTGTTGATGTGACAATCGCCATCGGCTCATTGACCATTGGCACCGTGACACAGCAGGCTATGGGATCGGACTTCTTTGACAGCGCTCAGTTCCCGACCGCAAATTTCAACGCCGAACTGTTCAAGACCGATCTGGCCTATGAGGCACGCGGCACCTTAACCATCCGGGACAAAACCATGGACGTCGTCTTGCCGTTCGAGCTGGACCTGCAGGACGGTACGGCAAAAATGCAGGGTGAATTGGAATTGAACCGTTTGGACTATGACGTTGGCACGTCGCAGCCAACCGAAGATTCGCTGGCCTTTGCCGTCAAAGTAGCCGTTGAACTGACAGCCACCCAAGCCGAGTAAAGAAAAAACCGCCGAGACCTGACGGGTCCCGGCGGTTTCTTTTTGCATATACGGCAGGCTTACTCGGCCTTTTGCGCCTCTACCGAAATACGAACCTCAACCTCATCGCTTACAAACGGTGCGAACTGGCCCAGGTCGAACTCGCTTCGGACCAGTGTCGTGGTGGCATCAAATCCGGCCCAGGGCTTGCCCGCCATCGGATGCTCGCCAACTTGGTTCAGCTTGGCGTCCAGAACGACCGACTTGGTCACGCCGTTCATGGTCAGGTCGCCGGTGATGTTCGCGGTGTTTTCACCGGTGACTTCGATACCGGTCGAGGTGAACGAAATCAGGTCACCCTCGGCAACGCCAAAGAAGTCTTCGGTCATGAAGTGATCTTCGCGCGGCTTCCAGCCGGTGATCATTTCGACCACTGGCATCGACACGCTCACGCTGGAATCTGCCGGGTTTTCCTGATCGAACATGATTTCGCCCTCAAAACCCGAGAACATGCCAGTCGTGGTGGAAAAACCAAGGTGGTTGTAGTTGAAAACTACCTGGCTGTGGCTGGGGTCCAGAACGTATTTCTCGGCGCTGGCAAATGCCGAGGTCGCCGATACGGCCAGTGCAGCAGCAAGAAGGGTGGATTTCATGAAAATCTCCAAAAATGTTGTGAATGCAAACCAATCGGAATGCTCGATAAAGAAAATGTGCCGCCCAAGGGCGGCACACAAGACTTATTCTCTAACAATTTCTGTTCCTAAATGAACAGAAGTGAAAATCAGGCGAAGATCGTTACACTTCCGCTCAATTGGCCCTTCAGCGCTCGGCCAACATCCGCCGATTGCAGCGGCAATTTCATCAGCAGGCTACCGTCCACGTCATAGAGTTCGACCTGATCATCATCGAACCGGGCACCACCCAGGGTGTCATAGCTGCGGCGCAGTACTGTCTGAGGACGGCCGTTTTCATTCTTTTGCAGCACGCGTACTTCGCGGCGGATCGGATCAAAATAGGCATCGGGGCGCGCATCGAGCACCTGAATGGTCAGCAGGCTGACACCGATCAGTAGGAACGTCAGCGACGCAGCCAGCTTGATCGGCCAAACCTCGGTTGCCATCACCGCACCCGACATCAGCCACATGGAAAACGCCACAATGATCAAAAACGCGCCGGCGACGCGTGCCAGAATAGTGCGTGCCCTCCAATTCGGCGCAAATGCGATAAGAATTGGAACCGATTGATCATAAGTCGTGCTGTTCGCAGACTTCTCGATGGTATTCGTGTTCATCGCGGTCATTTCTCTGTACCCTAGTTCACGTTGCCGTCTTTGGTTCGGTCTGTCCGGTTAGTTCCCGGTATGTAAAACAACTTTGAGCCGAAAAGAGTCAGGAATTGGGCAGCGCAATGGAAATAGCGCGACTTCACCAAGGCATGTGTGACGGCCCTTGCCCCCCGACGCGAATGGTGTATATGGGGCCATCCTTCGCAAGAGTTAAGAATCGCGCAGCCTCTCGTGGCAGGGTCGCGAAGGACGAACCGGCCCCGCCTTTGAAATGCGCCTTGATATAAACAGGAGTGCACATGCCACTGTATGAGCATGTAATGATCGCGCGTCAGGACCTGTCCAACGCGCAGGCAGAAAGCCTCGTCGAACATTTCGGCACCGTTCTGGCTGACAACGGCGGCAACGTCGTCGAAAGCGAGTACTGGGGCGTCAAGACGATGGCCTACAAGATCAACAAGAACCGCAAGGGTCACTATTCCTTCCTGAAGACCGACGCCCCAGCTGGCGCCGTTCAGGAAATGGAGCGCCTGATGCGCCTGCATGACGACGTTATGCGCGTTCTGACCATCAAGGTCGACGAGCACAACGAGGGCCCTTCGGTCCAGATGCAGAAGCGCGACGAGCGCGAAGGCCGCCGCGAGCGCCGCTGATCAACGCCTGACGAAAGGACATATACCATGGCCGCAAAACCATTTTTCCGCCGCCGCAAGGTCTGCCCGTTCTCGGGCGACAACGCGCCGAAGATCGATTACAAAGACACACGCCTGCTGCAGCGCTACATCTCTGAGCGTGGCAAGATCGTTCCCTCGCGCATCACCGCCGTTTCGGCGAAAAAGCAGCGTGAACTGGCCCGTGCTATCAAGCGCGCCCGCTTCCTCGCCCTGCTGCCATACGCTGTGAAGTAAGGAGAGACTGATATGCAAGTTATCCTGCTGGAACGCGTTGCGAAACTGGGTCAGATGGGCGACGTCGTTGACGTCAAGCCTGGCTACGCCCGCAACTTTCTGCTGCCCCAAGGCAAAGCGCTGAGCGCTTCGAACGCCAACATTGCGTCGTTCGAATCCCAAAAAGCGCAGCTTGAGGCGCGCAACCTGGAAACCAAGAAAGAAGCTGAATCTCTGGCTAAAAAGCTGGACGGTCAGCAGTTCATCGTGATCCGCTCGGCATCGGATGCTGGTGCTCTGTACGGTTCGGTCACCCCGCGTGACGCCGCAGATGCCGCAACCGAAGCTGGTTTCACCGTCGACAAAAAGCAGATCGCTCTGATCGCACCGATCAAAGAGCTGGGCCTGCACTCGCTGGCGGTCAAGCTGCACCCCGAAGTCGAAGTCAAGATCCAGATGAACGTTGCCCGCTCGCAAGAAGAAGCCGAACTGCAGGCTTCGGGCAAGTCGATCCAGGAACTGGCTGCCGAAGAAGAGGCCGCCGCAGAATTCGAAATCGCCGAACTGTTTGACGATATCGGATCCGCAGCTTCTGACGATGACGATCTGGTTGCCGAAGAGGCCCCGGCTGAGGAAGACGAAGCCAAAGCCTGATCTGGCTACTTTTGAAAGATTGATTGGCCGCGCTGAAAGGCGCGGCCTTTTTTTGTGTTCGACCCTCAGGCCGTGACAACGAGCGACGTCCGGCCCGACCATGAATCTGGATGGAAATTGTGCTATCCTATGGTCACGCGGCCCCTGCCGCCCCAGCCGTATTTTTTTGAAGTTCATTTTATTAGCAAATTGCGTGATCGCGCATCTGGGCGGACCGCGATCCGGCAGGAGAAATCACCATGGCATCCTTGTGCGACTACATCGTTGTGAACGACGGCTCATTCTCTTTAAACCCCGGAGAAAGCCAAACCTTCAGCGACCCAATCCCTTCCAACCTGATCATCGGAACCAACCGCGCGAAACCGATCCTCGCCTTCAAAGCCTGGGCAACGCCGTCCGGAGGGGCCTTTCAGATCGAGATAAACGATACCTTTATCTACGGCCCATCCATGTCGGGCGGCGACATTCGTGGATTATGGGAGACCTTCCCCGGAACTGTTCTGAACCCGGGGATCAATAACACCGTTCAGTTTCGCGCGACAGAGAACAAGACCTGGTTTGCGGATATCATTTTGTGGTTCCAGGTCGATATGTGACAACCCGCCTTTCCGAGCTGACCAATAAGGAACACTCTGGCACCGGATTGTGACGCAGCGAGACCCGGCATAAATCAGCACGCGGGCTGGCTGTCTGCTTGCGGTTGCGTTCGGCAGGACTATCATGCCCCAAACCCCATCCGGAGACTACACATGCCCCACTACACGCGACGCGCTCTACTTGTTGCATTACTCGGCGCACCTGCCCTAGCTGCCTGTGGTGGCCTGGATGGCAAGCAGAGCTCTCGCAATGCCCCTTTTGATCCGCAGCTATACCCCAACGAAACCCCTGAATTGCGCGCCTCAATCAACAAGTGGGCTGACCATTATGAATTGCCACGCGAGCTGTTGCACAAGCTCGCCATAAGGGAAAGCACGCACCGGCCATGGGCGGTCAACAGCCCCTATTACGGGTTGCTGCAGATCCTACCCGCGACAGCGCGATCCATGGGGTACAAAGGCAACGCACAGGGTTTGTTGGATGCAGACACCAATCTGGAGTTCGCCGGAAAATACCTGCGTGGGGCGTGGCTCTTGTCAGATGGCGACCAGAAGCGGGCTATCTTCCTTTATGCCAAAGGTTACTACCCCGAGGCGAAGGCCGCCGGGATGCTGGTTGAAACTGGCCTAAGGTCAGAGTGACGTTGGGTAAGGATATAACTTGTCATTAGCGTAAAGGTTGCAATAATGGCTTATGCAATCGCTAAGGTATTCTGTTGCCATAACCACGCATTATGCTTAAGCGATATGTATAATTAGCTTGCGTCAGGCACCACAGTTGACGCAACGTATTCGGTGAAATGGACAGACTTGGCATTTCTTTGGGGAAAGATTTGCCGCCGCAAAGGTTGGACAGGTGAAACTTATAGACTTGGCCGCGATCGACCACGAGGAAAAGTCGGCAGCCGACATAATTAATGCTGTCTGCGATGAATTGGGATTCGATTACGCATCTTACGCCACTTTTAACCCTGTAAAGGGTGATGTTCAGGGATATGCCAACTACCCGGACGAATGGAAGATTCACTATGGCAGCCAAGGTTTCCACCATTTCGATCCGACCTTGTATCAATCTGCGCTCAGCATCGCTCCGGTGGACTGGGGCAGATTTAATCACGACGAAAAGTTCCATTCGGTTTTTCGGGATGCGCATGATTTTGGCATTACTTCCCGTGGCTTAACCGTTCCGGTACGTGGCCCGTACGGGGAATGTGGCCTGCTGAATGTGACCCGAAATTGCTCGGATTCCGAGTGGGCAAAGCTGAAGAAACATGTGATGGGGGACCTGCAGATGGCCGCAGTTACAGCGCATGATACCGTGATGCAGTCTGGCCTGTTGGCCAAAGCGCTCTATTTACCAGCTCTTTCGACGCGAGAGAAAGAGATCCTGCAGTGGGTTGCGGATGGAAAATCACAGCAGGACATCGGTGATATCCTGTCAATTTCACACCGAACCGTCGAAGTTCACATGCGGTCTGGCCGCGAAAAAATGGGCGCGTTGACAACACCGCAAGCCATTGGAAGAGCTATTGGATTGGGCCTAATTGCCCCAGGATAATCAAAAAAGATTAAAAAATACGGGAAACCCCCAATAGTCTTAGCTCAAATCTAAGTTAACGTCATCCTTACGGTAACCAGACTGTAGGGGGATGGAAATGATCATCGTAATTGATGGTATCAACCAAAATAAGTTTAAGCATGTCTTGGACGAGATGTACAAACTGCGCGCGCGCGTTTTCGGCGACCGCCTTGGTTGGGATGTAAACATTGTCGATGGGCGCGAACGCGACTATTTTGACGACCTTCATCCAGCACATGTAGTCAGCATCAATGACGAGGGGGACGTCGTTGGGTGCATGCGACTACTGCAAACGACCGGGCCACACATGCTGTCCGACGTTTTTCATTCAATTCTGGACGGCGAACCGCCGATCCGCAGCGCTCAGGTCTGGGAAGCAACCCGGTTTTGCGTCGATACCAAAAAGCTTGGGCGAGGACGCGGAGAAAACTCCGTTTCTTACGTCACCAGCGAGGTAATGATCGGCTCGTTCGAATATGCCAAGATGGCCGGTGTTCTGGACTCTATCGCCGTGATAGACCCGGTGATGAACCGCGTCCTGCAACGGTCCGGCAATGCGCCTTACGATTATCTTGGAACTGCCAAGCCGATGGGCAAGGTTGTGGCCATGGCCGCCCTTATGGACTGTTCGGATGAACGGATCGCTGGAATTCGGGATTACGCCGACATTGAACACGATGTCTTCCTGACCGACGAACAGGCCTTGGAACTGGTTGAACGGGCAAAGGCCAAGCCAAGTGCCGCGAATTATGACCACCAGCCTCTGACGCAGTTGGAAAAATACTTTGTCGAACAGATGAGTTCGGCAACATCGAAAGCCGAAGTTGAATCAGTGCTGAAACTGATCGAAGCGCTTTCGGACCGCTTCACGCCAGAGCAGAAGACCGCTCTGCTAAGAACCCCCCGTGCTTTTGCTCATGAGGCCTGACCCCCTCACCTCATAAGTTAAAGCCACCCAAGCGGAGCCGTCTAATTTCAGACGGCTCCGTATTTTTTTGCGCCCACGGGGATGGGCGAACGAGGATTACTCCTCGTCCAGTGCCTCAACGGCTTTCTGCAGATCGTCTTTGCTGACTTCTTTGTCCGCGACCTGAGCCAGTTCAAAGACATAATCGATGACTTTGTCTTCGAAGATCGGCGCGCGCAGCTGTTGCTGCATCTGAGCGTTCTGCTGCACAAACTCAAAGAACTGACGTTCCTGACCAGGGTACTGACGTGCCTGGTTCATGATCGCCTGGGTCATCTCAGAGTCGGTGACCTCAACCTCGGCCTTCTGACCCAGTTCAGCCAACAGCAGGCCCAGACGCACGCGGCGTTCGGCTAGCTTGTTGTGCTCGTCTGTGGGCTCGATCTCGGCGTGGTCGTGACCTTCCACTTCCGGGTTTTCCTCGTGCCATAGCTGATGTGCGATCTGCTTGGCTTCGGCTTCAACCAGCGACGGAGGCAGGTCGAACGAGACCTTCTCGTCCAGCGCGTCCAGCAGGCCACGCTTCATAACAGCGCGCGATGCACCGGAATATTCCGCTTCCAAACGCTCGGCGATTTGACCTTTCAGCGCGGCCAGATCTTCTGCGCCGAACTTGGTCGCCAACTCGTCGTTTACCTCTGCAGCAACAGGTTCCTTCACCTCTTTGATGGTGCAGGTGAATACGGCGTCTTTGCCGGCCAGATGCTCTGCGCCGTATTCCTCGGGGAAGGAAACGTTGACGTCTTTGACTTCTTCGGCCTTGACACCAACCAGCTGCTCTTCAAAGCCGGGGATGAAGCTGTTGGAACCCAGTACCAGCGGATAGTCTTCAGCCGAACCACCTTCGAACTCTTCGCCGTCAACTTTGCCAACAAAGTCGATCACAACCTGATCGCCGTCCTTGGCTTTCGAACCCTTGCGGCGCGCTTTGAAGTCCTGCGCGGTTTCGGCCAGGCTGTTCAGCGCTTCTTCGATGGCTGCGTCGTCTGCTTTGACAACCAGCTTTTCCAGCTCGACCGATTTCAGGTCAACTTCGGGGATCGCAGGCAGTGCCTCATAAGACATTGCGACCTCGACGTCGTCGCCTTCTTTCCAGTCTTCGTTGGTCATTTTGACCTCGGGCTGAAGCGCAGGGCGCTCGCCGCTGTCTTCAAAATGCTGGTTCATCGCACCATCGATGCTTTCCTGCATCGCTTCGCCCAACAGGCGCTGACCGAACTGCTTTTTCAGCAATGCCATCGGCACTTTGCCTTTGCGGAAACCCTTCATTTCGACTTCCGGCTGCGCTTCGACCAGTTTCTCGTTAACTTTGTCGTCCAGCTCGGCTGCGGATACGATGATATTGTAGCCGCGTTTCAGACCTTCGTTCAGCGTCTCAGTAACCTGCATTATGGTAGTCCCCATAGGATTCGGGGCGCGCAAAACGGCGCGCCGGGCAAATTTGACGCCTTCTATTTGCCCAGCCGCTTACGTGCAAGAGGCAATGGCCAGATCAGCCTTGTTTTGCCGCCGATTTGAACAAAAAAACGCCCCAGTCAGACCGGGGCGCCGTTAGTTTACGGGGAAACGTCGTCAGAACTTCCAGAGCGCACCCAGCACCCAGGCTTCGTTCTTGTCAAAGTCGACCGTGTCGTCGAAATCGTGGTTACGGTATTTCAGGTAGGCGTCTGTGTTGATCGCGTCGATCCGCTGGACAACGGCAATACCCCAGGACTTGGTGCTGGACCCCTGATTTTCAAAATCAGAACCGTCGAAATAGTCGATGCCAACGCCGGTTTTACCCCAGGACACCCAATCCCCTTCATAAGCAAGTTTAGTGTACCAATAGTCCGGGTCGCTGGCGCCGGTAGAGGTATCGTCCCGCGTGCCGAGGGCTGCAGTAAAGCTGAACCCGCTGGGCAACAGGACCGACGCGGACCCGATGGTATCCTTGCGCTCGCCGGGTTGGCCATCGAAGTCCCTTACGGCGTAGGCAATGCTCGCTGCGAACTCGACACCGTTGGTGAAGGTGTTCCGGTACTTGACCGCGAGATCGTAATAATCGTCATCGTCGCTGCTGGACAGAATGTTCTGACCATAAGCAATCGCCGCGGAGAAGCCGTTGAAATCGGGCGTGTCATACCGGACCCTGCCCCGACGCGCGCCATCAAAGTTGCTGGCCGAGTCGCCAACGGTGATCCCACTCAGGACACCGTCTGCTCCTCGGTAGAAAAACGCGCCGTTTTCATCGTTTGTGAAAGAATACAAAGCTGTCCCGACGTAGGACAAATCCGTTTCGGCGGCCCCGTCCGAGGCCATGCTGCCCTGACCGGCAGAAAACTTGCCGTATCCACCTTTAAGCGAGAAATCGACATGGCGGATGTCTTCGCGGGTCCAACCGCTTGTGTTGGTGCCATTCTGGTTTGCTGACCCCGTACTTGGCAGACCCAGGCCCGTTTCGAACCGGAACATAAACTCATTGCTGCCATAGGGCTGCATGACTCGCAAACCCACGCGGCTGTTGGACAGGTCATTATCCAGCAACCGGGTCTCGGTCTCCTGGCCGTCATCGACCGATACGATCACCGGATCAAGCTGACCGTACAGCACCACATAACCGCCGCTGTTGTTTTCGTACTTTAGTTCAGCAGCAGCAGGGATCGCCGTGGTCATCGCCAGAACAGCGGCAACCGAGGGGAGTTTCAAATTCACTGTCATTTTATTCACCTTGAACGTTTCGTTTGTGGGAACCGCCAAAAGAAAAACCGATATGACGGGCCACTCCGCAAGGAACCGAGTTAGTCGCGTTTAGAGTTTCTGCCTTACGGCTCAAATCGGCAGAAAGTAAATTTTAATCATATCAAAGATTTGGCCACCAAGATTTCGTTGGTAGGAAAATCTGGGTACAAGTCTGCCACTCTGTCCGAAGTCTTTCAAAAGGAATGACATGCACTGATGCGTATACGTGCGGCTATTTCTTGCCGAACGCTAAAAAAAACGGCCAATTTCCGCCGATACGTCATTTAACAAATTTCTGAAAGACTGCAGGAAGTTGCTCGGGTAAGTCCTCGGCAATCAGCCCGGGGCCAAATTGGCGCGCGCATTCAACATGCAGCCAGGCTGCCGTTTCCGCTGCCTGCATTGGGGCGAACCCTCGCGCCAGCAACCCGGTGATAAACCCGGCGAGCACATCGCCAGAGCCAGCCGTCGCCAACCACGGTGCCGAACGCTCATAATGGGCCGAATTGATCGCACAGCGCCCATCCGGTGCGGCAATCACCGTGTCCGGCCCCTTGAACAGAACCACACACCCTGCCCGCGTGGCCGCCTCACGCGTTGCGTCGACCTTGGAGTAGGCCGGGCCTCTGGTGGGAACCGCAGTCAACTTCTCAGCAATATCCGGGAAAAGCCGGGCGAACTCTCCACCATGCGGTGTGAGAACGCAATTATCGTGCAATTGGTCAAACAGAACCGCAGGGTCGTCCGCAAACGCGGTCAAAGCGTCCGCATCCAAAACTGTCGCCCGATTTGCAGCCAGAGCAACCGGAACCAACGCCTGCGCACGCTCCAATCCCAGACCGGGGCCAAGACAAAGCGTATTCAACCGCTCGTCGTTGAGAACATCGGACAACCCCTCACCACCCTCAACCCGTTGCAACATGATGGCCGTGACCTGCGCCGCAACTTCCATCTGCGCGGCCGGCGGGACACCCAACGTTACCAACCCGGCCCCAATCCGCAAAGCACCGCGCGCCGCCAATCGCGCCGCGCCAGTCTTTCCGGGGTCACCAGAAATAATCAGGGCGTGACCATGAGAGTACTTGTGCATCGCTTTGTTCGTTCGGAGATTGGAAGGGTACTTTTCTGACACTTGCCAGCGGGAATTCCCGGTCTCGTATTGAATGGAAGAGTTCCGTCGAAAAGACGGAACAAAATCGGCAATTCCAATTTCCTTGACCTTCAACGTTTCCGCCTGATCCGCCAAAAGGCCAATTTTATGGCCAAGCCGCTTGCGTTCGAACGTTACAATGAGACCGACGACCTCGGGTCCATCGTAGAACTGTGTTTCCTCGTCCAGAAACTTCCCGCTATCGGAACAATATCCAGAGGGAACATCGATAGCCACATCAATGCCAACCTTGAACATCTCACGGCAAAACGCCTTGGCGTCTCCAGAAAGCGGTCGCGACAACCCTGTTCCGAACACGGCGTCAATAACAAGGTCAAAGTCGGCTTTCAGCAATTCGCCCGCTACTGGATTACTGCCTTCGATATCTCCAATTTTGCTCCACCGTTCACAGTTCGCCTTCGCATCCGGCGGCAACTTTTCCGGATCGCCAAACAGAAAAACCTCGATCTCCCAACCCCACTCTTTCAACAGCCGTGCAACGACGAACCCATCACCGCCATTGTTGCCGGGACCGCACAAAACCACGGCAGTGCCAGACGTTCTTGACAGTTCAGGCCACTCCTCGAAAATCGCCTCGACGACCCCGCGACCGGCTCGCTCCATCATTTCCAGCCCGGTCACCTGACCTGACTCAATCGCCGCTGTTTCAATTGCTCGCATCTGCGCCGCTGTCAGCAATTCCGTCATCTCAAATCCCTTGGCGATTCAAATTCGCTTATTTTTTGTGCAAGTCGATCAAAATTTGACCCATCGCCTAGTTTCTCAACACCTTGTATGGGCCGATATCGCAATCACATTGCCGCCCGATTTTAGACGTGGTCAGTGCCTGACTGACAAGAGTTAATAGGAGCCCGGGATGAAGAAGATCGAAGCGATCATCAAGCCGTTCAAACTCGATGAGGTTAAAGAGGCGCTGCAGGACGTCGGCGTCCAGGGTCTCAGCGTGATCGAGGTTAAGGGCTTTGGCCGTCAAAAGGGCCACACCGAACTGTATCGCGGCGCGGAGTACGTCGTCGATTTCCTGCCCAAGGTGAAGGTCGAGGTTGTGCTGGACGACGATCAGGTCGACGCAGCCATCGACGCCATCGTCGCGGCCGCAAAGACCGACAAGATCGGCGACGGCAAAATCTTTGTCTCGCCTGTTGAACAAGCCATTCGCATTCGGACCGGGGAAACCGGCCCGGAAGCACTGTAACAAACTCAAAGCAGAGGAATATTAAGTTATGAGCAAGGACGCAGTTCTTCAGCTGATCAAAGACGAGGACGCCGAGTACGTCGACGTTCGCTTCACTGATCCCCGCGGCAAGCTTCAGCACGTGACGCTGATGGCCGACCAGGTTGACGAGGACTTCCTGGAAGAAGGCTTCATGTTCGACGGTTCTTCCATCGCAGGTTGGAAGTCGATTGAAGCATCCGACATGAAGCTGATGGTCGATACCGACAGCGCCTATGTTGATCCGTTCTACGCGGAAAAAACCATCTGCGTGCACTGCTCGGTTGTCGAACCCGACACCGGTGAAGCTTATGAACGTGACCCGCGCGGCACAGCCCAGAAAGCCGAAGCGTACCTGAAAGCGTCCGGTATCGGCGACGTTGCTTACATGGGGCCCGAGGCCGAATTCTTCCTGTTCGATGACGTCCGTTTCTCGAACAGTATCAACAAAGTATCATACGAAGTTGATGCAACTGACGCGTCGTGGAACACCGACACCGAGTACGAGATGGGCAACATGGGCCATCGTCCGGGCGTCAAGGGCGGCTACTTCCCGGTCAACCCCATCGACGAAGCGCAGGACCTGCGCTCGGAAATGCTGTCGACTATGAAGCGTCTGGGTATGAAGGTCGATAAGCACCACCACGAGGTTGCTTCGTGCCAGCACGAGCTGGGCCTAATCTTCGACAGCCTGACCAAACAGGCCGACGAGCTGCAGAAGTACAAATACATCATCCACAACGTTGCACACGCATACGGCAAATCGGCCACGTTCATGCCGAAACCGATCGCAGGTGACAACGGCACTGGTATGCACGTGAACATGTCGATCTGGAAAGACGGCAAGCCACTGTTCGCAGGCGACAAATACGCCGATCTGTCGGATGAGGCACTCTACTTCATCGGCGGCATCCTGAAGCACGCCAAAACGCTGAACGCCTTCACCAACCCGGCGACCAACAGCTACAAGCGTCTGATCCCGGGCTTTGAGGCCCCAGTTCTGCGCGCATACTCTGCACGTAACCGTTCGGGTTGTGTCCGTATTCCATGGACTGAAAGCCCGAAAGCCAAGCGCGTTGAGGCTCGTTTCCCCGATCCAGCTGCGAACCCTTACCTGGCATTTGCCGCTCTGCTGATGGCTGGTCTGGACGGCATCAAGAACAAGATCGATCCAGGCGAAGCCATGGACAAGAACCTCTACGACCTGCCCGCCGAGGAACTGGCCGATATCCCAACCGTCTGCGGTTCGCTGCGCGAGGCGCTGGAAGCGCTGGCGTCGGATCACGACTTCCTGCTGCAGGGTGACGTGTTCACCAAGGACCAGATCGACGGCTACATCGCACTGAAGATGGAAGAAGTCGAAACCTACGAGCACACCCCGCACCCGGTTGAATACGGCATGTACTACAGCTGCTGATCCCGTTCAGGGTTAGAATACTCAAGGGCGTCCATTTGGGCGCCCTTGTTTCGTTTGGTACGATCTCTCACACTCGGCCCACCCGGTTAGGAGAGATCGCATGTCATCAGACGCCCCCTTTTCTCAATTCACAGATTTCGTGACTTCGAGCGATGAACTGGAGCGAATAACCGGCGCGCCCCTGCCCCAGATCATCGCCAAAGAGCTGTCCGGGCTGGACCAGATGTGCCGCGACTTTATTGCCAAGTCCACATTCTGCCTGATTGCGTCGGCCAATCCAGGTGGTCATCTGGACATCTCGCCCCGAGGTGATCCAGAAGGGTTCGTAAATGTGTTATCCGACACCCTGATCGCAATCCCTGACCGACCTGGCAACAAGCGCGTGGATACGTTCCACAATATTTTGCTGGACCCACGCGTCAGCCTGATATTCTTCGTGCCGGGCAAGATGGAAACTCTGCGCCTTCGTGGCACTGCCCGTCTATGCAAAGATCGCGACTTGCTGGATAGCATGGCAATAAACAACCGCTCGCCGAAACTGGCCTTGGTCATCCATGTCGAAACAGTGTTCGCACACTGCCCCAAATGTGTGATACGCGCGAACCTGTGGCGGCCGGAGGAATGGCCGGACTCGTCTGAGTTACCGAACATGAACGCGATGATGGTCAAACACGCCAAGATAGACAAAACGCCTGAAGAGTGGTTTGAAAGCCTGAAAGGTACTGGAGAGTTGGACCTGTACTAACGTCTTTTCGGATTGGGGAATGCCACGTACCCTATCCATAACATTTCACTTGCCTGGATTTCACTGATGCTGCGATTTGCCCTTATACTTGCCCTGTCCCTTCCCACAGTTGCAGCCGCCGCTCCTTGCGGAAACACCAGTAACGGCTTCGAAGCATGGAAAAAGGACTTTGCGAAACAGGCCAAGCGTGCTGGCGTCAAAAAGAAGGGGCTGCAGGCGCTGGCACAAACGCAGTACGCCACGCGCACGATCGCTGCGGACCGCAATCAGAAAAGCTTTAAATATTCCTTGGACAAGTTCATGCGCGTACGCGGGGCAGACACCATCGTGGCGCAGGGGCGCAAACGTAAAGCACGCAACCCGCAATTCTATGCAGCACTCGAACGCCAATACGGCGTACCGGCCGGGGTACTGATCGCCATTCACGGCATGGAAACCGGGTTCGGAAACTTCATGGGGGACAGTCAGGTTGTTTCCGCAATCACAACACTGGCCTATGACTGCCGCAGGTCCGAATTTTTCATTCCTCACGCAATCGGAGCGCTGAAGCTGGTCGATCAAGGCAGCATTACGACAGCGACAAAAGGGGCAAAACATGGCGAACTTGGGCACACCCAGTTCCTGCCGGGCAATGCCATGCAATACGGGGTTGATGCCACCGGCGACGGTCAGGTCGACTTTTACAATATGACGGATGCATTGGCCTCAACCGCCAATTTTCTGCGTAAGAAGGGCTGGAAACCTGGTCGGGGCTATCAACAGGGTCAGCCAAACTTTGCTGTCATTCAACAGTGGAATGCCGCCTCGGTTTACCAACAATCCATTGCAATAATGGCTGCCCGAATCGACGGTTGAAGCAGGCTCGGGATTCCGGCAGTTACACCCGATTTCGGCCACATTGTCGCCACAGACGTCAAAAAGCCCTTAAAATGCCTAGGTTTCCATAGCGTAATCAATCCCCGCGATTTCTCATTTTTTTCCATTTTTGCCCAAATCTGCCCCAGATCGCTTGCTAGATTGTTTCCAAACACAGGATGCGACAAAGGACAGCGCAGTGACTCCGAAGCACAGCTATCACGGTGGTCTGCAATTCAACGGTAAGGCCGAAAACGCGGTCGAGCGGTTCAGCGACATCGTTGCCAAGACCCTTGCGGACTATGGTCACCTGGTCGAGCGTAAGTCTCTGCAGAACGACACCGAAGCAAGCATTGTGTCCAGCCAGTATTTGGTGCGCCTGACGCTGGATACCAAGGTCGCCGAAACCGAAGACCGGTTCGATCGCCTCAACCGCGCTGCAGGTCTGAAGACAATCCAGAGACCTATTGTCACCCTGCCGAATAACCGGCTGACGATCACAGTGACTCCAGTTTCCCCCCTATTGGATGACAGCGAAGTTACCGAGCTGATGCTGGTCGTAATCCTTTACAGAATGGTTGACGTCTGCGCGACCCAGCGGGTCGAATGGCTGTCGCCCAACACCGTTTTGACTATCGAACAATTCATGAGCGCATTTGACACGCTGGCCCCAAGCAGGCCGCGTGACAGAAAGCAGATTTTCGAGGCAGTGACAGGCCCGTTTGCCGGACTGAATGTTACTGACGCAGAAGACCTGGATGAGCCAGAAAAAAAGGCGCTGACCCCAGTAGCCCGGCCAATCCAGCTGTCAGATGAGCAGTTGCTCAGCATCGCTTTTCGGACAGAACCTATCGAGCAGCCTACCGATCGGGACGACACGCCCCCCCTCGTCCACGAGCAACCCAGCGATATCCTCCGACTGACCAGTTGGGGATTGACGGGTGCCGTGGCAAGCGTGTCCGTCCCGATTGCGGCCTCTTTGGCCGCTGTGAACCTGATAAGGGGCGAAGACTTCCGCCTGAACACTCAGGTGCTGGTGTATTCGGTCGCGATCTCCGCTCTCAGCACAAGCGGGGCACTTGCGGGCGCTGCCAGCGCGCTGGGCATGTAGCCTGGTATGAAATGACCCTCCTTGGAGGCCCCGCCATCAGGCGGGGTTTTCCATTTTTGGCACCTGCTCTGCCGCCAGAACATATGTATGGATCGAGAAAACCACGGCCTGCGTCTCTGGCAGTCGCAACAGCGTCTGCCGCTCACTTCGCAGGAACCTGGCGTGTCCTTGCTCCTGCGGGGCCCGTCGGTCGTATGCACTGCGAGGTTGATGCAGCTCGGCGTCCTCATACCACAGCGCGTTGAACCGCCACAGAGGGCGCCCTGGCTGTATCCCGTCAAACAACCGCTGAACTCGCCGGGCAATGTCGGAGTTGTAGCTGTCAACAGGCAGATGGATGTCGATCAGGGGCCGCATGAATTTCTCGGATAAACGCCAACTGGCAGGAAAACACAGGATGGCTCCGGTCAGAACATGTCCATCCCCCTGCTTTTGCAGGATGCAGAAATCTTCCTGCACCAATCGGCACAGAGTATCCAATGGCTGAACCTGATCGATCGAAACACCTGTCCCGTCCGGGCGAGTGACGTGATCTGTGCACTCGGGATAGACTTGGTTCAGGACAAGATCCAACAACTCCTGCGCAGCGGGTTTAGCACCTGCATCCATCGCCAGAACATCCGAACGATGACTAACCAAAAGGTCCTCGCGTCTTTGCATCTGGGCGGCGAACGCATCATCGTGGTGCAACCAGTTGTCCATGCTTGCTGGCTGAATGCCTGGCAATGGGCGCTTGTCCAACGGGTCATACGGAATTGAAGTCTGAAGAATGGTCGTCATGAATTTGACGTATCATCAGAATTTCCGCTTGTCGGTCAAAAAGCGACGAACGCACGGTCGCAAACCTTCAAGACGCCGAGAGATTGATTCTTCACGCTCAAAGAACAGGCAGGGAGACCCACCATGAACCGACACTACCGCGACAGCCGCAAGATCGACCCGACCAAAGGTGCGACCCTTGGTGATGGCACCCCGAATGAAAACGACCGGATCGAGATCGGCCCGACGCAGCTTGCGTTTTCAGAATGGGAAAAGGCTGGCCTTGCCCTGCCCGATCTGGCCCGGATGCGCGAACACCGGTGGAAACGGTTGACGCAGGCCATTGTCGATCGCGGCTATGGCGGGCTGTTGATGTTCGACCCGCTGAACATCCGTTATGCCACCGACAGCACCAACATGCAGTTGTGGAACACGCATAACCCATTCCGCGCCGTCTTGCTGTGCGCCGACGGCTACATGGTGATTTGGGACTATAAGAACTCTCCGTTCCTTTCCACGTTCAACCCGCTGGTGCGCGAGCAACGATCCGGAGCTGATCTGTTTTACTTTGACCGGGGCGACAAAGTCGACGTGGCCGCGGACGTGTTTTCCAACGAGGTGCGCGTTCTGATCGACGAACATGGTGGCGGAAACAAGCGCCTCGGCGTGGACAAGATCATGCTGCACGGCCTGCGCGCACTAGAGGCGCAGGGCTTCGAGATCATGGAAGGCGAAGAGGCTACGGAAAAGACCCGCGCCATCAAAGGCCCGGACGAAATCCTGGCCATGCGCTGTGCCAACCACGCCTGCGAAACCGCTGTGGCGGAAATGGAGAAATTCGCGCGCGCCAATGTGGGAGACGGCAAAACCTCTGAAGACGACATTTGGGCGGTGCTGCATGCCGAAAACATCCGGCGCGGCGGCGAATGGATCGAAACCCGCCTGCTGGCTTCGGGTCAGCGCACCAATCCTTGGTTTCAGGAATGCGGTCCCCGGATCACCCAACAGAATGAGATCATCGCCTTTGATACCGACCTGATCGGATCCTACGGCATCTGCATCGACATCTCGCGCACATGGTGGATCGGCGACGAAAAACCCCGGCCCGACATGGTCTATGCCATGCAGCACGCGCACGAACACATCATGACCAATATGGAGATGCTGAAGCCCGGCGTGATGATCCCGGAGCTGACGGCCAATGCTCACAAGTTGGACGACAAGTTTCTGGCGCAGAAATACGGCTGCCTGATGCACGGCGTCGGCTTGTGCGATGAGTGGCCTCTGGTTGCTTATCCGGACAAGGCAGTGGCAGGCTCTTACGACTACGCGCTCGAACCCGGCATGGTCCTTTGTGTCGAGGCTGCCGTTGGAGAGGTTGGCGGAGATTTCTCGATCAAGCTGGAGGATCAGGTTCTGATCACCGAAGACGGCTATGAGAACCTGACCACCTATCCCTTTGATCGGCAGCTCATGGGGCTGAGCTGACGTTTCAGTTCGACCAATGTGACCGTCTGACATTTCCGTGCCAGTCTTCGGACACGGGATCAAAAACCTGGGCCTCAGTGGATGTCACCGGCGGCAGAGTTTGACCAAGCGCAAATCCGATCACGCCGGTCAGGGCAATCACGGCCAGTATATCCGGGCGTAGAACCACGCCCCTTTGATCCATTGCAGTATGTGCCATTTGAACCTCCTGGGCTGCACGTGTGCGATGGTCGTAAGATGGGGGTGTGATATGAATTAGTAAAACAAATACTTTTTGCATTATACTTCACGAAATTTGATGCTTTAGGTTCACAGCAAAGACAAAGGAATGCGCGCAATCCGTTCGCTTCACTCACCTTCCCGTGACGCTTCTTACAATGGGGTTGAGCGGCCAGACGGAAGCACACACTATTAGTCATCCCGACGAACAAGGAACTGCCATGCCCACCGAACGCATTACCTTTGCCGGTCACGACGGCAACCAATTGGCCGCGCGCCTGGATTTGCCGGACGGACCGGTTCTGGCCACGGCGCTATTTGCGCATTGTTTCACCTGTTCCAAAGACATCCCTGCCGCGCGCAGGATCGCGGCCCGACTGGCGGCAATGGGCATCGCCGTGCTGCGATTTGATTTCACCGGGCTGGGTCATTCCGGTGGGGAATTTGCCAACACAACCTTTACCTCCAATGTCGAAGACCTGATCGCCGCCTCACATTATCTGGCGGGCCGCAACATGGCTCCGGCATTGCTCATCGGCCATTCGCTGGGTGGTGCGGCTGTGTTGCGCGCCCGCGCCGGAATTCCCAGCGTCAAGGCCGTGGTCACTTTGGGTGCACCCGCAGATCCGGGCCATGTAGCGCATCACTTCGAAGATGCGCTGCCGGAGATCAAGCAGGCTGGATCGGCGGACGTGATGTTGGGCGGGCGTCCCTTCCGCATTGGCAAAGCTTTTGTGGATGATATTTCCGAAGCAGCCCTGATGCCCGCTATCGCAGATCTGAAGGCCGCTTTGCTGATCTTGCACGCCCCTCGGGACGAGACCGTAAGCATCGACAATGCCAGCACAATCTTTCTGGCCGCCAAACACCCCAAGAGCTTTGTGACCCTCGACGATGCCGATCACCTGATTACCCGCGCATCCGATGCAGAATACGCGGCGGACGTGATCACCGCGTGGGTGACGCGATACGTCAAGCTCTGCCCGCCTGCCCCGCCACCGGGGGCACCCGAAGGTGTTGTTCGCGTGACCGAAGCTGATCCGGAAGGGTTCCTTCAAGACATTCAATCCGGTCCCCGGCACCATGCCGTCGCGGACGAGCCCGCCTCATACGGTGGCACCGACCGTGGCATGTCGCCCTACGGGTTTGTGTCATCTGGTCTGGGGGCTTGCACATCAATGACTATCCGCATGTACGCGCGGCGCAAGCGGTGGCCGCTGAAAACCGTTTCAGTCGATGTGTGCCACAACAAGGTGCATGCGCAGGACGCGGGGCTGGCTAACGAAGGAAAAGTCGATCAGTTCCGCCGCAAGATCCGCCTTGAAGGTCCGCTGACGGCCGAGCAACGCGCGCGATTGCTGGAAATCGCGGACAAATGCCCGGTCCACAGAACCTTGGAAGGGTCAGCCCAGATCACAACTGAATTACTGGACTGACCTGTCGGTTCAGCGCCGGCCTGCGGGGCGGTGAATAGGCGGCCGTGCCGCCGGGGGTCGTGCAACCGGAGGCCGTGGCCTGTTCGGCGGTCGCGACACCGGTGGTCTATTCGGTGGCTTGGCGATAGGTGGAACGGGGCGCGCAGGTGGGCGACCATCAGGCGGCCGGGGGCGATCCGGCCGGTCGATGTCAATATCCACGTCTACGTCATGATAATAGTCATTCCACAGCATCGAGTCGTAGAATGGGTCATACCCGTATCCTACGCCAACGGTTACGCCGTCACAGGCCGAAAGCGTCAGACTTGCTGCCCCCAATCCAAGGGCAAGGGCTGCGCGTTTGATCAATTTGCGGGTCATGTGCGCCTCCTCACTGCAGGGACCGGAACGACGCGAACACGGCGTTCAGATCGTCCACATAAGCTGGATCGGCGCCGTCCCGTAGGATCGCCACGGCAATGGCTACACGCCCCCTCGGCAAGTCGATCACGGAAACTGTGAAGTTCACACCGCGCCCTTCGCGACTGCCGGTCCCGCGAATGACACGCGCGGGCAACCCGCCAATGCGCGTCGTGGTGGTCTCGGACACTGTTGGATCCTTGACTAGAAACCTGTCGATATCCTCAAGATACCGAAGACCGCCCTCGATCGAGGCCACACCCGCAGGCGACACAAAGCCCATCCAGACATTGTCGTCCGTGACTGGCCGCATCCCCATGACCCGTGCCACGGCACGTGCATCGCCCAGCTCGGTATCTTCAATTTCGCGCGGGCCACCGGTGCGCAGCGCCCAGAAGTCGGGTACAGAAAAGCCGAACAGCGCCCGCCCGTTGTCCGTATAAGTGACCGGAGTGTCGGCTGACGCAGGCGCACCGCACAACCATAGCGAAGCGCAAACGGCGAGCGCCGAAGAAAATTGAATACGCATATCTCAATAACCTGATGATTTCATTGAATGCAGATTGACCTGCAGTGGCCCCTTTTGTCCAGCATTCCGATCTGCGGGTACAAAAAAACCGCGCCGGGATATCTCCGAGCGCGGCTTCGTCAGATTTGGATTGGTTGGAAATTACGAACGAGCGTCGCCCACCAGTTTCCACAGGCCAGGGATCAGCAGTGCAGCCAGCACCAGCTTGATCGCGTCGCCCACCAAGAAGGGTGTCAGACCCCACTGCAGGATCGGCTGATCCCACCCAAAAAGCTGACCCAGCCACAGCAGGCCGGGCACATAGATCACGACATTTGCCAGAACCAGAGCCAACGCCATCTTGCCGAACGAACGGTCCCAGCCGCGCGCGGCCAGTGCGCCCAGCAGAACGGTTGCCAGAAGGTAGCCAACCAGATAGCCGCCGGTGCCGCCCATCATGTAGGTCAGACCGAATTTTTCGGCCGAAGAGCCCGCGAACACGTCGAAGCCCAGCGCGCCGATCAGCAGGTAACCCAGCATGGTGACCAGACCCAGACGCGTGCCATAGGCGGTGCCGATTGTCAGCACGGCAAAGGTGCCCATAGTGATCGGGACAGGCCACATTGGAACCTTGATCTTGGCAGCTATTGCCAGCGCAAGAATACCTAGTGCCACCAGCACAACTTGCTTGACGCGCAGCGCGGTGCCTTCGCGCGGGCCAATCGCATTGGCCAGTACATTCGCATTCATTCTTATGTCTCCACCTATTTTCAACTGCAGAAATGCCCGCTTAGAGCTTTGACTGCAACATGATTACGCTATCTTAACCGATATTCGGTGCTCATTTCATAAGATTTTCTGGGTCCCGAGACGATCCAGCGCACTGACCAGACTGGCCAGGCTGAAAAATCGTAGACAGCATCGTAGCTGTCGGGCGGGCAATCGTGGTGGTCGGACGCATGTGCCTGGCCCAAGGCCAGCCGGTGAAAATAGCGGCCGTCGTCAAAATGTATGGCAATCGCCTCACGCGCCGCGTGCCACAGGTACCTGCGCGTGCCTTTCATCTCGGCTTGCCCCGGCAAACGCAGCGTGACTTCTTCGTCGTATATCAAGCCGTCCTCGGTTGGGCTCAGGACCGTGTGACCATCGGCCTGCACCACCTGCCCCGCCTGCGCGTCCAGAATGGTCCGGGTCAGGCTCCAATGGCCTTCGAAATCCAACAGTCTGCGCGGCAGGCTCATTCGGCGAGTGTCCCGTCGGTCGTGGCACTGTTATCATCAACGAACCGGATCACTTTGCCACTTTGCTGGACATCATAGCAGGCCCAAAAATCCGAAGGCGGCCAGACCGAGCAATAACGGTCCTCGCGCACTGCCCACCGCCCTGCGCTGGGTCCGCCCGAAAAATACTGTGTCAGCATCGTATCGTCGAAGGTCTGCCAGATACCTTCCCCGTAATCGAGCTTCTGTCCAGTCAATGCAGACAGAATTTCATCCCCCGTCAGCGTTCTGAACTCCTCAGCCGCCAGAAAACCGGGCCATAGGGCCAAAATCAGGGCAAACCGTCTCATATTCGCACTCGCGCCTTGTTCCTTTGTCTGCGCGGGTTTAAACCCCGCCGCAACGCCTCCTGCCAAATCACAATAAGGTGCCGCTGCCAATGATTCCACGCTATTCCCGCCCCGATATGGTCGCCATCTGGTCGCCCGAATCCAAGTTCCGCATCTGGTACGAGATCGAGGCCCATGCCTGCGACGCCATGGCGGATCTGGGTGTGATCCCACGCGAGAATGCCGAGGCTGTCTGGAAGGCCAAAGACGTGGAATTCGACGTGGCTCGCATCGACGAAATCGAAGCGGTTACCAAGCACGACGTCATCGCCTTCCTGACCCATTTGTCCGAACATGTCGGCAGTGAAGAGGCCCGTTTTGTCCATCAGGGCATGACCAGCTCGGACGTTCTGGACACTTGTTTCAACGTGCAACTGACCCGCGCCGCCGACCTGCTGATCGCAGATCTCGAAGGTCTGCTGGCTGCACTGAAACGCCGCGCAATCGAACACAAGGACACGGTCCGCATCGGCCGCAGCCACGGTATCCACGCAGAGCCAACCACCATGGGCCTGACTTTCGCGCGTTTCTACGCCGAGATGGACCGCAACCTGTCCCGCATGCGCGACGCCCGCGCTGAAATCGCCACTGGCGCGATCAGCGGCGCGGTCGGCACCTTCGCCAATGTTGACCCGCGTGTGGAAGAGCATGTCTGCGACCAGTTGGGTCTGGTGCCCGAGCCGATTAGCACTCAGGTCATCCCGCGCGACCGTCATGCTGCGTTCTTTGCCACGCTGGGGGTTATCGCCAGCAGCATCGAGAACGTTGCCATCGAAATCCGCCACATGCAGCGCACCGAGGTGCTGGAGGGGGCAGAGTTCTTCTCGATGGGTCAGAAAGGCTCCTCAGCCATGCCACACAAGAAAAATCCGGTGCTGACCGAGAACCTGACCGGGTTGGCCCGCATGGTGCGCGCGGCAGTGATCCCGGCGATGGAAAACGTGGCGCTCTGGCACGAGCGCGATATCTCGCATTCCTCAGTCGAACGCATGATCGGGCCGGATGCCACCATCACACTGGATTTTGCACTGTCGCGACTGACAGGTGTGATCGACAAGATGCTGATCTTCCCCGAGAACATGCTTGAGAACATGAACAAGTTCCCCGGCTTGGTTATGAGCCAGCGGGTTCTGCTTGCGCTGACCCAAGCAGGTGTCAGCCGCGAAGATGCCTATGCCATGGTTCAGCGCAACGCGCTGAAAGTCTGGGAACACCGCACCGATTTCAAAGAAGAACTGCTGGCAGACGCGGACGTCACCGCCGCGCTGAGCCCTGAAGAAATCGAAGAGAAATTCGATCTCGGCTATCATACCAAACACGTTGATACGATCTTCGCCCGTGTGTTCGGCGAATAAACCGCGATTGATCAAATGCTTCGCAGGGCCCGGTTCGCGTGACGTGATCCGGGCCCTGCTCTTTTGCCAGACAGGCCAAAACAGGCTATGATGCCCGCGTATGTCCGGACAGGAGAAACACGATGATCCGCACTTTGATTTGCGCTTTGGCTCTTAGTTGTTCAGCTTCCGTTGCTTTGGCCTGCAGTGGCCATTCCAAGCAAACCCAGTCCTGCGCGCCGGGCACGTATTGGGATGCAGAAGCCCATACCTGCGCCAAAATTGTGAATAGCTGAGAAAAAATCTTCCTATTCGTGAATAAACGCGAGCCTTCGGTTGTTAGCTTTTGAGAAGAACGCACTATGCTTTCTGTAAGTAGCCCATACAACGGAGTAGGAATATGCGCCTAGTACTCGCTTCAGCCATCGCCCTTCAGGCCTTCGCATTCGCGCCGGTCGCGATTGCCGCTGGTGGCGGTGACAGCAGCCCGCCAAAGCCGACCAACACGACCAAGAAGTGTTTCTTCGGTCGCGTCTATGACAAAGACGCCGGACGGTGCGTGAAGCCGGACAAGACCAACTTTACTGAAGACGAACTTTACGACGCTGTGCGCGAACTGGCCTATGACGGACAGTTCGAAAATGCACAGGACATCCTGCGCATCATGGATCAGGATGATGATCGCGTGTTGACCTACTGGGGTTTCACCTACCGCAAAATGGGTGAGCTTGATCTGGCGAATGCCTTCTATTCGAACGCCATTGAGGCAAATCCCGACAACATACTGGCGCGCAGCTATATGGGTCAGGGCTTTGTCACCGAGGGCAAAACCGATCTTGCCATCGCACAGTGGCGCGAGATCAAGGCGCGCGGCGGTGAAGGCACCTGGGCCGAGGCATCCCTGCGCGAGGCGATCCGCACCGGGCTGACTTACAACTATTAAACTTCAGCCTTTCTTTACCCGACTCTCCGTAATCTGCCTGTGGAACAGAAACTTGGCACCACAGGCAGATGCAGGACACAAACTCTTTGGTTCAACTGGCACCGGGGACATCAAAACCCGCAGCCGACGCCCAGAACGACGCGCCCCGCGTCGTCCCCAAGGCGCTGAGCAACCGACAAAAAGCCGCCGTCGTGGTGCGTCTTTTGTTGAATGAGGGCGCAGATATCCCCCTGGAAGAACTTCCCGACGATTTGCAGGAAAAGCTGACGCACCAGCTGGGTCAGATGGGCCTTGTGGATCGCATCACGCTGGCATCCGTCGCACATGAATTTGCCGAAGCGCTGGACAGTGTCGGCCTGTCTTTTCCACATGGGTTGGCCGGTGCTCTGGACGCAGTCAGCGACCGGATAACGCCTGCAACAGCGGCCAGGTTGCGGAAAGAAGCCGGGGTGCGCCAGGTCGGGGATCCGTGGCAACGGCTGCGCGAAATCCCGACAGAAGATTTGGCCGCCATCGCTCTGGCCGAAAGCACTGAAATTGCGGCGGTCATGTTGTCCAAGCTTGAAACTGCGAATGCCGCGCAACTTCTGGGTCACCTGCCCGGCCCGGTCGCGCGGCGCATCACCTATGCCGTGTCCAAAACAGCCAACATCACGCCCGAGGCGGTTGAACGGATTGGCTGGTCGTTGGCGGCGCAACTTGATCGACGCCCGGCCACGGCCTTTTCGGATGGCCCCGGCGCGCGGGTCGGTGCGATTCTGAACCAATCAGCCGCAGCGACGCGCGACGGGCTTTTGACGGCCCTGGACGAAGAAGACACCGACTTTGCAGCTCTGGTGCGCCAATCGATATTCACCTTTGCCCATATCCCGGCCCGCATCCTGCCCCGGGACGTGCCTGCGATTCTGCGTGGCGTGGAACAGGCAGACCTTGTTACCGCCCTGGCCGGAGCCCAGGGCGAAGATGATAAATCAGCGGTCGAGTTTCTGCTGTCCAACATGTCCACGCGTATGGCGGATAACCTGCGCGAAGAAATCACCGAACGCGGCAAGGTGAAACTGTCCGAAGCCGAAGACGCGATGACCCTAGTCGTTGTTGCAATTCGAACACTGGTGGATGAAGGCGCACTAGCGTTGATCGAAGAGGATAGCGAAGAGTGACCGGCAAGTCCGATCCGGCAAGTCAAAGCATGGCTTTGGTTTGCAACGCTTGTGGTTGCGGTTTCCGCCTTGTATGTCTTGCCCGGCAAATCGCAACAGCCGGTGAGACCTATTCATGCCCGTCGAAAAGTCGGAACTAAGCCGCACAGAGCTTAGAAAATACTACATCACTGGATTGTTCATGAAGGGCGTCATCGGGACCTTGCGGTTGCTGCCCTATGAAGCTCGCCTGGCCACCATGGGCGCAATCGCACGTGGACTTTCACCGTTGATCGGCTTTACCAAACGCGTGCGCAGCAACTTGAAATTGACCCGCCCTGACCTGTCAGAGGCCGAGGTCAACAGAATTTGCAGTGCCGTTCCGGACAATGCCGGTCGCGCGATTATGGAGCACTTTTCGCCCGAAGGGTTCACCGAACGTCAGCGCACGGCAAAGGTAAGCGGTTCGGGTGTTGCCGCATTTGACACTGCCGTCGCCGAAGGGCGACCGATCATGATGATCACCGCGCATTTTGGTCACTATCTTGCAGCACGCATCGCCCTGCAGGAACGCAGCGGTCAACCGATTGGGTGCCTCTATCGCCGCATGGCGAATCCTTATTTCAACGACATGTATGTCGAGGCGTTCCATAAGACCGGCTCGCCGATGTTCGAACAGGGCCGTCGCGGAATGGTCGAGATGGTTCGGTCGCTCAAGAAAAATGGGATCATCGCAATCGTATCCGATCTGCACGCCCATGGCGGTGAAGAGCTGACATTCTTTGGTAAGCCCGCCGTGACCTCAGTCCTGAATGCAGAACTGGCAATGAAATACAACGCTGTCCTGATCCCGTGTTATGCGGTGCGGCAACCAAACGGCGTGGATTTCGAAATCGTGCTGCACGATCCGGTGCCGCATACAGACCCCAGAACCATGACCCAGTTCACCAATGACGACCTTGAGGCCATGGTAAGACAGCATATGGGTCAGTGGTTCTGGATCCACCGGCGCTGGAAAGCCTGGAACGGTTTGGGCGTTCAGCCCGAGGATATGCCCTGATTACTTGACCCGCGCGGCTGCCACAATCGGGCCGTGCCCTGCCCTTTGCACCAGCACAACTGCCGGAAAATCCGTGTCGACGGTTACCGAAAACGCCTGAGGCGCGACGCCGTCCCATTGACCTGCCATATGCCAGGCCTCGACAACATTGGCATAGTCCAGATCGTGGCCAGCCAGCTCTCCACGTCGGATCGAGGCATGGCGCATCGGTGAATACTGAATGACCCGGATGTCATAGGTTTCTCCGGCCGGCAGTTCGACCGGCGTCACATCCACCGATACATCATCACCCGAGCGCACGGCCGTCACGGATGCTTGCGGGGTGGCCTTGAGATGTGCATTGATCAGGCGATCCAGCTCCCGCGATTGCGCCCCGACCACATCCTGCTGCCCATTCACCACCATCTGAGGCGTATAGATCATCGACCGCCCACCTTCTCGCGCATAAGTGCGCTGGCGCAGAGTGTGATCCGGGTCGGCATATTCGTCCTTCCAGCCGATGTAGTCCCAGTAATCCACATGCAGTGCCAGGCCGATCACATCGTCGCGTTTGGCCAAGTCATGCATGATCCGGTCGGCAGGCGGACAGGACGAACAGCCCTGAGATGTGAACAACTCAACCACAACCGGATCGCCCTCGGCCAGGGCTGCTGTAGAGAGAAACAAGGAAACTAGCGCTGTCGCGCGAATGGATCTGAACATTACGGGTCTCGGGCCTTTGGCTGGGTGTACTGCCCGGTTTAAACGCAAGCCCGTTCAACCTCCAATCAACGTTTCTTGAGACATGCGACCATCGTTACCCTTATATTTTGTGTGCAATGGTATACATAACTCAACAAGCTCACCACCTTGGTCCTTGAACCAAAGGCTTTGGTGATGCAGATAACTATTAGCGAATCCCGGGATCTAAGTCATTTCAGAGGGAGGCCACAGATGCCCATCAAAGTCGGACAAGATACTGCCAAAACACGCCGCAACCTTAGCGTGAATGGCAAATCCATTTCATATTACTCGATCCCTGCCGCGCAAGAGGCTGGTCTGGGTGATTTTTCCAAGCTTCCCGCCGCGCTGAAAGTGGTTCTGGAAAACATGCTGCGGTTCGAGGACGATGGCTTTTCTGTCGCGGTCGACGATATCAAAGCCTTTGGCGAATGGGCAACCAATGGCGGCAAGAACCCGCGCGAGATTGCGTATCGCCCTGCCCGCGTGTTGATGCAGGACTTTACCGGCGTTCCGGCTGTTGTTGATCTGGCCGCGATGCGCGATGGCATCAAAGGACTGGGCGGTGATGCACAAAAGATCAACCCGCTTAACCCGGTTGATCTGGTCATCGATCACTCGGTCATGATTGATGAATTCGGCAACCCCCGCGCGTTCCAGATGAACGTGGATCGCGAATATGAACGCAACATGGAGCGTTACCAGTTCCTGAAATGGGGTCAGTCGGCATTCAACAACTTCCGCGTTGTCCCCCCCGGAACCGGTATCTGCCATCAGGTGAACCTGGAATATCTGGCCCAGACCGTCTGGACCGACACCGACCAGAACGGCGACGAAGTCGCCTACCCCGATACGCTGGTTGGTACCGACAGCCACACCACAATGGTCAACGGTATGGCCGTTCTGGGCTGGGGCGTCGGCGGGATCGAGGCCGAAGCCGCGATGCTGGGCCAGCCGATCTCGATGCTCATCCCCGAGGTTGTCGGTTTTGAGCTGACCGGCGCGATGGTCGAAGGCACAACTGGCACCGACCTTGTTCTGAAGGTCGTTGAGATGCTGCGCGAAAAGGGCGTGGTGGGCAAATTCGTCGAGTTCTATGGGAGCGGTCTGGACCGCTTGCCGCTGGCCGACCGCGCGACCATTGCCAACATGGCGCCCGAATATGGCGCGACCTGTGGCTTCTTCCCAATCGACGGTGAAACACTGCGCTACATGCGAAACACCGGCCGTGATGAGGATCGTCTGGCACTAGTCGAAGCCTATGCCAAGGAAAACGGCCTGTGGCGCGATGAAAACTATGCGCCCATCTACACCGACACTCTGACGTTGGACATGGGCACAATTGTTCCCGCAATCTCGGGGCCAAAACGTCCACAGGACTATGTTGCGCTGACCGACGCCAAAGCTGCCTTTACCAAGGAAATGGCCGAAACCTTCAAGCGCCCGATGGGCAAGCAGGTCGTGGTCAAGGGCGAAAACTACGGCATGGAATCGGGCAAGGTTGTGATCGCCTCGATCACCTCGTGTACCAACACTTCGAACCCTTATGTGATGATCGGTGCCGGCCTAGTCGCAAAAAAGGCGCATGAGCTAGGCTTGAACCGTCAGCCGTGGGTCAAAACATCGCTGGCCCCCGGTTCGCAGGTTGTGTCTGAATACCTTGAGGCAGCAGGCCTCCAGCAACATCTGGATGCCATCGGGTTCAACCTGGTTGGTTATGGCTGCACCACATGCATCGGCAACTCTGGCCCGATCCAGAGGGAGATCAGTGAAGCGATTGCCGAAGGTGATCTGGTCGCGACCTCGGTTCTTTCAGGCAACCGCAACTTTGAAGGCCGGATTTCGCCGGACGTGAGGGCCAACTATCTGGCCTCGCCGCCGCTGGTCGTAGTCTACGCACTGGCTGGCACCATGGATATCGACCTGACATCCGAGCCGATCGGCCAGGACAAGGACGGCAATGACGTCTTCATGAAGGACATCTGGCCAACTCAAAGCGAAATTGCCGAGCTGGTGCAAGAAACTGTCACCCGCGAAGCGTTCCAGTCGAAATATGCGGATGTCTTCAAAGGCGATGAGAAATGGCAAAGCGTTGAGGTTCCGCAACAGGAAACCTATGACTGGCCGCCGACTTCGACCTATATCCAGAACCCTCCCTATTTTCAGGGAATGGGTGCCGAGCCGGGCACGATCACAAATATCGAAGGGGCCAAGGTATTGGCGGTTCTTGGGGACATGGTCACGACCGACCACATCTCACCCGCAGGGTCTTTTGCAAGCACCTCGCCTGCCGGTCAGTACCTGATCGAACGTCAGGTACAACCGCGTGAGTTCAACTCCTACGGTTCCCGCCGCGGCAACCATGAGGTCATGATGCGTGGTACCTTCGCCAACATCCGCATTAAGAATGAAATGCTGGACGGCGTCGAAGGTGGCTATACCAAAGGTCCTGACGGCGAGCAGGCTTCGATCTACGACGCTTCGATGGCCTACCAGGAACTAGGCCTTCCGCTGGTCGTCTTTGGTGGTGAGCAATACGGTGCCGGTTCATCCCGGGACTGGGCTGCCAAAGGCACGGCCCTGCTGGGCGTCAAAGCCGTGATCGCCGAAAGCTTTGAGCGTATCCACCGGTCCAACCTGGTTGGCATGGGCGTGATCCCGTTCGAGTTCACCGGCGGCGACACCCGCAAGACACTGGGCCTGACTGGCGATGAAACCGTATCAATCCACGGCTTGGATTCGGTCGAGCCGCTGCAAGAGGTGCCCTGCACCATCATCTTCGGCGACGGAACCGAGAAAACGATCACGCTGAAATGCCGGATCGATACCGCGCCCGAGATCGAATACATCGAAAACGGCGGCGTGCTGCAATATGTGCTGCGGAACCTTGCCAAGGAAGATTAAAGCAACAAAGCCCCGGCCAATGCGCCGGGGCTTTTTCTTGGGTGCCAGCGCAACTAGCAGAAATAAGAAACAGATCGCGTGCAGCAGGCACGCTCCGGATGGCAACGGATCAGATCACTGGCTGGCTTTTTCCAATGCCGGGCGGATCCTGCTTTCGATGACGCGCTGCGTGATCGGACCGGCAAAGCGCAGAATGATCGTGCCCTCTCCGTCGATTACATAAGTTTCCGGTACACCGTAGAGACCCCAGTCCAGCGCCATGCGTCCTTGCTCATCCCGTCCGATGGCTTCGTAAGGGTCGCCCAGTTCGGTCAGAAAACCTTCGGCATTGGCCAACTGATCCTTGTAGTTGACGCCATAGACCGGGATGCCCTCTTCGGACAGCGCCTCAAGGTTGGGGTGCTCAGCCCGGCAGGGCGCACACCAGCTGGCCCAATAGTTGACCAGCTTGACCTCACCATCACGCAGGGTGTCATCGTCGAACAACGTTTTGCCCGGAAACTCTGTCAGAACGACAGGTGGCGCGGGCTGCCCTTCGCGTGCAGATGGCAAGGCATCGGGGTCATCCCGGAACATGCCAATGCCGGCCAAAACGGCAAAAGCGCCGAAGATCAACGGCGGCGCAATCATCAGGGGTGAGATTTTAGCCATTGCGCGACATCCTGTGTTCGACCTTTTCCATTTCCGCCCGGACTTTGCGCCCGCGCATTACGCTGAGAACGACCAGTGCAATCAGCAACCCCAGCGAGGCAGCATAGGACCACAGGACCGCGTCGGCATATTTTCCAAGATCTGGGATCATCCGTTTAGCCTTTCTCGCGCCAGCAGCGCCTTGATCCGTCGCGCCCGGATTTCTGTTCCTGTGCGATACAGAACCAACGCAATGAACAGCAGCACAAATCCGATGATGCACAGCAGCAGCGGGTAGAAATAGATGTTGCTGACCTTTTCTTCAGTATCCGAACCCGTGACGGCAGCAGCGCGCATCACAGAGGCTCCTTGGTGCAGACCTTGGTTCCAGAAGTTCACGGCATAGCGGCTGAGCAACGCAAAAACCGAACCTACCAGACACAGGACCGAGGTCAGATCGGCGGCTGTGTCGGCATCTTCGATCGCTTCCCATAGCGCCACGTAGCCCAAATAGAACAGGAACAGGATCAAGAACGCGGTCAAGCGCGGATCCCAGGCCCACCACGTGCCCCACATCGGTTGCCCCCAAATCGCGCCGGTTGCCAGGGCGACCATGGTCATCACGATACCGACCGGCGCAGCGGCCCGGGCTGCCAGCGCGCTGACATGGTGACGCCGTACAAGCCAGATCAGCGAGGTCGCCAGCATCATCAGCCAACAATTAATCGCCATCAGCGCCGCAGGCACATGCAGATAGATGATCTTGACCGTCGAGCCCTGTTTGTAGTCATCCGGTGTGAAGAAAAAGCCCCAAACCAGCCCAACGAACAGACACACAAAAGAAGTCATCCAGAAGAACGGCAGGATCCGCTCGCTGGTCACGAGGAATTTGCGCGGGTTAGCGTATTCCCAGAGGGTATTGGCTTTGGCTGCGATAGACATGGGCTCTATTTAGTCCGACTCGTGTTTGTTCTCAATTGACATCAGTCAAACTGCGACAGCGTCACCGAAGGTTGATCCGCAATACTGCTGCGCTGGCAAAAGGCAACAGCGCAATCGTGGCGGCGGTGATCCCCGCCAGCATCAAAAGCGGCGTCTGCGTTTCCATCCCCGTGGCACCACGGCGCGCGACCTCGGCCCCGAAGATCAGTGTGGGAACATAAAGCGGCAGAACAAGCAATGACAGCAATAGACCACCACGCTTTAGGCCGACTGTCAGAGCTGCGCCGAAGGTCCCGATCACACTCATGGCCGGGGTGCCGACCAAAAGTGAGATCACCAGCCAGAAAAATCCCGGCACCGGCAGGTTCAACAGCACACCCAGAAACGGCGCGGCCAGAACCAGGGGCAAACCCGTCGTTAACCAGTGGGCCAGCGCCTTGATCGTCACAACCGCCTCAAGCGGCAAGGGCGCCGTTGCTAGCAGGTCAAGCGATCCGTCTTCCCAATCCAGCGCAAGCAGACGATCAAGCGACAACAGGCAAGCCAACAGCGCGCCCAGCCAAAGCACACCCGGCGCAATTGTCGACAGCAGCGAAGATTGCGGGCCGACAGAGAACGGCACCAGAACGGTTACAATCAAAAAGAATGCAAGGCCAAGACCAAAGCCCCCACCCGCGCGGAAGGCCAGTTTCAGGTCGCGCAGCAGCAGTGCGATCACAGGAAGCCTCCGTCAAAGTCGTCGATAGGTTTTGGCTTGGCTTTGTTAGAACCCACATCCAAAACCGCCCCGTCCAGGCCCAGGTCAATATGGGTTGCGATCAGGGCCGAACCGCCCTGCCCCAGATGGGCACGAACGGTATCGGCGAACATCTGGACGGCGCTTTTGTCCAGTGACACCGTCGGTTCGTCCAGCATCCAGATCGGCCGCCCGGTGACCAGCATCCGGGCCAGTCCAAGGCGACGTTTCTGCCCGGCGGACAAGTTTCCCGCATGGCGGTCCGACAGCTCGTTCAAAGCAAAGGCATCCAATGCCGGTTGGATGTCATTTGTTCCAAAGACCGAGGCCCAGAAGATCAGGTTTTCCACAACCGTCAACGTTGGCTTCAACCCATCGGAGTGAGAGGCGTAGGCGATCTGATCTTCGGCCCCGTCAATGGTTCCGCTCAACGCCGGCTGCAACCCCGCCAGCGTGCGCAGCAAGGTCGTTTTTCCGATCCCGTTCGGTCCACGCAGGATCAATGCCTGACCGGGTCGAAGCGAGAAGTTCAGCCCCTCGAGCACGGGGATGCCCCCGCGGGTGATGGCAAGATCGGATACGGTCAGTGTCATACGGTCCGGCTTATCTTATTGCGCATAGGGGCAAAAGGCGGGATTTGCCGCAGGGTGACACCTGATCCGCTTTCAAATGACCGCGGTAGCGAGGGGCCAGCCCCTCGCTCTCTCCTGGGTATTTTTGGCCAAATGAAGCGGTTCCTGTCAGGTGGGAAGCAAAGCCAGCGCGATGCGACGGCCTTCGGAGAGCAGTACATTATAAGTCCGGCAGGCTGCGGGTGAGTTCATGATCTCAACGCCCATGCCGGCCTGCTCGAGCGCCGCTCGAAGGTCAGAGGGGATGTGGGCCAGATCAGCGCCCGTTCCGATCAACAGGACATCCACATGCCCAGCCAATGCAAGCAAAGAGGATTGATCGTCGTATCCGCCCCAACCAGTGGTGCCCGATGGACCGGTTAGAACCGCCCCTTGGTGAACCTGGCCACCAATACGGAAAAAGCCGGGCCCGTAGCCATCAACCGGTGTTGCGTTGTTATATGTGATCTCATTCAACCGCATGGATATCTTCTATGCCCCAAAGCGGCAGGCCCGACAAGGCAGCAAGGGCGATGACCACATAAGCCGCGGCACGGTAGAGCTTTGCCCTTTCCGGATTGAATAGCCATCCGCCCAGCCAATTGCCCAGAAGGTTCGGGGCGGACAGAGCCAAACCCAAAACGACACTGTCGAGGGTCACACGCCCCATGCCGGACAGGAAGCCAAAGATGAGAAAATCGAATCCAAAAAGGAACAGCAGGATTGTGGCCCGGATAACCTCTACAGGAAGTGGGCGAGACATGTAGAACAAGATCACCGCCGGTCCAGGCAACCCAGCGACGCCACCGAGAAAGCCCGCAGCGCCACCGATTGCGGTCACCATCGCGCGCCGCACGCGGCCTTGATAGCGTAATCCGAGGATCAGGATTGCAAGCATGAATAAGGCCAGAAAACTGACCGCGTATCGAAAAACCTCAGGTTCGACCTGCGTAAGGACCCACAGGCCAACGGGCAGGACCAGGGCGCAGCCCAGCAGTAACCGTGCCAGGTCGCCGCGGTCCACGACGCGCCACGCCCGTCGCAGGTTGGGGAGTGGCCCGAAGATATCCATGATCGTCAGTCCGATCAGCGCCCCAAACGGGCCGAGGAACGGTGTGGCCAGAGGTAAAAAAATCAGCGCGGTGCCAAAGCCGGAAAACCCGCGAACGATGCCACCCAATGTCGCTGCAAAAAGGATAACGGCCAGCCCCGTGGGGGATTGGCCGAGAAGATCAGGCATCCACATTTGCGAACTGGTTGCCCGCGTTGTTGGATGGCTTAGACCAGTCGCGCTTAACGCCCAGCCACAGCAGAATGGTCGAGGCCACAAAGACCGAGGAATACGTCCCCACGATCACACCCCAGATCATCGCGAAGACAAAGCCGCGGATCACGTCACCGCCCAGCACATAGAGCGAGATCAGAGCCAACAGGGTGGTAACCGAGGTCATTACTGTTCGACTGAGTGTTTCGTTGATCGAGATATTCAGAACCTCTTTGAGGTCCTTCTTCTTGTACTTCCGCAGGTTCTCGCGGACGCGGTCGAACACGACCACAGTGTCGTTCAGCGAATAGCCAACGATGGTCAACAGCGCGGCGATGATAGCCAGGTCGAACCGGATTTGCAGTTCCGAGAAAATCCCAATTGTCAGGATCACGTCATGCACCAGCGCGGCCACAGCGCCCAAAGCGAACTGCCATTCGAAGCGCAGCCAGATGTAGACAAGCACCGCCCCGATCGCCAACACCACCGCGATAACGGCAGTTTGGATCAGCTCACCGGAGACTTTGGGGCCGACGGATTCAACGCTTTCAAATGGTAATTTGAGGCCTGGATCAGCAGCGGCAAGCACCTCGCCGACCTGAGTGATCACGTCCGATGTAACTGCCTCGGCGTCTTCTTGCGCCTGGATACGGATCATCGCGACATTCTCATCCGGTCCAAAGTTTGGATCGAAGATCTCTGTGATTGTCACATCCCCCAATTCCAACGGGGCAAGGGCGTCACGATAAACTCCAACATCAATCTCTTGGGTGCTTTGCGTCCGGATCGTTGTGCCACCGCGGAAGTCGATGCCGAAGTTCAGCCCCTGAAGCATGAAGGACGTGAACGCCACGATCATCATCAAAGCCGAGATACCCAGCCAGATTTTCCAGCGGCTGAAGAAATCGAACGAGGTATTCTGGGGTACGAGTTTCAGTCTCATGTCAAACCTCGATCATTTTCGGGCGGCGGCGTTCATACCAGATGACGATCATCAGACGCGTCACGAAGATCGCGGTGAAGACCGAGGTCAGAATGCCCAGACCCAACGTGATGGCAAAACCGCGCACCGGACCGCTGCCCATGGCAAACAGGATTACAGCGGTGATGAATGTGGTCACGTTTGCGTCCAGAATGGCCGACAACGCCTTTTCATAACCCAGTTCGATCGCGCGCGCCGGGCCTCTGGCGGATTTCAGTTCTTCGCGGATACGTTCAAAGATCAGCACGTTGGCATCCACCGCCATACCAACCGTCAACACGATACCGGCGATACCGGGCAGTGTCAGGGTGGCTCCGATCAGGGACAACAGACCAAACAGCAGGCCGACGTTGATGATCAGGGCAATGTTGGCAAAGAGACCAAACAGGCCATAGCTGAGCGCCATGAAAACCAGCACTGCGACGAAGGCCACAATAGTTGCGACCTTACCGGCGTCGATGCTGTCCTGCCCCAGTTCGGGGCCGATGGTACGCTCTTCGAGGAATTCCAGCCCGGCTGGCAACGCGCCTGCGCGCAACAGAACAGCCAGATTGGTGCTTTCTTCGACGGTGAAGTTGCCGGTGATGATGCCCGACCCGCCGGGAATGTGGCTTTGAATGACAGGGGCCGAGATGACCTCATCATCAAGAATGATTGCGAACGGCTGGCCGATATTTTCCAGCGTATAATCGCCGAACTTGCGTGCCCCCGAAGTGTTGAACCGGAAGCTGACCGCAGGGCGACCGTTCTGGTCGAAGGCTGGCTGCGCGTCCACCAGCTCTTCGCCGGTGACGACTGGGGCCGACTCGACTGTGTAAAACAAACCGGTTTCGTCGATGGAGGGGAGGACCTGTTCGCCAATCCCCGGGACCGCGTCAGGGTTGGTGCCCCGCCCCACAACGGGATTGAATGTCAGCTGAGCGGTGGTGCCGATGATCTCTTTCAGTTCACCAGCACTGCCGATACCCGGAACCTGTATCAGAATACGATCCGCACCCTGGCGTTGGATCGTCGGCTCACGCGTTCCGACCTCGTCAATACGGCGGCGCACAATCTCAAGCGACTGGCGCACAGTGCGGTCGTCTGTGGCAAGTTTTTCAGCCTCGGACAGTTGAACGACGATTGTGTCGCCCTCAGCCCGTGCCTCGATATCGGTTGCACCTACACCGGTCAGGGTTTGCACCTGACGGGCCAGGCCGCGCACAACTTCAAGCGCGCGGGACATGCCCTCGGGCTGGCTGATGCGCACCCGAATCTCGTCCGGGGCCGACTCTTGTTTGCGGATGGTGCCAACCGTGGCGCGCTCATCCCGCAGTGCATCGCGAATTTCGGGCCACATGGCCTCCATCCGGGATTCGTACACATCGCCGACCTGAACTTCGGCCAACAGATGCGCACCACCGCGCAGATCGAGGCCCAGATTGACCAGCGACGACGGCAGCCAGTTCGGCCATTGCGCCGCCTCGGCCTGCATTTCGGGAGTGTCGATACCAAGCTCAATTGCGGCCTTGGCATCGTTGGATTGCTCGACGCGCGTATAAAACGCATTCGGCAGGGCAAGGATCAGACCGATCACGCAGACCAGCCAGATCAGAACCCGCTTCCAGGTATCAATTTGCAGCATTACCCTGCCTTTTCAAGGAATTGTGGCGCGAAGTTACTTCGCGGGCTCAGTCTTGTTCAGAACCTGCGCAATGGTCGACTTGACCACACGAACCTTCACACCCTCGGCGATTTCAACTTCGATCTCGTTGTCGCCTTCCTTGACCTTGGACACCTTGCCGATCATTCCACCCTGGGTGACAACCTGATCGCCGCGACGCACGGCTTCGACCATGGCCTGATGCTGCTTCATCTTTTTCTGCTGCGGACGGATGAGCAGAAAATACATGATAGCGAAGATCAGGATCAGCGGGAGAAACTGGGCGATTGCGCCACCTTCCATGGGATATTCCTTTGTTTTGATGCTGCGGAGAAGCTCCGCAAATTTGGCGAGAACCTATGCTCTGAATTGCGCCTTTGCAAGCGATGGCAACGCTGTACACCGCCCTGACCCGGCCACAGTGCAAAAAGAACAAGCCAGTCGTTGCAGATATGTCCTAGGCACCTTGTTGAAACCGGGTATAGTTCGGGTTAAGGGGGACATATGGCAAGGCATTTCAAGCCCTTCCTTTTGCTGGTTTATTTTCTGACAGCCCTGGCGTCCAGCCTGTGGTTTTCCGATGTCGTACTGGCACAGGAAACACCGGCAGAGTCCCCAGCTTCTGACGGGGCGGATTCGGACAGTTTCGTGGCTCCGGTCATCGTGGACGGGGACGTCTTGTTCCAGGTCCGGGGCTCGAGTGCCCTACCCGCGCCAGAGCGGGCGGAAGATGTTCAGGACAAGATCATCGAAATCGCCGAAGCCTCAGACGCACCAACGGTTGAGGTGACATACGAAGAGACCGAGTTCGGTATCTGGACTCTGGTCGATGGCGAGAGGGTCTCAATCGTCACCGAAGCTGATGCCGAGTTGGATCAGATGGAGCTGAGCGTTCTAAGCGTTTTGCACGGGAACGCGATCAAACAATCCATCGAAGACTATCGCGCCAACCGCACCGATCGGGCGCGCGTGTCCGGTGCAATTGAGGCGGTGGCATGGACTGTAGGGTTTGTTGCATTTGTGGTGGCAATCCTGTGGGTGCATCGTCGGATTCGACGGAAGACATTGAAATTTGTCTCGCGTCACCTCAGGGACGTTGAAACGGCCACAGCCAAAAGCGTTCAGGCCGAGGCGATTGCCGCGCTGGTACGATATGGGCTGAACTTTGTTCTGCTTATCATCTTCTTTCTCGGCTTTTATTACTACCTCTCGTTTGTTCTGCTGGCTTTCGCCGAAACCCGCTATTTTGCGCAGCTATTGCTGACCTATCTGACCGAGCCGGTACTGCTGATCTTCAAAGGCATTATCAGTTACATCCCCAATTTGATCATGCTGGGCCTGATTTCTTGGGTGGCGCTGTACATCATCAAGGGGATGCGGGTGTTCTTCGACGCGGTCGAAGCGGGTTCCTTCGACATGGGCGATTTCGAAAAGCACTGGGTCAGCCCAACCTTCAACATTGCCCGTGTTGTGGTGATCATGATCGCATTGGTCTTTGCCGTTCCCTACATCCCCGGGTCCGACTCGGCGGCGTTCCAGGGATTGACGATCCTGGTGGGCGCCATGCTGTCGCTGGGTGCAA
This sequence comes from Ruegeria sp. CDSC054, assembly GCF_059610645.1. Lineage (NCBI taxonomy): Bacteria > Pseudomonadati > Pseudomonadota > Alphaproteobacteria > Rhodobacterales > Roseobacteraceae > Ruegeria > Ruegeria sp. CDSC054. The sequence goes on along the minus strand of NZ_JBXWOA010000006.1, from coordinate 65,684 downwards.
ACTCTGTCGTCTCAAACATGCTAGCCGGCCTGTTCGTGATCTATCGTCGCTCGACCTCGATCGGGGACCGGATTCAGATCGGCGACCACATCGGCGATGTGGTTCAGATCAAACTGATGGAGACGCATCTGAAATCTATCAAGAACGAACTGATCTCGATCCCAAACGCGCAACTGATGAATTCGGATGTGGTGAACTTCTCGAAGAAAACGGACGGCAGCGGTCTGCTGCTGCACACCACGGTTGGCATCGGCTATGAAGAGCCGCCCGAGAAGGTCGAGGCGATGCTGATTGAGGCGGCCAACAGAACCAAAGGCATCAAGGCCAAGCCTGAACCCTTTGTTTTGTGGACCGCATTGGCGGATTACGCGATCAACTATCAGATCAACGGCTATACAACCCGTGGCAGCATCATACCGAAAATCCGGTCGGACCTGCATCGCAACATCGTGGCCGTGTTCAATGAAAATGGTGTGCAGATCATGACGCCCTCTTACATGGCTGATCCACCTGATCCTAAGATCCCAACCGAGCATTGGGATGGCCATCTGGCGCATGAAACACACGAGGATGCCGATAAGTCGTAACCGGCGCTACACCCTGCCTTTCAGATGGTGCATAAGCGGTTTCAGTGATTCACGCATTTAAGGATCTGAACCATGCACGACATCCGCGCCATTCGCGAAAACCCCGCCGCCTTCGACGCCGCACTTGCGCGCCGTGGGGACGCGCCGGTGTCGTCAGATTTGCTGAGGCTGGACGAAAGTCGCCGGGCCAAGATTCAGGCCGCAGAAACGGCACAAGCCGAACAGAACAAGGCCAGCAAAGAAGTCGGTGCCGCTAAGGGGCGCGGCGACGAGGCTGAATTTCAACGCCTGCGCGCGCTGGTCGCGGAAAAAAAGGCCGAAATCGCCCAGATGCAGACCGAGGCCAAGGATCTGGACGCGCTGCTGACGGATCAGTTGATCCGCATCCCGAACCTGCCCGCCGAGGACGCGCCAGAAGGTGCGGACGAGAACGACAATGTCGAGGTCAACCGCTGGGGCACTCCGCGTGAGTTGGATTTTGCGCCCAAAGAGCACTTCGAAATCGAAGCTGTTCAGAACGGCATGGATTTTGAAACGGCGGCAAAGCTGTCCGGTTCGCGCTTTGTCCTGTTGTCCGGCGGTGTTGCCCGCATTCACCGTGCGCTGGCGCAGTTCATGCTGGACACGCACATCAATGAAAACGAACTGACCGAGGTGAACGGCCCGGTTCTGGTTCTGTCCGAGATGATGCAGGGCACAGGCCAATTGCCGAAGTTTGGCGAAGACAGCTATCAGACCCGTGAAGGCTGGTGGTTGATCCCGACGTCCGAGGTGTCGCTGACCAATATCGTCAACGACACGATGATCGAAGAAAACTATTTGCCCCGCCGCTACACCGCGCATTCCTTGTGCTTCCGGTCTGAGGCCGGATCGGCCGGCAGGGACACACGCGGCATGTTGCGCCAGCACCAGTTCGAAAAGGTCGAAATGGTCTCGGTCACCCATCCCGACAAGTCGGATGATGAGCAAAAACGCATGCTGCGCTGTGCCGAGGGTATTCTGGAACAGCTGGCCATCCCCTATCGCACAGTGATCTTGTGCACAGGCGATATGGGCTTTGGTGCGCGCCGAACCTTTGACATCGAGGCCTGGCTCCCGGGTCAGGATACGTACCGTGAGATCAGCTCGGTCTCGACCTGTGGCGACTTTCAGGCACGTCGGATGAATGCGCGCTTCCGGCCCGAAGGTGGCGGCAAACCGGAATATGTTCACACGCTGAACGGATCGGGCCTTGCCGTTGGCCGATGCCTGATCGCAGTGCTGGAAAACGGCCAGAACGCAGACGGTACCGTCACCCTGCCCAAGGTTCTGGCCCCCTATCTGGGCGGCAAGCTGACGCTGCAACTGGACGGCACGCTGGCATAAAAAAACCGGCGGCCAACAGGGCGCCGGTTCAAGAGGGTTAAGGGCGGAGAAGGGTTACTTCTTCGCCTTTTTCTTATCCTCCTTCTTGTCTTTTTTCTTATCTTTCTTCTTGTCCGTCTTGTCGGCCTTTTTCTTTTTGTCTTTCTTTTTATCTTTCTTCGCCTTGGCCTTCACCTTGTCCTTGGCTTTCGAGAAGACGGCTTCCATCTCCTGAAGCTTTTTAGCGGCCTTTTCAGCCTTGGCTTTGGCCTTGGCCTTCTTCTTTGCCTTGGCTTCTGCCAGTTCGGCTGCGGCCTTTTCCTCAGCGGCTTTGCGCGCAGCCTCTTCCGCCCGTTTCTCGGCAGCGGCGGCGGCAATGGTCTTGCGGGTCGCTGGTCGGCGCACTGCGGGTTTTCTGGCAGGTGCGCGGCGCGTTCCTGTTTTAGCAGCAGGTTGCTTGGCGGCAGGCTTGGCCGCGGCGGGCTTGGCGGCTGCCGGTTTCGCCGCAATCGCCTCTTTCGCGGCGGCGATCAAAACGGCTGCGCGGGCTTTGCCGATACGAGGAACTTTGACCAGTGCAGCGGGGGTTGCCTTGGCAACGGCTTCAGCGGTTTTGAAACCGTTGGCGGTAAGTGACTTTCCTAGCCCCTCTCCAACGCCTTTTATTGCGGTCACTGCGGTCATTCTTTGTCCTTTCCGATTTTCCCTGCATTATCTTATGTATACCAGAAACACGCTCTCACAAGCCAGTGCTCAGAGTTGCAGGTCATTTGTGTCAGCTACTGTGTGCAAGGTTACCGGATTGATCCTTTCCGGGAAACGGAACAAGCCGCTTGGCGTCTTCGTCCCACAGTTTCAGGTTCAAAGCCGCGACTGCCTCGGGGAATTTGATCCGGCGCGGCGTGAATTCGGGCGGTAGGTTATAGTGGCATGCACGCAGCCGATATGACGGAATACGCGCATTGAAATGGTGGATGTCGTGCAGCGTGATGCAGGCAACCGCATTGTCGAACCACCACCCGAAATCCAGCGCCGATGATCCCTGCAGCGCGGCCAATTGCGGGTCCAGATCCGGACGGCGATCCCAATACGTGTCCTCGAAATTGTGCTGTAGATAGACCAGAAAAACACCCAGCATCCCGCCCAACAAAGAGAATACCAACCACACCAGAATACCCATGGTGCCGGCGATCAAATACAGAAGGCCAAGAAATACGATGATCGACAAGTTGTGTAGCAATACGCCCTTCACGCCAAACCGAACCGTGTTCTTGGGCCACCGGTAGCGGATGAAATACGTGAACAGCGCCCCAGCCGGAACCAGGATGAAGGGATTTCGGTAGAGCCTGTAAAACAAGCGCCCTTTCCAATCCGCCTTGTTCCATTCCCGCACGGTCATTGTGTGGATTTCACCTGTCTCGCGGTGTTCGAGGTTGCCAATACCGGCGTGGTGCAGGTTATGGTTCTGCTTCATCACTTCGAACGGAGCGAAAGTGAATGGCGAGAGCCCGTGCCCGGCCCATTCGTTCTGCGCGCGCGTCTCAAACAGCGAATGATGCCCGCAATCGTGCTGAAGCACGTACAGGCGCACCGCCGAAAAGGCAAAAACGATTCCGGCCGGAATCATGACAAACCAGCGATCTACATAGATGATCGCCAATGCCAGCGATGTGAAATACACCGCAAAAGTTCCAAAATAGCTCAGCGCGGCCAATCTGTTGTCCTGAACCGCGTATTGCCGAGTGTATTCCCTCAGATCCATCCAGCCGCTCCTCACGTTGGTCAGGTCCAATGGTTGTCAAAAACTGGTGCGGAAGCTCCGCGTGAAATTACGCGCGCACAAAACAGATGCACGCCAGTGAATGCTAGCGCGGGGAATTGGGGCTGTCACGCCCCTCAGCCGAAAATGCTGAAAATTGGCGCAGTTACGCGCGGCCCTTGAGATGTTTGGCCAAGGCGCCCGCGTTTTTCTTGCGGCGTCCCTTGTACGGATTCTTGTCCCCCTGTCCGCGCAAAGTCAGGCGGATCGGAGTACCGGGCATGTCAAAAGATTCGCGCAGACCGTTGACCAGATACCGGGTGTAACTGGCTGGCATCTTGTCTGGGTGCGAACACATGACAACAAAGCCCGGCGGGCGGGTTTTGGCTTGGGTCATGTAACGCAGCTTGATCCGGCGACCTTGCGGGGCTGGCGGCGGGTGCTGTTCCAACATGGCCGTCAGCCAGCGGTTCAGCGCGGCCGTCGGCACACGGCGGTTCCAAATGTCATGGGCCCGCAGAATCGCGGCGCGCAGGCGCTCTAGCCCCCGGCCCGTCTTTGCCGAGACCGTCACCAGCGGTGCGCCACGCAATTGCGGCAGCAAACGCTCGAACGACTCTTTCAGATCCCGCAGCTTTTCCTGTTTGTCTTCTTCGATGTCCCATTTGTTGATGGCGACAACAACGGCACGACCCTCGCGCTCGGCCAGATCGGCAATACGCAGGTCCTGCTGTTCGAAGGGAATGGCAGCGTCCAGCAGAACCACCACCACTTCGGCGAATTTTACGGCGCGCAAGCCGTCCGAGACTGAAAGCTTTTCAAGCTTTTCCTGCACCTTGGCTTTTTTGCGCATACCGGCGGTATCAAAGATACGCATCGGTGTGCTGTCTCCGTCCGGGTCGGCCCAATCGATCCGCAGACTGATGGCATCGCGCGTAATACCAGCCTCTGGCCCGGTCAGCAGGCGGTCTTCGCCAATGATCTTGTTGATCAATGTGGATTTACCGGCATTCGGGCGGCCAACAACTGCCACCTGCAACGGTTTTTCAGCGCTGATCAGGGGCGTGTCGCCCTCGCCGTCCTCATCCAGTTCAATATCGGTTTCCGGTGCATCCTCGACCGCCTTTTCCTCGGCGGCATCGGCCAATGGCATAAGCTGGGAATAAAGATCCGTCATCCCCTCGCCATGTTCGCCCGACAGGCGCACCGGCTCACCCAGGCCAAGGTTATAGGCTTCAAGCACACCCGCATCCGCTGCGTTTCCTTCGGCCTTGTTGGCCGCAAGGATCACGTGTTTGGAACGTTTGCGCAGAATCTCGGCAAACAATTCGTCGGTCGGCGTGACCCCAACGCGCGCGTCAATCATGAACAGACAGACATCTGCCATGTCCACCGCACGCTCGGTCAGGCGGCGCATGCGGCCCTCAAGGCTGTCGTCGGTCGCGTCCTCAAGCCCCGCGGTGTCGATCACGGTAAAGCGCAGATCCCCCAGACGCCCTTGGCCTTCGCGCAGGTCGCGCGTCACGCCGGGCTGGTCGTCGACCAAAGCCAGACGTTTGCCCACAAGGCGATTGAACAGGGTGGATTTGCCCACATTCGGGCGCCCCACGATGGCGAGGGTCAGCGACATGATACTCAACTTTCAAGACTCAGACGCGCCCTTTAGCGCATCTTGTGGTCAACGGAAAGCGTGCAAATCACCTTTGGTCGACACGACGTACAGTGTTTGACCCGCCACAACCGGTGCCGTGGTCGCGCCACCTGGCACTTCGACACGGTTCACCAGTGCTCCGTCAACAGGGCTGAAGAACCGAACATAGCCATCGTTCGAGGCGATGACGATGCGCCCACCCGCCATGATCGGACCATAATGCGCGTAGACCGCCCCCCGGCGTCCCGGCTTATCCTTGACAAAACCCGGCAGGTCCTGCGCCCAAACAATCGCTCCGGTCGCGGCGTCTAGTCGGACCAGTTGGCTGCGATCACTGATCAGGAAAATACTGTTGCCAGCGGCCCAGACCGTATCGACGGCCCCTTCGTCTGCGGTCCACATCCGTTCGCCGGAATTGGCGTCAAACGCGACCGTGCGCCCGGAATGGTTGCCGATATAGATCTTATCGCCCACCACCATTGGCCCACCGGTTACATCGACGATCTGCGCCGCCGCACGTCCGCGACGTCCCCCGGCTACTGACGCGTTCCAGCGGCGAATACCCCCCCGACGGAACGTCGCTGCGACATCTCCCGAGCCAAAGGCGAACACGGAAAAATCTGATGCTATCACTGGCGCCGGCGCACCCAGAACGTTTCCAACGCTTGGGGTGCCCTGAATTTGCCAGGCAATGCGGCCGTCCTTGGTGTTGACCGCCCAGCCAGTTTCGTCACCCGCCACCAGATACAGCAGACCGTTGCTGACCAAAGGCGCGCCGCTGCCGGTCGCGTTCAACCTTTTCTGCCAACGAACTGCACCGGTTTTGGCATCCAGCGCTGTCAGGCGACCATAACCGGAAGACACATAAAGCACACCGTTGTCATAGGCCATGCCACCACCCGTGGCATCCGAGTCGCCATCACTTGGTGGAATAAGATCGGTGTTCCAAACAACCTGCCCTTGCGGCGACACTGCAGACACCGTTGCGCCGGCATCAAGCGTATAGATCAACCCGCCCGCAACAACGGGATCAGCCGTGATCCGCTGCTTGCGCGAGTCACCCTGACCGATTGATGCGGACCAGATGCGCTGCGGCGTTGCGCGCAACTGTGCATTGGTCGTCCGAAACGCGGCCGTACCCGGGCTTTGCGGCCAGCTTGCGTTGGCTCTTTGCGCCGGAAGGCTGATCGGTTTTGAGCCGCGGGTTTCCACCGTTTCGGTATCGGCAGCAGGTCGGATATCTTCCCGCGGTCCCGGCAAGATAACCTCGGGTTCCCGACAGGCGGCGACCAAGGTCAATGAAAGGGCTGCCATCGGCAATCCAATACGGGAGAATAGACTTGCTACCATGATATTCCGAACTCGCCTGTAAGTTTTCCTGCCGCCACCAGATCAGCCCTGTTGGGCGATCAGCGGCTCTGGTTCGCCACCCAGTGCTACAATCAACTGAGCCGCACGCTGTTGCAAATCCACGCCAACCTCTGCGTCCTGACGCAAAGCTTGAAGCCGCGTGATGGCCGCGTCAACATTGCCCTCGGACACATCAATCAGGGCCAATTGTTCTTCGGCAAGCAACCGCAGCGGAGCGCCCGGCGCGGCCAGCGCTTCGAACTGAAGACGACGATCGGCTGCGGGCAGAGTGTCGCTCTGCAGCAGCAGCGCCTTAAAAGCCGCGATCGCGCGGTAGATTTCCGGCAGATCCCCTTGGGACGTAATGGCATTCAGGCTGGCAACCGCATCCTGCTCTGATCCGGCCTCAATCTGAGAAGCCGACAACAGCATGTTAAGAACCGCATCCCCACCCGGCGATTGTGTTTCGACGGCGGCAAGACTGGCTGCACGGTCATCCGACTGATTCTGTGCCAGCGCCGCCAGGATTGAATCACCCAAATCCTGCGCCTGACTGGTTGCGCGCGACTTGCGGACTTCATTGAACGCAGCACCGCCCACGATCAGGACAACCACAAGCACACCGACCCAACCCCATCTGCGCAATAGCAAGAACAGGCGGTCCCGGCGTACCTCTTCGGTCACCTCATCAATAAAACTGTCGACGTCGCTCATCCCTGCCCTCCGGGGCTGCATCCTTGGTGTATGGCGCCATGTCATACCCCGGCGCAATCGCCAAGCCAAGAGCCCGATTTTTTACAATCCAACCCGTGGCCTGCCCTCTTGTAGAAAAAAATAAACCGAACTATTCAGTTTAGTGTGGAAACGATACATAATCGTCCCCACTTTCTAGCATGACCGCAAAAAAAATGTGGCGCAGAATTCTGGGAGTAGTCCTGCATGCGATTGATTTCATTAGCAAACGCCGCTTTGGTTATTGTTGTTTTGTTTTTTTTGGTTTTCGAACGGGACAGCCTGTTCTCTTTCGCCGGGCGCGCGGAAGCCGAGGCCAGCCCTGAGGTTGCCAGCGAATCTGGCGAAGTCGTGGACGTGGATCAGGCGACGATTGGCGTCGTTGCCGTTAGGTCAACTGCACGTGAAATTGACAGCGCCGTGTTGTTGCGGGGCCAGACCAAGGCCAATCGCCAGGTCGAAGTTCTGGCCGAAACCACATCGACGGTCATCTCAGAACCCAAGCGCAAAGGCACGTTTGTCGAAGCCGGCGATCTTCTGTGCGAGCTTGACCCAGGCACCCGCCCCGCCAGTTTGGCCGAAGCGAAGGCTGCCAAGTTAGAGGCGGAAAGCCGCATTCCAGAAGCCGAAGCCCGCCTGGAAGAGGCACATGCGCGTGTCGCCGAGGCCGAGATCAACCTAACGGCTGCGAATAAACTGTCTGACTCCGGGTTTGGATCAGAGACACGCAGAATCTCAAGCGAGGCGGCGATGAGAACCGCCGAGGCCGGAATCAAGACCGCCGAAGCCGGTCTTGAGGCCACCCGCGCCGGGATCGAAGCCGCAACCGCCGAGGTCAAAGCCGCGGAACGCGAAATCGACCGCCAGACCATCAAAGCGCCCTTCAAAGGGTTGTTGGAAAGCGATACCGCCGAATTGGGCAGCCTGATGCAGCCCGGTGCGCTATGCGCGACCGTTATCCAACTGGATCCGATCAAGCTGGTCGGATTTGTGCCGGAAACCGAGGTTAACCGCATCATTGTCGGTTCCGAAGCCACCGCGCAGTTGGTCACTGGCCTGAAGGTTTCTGGTCGTGTGACATTCCTGAGCCGCTCGGCCGATGAAACAACCCGCACCTTCGAAGTCGAAATCACTGTTCCGAACCCGGAACTGGCCATTCGGGACGGCCAAACCGCCGACATCCGCATTTCGGCCGCCGGGGCCAAGGCGCATTTCCTGCCGCAATCGGCTCTGACCCTGAGCAATAACGGTCAACTCGGTGTCCGCACGATTGGCCATAGCAACGTGGTCGATTTCCAGCCGGTCGTTCTTCTGCGTGATACCGCCGAAGGCGTTTGGGTCGGTGGCCTGCCGGAGACTGTGGACATCATCGTCATCGGGCAAGAGTTCGTGACCCGCGGCGTCACAGTTGAACCCACATATCGGGAAGCTTCGAAATGACCGGAATCGTCAGTTGGGCCGCCGGCCGGGCCAGAATGGTTCTGGCCTTCATCGCCATCTCATTGGTGATTGGTGGCTTTGCCTATGTCAGCCTGCCGAAAGAAGGCGAGCCCGACATTGAAATTCCTGCCCTGTTTGTCTCGGTTCAGTTTCCGGGAATCTCAGCCGAGGATTCGGAAAATCTGTTGGTCAAACCAATGGAGACCGAACTTGCTGACCTTGATGGGCTGAAAGAGATGACCTCGACCGCCGCCGAAGGGTATGCGGGCGTGGCGCTGGAGTTCGATTTCGGCTGGGACAAGACCGCGATCATGGCTGATGTGCGTGACGCGATGAACAGCGCGCAAGCCGATTTCCCCGACGGGGCCGAGCAATACTCGCTGACCGAGATCAATTTTTCAGAATTCCCAATCGTTATCGTCAACCTGACGGGTGCAGTCCCCGAGCGCACTATGGCGCGGGTCGCCAAGGCTTTACAGGACGACCTTGAGGCGATGGATTCGGTGCTCGAAGCCGGTATCGCGGGCAACCGCGACGAATTGCTTGAGGTCATCATCGATCCCCTTCGGCTTGAGGCGTACAACGTCACCGCCGCCGAGCTTATAGATGTTGTGCGCAACAACAATCAGCTGATCGCTGCCGGTGAGGTCGAAACCGCACAGGGCACATTCTCGGTCAAGATCCCCTCTTCCTTCAAAACTGCGCAGGATGTTTATGGCCTGCCGGTCAAAGTGAACGGCGACCGGGTCGTCACCCTGGGGGAATTGGCGCAGATTAACTATACCTTTGAGGACCGCGAAGGCACCGCCCGTTTCAACGGCGAACAAACCGTCGCGTTGCAGGTGGTCAAGCGCAAGGGCTACAACCTGATCGACACAGTCGAGGGTGTGAAACAAACCATTGCCGCTGCGCAGGCCAAATGGCCACCCGAGATGCAGGCCGCAATCCAGCTGGGCACCTCGAACGACCAAAGCCGCATCGTCGGTTCGATGGTCAGCCAGTTGGAAGGCTCGGTTCTGACGGCCATCGCGCTGGTAATGATCGTTGTTCTGGCCTCTTTGGGCACACGCGCGGCATTGCTGGTAGGTTTTGCGATCCCGACCTCATTCCTGCTGTGTTTTGCGTTCCTGGCAGTCATGGGCATCAGCATCTCGAACATCGTGATGTTCGGCCTGATCCTTGCAGTGGGTATGCTCGTCGACGGGGCCATTGTTGTCGTGGAATACGCCGACCGGCGCATTAAAGAGGGCGTCGGCCCGATGCACGCCTATGTCGAAGCTGCGCAGCGTATGTTCTGGCCTATCGTGTCATCCACAGCCACAACCCTATGTGCCTTCCTGCCGATGCTGTTTTGGCCGGGTGTCCCGGGTGAGTTTATGGGGATGCTGCCCGTCACGCTGATCTTCGTTCTGTCCGCCTCGTTGATCGTTGCGCTGATCTATCTGCCTGTCATGGGCGGTGTTTCGGGACGTCTGAGCCGGGTTTTTGACCGCACCTCTGACTGGCTGCGCGCGCGCACTGCTTGGTGGGTTCGTGCGGTTATGGTGCCGCCATCGCTGTACCTGATCTTCCTTGGTGCGATGCAACTGCTGAATCCGACCTATCTGTTGCCCGAAGGCGCATTCGGAGCAGTTCTGCTTGGTGCCTTTCTGTTCATTTTCGGAGCATTTGCCGGTTCTGTTACGTTGAGTGCCGCGAAAATCGAACGCGCGCCCGATCAGCATGTGCATACGGCGCGCGAACACACACCCTTTGGCTATGTCATCAAGTTCCTGGTCGGCAACCCGATCATGCCGATTGTTTCGATTGTCGTCATTGGCTTCGCTGTGATGTCAGTCATGACCGCATTTGGGAACAATAACCGGGGCGTAGAGTTCTTCGTCGAAAGCGAACCCGAGCAAGCCACGGCCTATGTTCGTGCACGTGGCAACATATCGCTGGTCGAAAAGGACCAGATGGTACTGGCGGCCGAAGAAATTATCAGCGCGCACCCCGCAGTCGTGAACGTGTTTTCCTTTGCCGGAGAAGGCGGGCTGAACCAGAACAATGGAGGTGCGCAAGCACCAGCAGACACTGTCGGTCGCGTCCAGTTCGAAATCATCCCGTGGGAAGACCGGCCCAACGTGTCCGAACCGATCTTCGGCGGGTTGATCGACCGTGAAACGGTTGCCCCTGAATATGACGGTGACTTCGTGCTCGATCAGTTGAACGCCGAACTTGCGAAGATTCCGGGCTTCATCGTGGAAATCCTGCCCCTGGAACAAGGCCCGGCCTCGGCCAAGCCCGTTCATCTGCGCATCAAGGCGGACGGCTGGGAAGAACTGAACTCAGCCACTGCTGCGGCCCGTAAGATGTTCGATGAAACACCCGGCCTGATCAAGATCGAAGACACCCTGCCCTTGCCCGGTATCGACTGGCAAATCGACGTGGATGTTGCCAAAGCGGGTCGTTTCGGCGCGGACGTCGCAACCGTTGGCGCGATGGTGCAACTGGTCACGCGCGGGCTGCTGCTGGGCGAAATGCGCCCCGACAGCGTGGACGAGGAAATCGAAATCCGCGTTCGCCTGCCCGATGAAGACCGGGTTTTGTCGACACTGGATACGCTCAAAGTGCGTACGCCGGATGGGCTGGTGCCTTTGTCAAACTTTGTCACCCGCAAGCCAGTGGCCAAACTGGCCGAGATCAACCGGATCAACCAGCAGCGCTATTACGATGTGAAAGCGGATGTTGAGCCGGGTCTGAGCAAAGTTGTGATAGATAACGCGGATGGCACGGAACAGCGGCTGGCAGTTGTGCGCGGCGTCGTGGAAGGTACAGAACCCACAGGCGCGATCATCACTGGACCGACCGGCAACAATTTCGAGCTTGTCATGTTGACGGGTGCAGAAGATGTCGATGCAGTGCGCGCCGATCTGGAATCTGGAAACGCCCGGATTAGCCTGATCAACCCCAACGAACGCATTGCCGTGCTGACCGAGTGGCTTGAAACCAATCCCTTCGGCAGCACCGTCAGTTGGGAATGGACCGGCGATCAGGAAGATCAGGCAGAAAGCCAGGCTTTCCTGTCCAGCGCTTTCTTGGCTGCTTTAGGCCTGATGTTTGTGATCCTGCTGGCCCAGTTCAACTCGTTCTACAACTCGGTGCTGGTTCTGCTGGCTGTTGTGCTTTCGACCACCGGCGTTCTGATCGGGATGATGGTCATGCAGCAGCCGTTCTCGATCATCATGACCGGGACAGGGATTGTGGCCTTGGCGGGAATCGTGGTGAACAACAACATTGTTCTGATCGACACCTATCAGGAATACAGCCGCTATATGCCCCGGATCGAAGCCATCATCCGTACGGCTGAGGCGCGTATCCGGCCGGTTCTACTGACCACCTTGACCACGATGGCCGGTCTGACGCCGATGATGTTCGGATTGTCTCTGGACTTCATTAATGGCGGCTATTCTATCGACAGCCCAACTGCGCTGTGGTGGAAACAGCTGGCTACGGCGGTTGTGTTCGGGCTTGGTATTGCAACGGTTCTGACCCTGATCGTGACGCCATCGTTCCTGGCCCTGCGGGTGTGGGTCACCACCTATGCGGTATGGCTGGCCAAGGCGATAGCTCGGGCCACTGCAGGCCGTTCCAGCCAAATCGCCCAGGATATGGCCGTTGGTCACGCTGCCCGTCAGGTACAGGCCACCGAGGTTGTCTGGGGTGATGAAACACCCGCCGCACCTGCACCGGATGCAGACAAGGAAGAGCGTCCGGATCACCCACCAACATCGCCCCTCAAGGCGGCTGAGTAACATAAATGGCGAACCCCAGGGTTCGCCATTTTTCTTTTCTAAGACTTAGTCGGTGAATACATATTCACCCAAATCACACAGATTCAGGCCGAAGTCTTCCGCCGACGACCCATCGTCGAACGCCCCCCGAATATCGTAGATACATGTGGTCAGACCATCCGCGATGACAACATCGATTTCGTAGTCGGGCGCGACATAGCCACCGCTCAGCAGGTTCCCCTCCCAGCTGCCGGAAGATGCAGGTGAGACATTAAACTCGACCAGATCCGCGCTGGAGTCATTCACAACCAGAAATTCAAGATCCTCGGCAAATGCCGAAGTCGCCATAAGAACAGTTGCGGCCAAGGCTGCTGCTGCACGCATTTTCATTAGATATTCCTTTGATTAAGGTCCGGCCAAAGAACCTGGCACCGTGATTTTAGGTGATTTGTCACCAAGGAAAATGAACGTCAAATTAAACCTGCGGGAATGAACGCATTTTTGCAGTGCTGTTCTACCTGGTCTCTGGAATTACACAGGTGACCGGATCAGGCCGCGTCCGCTTGCTGGCGACTCCAGAGCTGCGCGTAACGGCCCGCGCGCTGCAAAAGCTGGTCATGGGTGCCTTGTTCAAGGATTTCTCCGCGTTCCAGAACAACAATGCGGTCCGCTTCGGCAATGGTGCTCAGGCGGTGCGCGATCGTCAGCACGGTCCGTCCCTCACCAGCCCGCGCCAATGCGTCCTTGATGTCCTGTTCGGTATCTGTGTCCAGCGCCGAGGTCGCCTCATCCAACAGCAGGATCGGCGGGTTCTTCAGAAGGGTGCGCGCAATGCCCACCCGTTGTTTCTCGCCACCCGACAGCTTCAAGCCCCGCTCTCCAACCTTGGTGTCATAGCCTTCTGGCAAGGTCACGATAAAGTCGTGGATCTGCGCAGCTTTGGCAGCAGCTTCGACATCTTCCTGAGTGGCCCCGTCCCGGCCATAAGCGATGTTGTAGCGGATGGTATCATTAAACAGCACAGTGTCCTGCGGCACGACGCCGATGGCTGCGTGCAGGCTGTTCAGGGTCACGTCGCGCACGTCCTGTCCGTCGATCTTCAACGCGCCCCCGGTGACATCGTAGAACCGGAACAGCAAGCGGCCTATCGTCGACTTACCCGAACCTGTGGCACCGACAATTGCAACAGTCTGGCCAGCAGGTACCGTCAGCGACACACCTTTGAGGATCTCGCGGTCCACATCATAACCAAAGCGCACATTGTCCAATGTCACCTCACCACCACTGACCACCAGACCTGGCGCGCCGGGCTTGTCCTGCACCTCGGTCGGTTGTTCCAGCAAGTCGAACATTTGACCCATGTCCACCAGCGATTGACGGATTTCCCGGTAGACAGTGCCCAGAAAGTTCAGCGGCACGGTGATCTGGATCATATAGGCGTTGACCATGACGAAATCGCCGACGGTCAGCGTTCCCTGTTGCACCCCCATGGCCGCCAGAACCATCACGCCGATCAGTCCGCAGGTGATCAGAAGGGACTGACCAAAATTCAGGAAGGCCAACGAATACGCCGTCTTAAGCGCTGCCCCGGCATAGGCTTTCATCGACACGTCGTACCGTGCCGCCTCGCGCGGTTCAGCATTGAAATACTTGACGGTTTCAAAGTTCAGCAGGCTGTCGATGGCACGTTGATTGGCCTCAGTATCCTGATCGTTCATTTCGCGGCGCAACTTCACGCGCCATTCCGTCACCGCAAAGGTGAACCAGATGTACAGCGCGATGGTGACAGCAACGACAACCAGATACCAGACGTCGAACAGCCACATCAGGATGATCGCGACCAACAGCAGTTCCAGGATCAGCGGACCAATCGAAAACAGCAAAAAGCGCAACAGGAATTCCACGCCTTTCACACCACGCTCGATAATCCGGCTAAGCCCTCCGGTGCGACGCGTCACGTGGTAACGCATGGATAGTTGGTGGATATGCTGGAACGTCTCCAACGCCAGCGCGCGCAAGGCCCGTTGCCCCACCGGAGCAAAGGCCGCATCGCGAAGCTGCTGGAAGCCGACGGTCATCATCCGCGCGACGCCATAAGCCACCGTCAGACCAATAGCACCCAACGCAAGCGGCGGTACGCCCTCACCCGCCAAACTATCAACTGCGCCCTTGTAAAGGATCGGAGTATAGACCGCGATCAGCTTGGCCAAAACAAGCATGCCCATGGCCAGCACGACGCGTCGTTTTACCCAAGGCTCGTCCTCGGGCCACATATAGGGCGCAACTTTCCGGATCGTGCGCCAGCCAGAGCTGCGTTCGTCGGACGTGGGCGTATCGGCTGATGTCATTGGCGCTGCTCGTCTCATCACGTACCTGATTTGCGGTCAGAGATAGACCGCCGGCCCACCAAGGGCCAGCGGCAATAGTTCATTCCGGGATGGTGAATATCTGACCGGGATAAATCAGGTCAGGATCGCGGATCGCGCCGCGGTTGGCCTCGAACAGTTTCACGTACAGGATACCATCACCGAACCGGTCGCGCGAAATGGCCCAAAGCGTGTCGCCTTCCTGCACGGTGACCGCGCGGATGGGGGGCGTATCTGGTTCGCCCTCGGGCTCATCCCTGGCCTCTGCCGCGCGCAGCACCTCTAGCGGTTCGCGCTTGAACGGGGTTTCCAGGCGGCTGACCACTGTACCATCCGAGGCGATTTCATCGACGCGCAATGTATATATACCGGGATCAATTCCCTCGAGTTCGCTGCGCCATTTACCATCATCAACCGGCGACAGATCATCGACAAGCTGGTTATCCAGATACAGGCGTACCGCAGACCCGTCCGGGACCCGGCCGGTAAGCTCTACGTCGCCAACGTCGGAATAGCCAATCGTGTCCAAAGCCACCTCGTCTGAGGCGTCGGTTTCGGCGGTTGGAGACTGAACCAACTCAACCCCGTCCTCGCCGGAACGCAGAATGGCAACTTGTTGATTTTCATTGCCTTCTTCAGCGGTTTCTTGTGCCGTCTCCTGGGGTTGATCCGCAGACGGTTCTGCGGGCGCATCCGCCGTTTCGACATCCCCGGTCGTCGCTTCATCTGTTGGCTCTGACGAGGGTGTGTCTTGCGCTCCTGCTGTTTCGTCGCCGGAGGGCGCAGCGTCACCCGTTTCGGCAGCGGCGACCTGCTCGGTCGTCGGTTCAGGTTCAGGTTCAGGTTCAGGCAAGGCTGCAATCAAATAGTCGTCCGAACGAACGGGTTGATCCTGGCCCGCAGTTTCCAACGTAAGCCCGCGCGCATCGTCTGAAAATGGAATCGAAAGGAACTCGGCAAACTGACCGGTGTTGTCGACGGTAAAGCTGTGCACTTGCTCACCATCCAGCAGGACACGAACATCCGTGCCTGGCTCTGCATTGCCAGAAAGAACGGTATTGCCGTCCGGCTCAACAAAGATCTGGTCCAGAGTCGGCGGCGCGACACCCGGGTCAGCCTCAGCCGTTTCCGTCGCCGGTGCAGTCTCGGAATCAGACGGATCAGCGGTTTCCGGTTCCTCAATTGCCGTGCTCTGATCCTTGGACGGGGTGGAAACCGAACTGGCCTCTTCCGTGGTTTGGACAGAGGTGTCTTGCTGCGGTGAAGCTTCCTGAGGACCCGTCCCGAAGACGCCGGACAGGTACAACCCGCCCGCCCCGACTAATGCAACGATGCCGGCAATCACCCCCCAGATGAAAGTACCGGAGCTTTCGCTTCCCGACTTGGAGTTCATTCTTTTCCTTTCGCTCCGCAGCGCAAGTGCTTTGAGCAAAACACATTCTGCCTAACGGTTGAGCCAATCTATCAATCCCGCTATCACGGGTCAAAACACCATATACAAGCCCGGAGAAGCCAACCCATGTCTCAGAAATCTGTCTGTGTGTATTGCGGGTCACGAAATGGCGCGAATCCGGCCTATTCCGACGCGGCGCAACACTTTGGAACCCTTTTGGCCAAAGAAGGCTGGCGGCTGGTCTACGGGGCCGGGGATGTGGGGCTAATGGGCGAGGTCGCACGGGCCGCTCAAGCCGCTGGTGGTGACACGTTCGGCGTCATCCCCGTGCACCTTCTGCAACGCGAAGTCGGCAAGACGGACCTGACCCGTTTCGTGGTCACCGAGACGATGCACGAGCGCAAGAAGGTCATGATCATGAACGCCGATGCGGTTATTGTCCTGCCCGGCGGCCCGGGGTCGCTGGATGAGTTGTTCGAGGCGCTCACCTGGCGGCAGCTGGGCCTGCACGACAAACCCATTCTGGTCATGAATGTGGATGGCTATTGGGATACGCTGCACGAGCTGTTGCAACAGGTCATCGGCCAAGGCTTTGCCGACGCATCGCTGTCGGATTTCATCACTTGGGTCGATGGCCCGGAGGCTGCAATGTCAACGCTCAGGAAAGTTCTGACTTAGGCTGACAGATGTACGGGCGGCCAGAACCGCCCGTTTGCCATCGTCAAATTCAAGTCGCCGGAGCAAGGCGCTGTCGCAGCACCTGTTCGACCTTATGCATCGGATGATTGGTCAGAGTTTTATCGACCTCGGCAACCACTTTACCCAGCACTTCGCTGTGCAACCGCCGACGCAACAACCCCAGAACATGCGGGCTGGCTACCAGGACCAATCGTTTATAGGCCCCTTTTAAACCCTTACGGTTTAACAGGTTGGCGACATCCTGCACGAACAGGGATTTCGCATGGGTTTTCCATTTGCTCTCTTCCACGGACGATTTCTGATGTGGCGCCGTGTCAAAACGACGACCGGCCCGGTCCGAAGGCTTGGTCCTTGGTCCGTCGCTTTCTTCTACGGATACGACAACCAGATTGGGATCTTCGGCGTCGGTGATATTCTCCATGAACAGCGCCTTTTCCCCGTCGGCGATTACAACCCATGTTCCCTGTGCAAGTTCGACCATTGTGTTCTCCTGTAATGGCGTATTTTTGGTCATCCCTCATGCGTCAGGCACAGCTTACCCGAGACGCGCCAAAGTCATTCAGCGCGGTGCCTGACGGTTTTCTTAGTGGTTTGCGGCTCTCTCCCTCCGCATACTTTAGCTAGGTATTGCGGGGCGGCGTACAATAGGTCTCAATTCGAAAGTTGACGTATAGGCAGGTTTTCTCCTGCGGCAGAGTTGCAGGGTCACGCCGGCACTGTCGAATAGCTTTTTGGCTAATGTCAGCTTGCGGGACGAAGCATGGGTATTTGGGCTAACCAGATTGATGGGTCTGCCAGTCAGTGTCGGATTGAATTTGGTTCTGCTTCGATGAGCCGGCACCTGTGTCATGGGCTTCGGGCCGCTGGTCTTGATGTGGTCTGGATGGAAACACGGCAAGTGAACGCGGCTCGTTCGGCGATGCGTAACAAGACCGACAAAACGCATGCGCGAGGGATTGCACAGGTATTGCGATCTAGGTGGTTCAGTAAATCTTTCATCGAGAGCCGCATGGCACACACGTTAAGAACACTATTGAGAAGCCGCCGGCTGTTCAAAGAAATGCATCGATGGCCGACGAAGTCCGCGGCTTGTTCAGGGTCTTCGGCCAGCAATTGCCGTCGCATGTTGATCAGGGGTCTTTCGACGAACGGGTCATACCATTGATCGAGGCAGATCCAGATCTCGCGCGTGCACTTCTGCCGCTCCTAGGTTCACGCGTGATGCTGTACAGAACCTACTGAGAGCTGGATCGCCGGGCAAAGCATACACTTCCCTCTTGATCTCTGGAGGATAACTGTCACTCGCTGCTGCTCTACGATGTATTACTTTTGGGTGATCTCTCCATAGAGAGCTAAGGTACGAGTTCCGCGCGTATTTAGTCTCGTGTCGAACACATTTCGGCAAGTTTTCAATTGGCGGCTTGAAATAGCAGCTCGTATCCCACAAGCATTTAGTAAATCACTGTCGCATTCGTTAAACGCCTGATGACGGACGTTTTTTTGGACTAAGTGACATAATTTGAAGGATTATGATGCGCACAGTCGTATTGTTTTTTTCGCTTGTCCTCTTGGTGTTTGCTGGAACTGCTCATGCTCAAGGCGTCACCCCTCTTTCTGAGAAAGGCGGATTATACGCAGCCTATTTGGTTCCGAGGGATGACTTCGACCGTGTGGACGTGCAGCTAATTGTTCTATCGGGAGCGTATGATGATCCGGAACCATCCGGTACAGCTCATCTAGCTGAGCATCTGGCTGCGTTTTCAGCGGACGCCACAATACTCAGAAAGCCCCGAGAGCGCGATATCTACGCGACAACGCATAACGTATCAACGGTGTACACGAATTCCGGCGTACCTTCTGACATAGAAATGTTGCTGCAGTTGTCTCGGGCCGTCCTTGACACGCCATCGCTGCCAGAAGGATTTGCGGAAAGCGAAATTGATATCGTACAGCGTGAAACATTTCTTCGTGAAAGGCAGTCTCCGCTTCGTTGGCTCAGAAGAATTGCACTTCAAAACCTCTATGGCACTTTGCGCGGCCGTGCAGACAACACCATTGAAGATCTTCCCAAATTGAACCTTGAGAAGGCCTATCAGTTTCACAAAACTCACTATACGCCGTCCAATGTGACGTTAATCGTGTCGGGAAAAATTGAACCTAGTAAAGCCGAAGAACTCGTTGCTCGTATATTTGGGGACACAGAACCTTCTGAGGCCCCTCAAAAACGCTGGTTAGACGACAAACCAGACCCTGAGGTTCGGTTTGTTGAACGCATTCGGTCGGACAAGTTGGCGCATGACACAATCCAGTTTGCGAAATTCGTGGACTTCGAAGATCGATCAACCAGCATCGAAATGCAGGGCGCATTTTTTATCGCCACCGATGTTTTGAACGAAAGGCTTTACAAGGCCCTGTACTATCAAGACGAGCGCGTTTTCAGCGTCGACGCTGACTGGTTTTTTGCCAAAAATGCTGATCTGGAACTTACCATAGATTTGCACCTAATGCCCGGCTTCAGCTTGGACGCGGCGCATAGCCATCTGACAGAAACTCTGGCCAATTTGTTGAACGAACCGATCACAAGGGATGAAATCAATCAAGCGTGCCGGATGCAGGTCGTTGGATCCAGAAATGCCGCGCGCCGGCCCACAGAGTTTCTATCATTCCTGTCGAATGTGGCTTCTGATGGTTTCCCCCCTCTCACACCGACTGTATTTGTCGACATCTTGAACGATACGACGGATCAGGACGTTATTGATTTTGCCGAAAAGGTCATCAAGCCATCAGCCACTTCGGTCGTGTTGGCCGAAAAAGCAGAGTAACATGCAAAAATTCAAAAGCCGGTTCTTTTCCTCTCTTTTATTGCTTCTCAGCCTGCTGTCAGCGCAGCAGGTCCGTGCAGAGCTGATCGCAACGACAGGCGATGCGAATATTGCTTATCTGAAGCCTCTGGAAAACGGCATTTCTGAGCTCACCTTGGTTTGGCCGATAGATCGACCGACGATAGAGCGGGTGGCCGCATTGGGTGCTGGTCTCTCAAGTGTAGTTTCAGGAGGAACATCAAGCCGTTCTTCCTACAAAATTGCTGAGTACAAGCAGTTGAAAGGGATCAAGCATTACGTCAAAACAAATCGCCGTAGTCTGATGCTCACGGTGACGGCGCCAAACGAAGTCTTTCCAGAGACCATCGTTCACCTCGAAAACCTCTTGCTTGAAGCGGAATACTCGGACGGCTGGTATGCAAGAGAGCTGCAGTATTCCAACTCTACCAAGTCTACCAGAACCAGGAGGCCAGAAGATGTTCTGAAGGAAGTGGCG
Organism: Ruegeria sp. CDSC054; assembly: GCF_059610645.1. Taxonomy (NCBI): domain Bacteria; kingdom Pseudomonadati; phylum Pseudomonadota; class Alphaproteobacteria; order Rhodobacterales; family Roseobacteraceae; genus Ruegeria; species Ruegeria sp. CDSC054. Next base: position 45,272 of record NZ_JBXWOA010000006.1, on the reverse strand, counting down.
CATTTTTTGGAGTACGAACCTGACGACGCAGATGCTGAGGTTGGGGATGGCGAATTTCGTTTTGGTCAGCCCATTCAGGCAATCCTAAGATCCGGAGACCAAGAAGTAGAACGCCGCACTCTTCGATTGGTCAGCAAGCTTCCGCGCCTGAAGGGAAAGTGGAATTTGCCTTTCGCAAAATGGGCTGAAGCGTTGATTGGCACGAATGAGGAAGATTTCAGCCTTCCGACGGGTGTCATTCACTTTGCCGATCCTGACTCTACCGAGATGCTGATCCTTTTTGTCAAAGCTGAAGAGTTTGAAGATGAGATTGACCAGGTTGGGACAAATGTCTTGGTGGATTACATCGGTGCCAATCAAGGATCCGAGATGTTTCGTATTATCCGCCAGGAATTGCGCGCGGCTTACGATCCACGCTCAGACTTCGTTGTCATGGGTAAGAAAAAGGCGATTATCTCGCTAAGCGCCACAGTTGAGGCCGTGAAGTGGCCCGAAGTCTATGAGAGAATAACGGACATTTACCAAAGTGTCCGCAGCGGGAAAATTGAACAAGAAGGTTTGGGGATTCAGTTCAGTCGGTTGGACCGGGCTTACTATCGCGATTTTTTTACTGAGCCTGTCTGGGGAGCGCGACAATACCTGCACGAATATCCCGAGGGCACTGACGGCACTATCGAAATGCCGCTTTTTAGCGCCTTTCAATCACTGTCATTGGAACAGACAGCAGCAAACTCGCAAGAGCTTTTGCCGCCTTTAGAAGATTTCCTCCTCATACTGATCGGAGGCGGAAGCTCACCTTCGGACATCTTGCCGTCAAAAGACTACTGTTCGCTGCCGAAAAGCACTTCCTTAAGGTTTTGCCTTGATGTGCTGCAGAATGCTGAGAACCTTTGACGACATGCGATAGCAGTCATTGTAGTTGGCCTTTTCAGAGCACTAGCCCCTGCAAAGCTCATTTGCAGCACAAAGCAGTCATAGGTGTTTAGTGCAACATTGTGCAAATTGGGCTCAGACCGGACTTGCGGCAGTACATAAGTTTGAAATGGCAGGTTTTCTGCCGATTCAATTCAGCTTTGCAGACAAACAGTGAATTCGCTGAATTTGCTTGAATGTCGGCATTGCTATCGCCTGCCAACCTGATGATCGCCAATCCAGGCGCGCTGATCCCAAGTTGTGATTTCACTCGTCAGCCACCTCATCACAGGCCCTTGGTTGGTCGCGTTTGTTGTGAGGAAATCCAACGTCCTCAGGATCGCGTTCTGCGCGAATTCGTACTCCAGGACCTTCAACTCGCCGCCTAAGATTTCTCGCTCCACCGAAACGACGGGCAACTCTGCCCAACCCAAGCCAGCTATCACAAGCGCCTTTCTGGTGATCGAAGTGCTTGAGATCCAAACGTCCGGGCTGAATATGCGGTCTCCAGCGACTGAGGCTTCTGAACTCGGTTCCACCGCTTGACGGTATTGGGACAGGTCTCTCCGCCCCACGGTCGCCAGTTTAGCCAGTGGGTGGTCAGCGTGACACACGGGCACCACCCTCTGAAACCCGACGCCCAGGCATCTGTAGCTTTGCGCCTCCTTGGGCGCCTCACATACGAAAGCAGCGTCCGCATCACCTGACTGAACTGCCTTGAGAACAGAAGCCCTCGAAAGCTGCTCCACACGGAGCTCTAAGCTTGGGAACCTATCGGCTGTGCCAGTTAACAGGCTTCGAACACGATCCACCAACAACCCATCTTCGACAAAGAAGGAAAACCTGGGCTCAATAGATCCGCTCAACGCTTCGGCTTGCCCTCGGAGCATGTCCATGCTGCTCAATACCGACCTTGCGTGCTTCAGTAATGACTCACCGGCATCCGTTAACACGGGTCGATAGCCATCTCTGTGGAATAGCGACAGATCCAGATCGATTTCCAGATTGGAGATCGTCGCGCTAATGGCAGATTGAGCTTTGCGCAGCTTTCGCGCAGCGGCCGAGAACGAACCACACTCAACAGCAGTGACAAAAGCGCGTAACTGCTCGATTTCGGGCATTCGTACCTCCATCCAAAAATCATATGGACTTTAACTTTCTATTTCTATCCTTCCTCTGATTAAAGAGCATCTGATCAAGAGATTTTTGCATTGAGGACAAACGGTATGAAAGCGCACTCCCCATTGAGCTTGGCAGCGGTAATTGCGTGCACATTCACTGGCGGAGCAGCGACCGCACAAACAACAGCCTGCAATACTGCTTTGGACATTGATCTGCCATCGGAGTGCGAAGACGTGAAAGTTACCCATCCGGTCGATGGGCTTGAGAATTTTCGCGAACTCACAACTCCTGATGCGGGGATCAGGCCCGGTGTGCTCTTTCGCTCGGATCAGTTGGATGGCCTTTCCGATGCCGCCATTGCCGAGCTGAATGGCCTCGCTATCGAGACCATCGTTGATTTGCGTACCCCGGAAGAACTGGAAACGCACCCAAACGCGCAGATTCCTTCGGTGGATTTCAACGCCAATCTGCCCATTGGCTCGGATCCAGCCGACATCGCCAAGATCATGCCCATCGAGATCGCGTCTCAAATCCGCCCAATGTGGTTTGACGGCAAGTTCGATGAGATCGACCAGATGCTTGCGGATCACGATGTCGACCTGCGCCAGATCAGGATTGACCGCTACCGGGACTTTGCGACCAAGTTTGATCCGCAGGTGTCCCGGTTCCTGCATCTGCTCACCGATGCGAACAACTTTCCGATGCTATTTCACTGCGCAGGCGGAAAGGACCGCACAGGATACATGGCGGCCGTCACCATGTTGACGTTAGGCTATTCCGAAGAGGATGTCGTGCGCGATTACCTGACCACCAATGCCTTCACCTACGACGAGCTCGAGCAACTGGTTGGCAAGGGCCCCCACTCGCTGCGCCCGGCCTTCGGTGCGCATCCGGAACAAATCACAGCCTCTCTTCAGGCGGTCAAGGATGCTCATGGCTCTTTTGACACTTATCGCCGCGATATTCTTGGCATCAGTGATAAGGAGGTGGAGGCGATCAGGCAAAACCTACTCGTGCAGAACTGAGGCGCTGACAAACGAAAAAAACGGTTTTCTAATTGCCGACAATCGTACGACCTGAAGCATCAGTTGCTTCGGGCTCGAAGCAGTCAATCGATGCGGATTGCAAAACGCAGCATCACCATCAAAAACAGCTATCTAAACAAGAAAGGACCTGCCAGCGTCACCGCCAACAGGCCCTTGAAAAACCCTTATTGGGTTAACAATCACATCCGCGATGCAACGTTTTCCCAGTTCACCAGATTGTCGAGGAAGTTCGACAGGTAAGCCGGACGCTTGTTGCGGAAATCGATGTAGTAGGAGTGCTCCCACACGTCGCAACCCAGCAACGCGGTTTGACCAAAGCACAGCGGGTTCACGCCGTTTTCAGTCTTGGTCACAGCCAACGAACCGTCTGCGTTCTTGACCAGCCACGCCCAGCCCGAGCCGAACTGACCGGCACCAGCAGCGCTGAACTGCGACTTGAACTCGTCAACCGAGCCAAAGCTTTCAGTCAGTGCTTTTTCAAGCTCACCGGGCATTGCGTTGCCGCCGGGCCCCATCATTTCCCAGAACTGGTTGTGGTTCCACAGCTGGCTGATGTTGTTGAAGATGCCGTTTTGCGCGACGGCGTTTGCGTCGTAGGTGCCAACGATGATCTCTTCCAGCGACTTGCCGTCCCACTCGGTACCAGCGATCAGCTTGTTGCCGTTGTCGACATAGGCCTTGTGGTGCAGGTCGTGGTGATATTCCAGTGTTTCCGCGGACATACCCTTGGCTGCCAGCGCGTCATGTGCATAAGGAAGATCAGGAAGTTCAAAAGCCATATCGGCCCCCTGTTAAAAATGTAAGTTGCGGTTCCCAAGGTTAAATGCTTTGGCAGCCGCCGCAGGTCAAGAGCCGAGACAAGAAAACCCGGAGGCAGGCGATGCTTACACAGGCGCGCAAGATGTTTTACCGCGCCCGCGGATACTATGCGGGCCAGCTAAATGGCGAGCCGTTTCGACTGGACCCATATCATTCGAAATTCTGGCGCAAGGTGTCAGATGGCAAGTGGGAGCCTGAAACCTTCGCGGTGCTCGACAGGTTTCTGTCGGCTGATCGGGATTATCTGGACATCGGTGCGTGGATTGGCCCCACGGTTCTGTACGGTGCCCGCCAAGCGCGGCACGTCTGGTGTTTCGAACCGGATCCGACGGCTTTTCGGCATTTGGCCTGGAACCTCGACCTGAACGACATCCGCAATGTTTCGGCCTTTGGCGTGGCGTTGTCGGATCAGTTCGGAGTGGCCCGCATTGCGTCGGTGCGCGGCGAGCCGGGCGATTCCACCAGCTCACTTTTGCATGACGGAACACATGGCAACGACGCTTTGACGATCGCATGGGACCAGTTCGAGGCCGCGAATGACCTGTCGGGTGTCTCGCTGGTCAAGATGGATATTGAGGGGGCTGAGTTTTTTGTACTGCCAACGATCCTGCCCTGGTTGAAACGGACGCGACCTACTCTCTACCTCTCGCTCCACTCGCCTCTTTTGGCTGAAGAGGACAGACACCAGCGGACCTCAGACCTGCTGAAAAGTCTCTCCTTTTACTCTGAAATTACTGACGAAACCGGGCGCCCGCTGGATGTTCAGAAAGCCCTCAGTCCAACGGAAATGACACGGTACCGTACGGTTTTGTTTACTGGCTAGAAGGCAGCCATGAGCCCTGTCGAAGTAGGTGTTTCCCCACTTGCAACCCAGGTGTGAGCTTGTTGAAGAGCTCCCACGGAATAGTTTGATGGGTAACCAAAATGAAAGCTTCGCTTACGGCGATTGCTGCGATGATTGTTTCCGCGCAATCAGCTTTAGCTGGTACCGACGAAAACAAATGTGAGATTACGAAGACGGACGGCCATAGCTGGATCGCGCCCGAGTATCACTTTCAGGTAGACACCAACACTCGTGAAGCCCAAGTTGTCAGCGGCCATCACGATTGGACCAGCGCCAAACTCAAAGTGAAAAACAGTGGCGAATACCGCATGTTTTGGAACGTCGACCTCCGGTCAAGCGAAGGGCAAAGCCTGCGTATGAAATATCAGGCAGATCTTAATTCAGCGAAAAACACGGTCAAAGTCCGCGCCAGTTTTGCGCACATAAGCGCTTCTAACAAGCCTTATGGTTCCGGAGTATGCAGCGTAACCACCGGGTAAAGAAAGCCCCGGTGTGGCCGGGGCTTTTCACTTCACTTCGGTTCAGTAAACCCCGACTTCGCTGCCGGGCTGCGCCGCAACTTTAAGCAGCTTGAACACGTAGTCTGCGGCCGACCGGAAACAGACAACACGGAAGGTATCGGCGTCATCCATCCAGAACGCCCCTGCCACCTGCGCCAGACGCGAACGGCGGATCTGGCCTGGCTGAAATGCCTCAGCCGACAGCTCCACCGGGGCAAGTTTGCCCAGCACCTCACGCGCATTGCTGCCCGAGATACGGAACACCGCGCGGGCGTCCGAGACGTTGACGGCCAACGCGTGTGCACCGCTCAGCGCGTTGGTCATGGTCGCCAGTTTGGCCTCAACCTCGGCGTAGGGAACAAGCACCAGTAATTCATCGGTGGACATCCAGCAAACGCCGGACTCACCGTCGACCAGAGCTTCGCGCTGACCGGGCATTTTTTGACCCGTTGCGTCCTTGACAGCCTTGGCCAACACCTTGTCGGACAGGTCGCCGCGCAGGGTAATCATGCCCTGCAGGCCACATTCCTGGACCTTGGCAATGCCATCATAGCTTGCGTGGTTCAGTGCGCTGATGGGTTCAGACATTCTGCTTCTCCCCGTCCTTGTCGAAGAAGATCGGGTCCACGATCTTAGCTTTGTAGGTTTTGCCATCGGTGCCCGGGAATTCGACGATCTCGCCCATGCGGTCTGGACCGTGCTTGATCAGACCCATGGCGATGCCTTTTCCGAGGTTGGCCGAGTAATATGTCGAGGTAACGCGTCCGATCATGTTACGCTGACCGTTGGCGTTGACGCCCTCACCGACTGCGTAAGCTCCGTCAGGGATGACAGAACCATCCACAGTCTCAAGACCAACCAGTTTCCAGCGGTCTGGATCGGCCATGTGGCTGCGCGAATGGGCGCGTTTACCGAGGTAGTCCTCTTTCTTTTTCGAGAGCGCCCAGTGCAGCCCCAGATCTTGCGGGATCACGGTGCCGTCGGTCTCGTCCCCGATCATGATAAAGCCCTTTTCAGCCCGCAGGATGTGCAGACACTCGGTGCCGTACGGCATCACTCCGAACTCTTTGCCTGCCTCCATCAGAGCGGTCCAGAAGGCTTGCCCCTGGCTGGCCGGGACCGAGATTTCGCAGCTCAGTTCACCTGAGAATGAAATCCGGTAGACACGGCAATCGAAACCACCGATCTGCCCATCCCGCCACTCCATGAATGGCAGCGCCTCAGCGCTGACATCCATGCCGCCCAGCTTTTCAAGCAGCTTGCGGGCATTGGGGCCGACCACTGCCACCTGAGCGTACTGCTCGGTCACATTGGCGACGTAGACTTTCCAGTCCCACCACTCGGTCTGCAGCCATTCTTCCATATGGGCATGGATGCGTTCGGCTCCGCCGGTGGTTGTGTGGCACAACCAGGTATCCTCGTCGATGCGGGCGACAACGCCATCATCGATCAGGAACCCGTTTTCCGAGCACATCAGGCCATAGCGACATTTGCCGATCTTCAGCGTGGACATCATGTTGGTGTACATCATGTCCAGGAATTTACCGGCATCGGGACCTTTGACGATCAGTTTGCCAAGTGTCGAGGCATCCAGCAGACCGAGATTATCACGTGTGTTCTTCACCTCGCGATTCACGGCGTCATGCACGGATTCGCCGGGTCGCACATAGGCATAGGTCCGGCGCCAGTGACCGACCGGTTCCCAATCGGCGCCGTTCTTGTCGTGCCAGTCATGCATCGGTGTCTGACGGATCGGCTGGAACACCTCACCCCGCGCTTCGCCGCCAATCGCACCCATCGAGATAGGGGTATACGGCGGGCGGAAGGTGGTGGTGCCAACCTTCGGAATTTCCGACTCCAACGCATCAGCAAGGATCGCCAGTCCGTTGATATTGCTCAACTTACCCTGATCCGTCGCCATGCCCAGCGTGGTGTACCGCTTGGTATGTTCGACGCTTTCATAGCCTTCGCGCGCGGCCAGTTGAACGTCCGAAACCTTGACGTCATTCTGGAAGTCCAGCCACGATTTCATGCGTAGCTGCACGTCGGCGTTGGCGGGCATCAACCAGACCGCTTCCATAGCAGCCTCTTGCGTGGTCTCACCAGCCGGAGCCTTAGTGTTTTTCGGCTTGAAGCCAGCCGCCTTGGCGGCCGCTTTGCCGGCGGCGTGCGCGTCAGTCAGAACATCACCCAGCGCCAGCGGACCATTTGAGGCGCCAGCGGCCACAACGAACCCTTCCCCATTCGCGCCCAGCGGAGGACGCGCGGGATCGGGGCGGAAATGTGCGTTCGCCTCGTCCCAGATCAGCTTGCCACCGCAATGCGACCACATGTGAACAACCGGAGACCAGCCGCCCGACATGGCAACCGCGTCGCACTCAACTTCTTCGCGAGCGCCACCGATGCCTTCCTGATTGCAGATCTCGACCTTCTTGACGCGCTTGCCGCCTTTGACTTTGGCAATGGCCTTGCCGGGGTCGACCCGAATACCAAGCTGTCGCGCCTCTTCAGCCAGTGGTCCGGCCGCAGCGCGCGCATCGATCACACGCAGAACATCGACACCTGCCCGTTTGAGGATGATCGCTGTGCGATAAGCGTCGTCATTGTTGGTCGCTACGATCACACGCTCGCCCGGGGTCACGCCCCAGTTCACCACATAGTCGCGCATGGCCGAAGCCAGCATGACGCCCGGAACATCGTTGCCCGCAAAGGACAGCGGGCGTTCGATGGCGCCTGTCGCAGCGACGACCTGCTTGGCCCGAATACGCCACAGGCGATGACGGGGACCTTGTGTGCCCGGTTTATGGTCGTTCAGACGCTCATACCCCAGCACATAACCATGGTCATAGACGCCCGCGCCCATGCAGCGGTTGCGCATGATAACGTTGTCCATTGTTTCCAGTTTGGAAACCAATTGTTCCACGAACTTATCCACAGGCTCATCATTGATGGTCCCGCCATCAACCGGAGCGCGCCCACCCCAATGCGCGGTTTGCTCGATCAGCAGAACCTTCGCACCGGTCTCGGCCGCCGCCTTGGCCGCTTGCAACCCGGCGACACCGCCACCGATCACCAGAACGTCGGTGAAGGCGTAGAAGTGCTCGTAGGTGTCTGCGTCGCGGTTGTCTTTGTCGGGTGCTTTACCCAGACCGGCCGACCGCCGGATGATCGGCTCATAGACGTGTTTCCAGAATGGCTTGGGGTGGATGAACGTCTTGTAGTAGAAGCCCGCTGGCAGGAACCGCGCCAGTGCAGTGTTCACCGCACCGATGTCGAATTCCAGGTTCGGCCAGTGGTTCTGTGAAATTGAGGTCAGGCCGTTGAACAGCTCGGTCGTGGTGGCGCGCTGGTTCGGCTCGAACCGGTTACCCTGCCCCAGGCCGACCAGCGCGTTCGGCTCTTCCGCGCCGCTGGCGACAACGCCACGCGGGCGGTGGTATTTGAACGACCGGCCCATCATCATCTGATCATTGGCCAGCAGGGCCGAGGCCAGCGTGTCCCCCTCGTACCCCTGCATCGAAGTGCCGTTGAAGGTGAATGTGACCTGTTTCGACCGGTCAATCAGCCGGCCTTGTTTTGCGAGACGGGTGCTCATGTTGCGGACCTTTCGCAGGCGGAATTAGGGATGGCAGCGCGGATCATTCGTACTCTCTCCACGTCCAGCCAGGGCGCTTTGCAGTGATTGCGTCCTTGAGTTCTTTCGGCGGCTCGGTGGTCTGGGCGGAATAGGTTCCGAACACTTCGAGCGTTTGTGTGCAGCGAGCGGCGTGGAACCACTTGCCGCAGCCGTTGCTGTGGCGCCAGCGTTCGAAATGAACGCCTTTGGGGTTTTCACGCATGAACAGGTAGTCGTGGAATTCGCCATCCGACGAGCCGGGACCGAAGCGTTTCAGATGCGCCTCACCTCCGGCGGACAGTTCAGATTCTTCGGCGTCGACGCCGCAATACGGGCAGTTCAGGATCAGCATGAGGCTACTCCTCGCTTGAATTCTTTGGACCACACGCCCAGATCGTAGGCATGGATATTTTGACCATTGTATTGACCGTAGTCGGCACGCTCGTCTTCTTTGGCCTGATCGCCTTTTTCATTTTCCGATCCGAGGAAAAGAAAACCATCAAACCAAGATCTGACGGCCCGAATAGTTCCGAAACCATTCATGGGGCACATTGGGGCGACTGACATCAGTGTGCCACCCCGGCCGCGACGCTTTCGTCGATGAAGCGGCCCTCTTTGAAGCGGTCCAGCGTAAAGGCTTCGGTCAGCGGTGAGTGACCTGTGGCCATCAGCTGCGCCATGCCCCATCCAGATCCGGGGATCGACTTGAAGCCACCCGTGCCCCAGCCACAATTGATAAAGCAGCCGCCCAAGGGCGTTTTTGACAGGATCGGAGACCGGTCGCCGGTCATGTCCACAATCCCGCCCCACTGGCGCAGCATCTTCAGGCGCGAGATCATCGGGAAGGTTTCGACCAGTGCGCGAACGGTTTCCTCGATATGATGGAAGCTGCCGCGCTGGGTGTAGTTGTTGAAGGCGTCAGTACCGCCGCCGATCACCATCTCACCCTTGTCGGACTGAGACATGTAACCATGCACGGTGTTGGCCATTACGACCACGTCCATGCAGGGCTTAATCGGCTCGGACACCAATGCCTGCAGCGCGATCGCCTCCAGCGGCAGACGGAAGCCCGCCATTTCGGCCAACTGTCCTGAATGGCCCGCAACCACCATGCCCAGCTTGTCACAGTCGATCGAACCTTTGGTGGTATCGACGCCAACAACGCGGCCGTTTTCGGACCGAACGCCTTTGACCTCGCATTGCTGGATGATGTCCATGCCCATCGCGGAACAGGCGCGGGCATAGCCCCACGCCACGGCGTCGTGACGCGCGGTACCTCCGCGTTCCTGCCACAATGCGCCCAGAACCGGATAGCGCGGACCGTCGATATTGATGATCGGTACCAGTTCCTTAACGCGCTCAGGGGTGATCCACTCGGTCTGAACACCTTGCAACGCGTTGGCATGAGCCGTGCGCTGATAGCCGCGAATTTCGTGCTGAGTCTGGGCCAGCATCATGACGCCACGGGGGCTGAACATGATGTTATAGTTCAGTTCCTGGCTCAGATCCTCGTACAGGCTGCGCGCTTTTTCGTAGATCGCTGCCGAAGGGTCCTGCAGATAGTTTGAGCGGATGATCGTCGTGTTACGACCGGTGTTACCACCGCCCAGCCAGCCTTTTTCGATCACGGCGACATTCTGGATGCCGTAGTTCTTACCCAGATAATAGGCCGTGGCCAGACCATGACCGCCCGCACCGACGATGATCACGTCGTATTTCTTCTTGGGTTCGGGCGAACGCCAGGCGCGTTCCCATCCGGTGTGATAGCGCAGCGCTTCGCGCGCTACAGCAAAGGCTGAATAGTGTTTCATAGGCGAATCCATCCGGTTCGGTGATTGCGCGAAGATATGCCGCGTAACGCCAGCGCGCCCCTGCCGTTCAACGCCGTAATATCGCACTATTGCGACATAGGCCCCATTATTGCGACACGAAGTCGGCCAGCGGCCATTTGTCCCTTTTGTCGGCCCGCAGAGAGGTCTAAGTCAGGGCAGCCAAATCGGAGAAACCATGTCGTTCTGGGTCCTGATCATCCTAACAGCTGCCGTGACTGCAGTGTTCCTGGGCTATTCCATCCTGCGAACGCGCGACGCACGCGAACCCGCAGCGGCCTATGACCTACGCGTTTATCGCGAACAGCTGGCGAGCGTCGACAAGGATCTGGCCCGAGGTGTCATCGGCGAAGCCGATGCCGAGCGTGTTCGCACCGAAATTTCGCGCCGTATTCTGGCCGCAGACGCCCAGATGCAGGCACGGTCGACCCGAGCGGGACCGCCACTTTGGGCTTCGGTCACCACTATCGCAGCCGTGGGTCTTATCCTGGTCGGCGGTGCGGCCTGGATGTACGACCGGATGGGCGCGGCGGGGCTACCGGACCAACCTCTGTCGCTGCGTATTGATCGAGCGGAAACCTTGCGCGCGGAACGCCCCAGCCAGGCTGAATTCGAGGCCACTACAACACCTGCGCCCTTGCCTCAGCTGGAAGAGAGTTATGCAGCGCTTTTGGAGCAGTTGCGTGAAACCGTTGAAGCGCGTCCCGATGACCTGCAAGGCCATGTTCTTTTGGCGCAACACGAGGCGAACGCAGGCAACTTTTCGGCCGCTTACAAGGCCCAGCAGCGCGTGATCGAATTGTCTGGCGACGCTGTCCCTGCAGACGCTTATTCGCATCTGGCCGAAATGATGATCTTGTCGGCGAGGGGATATGTATCCCCCGAAGCCGAAGCTGCATTGCGCGAAGCGTTAAAACGCGATCCGCGACATGGCCCGGCGCTGTATTACCTTGGCCAGATGATGGTGCAGGTCGGGCGCCCCGACATCGGGTATCGCATCTGGACCGACGCATTGCGCAACGCACCGGCCGGCGCGCCATGGGTCGACGCAATTCTGGCCCAACTGGATGAGCTGGCCTTTCGCGCAGGGGTGTTCAACGCGCCCGAGGTTTCGGCCCCCGCAGGACCCGGCCCAAGCCAGGATGACGTCGAGGCTGCCGCTGCGCTGACCCCGGAAGAACGACAAGAGATGATCCGAGGCATGGTTAATCAGCTCTCCGACCGGTTGGCCACCGAAGGAGGCGCGCCCGAGGATTGGGCCCGTCTGATCGCGGCACTGGGCGTTCTGGGCGAAGGACAGCGCGCCATCGACATCAGGAACGAAGCCATGGCGGTCTTTGCCGGAAACGCCGACGCGCTGGAGATCATCGACGCTGCCGCACTTCAGGCAGGTATTGCTCAATGATTTACGACGAGTTCGAAGACTTCGCCGCCGCATTGTCCCCTATGACTGCCCTGATGGGGTTGGATCTGGGCGAAAAGACCATCGGCGTGGCCGTGTCCGACCGGATGCGCGGCGTGGCCAGCCCGCTTGAGACCGTGCGACGCAAGAAATTCACCCTGGATTCGGCCCGATTGCTGGACATCATCGCGGACCGAGAGATTGGTGGTGTCGTACTCGGCCTGCCCAAAAACATGGACGGCACCGAAGGCCCCCGGTGCCAATCGACCCGCGCTTTTGCCCGAAATCTGTCACGTCTGACCGAAGTTTCGATCGGATTCTGGGATGAACGGCTCAGCACGGTAGCGGCAGAAAAGGCACTGCTTGAGGCGGATACGACACGAAAACGTCGCGGACAGGTTATCGATCACGTCGCGGCGGGCTATATTCTGCAAGGAGCGCTGGATAGGCTGCGCTTTCTTTAAGGGCGACGGGGTGCACCGATGACAAACATGGTCTGGAAAAGGAACGAGGTCGAAAGCCCTTGCATCCAGATATGCGTCGTGCACCCGACCGAGCGCATCTGTACTGGTTGCTATCGCACCATTGATGAGATCACACGCTGGTCGAAAATGGGCAGCGATGAACGTGCTGAGATCATGGAAGATCTGCCCGCGCGCAAGCCACGCCTCGCCAAACGGCGCGGCGGACGCGCGGCGCGCATGAACAAATCCTGATATCCACTTCTGGCTTTTAGGCTGAGTTCGCGCTGCTGCGGGTTGGTCTGAACTCCGAGGGGGGATCAAGTTCGAAGACATGCGTAAGTGAGTGGCAACCCACAGCAGCGCCTTTCAGCAAAATGGTCTTCCGACGTGGTCAGGCGGAAGAACGATTCAGGTTTAAGCGTTTTTTGACCGACCGATCAAGAAAAATTGAACGGTCGGTAAATTAACCTTACGTAATGGTAAAGTAAGGCGAGAACTGGCGCCGTGATCAGCATCGCCCTACCCCGCCGCAAGCCAGGATTTTGCGTTTTCGAAATCCTCAGAAGGGAAGAACTGCGTGCGGGCACCCAGAACGTGACTGGCGACACGCTGCGCCATATGTTGCCACGCTTTGTCCCCCACTATGGCGGCGCGATCCAGCATTCCCACATGCCCTCGGGCCAAGCGGAAATGTGCGGCCAGTGCGGTCAGCCCCTGCCAGCCGTCAAACTCGCGCAGGTCGATCAACAGACGGAACCCGTTCTTTGAACTCAGCAAGGTATCCAGATCACGCTCAGCCTGTTGGTATTCTTCGGGGTCCAGTTTGCCCATCAGGCTGATCTGCACGCAGGGTCCGCCCAAATCGGTCACGTGGATGGCCCCCAGAGACTCGCGCATCCAACGGCGCGCGGCCTCAAGTTCCGAAAGTTCAAACACATGAACGGGGCATGGCAGGATCGGCGCGGCCAGACGGATGCTTGTCTGTACCCAGCCCTGATCAGCCGCAACTGCGATACGGTCAAACCCGCGCCAGTGGCTGAGACCCAGCTTGGTATCGGACCACGCGGCCCCAAGATCATAGCCTTTGAACTCTGGCTGCACGATTGCCAGCAGACGCACCGCATCATGCGCCTCAAGCGCCGCTTCGATCGCGGGGACCAATGTCTCGCTGTAGTCTTTGCTTGTCACTTCGCCGGACAGCTCGACCTCGATCTGGGCCCCATCAGAATCCGTGTGAACCGTAATCATCGAAAATCTCCAAACCTGAATAATGGCAACAGGTTAGGGGGATTCGATCCACTCGGCTACTCCCCCGGCGCATTCGGGGCGAAAATAGGCGATCATCCGTCCATCCGGGCCAGCGGTCGCCGCCTCGGCCCAAGGCGCAACGCCGTGCAGGCAGTGGCGATGCAGCAGATAGGCCTCACCCGGTTTTGCTGGCAGCTCGATCCGGGGGCAGGTCTCAAACACCTCGCGACGGGCCGCCTGATATATTTCGGTTACGTCGATCAAGTGGAGGCTGTCCTTGGGTTGGACTTTCATCACTTGTGCGAATGCAGCCCCCAGTATCTTGTGGCTGCCTTCCCACAGAACCATCGGCGCGGCATCCGCGCTGGCCTCGGTCAGCGGGATGCCAAGAATCCATGCGTGCGGCTCATCTACCCGGCGTCGACGATCCGGCCCCATGGGGCGCAATCCATCCACATGCGCCGCATCACGGTTCCGCCGGTATCTGGTGGCCGCTTCACCCTCGCCGCGACGTGGGCGGGGGTAACCGGGATAAACGACCGAGACCTGCCCTTTGTGTAGTGGCAACCGCCCATAGTGCTCAGAGATAAAATCCATGGCCTGACCCGACAAAACGTCCGATCGCGCCACCCTGCCCTCTGGATCATTGTCCAGTGCGTCCACGCCGATGAACCACGTGCCTTCGCAATCCAACCATTCCGCAAAGGCCGGATCGGTAATCGAGGCTCGCGCCCGCGGCAAAGCATGTTCAACCCATTGGGCAAGCGTCGGGTCGTGCGGAAACATGATCCAACCTTTGTTCCAAAAATCGGTCACAGCCCCAGCGCCTTACGCAGCATATTCAAGGCAACCAGCGTTAGGAAAACCGCGAACACTCGCTTCAACGGCTTGGGATCCATCGCATGCGCCAGCTTTACGCCCCAGGGCGCAGTGATCATCGTCATGGCTACAACAATTGCAAAAGCGATCAGGTTGACCGCGCCGATTGTGTACGGAGGGCGGTGTTCAGGCGCGATGTCCAGGAACAGGAAGCCCAAAACCGAAGGCACCGCGATGATCACGCCAAACCCGGCCGCCGTTGCAACCGCCCGATGAATGGGCGTGTTGAACAGGCTCATCAGCGGCACGCCAAAGCTGCCGCCGCCGATGCCCATAAGAACGGATAAAAACCCGACCGAGGGCGACAAAACGGCCCGCTTTACGCCTTTTGGCATCGCATCGCCAAGCCGCCATTCTGATTTGCCCAAACCCAGATATGCGCCAATGACCATACCCAACACGCCGAACAACGCCTGCAACGCCTCGGTTCGCAGTGCCGAAGCGACCAGCACACCGACAATGGCACCCACTGCAATTCCCGGCCCCCAACCGCGCAGGATATCCCAGTCCACCGCGCCTTTCTTGTTATGCGCCAGGACGGATCGTAGTGATGTGACGATGATGGTTGCCAGCGAGGTCGCAAGACACAGCTGCATCAACTGTGGGCCGCCATATCCAAGTGTTTGGAACGCATAGAAAAACGCGGGCACCAAAACGATGCCGCCGCCGACACCCAGCAAGCCAGCCAAGACACCGGCCAGCGCCCCGATTACAAGCAAAAGGCCCAACATCTGGGCCAGTAACATCGTCTCGGGCATCATCCCCCCAAACCGGCCATTTGGCCGTATTCCGTTCTCGTCAAACCTCTGCCAAAGGCGCGATACTGTCCAGAGCTTGCAGCATCACTTCGGGGCCTGCCCCGTCGTGGACCGCGCCCTCGGAAAGGGCTCGACGCCACGCGCGCGCGCCGGGACGTCCGGCAAACAGGCCCAGCATGTGACGCGTGATCTGGTGCAGACGCCCGCCCCCGGCAAGGTGGTTTTCGACATAGGGCACCATTTTGTGAACGACATCAATCGGATCAGCCACCTGACCGCCGCCAAAAATCAAGGCATCCGCCTCGGCCAGAATATCCGTGGGTTGATGATAGGCCGCGCGGCCGATCATAACCCCGTCCAATCCGGCATCCAGTTGCGCTTTCGCCTGATTCAAAGACGTGATACCGCCATTGATTGAGATATGCAGGTCCGGGAACGCCCCCTTCATCCGGTGCACAAGATCATAGTCCAAGGGCGGGATATCCCTATTTTCCTTAGGGCTAAGCCCTTGCAGCCAAGCCTTGCGCGCGTGGATTGTCACACGCTGGCATCCGGCCTCATGAATGGCCTGCAGAAACTCAGGCAGGACCTGTTCCGGATCCTGATCATCAACCCCAATACGGCATTTGACAGTGACTTCAACATCAACCGCATCGCGCATCGCGGCAACGCAGTCGGCAACACGGACGGGGTCCTTCATCAACACGGCCCCGAAAGTGCCCGATTGCACCCGATCCGAGGGGCAACCACAATTCAGGTTGATCTCATCATACCCCGCTTGCGCGCCCAACCGGGCCGCCTGCGACACTTCCTCTGGGTCTGAACTGCCCAATTGCAGCGCGACGGGGTGTTCCTGCGAACTGAAGTCCAACAAATGCAATGCGCCACCCCGCACCAACGCCGGGGCGGTTACCATTTCCGTGTAAAGAAGTGTCTGCTGACTGAGCAGTCGGTGCACAAATCGGCAATGCCGGTCTGTCCAATCCATCATCGGCGCAACCGACAGCCTCGCGGCCTTGGTGACAAGGCCTTTGGAAGCCGGTTGGCGCTGCGAAACAGGGTTTGACGGTGCGGTCATGGATGGGTCTCGGTGTACACTGAATAGGTGGCTTACTGTACCGGACGGCGTTTCGCAACCAAGGGCGCTGTGGTCAAGACGCGTACCTAAAAGGCACTCCAGCACAAAAAGAAAGGGCAGGTCTTTCGACCTGCCCTGCGCGATTGCACCGATTGGGAAGAGTGGGTGCGCCTCGCGGCGTTTGCTTACTTGGCAGCAGCGGCTTTCTTGGCAGCTGCTGTCACGTCGTTGGTGGCTTTTTTGACGGCCGCGGTTGTGTCTTCGGCGACGTCTTTGCCAGCTGCCATCAGCAGCTCAACGGTTTCGGACTGAACTTTTTTCGCGATCTCTGCGAAGGCTGCCATGTTTTCAGCTGCAACTTCAGCCGATGCGCTGGCGAAGTCGGTGGCCGCTTTGGCGTAATCTGCAGGCTCTGCCTTGGCTTTCGACATCTCGGTCAGCTTGGCCAGGGTGTCCTTGGTCCATTTGTTCGAGATCTCAGCCGACTTTTCAGCCGCTTCCAGTGCAACACCCGACAGCTTTTCGTTCAGCGTCGCGGTCGATTTGAAAGCACCTTCCAGAGCGGTGGTGTCAACGGGGAACGCGCCCATAACGTCTTTCAGGGTCGCGGTGAAATCTTGCGTCTTTGCCATTGTTCTAAATCCTTTTGCCGAACCGGGCCCACCCCGGTTTTCATCAGCTTGAGGACAATATGGATGCCGCACCGCAGCATTGCAAGAGTTTTATTGCTGCACTGCGGAATTCTTCCACGAAATACCTTAAAATCAACCGCTTACCTTAACCTGCACATAGGTCACCGACGCCGGCTAAACGTGTCCGCCCTGTGAGCCCAACCGTTCTATTACATTTTAGGAACGCGGCACACGGGACTACGGCAACACCTGGTTTTTCGGTTGGGCGCTAGCCACCTCATGACGAATTTGAGGAGGTTGGTTTGCCTGTCGTCCTGCTTATGATCCTAAAGAATGAATTGAGATGAGGAACCGGGCTGAAGCCATCCGTGGTAACACCAAAGTTAATTTCACCCTAAAAATGGTATTCCCAACACAAGCCGGGTTCAGTCAGAGTACGCAGGGCCAAGTTCTCCTGGTCCAAGATGCGTGTTGCGTTTTCTTAATTTCAGCACCCTCAGCCTCAATCGAAATAGCGTCGAGCGATCTGGCTCACATTGATGTTTTACGGAGATGGTATGGACCGACCATTGTCATTGTGGATTTCACCTCTTGTTCGCCTGATCCGCCCAAATGGATTTCGTTGGGAACGAAACTGCGATTGTTGTCCACAACGCGGCCGATCTGGATGCAGGTATCTCTATGATCATCATGGTTTGAGCATAGGATGTATCCATGCCGCAAGGACAACGCGTATGCGTTGAAAACAAAACAGGCTGCAATGATGCACAAACAAACACCGAATGGTTACTTAAGCGATCCGACCCGCGCCTCTTTTTTTCATGACGTAGTGCTTCGCAATACGGCGGATGGCTTTCTTGGCAATTGCCGAACCCTGTGCAGCATAAATCCGATGAACTTTTGCCGGACGTGCACCATCCAGGCCACCTCGCGGGCTTTATTTTCTTCGAACATCTCATTGCAGCCCGAATAGACGTCCGCGTGAATCCAACCCTTGTATCCGGATAGATGACTAATGGATTTCTCCCCCCTCCGGTCGACAGAAAACTGATACCAAGGACGTAGTGGAGCCCGTCCAGCAAAGCTGGACAGATTGTCAGATTGTGCATCTTTGGCGCACAGACCCGACCACGGTCGTTCATCCCGAACCTAGGTCCAGACTAACGCGGTTCTGGTCTTTTTCTGACCAAGCGCCCGCGTCTTCAGCGCCATATCATCAGCAAAAACAGCCTCACCCTGTGACACCATAGGCTCGTATGGCATCTGCCAGTGGTTCCAGCACGGCAATGGACTGGCCCACCCAGTCGGTCAGGATCGAGCGTTCCAGATCGATACCATCGTGGTATTAATTCTGGGTAGAGTGGAAGGTAGTCCGCATACTTTGAGGCCAGTATATGGGCCGACAAGCCTGGCCCTGATCGCTAGCGTTCTATCGGGTGCGAGTGAGGTGCGGATTGAATAAAAGCCTCACAATCCGGACAAGCCTTGCCGGGCCAGACGCTACAGTTCACGACAAACCGGCCCGAAACATATTCCAGTTCTTCGGTCACATCTTCGCCCAGAGACTTCAGTATTCGGCCACAATGCGTGCATTCCTTCCCTAGCGAAAGGATCTACTGCTGCCGATCTAGATGCTCAGGAAACGGTTTGCGGCTGTGTTGCCGGGTGGGCTTGCTTTCTTCAACATTAGGCGTGAGATCAGCCTGTACCTTGGCTCACGTTGAAATCTGTTTATCTTCTTCGAACGAAAGTTAGCGCTGAATCAGGTTCTCCAAATTGACCCGTAGCGATGCCGGTTGTGGCCAGTCAGTTGTTGCTGGAGCTTCTCTATCGCCAACGCCTGAGAGTTGACCTCGGCCGCCAGCAGCACTTTGGTTCGGCAGGGTCATCGGATCCAATGTCTAGGTCGTTCGGCATCGCTGATCTTGTGTTAGATCGGCGAAGCCAGGTGGATCCTGAAAGGGACAAAAGACCCATGTTTATTGATCTATTCCATGCTGAGCCTCGGTCAGGTCTATTGCGGCAGCCGCCAGTCGATGCCCTCCAACAACATCGACAAGTGCGCAAGCGTCACGCTGATCTTGCCATCCTTCACTACGGACCACGCAAATCGGCCTTTCTCCAGCCGCTTAGAGAACAAGGGCCCTAGCTGATATCACCAGATGATCTTCAGAAAATGGCCACAACGGCCTCCGGAACCAATCGCCGCTGGCAAAAAGGTCGGCTGTACCAAAAGCATTAGGTTGAGATCGCCGGACAGGTACAGCTGAACGGAGGTACAAGCCGGCATAAGATCAACCAACGAGCAACCAAAAATTGTTGCAATCCCCAACCCACGAGCATCATCACAGACTGTGGTATGTTTCCCACTGGATCAGCCAGCTTTCCCAAAACAAACAACGTATCATCCTGGAGGCTGACGATTTGGCACCCGTTGTTCGGTGGCGACACAGGCCTGCAGTACATTCCACTGCTCCAGCAGGGTACCGGGTAGAACAACGCTCAGCGCCTAACCCTCAACCGTTGTGAATCCTTGGCGGAACGGTTCGGTCGCGCCTGCGTCTGTTGAGACATAGCGCGGGCCAACGATGGCGCGGAAGTTGGCGATGAGGGCTTTATTGGTCATGCCGCGTTCCGCTGCACTTTGCCCAGATCCGTCGCTGGTTCACGGACGCGCAGGTTACCGCGCGTCAGTTGATCGATCCGCGTAACGCCCATCAGCTTCATATCGCGCTCGATCTCAGCCCGCATCAATCCCAACGCCCGTTCGACACCCGGTTGGCCAGCGGCGGCCAACGGATACAGATAGTGCCGCCCTACCCCGACCGCCTTGGCGCCCAGCGACAACGCCTTGAGCACATGGGTCCCGCGCTGAATTCCGCTGTCCATCATCACGTCCACACGGTCGCCGACCGCATCGACGATTTCGGCCAACTGGTCAAACGGGGTGCGCGAGCCGTCCAACTGTCGACCGCCATGGTTTGAAAGGATGATTCCGGTACACCCGATCTCAGCCGCGCGGCGTGCGTCCTCGACTGTCATGATACCTTTAAGGCAGAACTGGCCATCCCACTCACGCACCATCTCGGCCACATCATCCCAGTCCATCGACGGGTCCAGCATATCGGTGAAATAGCCGCCGATCGAGCTGGCACCGCCACCCATATCCACATGTTCATCCAGCTGCGGCAGGCGGAACTTTTCATGCGTGACATAATTGATGCCCCACATCGGTTTGACCGCGAATTGGATCATCCCACCCAGAGTCAGGCGGAATGGGATCGAGAATCCCGTTCGCAAGTCACGTTCACGATTGCCGCCGGTAATGCTGTCGACGGTCAGCATCATGACCTCGACGCCCGCCTCTTTGGCGCGCTGCATCATGGCAGAGTTCAGGCCGCGATCCTTGTGGAAGTAGAACTGATAGACCTGCGGGTTCTTATGCTTCTGGCGCAATTCTTCTAGCGAAACAGTGCCCAGCGACGACACACCAAACATGGTCCCGAATCTCTCGGCCGCCGCGGCCACTGCACGCTCCCCCTGATGGTGGAACAACCGTTGCAGCGCAGTCGGCGAGCAATAGACCGGCATATCCAGCTTTTGGCCCATGACAGTGACGGACATGTCCACTTCTTTCACCCCGCGCAGAACGGAGGGCAACAGATCACATCGTTCAAACGTCCGGGTGTTTTCGCGATACGTCACCTCATCGTCCGCGCCGCCGTCGATGTAGTTAAAGATCGGCCCCGGCAGGCGGCGCTTGGCCAGCCTGCGGAAGTCCTGGAAGTTATGGCAGTCCTTCAGGCGCATGTCTCTTCCTCCTTAATAGGCGACAGATGGCAACCAGGTGGCAAGCGTGGGCCACAGGAAGACAAGCGCCAGCCCGGTCAATTGCAGTAAGACAAACGGAATGATGCCCTTGTAGATATGGGTCAGTTTTATCTCGGGCGGGCAGACGCCCTTGAGATAGAACAACGCGAAACCAACAGGCGGCGTCAGAAAGCTGGTTTGCAGCGTCACCGCCACCAGAATGACGAACCACACCAAGGCTGGTTCATCCAGAACACCGAAACCTGGGATGTCGATGCCCAGCCCATTTACGATGGGGCGCATCAGGGGCAGCACGATCAGCGTGATCTCGATCCAGTCCAGCACAAAGCCCAGCAGGAAGACGATGAACAGGATGAAAAGGATCGTGCCATTGGCCCCAAAGCCGGTGGACTGCACGACATGTTCAATCAACTCATCCCCACCGAGTTCCCGCAGGACATAAGAGAATACGGTCGCTCCCAGGAAGATCGCAAAGATGTAGGCGGTGGTGTTGAAAGTCGATACCAATACGTTCCAAAGCTTGGCGAACGTCAATTTGCGATACCCCAGCGCCAACAGCGTCGCGCCCAGCGCACCGATCCCCGAGGCTTCGGTCGGTGTCGTCAAACCGGCAAAGATTGAACCCAGAACCGCGAGGATCAGCAATAGCGTCGGTATGACTGCGATCAGAACGTCCTTCACGGCGGCCCAGTCTGGGGCCGTTGCGCCCTCGGGCACAGGAGCCGCATCGCGGTTCACCAATGCCAGGATGAAGATGTAAGTCAGGTACAGGCCACCGATGATGACGCCCGGGAAGACCGCAGCCATGAACAGATCGCCCACAGACAAAGCCATCTGGTCTGCCATGATCACCAGCATGATTGACGGCGGGATCAGGATGCCCAGCGTGCCAGAGGCTGAAACCACCCCAGCGGCCAAGGTGGGCTGATACTTCTGCTGCATCATTGACGGCAGTGACAGAACGCCCAGCAGCACAACGGAAGCACCGATGATGCCCGTAGAGGCTGCCAGAATGATCCCGATTAGCGTGACCGTGATCGCCAGACCGCCACGCACGGTGCCAAACAGGCGCTGCATCGAAGACATCAGACGTTCGGCTACGCCGCTTTCGTCCAGCATCAGGCCCATGAAGATGAACATCGGCAGGGCCACCAGAACTGCGTTGGACATGGTCGCATAGACACGGTTTACCACTGCGCCAAGCGTCAGGTAATCCAGCCCGGTGAACGTGCTCTCAAGCCCCGTCCACAGCATCAAGTCGTTGTCAAAAAGATAGGCCAGCCCGCAATATGCAACGCCGACCCCGGCCAACACCCAGGCCACAGGATATCCGGTAAATAGCAGCGCAATGAATGTCAGGAACATTGCGATGACCAGTTTTTCCTCGGTCGTTTCGACCAGAAAAGTCAGGCCAACGCAGACAGCTGCGAATACAGCAAGGACCAGCAGAATGCGACGCAGCGATGCGCCATCGCGCTCTGATGCCGGTCCGTACATCAACGCGTGCCCATCATGGATCAGCCGCGCCATCGCAGCCAAGCCCAGCAGAACAAAACTGATCGGAATGACCGCCTTGAAGGCCCAGCGCGCAGGCAGACCAGTGGGGCTGTCCGAGCGCTCGCTAACGCGGAAGCTTTCGTAAAAATAGTCGTACCCCTGATCGATCATCAGATAGATGAACGGAGTCAGCAGGGTCAGGATGCCGGTCACTTCTATCACTCGCTGCGCGCGACGGGACAGTTGCATGTGCAAAACGTCAACGCGCACATGGCTGTCTGTGATCAAGGCATAGGATATGCCGATCATCGTGACGATGCCGTAAAAGTGCCACTGGATCTCGTCCAGTTTGGGATAGTTCTGGCTGAACAGATAGCGCAGCGAGACCTGACTGAAAATCGCGGCCATCAACAGGACATTGGCCCACATCACTACGTGCCCAACGGCTTTGACACCTGTATCAATAGCAACGGCGATCTTCTGACGGTCGGTGTCGGGATGTTCCAGGATGCCTTCATAGGCTTCGACTGGATCACTTAGGGTCTTTTGCGTGGCCATGGGTAATCCTCGCTCAGTTGACCGGCGCGAGCGCGGTCAAGGGAATGCAGGTATAAAATCCTGATGGAGTCCGAGGCGGAGGAGCCCGCCGCCCCGGACGCGTCAGTAAGTCAGATTACTGACGGGGGAGGAACGCATTGGTTTTCCACAGGTCGTAACCGTCGCGGAATTCGTTCAGATCGGCCAGAACCTTGGCAAAGAAGGCATCGTTGGCGGCCTCTTCGGCAGCAACGTCTTCCCAGGTCGCTTGGAAAGTATCCAGCATCTCGGGCGACCACTGCTTGATGGTGACGCCGTTGTTTTCAACGTTGTCGATCAGGGCTGCGTGCTGAATGGCCTCACCTTCGGCAAAGCTGTCAGCCATCGATGCCTTACAGGCGTTTTCGATGATCGCCTTGTGCTGCTCGCTGGTTTCGTTCCAGACGTCCTTGTTGATCATCAACTCGAACACGGTCGCCTGCTGGTGCCAACCGGGGAAATAGTTGAACTTGACCAGTTTGTGAAAGCCAAGACGCGCGTCGATGGCAGGCATCGAGAATTCAGTCGCATCAATGGCGCCTTTTTCCAGCGCGGGGAAGATTTCACCACCCGGCAGCAGCGAGGTCGCCACGCCCAGTTTCTGCATGACTTTGCCGCCCAGTCCGAAGAAGCGCATCTTGAGGCCACTCAGATCTTCAGGGGAGTTGATCTCGGTCGCGAACCAGCCGGACGTTTCAGGGGCGATAACCGCGCAGGGGATGACGTGGACGTTGTATCCCGCCTGATCATACATCTCTTGGTACAGCGACATTCCGTTGCCGTAATACAGCCACGCCATGTATTCGCCCGCCTCAGGGCCAAACGGAACCGCCGAGAACAGCGGCGCAGCCGGGATTTTACCTGCCCAGTAACCAGCAGTGGTGTAGCCCGAGTTAATCTTGCCGGTCGACACGGCATCCAGAATTTCGAACGGCGGGACCAGTTTGCCCGGCTCATAGACCTTCATCTTCAGTGTGCCGCCAGACATCAGGTCAAGCTGCTCGGCAACACGAGGGATCGGGGAACCCAGCCCTGGAAGCTCGGTCGAGAACGCAATCGGGGTTTTCAGCAGCAGTTTGTCAGCAGCAACCACAGGGGCCGCCATCAGGCTGGCAGCCACGGCAAGGCTCGTCAGGGTCTTTTTCATGAAATCTCCTCCAGGGTCGGTCGGACATGGCGTCCGACGATTTTGTGACGCGAGATCTTCCGGCGCCTAAACTGGTAAATAAAGTTGACCAAACAATTCAGTCAACAACTTTATTTACCAATGGTTCGATTGTTAATTGCCTGAAGACGACCCAGACCGCCTAGACTTAAGAAAGCCGCCGCCGACGGAGTCTGGGCGCGTGCTCCGGCTTTTTTGTTTACTGGTAACCAGTTGCAATCCAAACAATCCGAGAGATTTCTCCACTAAATCAGGCATTGAAAAACATGCACTCAAAGGTTACTTTTATTTACCAGAGGGGTTCTGAATCTTTTTCAGAAGGGTAAACCACGATGAACACGACAGCGATTTTCGAACCGATCGGGCACGAATCACTTTCGGATGCAGTGGTGGCTCAGATTGAAGACCTGATTGCTTCGGGCATTCTCAAGCAGGGTCGCAAGCTGCCATCGGAACGCGATCTGGCGGAAACCCTTCGCGTCTCCCGCCCCAAACTGCGTGAGGCGCTGGCCGTTCTGGAAGAACGCGGACTGGTGACGACACAGCATGGTGAAGGCACATTTGTAGCCGCACTGACGGGCAGCGCCATGCTCCCTGCCCTGTTGGCGCTGTATGAACGCCATGAGCCCGCGTTTTTTGATTATCTCGAGTACCGCCGCGAACAGGAAGGCTTTGCCGCCAAACTCGCTGCGCGACGGGCGACCAAAGCGGATAAGGAACGGATCACGGATATCCTAACCGAGGATGAACGCGCCTGGCACGAGAAGGATGCATTGGCCTCACGCGAAGCTGATTTTGCGCTGCACGCCGCAATTGTGGACGCTAGCCAAAACGCGACGCTCATCCACATGATGGCGTCAATCTACGAGCTCACACGGCAAGGTGTATTCTACAATCGTGATTTTCTGAAGACCATCGACGGCACGGGCAAGCTGTTGATGGAGCAGCATCGCGAACTGGGAATGGCGGTCATCGCAGGCGACGAAGCACGTGCGGAAAAGGCTGCGTATGACCACATCGACTTTGTAGAAGAGTCCTTCAAGCTTGGCATTGAAAGACGCCGCCGTGAGGCAATGGCTGAAAAGCGCCGCCTTCTGTCTGATTCAAAACTCTGATCAAACAGCGCAAGTCGTCCTTATTTTCCAACGATCTCAATCATGTAATCACGACGGGCTGCGGCTGGTGGTGGCTGAAACGGCGCTGCCGCGCGTACCTGGGCAAGTGCCACCTGATCCAGTCGTTTCGACCCCGAGCTGCGTTTGACGGTGACACTGACCAGCGCCCCATTGTCACCAATCCGAAAACTCACCAGCACCGCACCACGAATATTGACGCTCTTTCGTCGGGCACGGGTGATCTTTCGGATCACGTGGCCTCTGTAATTGCTGGCCTCAGCGTTACCCTGCCCGACCGCTACGGAACTTGTCTTTTTGGCCATCGCAGCGCCTTTGCTGGTTTTTCCCGATGCGTTGCCTTTTCTGGCGCTCTTTTCAGAATTGCCAGCCTGCGACGCAACCTGATCGACCTTTTGTTTGGTCGGGTCAGCCGGTTTCACGGCTGGGGTTTTCGCGACGGCTTCGGTCTCTGACGGCGCTGCTTCTTGCGCTTCGGCGGATGCTTGTCGATGGGTCACCGCGACCGCGGCTTTGGTGTTGGCGACAGTATGCTTGATCGCCCCGGGAACTGACGCCCGGGCCTGTGAGGTTGGGCTGACCGCAGTTTGTTGCTGTGTCGGTGCGACGGTCGGTTGATGTGCAGTAGCGGGTGCCGAGGCGGTGGCCCCCGTCACATAGTCCTTGAATGCATCCCCCAGCGCAGCGACCTCGCCCGACCCGCCACCTTCGACAAGCACCGGTTCACCTGCGGAAAAGTCATGCAGGGCAAGAACATGGGTGGCTGCGGCCAGCGCCAAAGCCGCAACAGCTACGCCACGAGATCTGGGTATCATTGCAAACCCCTTTCTGTGACCACGTACACCCTTTTTGCACCCAGCACGCGCAAGTTATCACTGACCTCTTTCAGCCGAACAGCAGGCAAAGCCCGGTCCGGCACAACGCGAACATCATCCAGCGGCAGGTTGATCGACGCGCGTTCCACATACGCCTCAACTCCAGTCAGTTCGGCGCCCCGGTATTCCATTGAACCATCGCTACGAATGACC
This sequence comes from Ruegeria sp. CDSC054, assembly GCF_059610645.1. Taxonomy (NCBI): domain Bacteria; kingdom Pseudomonadati; phylum Pseudomonadota; class Alphaproteobacteria; order Rhodobacterales; family Roseobacteraceae; genus Ruegeria; species Ruegeria sp. CDSC054. The sequence continues at coordinate 18,893 of NZ_JBXWOA010000006.1, read as the reverse complement.
AACGCATCAGGTGGCTCGCGACCGTCCAGATCACTGGTTTCCACCAGCTTCACCGATTTGCTCAGCGGCGGTGCAAGCGTGCCTGCAATCATGAAAAAGATGAGCATCAGAAAGACGACATTGATCAGTGCGATCGTTGGCTCTCGACCCTGTTTTGCCTTGCGTTTGAGTTGAATCATCCGATCACCTGTGCGCGCAAATGGTCGATGCCTTTCAGCACCGAAAGCAAATCAATCAGCTGTTGCGAAGTCGCGTTCTGTCCAAGACTGATCAACGCGGTCTGAGGCTTATCGGTCGCCATCACCATGGCCATGTCTTCGAACGCGGCAAGCGTGCCATCAACCAAAATACGGTCGGCCTCAAGTTTGACAAAGCGGATTGCCCGGTCAGTTTCCGCTCCTCCGGCAGCGGCAGTGGCAAATTCGATTTCGCCATATTTGGAGAACGTCGACGTCAGCATGAAAAACAGCAACAGCAGAAAGATGACGTCAATCAAGGACGTCATCGACAAGCGCCTGCGCCGTCTTCTGCGGACGTTAAGTGCCATGAGCGAAAACCTGTCGCGGGGTTTGATCAGCCATCGGCGCGTCCTCAGCATAGCCCGGTGCAAACACAGTTCTCAAAGCGCGGTTGGCAAAGGTACGCTCTCGGTTCATGCGCGCCTCGAACCACGTCAGGACCATTGATGTCGGCATAGCGACCGCAAGGCCGGCAGCGGTCGTCAACAGGGCCACCCAAATACCACCGGCCAGCAGCGATGGATCAACAGAATTGCCCGCGCCCTGTAGAGTTTGGAACGCCTCGATCATGCCCAATACGGTCCCGAAAAGCCCCAGAAGCGGCGCAAGTTGGGCGACCATATCCAAGACGTTGAACCCTTGCTCAAGTTGGGCAAACCTCGCTTCGGCCTCGGCGTCGGTACGTTCTGACAAGGTGCGATCCTCTCCAGACAAAGCCATCGCGATCACCGGCGCCAAGTAGCTGCGGCTATTGCCCAGATGCGCCGTTGTCTCGGCAAGGTCCCTGCGATCCCAGGCCTGAATGGCGCGCGAAAGCTCAATATGACGACCGACACCTGCGACGCGAAACTGCCACAGCTTGTACAGAACCAACGAAAGTGTTGCGATTGAGGTCACGATCAGGATGGCAACAACCGGCCCGCCCAATTCCAGAATTTCCATTACTTTTCTTATAACTGCGTCCATAACCTCACCCGATCACTTCCGTTTCAAGGCGACTTGTGAGCGTAAGCCCGGACATGCAGGCATCGGCCATGTCAGATTGTGTCACGCATTCCTGCACACCGTTGATCAGTATTCGGCTGATCTGATCGCAAGCCATGTCGTTGAACTGGAACTGCCGCACACGGGGCTTGCCCGCAGGCAATTCGGCAAAATCAAGTAGTGTCAGAAGGGCCACCTGACCTTCTGCGCCGAAAAGAACGGTCTCATAAACCGCGCCATCGATATCGATGCCATAGGTATTTTCAGCGACAAAGCTCAGCAAACAGCTTTCGCCTTTTGTCTCGGCTCTGCTGAGTTCGATTGATACGCCGCTGGGTTTTTGCGTTTCCTCTGCGCTGGCAATCCCTGCCCCCAACATTGGGAGCAGGGTCAGCAGGACCACCCGAGCATTTCTTTTGATTGTTGTCTGCATGACTGGTCCTTTCGTGTGGATCAGAAGGTTTTGGCCAGGGTCAGCTTGAAGTTCCGGCCCGGTGAGTTGCGGGTCGAAAGGTTCGGCAGATAGTTCTTGTCAAAGATGTTCTCGACGCCTGCGCGAACTTCGAAACCCTGAAACGCGCCGTCCTGCGGCAGATAGGTCGCACGCAGGGTGTTCACGCCATAACCAGCAACCGGATCTCCGCTTGAGTCGGTGCCGGATTTGGCGCCGAACAGCTCCCAGCTGACGTCCAGAGTTTCGCCAAAGCGTTTGCCGACTGTTACACGCGCCGAGTCTGTCGGCTCGTTCCGCCATGGTGAGTCCACGCCAAGCGAGCTGGTTTCAGTCCCTTTGACGATGTTTGCGTTGAAGTCGACATAGTATCCAGCCGCGCTGGCATAAGATGCCTCGATTTCAACGCCCTTGGTTTCAACTTCCTGCAGCGGGCGCGAAGGCCGGCCAGATACGTAAGACGTGATGTCCCACAGATCAGTCTTGTAGAAATTGACCTTGGCGCGAACTACGTCGCCTGCAGCAAAAACATCGCCACGGTTGTACGAGAACCCCGCTTCCCATGTGCGCGATTTTTCAGGCTGCGTCATGTATACTGGCGTGCCCAGATCGTCGATGATTGGCAGGTTTTCGGTGTAGGCACCGCTGCCGAACACGGCAAAGCCGCTGGCAAACTCGTACCGCGCGGACAAACCACCCATCAACGCGTTGTTGTCATAGCTTTCATTGCGCGGAGCCGGTGCATCGCTGTCGCCTTTGATGTCCTGTGTCTCGTACCGGACGGCTGGTGTGATCGTCAGCTGATCGCCGATCTGGATATCGTCCACGGCAAACAGTGCGACACGTCGGTCGGTGCCACCGGGGGCCGAGGGCGCGTCCAGACGCTCGCGATTGATGAATTCGATCCCGGCGCGCAGGTCGTGCGAGGCGACGCCGGTCTGGAAGTAAGACGTATTTTTGATCGTCAGCTTCGTGGTTTCATAGTTGTGCGTCGCGTCGGCCAGTCCACGAATGCTTGGGAAGAATGGCGTTCCTTCCAGGCTTGAGGACCCGGGCACGTAAGAGCTGTCAATCTCCTGCTCCGAGTAGCTGAGGTTTACGTCCAGATCGATCAGGTCATTGCCAGCCGGGCGGTACTGATACCGCAGAATGCCGATTTTCGTTTCGATATCGCGGTCTACGTTGCCAAATGAATCCGATGTCGTGCCGAACGAGTCATACGGAACATCGCGTTCTTCCGACGTCGACTGATTATAGGACGCGGTGATCGAGTGTTCGAGGTCGTCACCAAAGCTGTATTTACCCTTTGCCAGAAGCGACGGCAGCGTGAAGGCACTGTTACCGATCGTATCGCCATTGCCGTCCTTCTGATCGTCCTGATCACGATAGGTGTAGTTGAACAGAAATTCGGTCTGGCGGTTTGGCTGCCAGGCCAGGATGGACGACGAGGCAAAGCCGTTCCCGTTGGAATACCCTTCCAGCGTTTGGCGGAACCGGAAGCCGGGCTCACCGCCGGTGAAATCTGACGCGTCTTTGGTTTCCAACTGAACGACACCGCCAACAACGCCCGAGCCGTATTCGAACGACCCCACAGTGCCGCGAATGACTGAGACGCTTTTGTATAGCTGCGGATCAGTGAACAACTGATTGCCGATCCGATACAGCTCTTCCGCGCCGGTTGTTGCCCCATCGACAAGGATCAGCACTTTCTGGTCGGTCCCAAAGGTGCCGTTGGCACCGAACCCACGGATATTGATCCCCGACCCTTGCGGTGTCGAGCCATTGACCAGCGTCACACCGGGCACCGTGTCAATCAGTTCTGCGACGGTGTTGGCCTGACGGTCGTTGATTTCTTCCTGATCAATATTGGTGACCGGCACGGCAGTATCCGTTTGGATTTCCCGTTTGCTTTCACCCAGTTCCAGCGTGCCCAGGAAGCCTTCATCCTGCTCCTGCGCCGAAGCACCAGCCGCTACCATGCTCAGGCACGACACCGTACCAAGCAAGCCCATCTTTTGAATACGCGAACGCATTTCTGTCCCTTCGAAATTTTAAGAGGACCGGAAATGCTTGCTCCGCGCTGGCTTGGTCAGTCTTTTATGATTTTTGGAATCGCCTTTTTTGGCGACTTGTGCTCGTTAATAAAGTTGACTAAAACAGTCAACATAAATTCCTGGTCGTCCGTACGACCCCCGCCAGCAGTACACCGCGTTCAACGGTGGCCGTGCCAGCCCGACACCCATGACAATCGAAGATGGAAAAGCCCATGACGGAACAGGTGCTTCTGGCCCCGGATCAAATTCGTGCAGCCTACGCTGAAAACACCGGAAAACGTGACCGCGACTTGGCGGAATCGCTTGGAATAACCGAAGGTCAACTCGTTGCGGCGTTTGCGGGTATCGACGTAACGCGGCTTTCGGCAAGCCTTGATGACATCTTCCCGATGCTCAACGGGCTAGGTGAGGTCATGGCGCTGACGCGCAACCCCTCCTGCGTCATCGAAAAGGTAGGGCAATATGACAATTACCACTCTGGCGCGCATGCTTCGATGGTTCTGACCGATGATATCGACCTGCGCATGTTCCCCAGCCAATGGGTGCATGCTTTCGCGGTCGAGCGTGAGACAGAGAATGGGACGAAACGATCGCTGCAGGTCTTTGATGCAGCCGGAGATGCCGTGCACAAGATCTTTTTGCGTGAAGGCTCTGACCTGAACCACTGGGGCGAACTTGTTAGCAGATTGAAGGCGAATGACCAGTCTCAGACCCTGAGTGTCGAGCCGCGAAAGCCAACCGAGGCCGCCAAAGTGAATACCGACAAGGTCGAACTTCTGCGATCGGAATGGGCCAAGATGACGGATACACACCAGTTCCTGCGCCTGACCTCAAAGCTGAAGATGAACCGATTGGGCGCCTACCTCGTCGCTGGTGAACCGCTGGTTCGCGCGCTTGAACAGGCAACGGTTTCCCAGATGTTCGAACAGGTCCGGGACCATGGGCTTGAGATCATGGTCTTCGTCGGCAACAGGGGGTGCATCGAAATTCACGGTGGGTCGGTTGAGACGCTTAAACAGATGGGTCCGTGGTTCAACGTGCTTGATCCGCGCTTCAATTTGCACCTGCGCTCAGACCATATTGCCGAGGTTTGGGCCGTGACCAAACCCACCCAACGCGGACCCGCCGTTTCGGTTGAGGCCTTCGATGCCGAAGGTGGTCTTATTCTGCAGATATTTGGTCGCCGCTCAGACGAGAAAGATCACCGCCCAGCCTGGGACCAACTGGTGGCAGGCCTGCAATCCAAAAAAGAAACCGAGGTGGCGTGATGAGCCCCCTTTGCAGGTTTTCATCGGTCGTCGCGCTAGCCGGCGCGCTGATTGGAACATCAGCCATCGCAGCAGATGAGCCAGAACCCAACCGCATCATCGCCATCGGGAGTTCCGTGACCGAGATCGTCTATGCCCTTGGTCAGCAGGACCGCCTTGTTGGGCGGGACCGGACCTCGACTTATCCAGCCGATGTACTGGAACTGCCCGATGTGGGTTACATCCGCGCGCTGTCACCCGAAGGGGTCTTGTCGGTGAAACCCGATCTGATCGTGGCACTGGAAGGGTCCGGCCCGCCGGAAGCTGTCGAGGTTCTCAGAGAGGCCGGTGTGCCCTTCGTCTCGATCAAGGAAGACTATTCGCGCGATGGCGTAGTTGAAAAGATCAGGGCTGTTGGTGCCGCGCTGGGTGTCGAAGATGCCGCCGAAGAACTTGCTACTCAGACCGGCGTCAAAATTTACGGGGCCCATTCGAATGCAGTTGATGCTTCGGTGGGAGGCACACCCCGGGTTCTGTTTGTTCTGTCGGCTCAGGATAATCGCATCGTGGTTGGCGGCGCGGGCACACAGGCAGACAGTATCATTCGTCTGGCTGGCGGCGTGAACGCGGCTGGGAACGTGTCGGGTTTTAAACCCATGACACCCGAAGCGATCGCCACAGCCGCGCCGGACGTGATCTTGATGATGGATCGGCAAGGCAACCACATCACCGCCAATGAAGACCTGTTTGCCATGCCGGCCATCAAGCTGACGCCCGCTGGACAGAATAAACGTCTGATCCGCATGCAGGGGGCCTATCTGCTGGGCTTTGGCCCCCGAACGGCCGAGGCGATTGCTGATCTGTCGGCGGAATTGCAGAGAATAAACGGCTCATGACCCTTGCAATGGATCACGGTGGGCTGAACGTGGCCGGGCGCGACCGCCGAGTGACGGCGCGCCGGGTCACTCTGGCTCTTATGGCGCTGTTGGTCTTCACCAGCATCTGCAGCATCTCGGTCGGCGCGTCGGACGCATCCGTTCGCGCAGCATTCACGGACCTGATTGCAGGGCGGGACATGTCGGACCTCGACCGGATCGTCCTGTGGGAAATCCGACTGCCCCGGCTGGCGATGGGAGCTCTTGTCGGCGCCGCTTTGGCGGTTTCCGGCGTGGTGATGCAGGGCCTGTTTCGCAACCCTTTGGCTGACCCCGGAATTGTGGGCGTCAGCGCAGGTGCCGGTCTGGGCGCGATTTCCGCGATCATCCTCGGTGCGTACCTGCCCGCCTCCATTCTGGCCTGGGTCGGTAATAGCTTGGTCGCCGTGGCGGCATTTCTGGGCGGGTGGACGTCCGTCTTGCTGCTCTATCGCGTTTCAACACGAGGCGGGCAGACATCGGTTGCAACCATGCTGTTGGCAGGGATCGCGTTGGGTGCGCTGTCGGGCGCTGTGTCCGGGGTTCTGGTCTACATGGCCGATGACCAACAGCTGCGCGACCTGACGTTCTGGGGCATGGGCTCGCTGGCCGGCGCAACATGGACCAAAGCAGCCACGGCCGCTCCGATCATCTTGATTTCCGTGTTCACGGCCCAGTTCCTTGCCCGTGCGCTGAACGGCATGGCGATGGGCGAAGCCGTGGCGCACCACATGGGAATCCCGGTTCAGCGCAGCAAAAACATCGCCATTCTGGCCGTGGCCGGCGCGACCGGAGCCGCCGTCGCAGTCTCCGGAGGCATTGGCTTCATCGGTATCGTTGTGCCGCATCTGCTGCGGTTGGCGACCGGACCGGACCACCACCGCCTGTTGATGAACTCGGCCCTGTTAGGGGCTAGCTTACTGCTGTGTGCAGACATGATCAGTCGCCTGATCGTGGCGCCGGCCGAACTGCCGATTGGCATCGTAACTGCAATCTTAGGCGCACCGGTCTTCCTGTGGATTCTGCTGCGGCGTCACGGAACAATGGGAATGTAAGTGATGAAGGGCGAAAACATACACGTCAAACTCGGCCGTAAGGAGATTCTCCACGGCGTGGACTTTGACGCAGAACCCGGAAAAGTTACAGCCATCATCGGCCCGAATGGCTCGGGAAAATCTACGTTACTCAAAGCCTTATCAGGCGAACTTGAATCTTATGGAGAGATTTCTCTGAACGGGCACAGCATTTCCGAGCTGAAGCCTTGGCAACTGGCTGCAATGCGCGGGGTTCTACCGCAATCGTCAACCGTTGCCTTTCCCTTCACTGTGCTCGAGATTGTCCGACTGGGCCTTGCAAACGGGCTGGCTGCAGCGGATGACAGCCTGCCTTCCCGCGCGCTGGCGCATGTCGACCTCGCTGGGTTTGAGCACCGGTCTTACCAGAACCTTTCGGGTGGTGAGCAGCAACGAGTTCAGCTTGCCCGTGTTCTGACCCAAGTCTGGGACGTGACATACCACGATCAGCCCAGATGGCTGTTGCTGGACGAACCCGTTGCAAGCCTGGACATCGCACATCAGTTCACAGTGCTGGGCGTCGCAAGAAACTTTGCCACACAAGGCGGCGGCGTTGTTGTGGTTATGCACGACCTGAACCTGACGGCGCTGTTTGCCAATTATGTGTATGTCATGTCGGAAGGATCTGTTTGGGGCTCAGGCACACCAACTGCGATCCTGAACGACCAGACGATGCTGCAGGTCTATGGTATCGACCTGCCTATCAGCACCCTGCCCCATGCTCAGGTTCCGTTCATCCTGCCGCAGGCCATGCGACAGACCTTAACGGCATAAAGGGCCCACTTGGGGCGAGTAGTATTTCCGCCTGCCCTAATCACGCAGCGAAACTAGACGCCGTAACGGCTCAGTATCATCTCGACGCTGCTGTCTATAGTCGCGGTCATTTCGACTTCGGTCAGAACGTTGCCAGAGAAAACCATCGGCCAGAAAGCCCTGGACTTGATCAGGCCGATGAATTCCTGTCCCGCCTGTTCGGGGTTTTCGATCCGTAACTGCCCGTCTTCGGCTGCATCCCTCAGCATCTCGATAAAGATCGCTGTTTTGTCCAGTTTGCCTTGCGCAGCGGCAGCCAGATCAGGGTTGCGCAGAGTTTCGCTGATCACCATCCGTGCCATCGCCATCACTTCGGGCAGCATCAGAATGCGCCCCTCGGCCCAGGCCAGATCGGTTAGCTGCTTACGAATGTCGCGCCCTTTTTCATAGCGGATATCCCGAACGGCCGCGAACCGGTTAGACAGTTCCAACACGATGGATCTAAACAGGTTTTCCTTGCTTTCAAAGTACTTGTACAGCGTGCGCTTGGACACCTCGGCCTGCGCTGAAATACGGTCCATGCTGGCGGCGGCGAACCCCTTTTCTTGGAATTCCGCTACGGCCGCTTCGATGATCTGGGCATGTTTGGACGCATTCGGCGCTGTGCATTCGTTCATATTTTAAAGCTATAGACCCATTGACAGATCAAGGTCAAACACTACGTAAACTCACCAGTTTACACGCACGGGTTTCTGGCCTAGTGTAAACCCGCCAGTTTACCGACTCAGGTAACCAGCCCAAAACGGAGAGCCCCCTCATGGCATTGACTTTGAAACTGAACGGCGAGACCCACACGGTCGACGCCGAACCCGGCACGCCCCTGCTCTGGGTGATCCGGGATGAACTTAAGCTGACTGGAACAAAATTCGGCTGCGGCGTCGCATCCTGTGGCGCGTGCACCGTGCATCTGAACGGCGAGCCTGTGCGCTCGTGCCAGACTTACATCGAAGATGTCGAAGATGCTGAGATCACTACAATCGAGGCGGTTGGAGACGACAAAATCGGTGCGGCCATTCAACAAGCTTGGGTCGAGCTGGACGTGGTCCAGTGCGGCTATTGCCAGTCGGGTCAGGTGATGTCGGCGGTTGGACTATTGTCCGAAAACCCCAAACCCAGCGTCGAAGAGATTGACGATTACATGCATGGCAACGCCTGCCGTTGCGCCACCTATCAACGCATTCGCGCCGGCATCCAGCGCGCATCTGAAATTCTGGAGGCCTGATCCATGACCATCAACACCTCCCGCCGTGGATTTCTGAAAGGTGCCGCTGCTGCCGGTGCCGTACTGCTGGTTGGCGCTCACCCTGATGGGGCGCTGGCGGCTGCTTCGTCAGAGGCCGCTCAATTCAACCCATTCGTGAAGATCGATGCCGACGGCACTGTTACAGCCATCGTAAAACACTTTGAAAAGGGCCAAGGTCCGGCAACCGGGCTGCCGACGCTGATCGCAGAGGAAATCGGCCTGACCATGGACCAGATCGAATACGAATTCGCGCCATCCAACCCGCAGGTCTATAACAACCTGCTGTTCGGTCCCTTCCAGGGCACTGGCGGATCAACCGCAATGGCGAATTCGTGGATGCAATACCGTCAGGCAGGTGCGGCGGCGCGTGAGATGCTGATCAATGCCGCCGCGCAAAGCTGGGGCCTGGACGCATCCGGCATCACCATTGAGGAAGGTATCGTCAAGGCAGGCGACAAATCGGCCCCAATCGCTGAATTCGTGGCCGCGGCCTCTCAACTGGAGGCCCCGGCCGAGCCGCGCCTGAAAGACCCGTCAGAGTTCCGTCTGATCGGAAACGAAACGGTGCGCCGCAAGGATTCGGCCATCAAGGGCAACGGTCAGGCAATGTACGCGATGGACGTCCATCTGCCGAACCAGATGGTCGCCATGATCAAGCGCCCTGAATCGAAAGGCGGTATTGCCAACGGATTTGACGACAGCGCGTCAAAAGAGGTCAAAGGATTTATCAGCGCGGCGGTTCTTCCAAATCAGGCAGGCGTCGCGGTTTATGCCGAAAACACCTGGGCCGCCATTCAGGCGCGCGACGCGCTTGAGGTAGACTGGGACATGTCCGGATCTGAGACCCGCGACTCGGACCAGATCAAGGCCGAAATCATGGCCGCTCTGGACGCCGAAGCGACGTATAACGTGAATAAGGCGGATGTCGCAGCGGTGTCGGCGGCCATTGATGGCGCGGACACGGTCGTTGAAAAGACCTTCTATTTCCCGCTTTTGGCACATGCCCCGATGGAACCGTTGAACTGCACCATCGAGCAAACTGCCGAAGGTGACATTGTCCTGCACGATGGTGCCCAGATGCCGACCGGCCCGCATATGGCCTATCAGCAGATCTTCCAACTGCCGCCAGAAAAGATTCACATCAAAACAATGCTGGCCGGCGGATCCTTTGGACGGCGGGCGACGCCAGATGCGGATTATCAGGTTGAGGCTGCGCTGGCCTTTGTGGTCACCGACCGTTCGCGCCCGGTCAAACTGGTGTGGACACGCGAAGATGATATCCGCAGCGGTTACTACCGCCCCGCCTTTGGCCACAAGGTGCGCGTTGGTCTGGATGCCGATGGCAAAATCGTCGGCTGGCAGCATCAGGTCGCCGGTCAGTCGGTCATCAAGGGCACACCGTTTGAGGCCGTCGCGGTACATGACGGCGTCGACCACAGCTCTGTCGAGGGCATTGCCGACAGCCCGTATGACATCCCCGGAATGGCCTTGGGTTTAACCGACACCCCCAAGGCAACAACGGTTCTTTGGTGGCGCTCGGTGGGGCACACGCACACCGGGTATGTCATGGAGACAATGATGGATACCGTGGCCGAGGCTGCGGGTCGTGACTCGGTAGAATTCCGTCTGTCCCATCTGGCGGACACCAATAATGCGGATCAGCAACGCAAGGCAGAAGTTCTGAAGCTGGCTGTTGAGAAGGCCGGTTGGGGTAATGCTACTGCGGGTCGCGCACAAGGTATCGCGGTGCATAAGTCCTTTGGGTCTTATGCCGCACAGGTTGTTGAGGTGTCCGGTGATCCGGAAAACGGCATCAAGATCGAGAAGGTCACATGCGCCGTGGATTGCGGGATTGCCGTGAACCCCGACGTGGTGCGCGCGCAGATGGAAGGCGGTATCGGATATGGTATCGGCCACGTCATGCGTGATCAGATCACGCTGACCCAAGGCGCGGTGGACCAGTACAACTTCCCTGATTATGAACCGCTGCGCATCGGCGATATTGCCGAGATTGACGTTCATATCGTGCCTTCCGCCGAAGCCCCCACTGGTGTTGGAGAACCCGGCACACCGCCTTCGGCCCCCGCGCTGGCCAATGCGATCCGGGCGCTTTCCGGCGTGAAAGTCACCACTCTGCCGATGGTGGAAAACGGCGTCAGCTTCGTCTGACGGTCAACCCCGCGCCTGTCCCACTGGACGAGCGCGGGGTTTTTCTCAGTCAAAGAAAATTTGATCAAATTTCGTGACAACAGGTCACTCCTCTATTACACCTCGGGTAGCCAGAGTAATGGAGTCAGTGATGGATCTGAGCGCCCTGCACAGTTTTCGCGTTGCCGCATGTGACCTGAATGGTCAGATGCGAGGCAAGCGTGTGCCGCCCTCTTACGCCGACAAGCTGGACAAAGGCACGCTGCGCATGCCGTTTTCAGCGTTGAATGTCGACCTGTGGGGCGCGGATATCGACGGCAGCCCGCTGGTATTCGAATCCGGTGACGCAGATGGTGTCTTGCTTCCGACCGAGCGCGGCCCAGTGCCAGTGCCTTGGCTGGAAACGGAAACCGCCCTGGTCCCCATGTGCCTGTATGACGACGAAGGCACCCCGTTTGCTGGCGACCCCAGGCATGCACTTGCCTCTGTTCTTGATCGCTATGCACAGCGTGGCTGGTCGGTCATTGCGGCGACAGAGCTGGAGTTCACCTTGCTAGACGCCTCGGGTGCGCATCCGCAGCCGCCGGTCAATCCCGTGACCCAGCGACGACTGGAGGATGAGGCAGTCCTGTCGATGGCAGAAATGGATGCCTTCGATGCGTTCTTCACCGACCTTTATGACGGGTGCGCTGCGATAGGAGTTCCCGCGCAAACCGCCATCTCGGAAAGCGGTATTGGCCAGTTCGAAATCAACCTGAATCACCAAAACGCCATGCGCTGTGCCGATGATACATGGCTTTTCAAGGCCTTGGCGCGTGGCCTTGCCCGTAAACACGGGTTCACCGCAACCTTCATGGCGAAACCCTACGCCGATGACGCTGGCAACGGGATGCATCTCCATTTCTCGGTCGTGGATCAACAGGGCCGCAACGTGTTTGACAACGGTGGACCCGAAGGCACCGATTTTCTTCGGTGGGCGGTGGCGGGATGCCTGACGGCGATGCCCGGATGTACGCTTGTCTTTGCACCGCACGGGAATTCATACACGCGTCTGGTCCCGGGCGCGCACGCCCCAACCGGTGCGTGTTGGGCCTATGAGAACCGCACTGCGGCTGTGCGTATTCCCGGTGGCGCGCCGGTCGCACGGCGGATCGAACACCGCGTCGCCGGTGGGGACATCAACCCCTATCTGATGTTGGCCGCTGTTCTGGGGGGCGCCATGAACGGCATCGAAGATCAGTCGGAACCGCTTGCCCCGATTTCGGGCAATGCCTATGAGGTCGACGGGCTGCCGCAATTGGCTGCCGACTGGACCCAAGCCATCACAGCATTCGAAACAGACCCCAATGTCGCGCGCATTTTTCCGGCCGACCTGATCCGCTATTTCGCCATGACCAAGCGACAGGAAATCAAGCGTTTCGCCGAGCGTCCATCCGAAAACCATTGGCTGAGTTATGTCGAAGCCGTATGAGCCCTCTTGCCCGCCCGCATCCGCTGGGCTAGAATAAATTTGATCAAATTTGGTGACCCATGAAAATCGGCATCCTACTGACCGGCCATCCACCTGATGAACTACAGGACCAATTCAGCGAATATGACGCGATGTTTGCCGCGCTGCTGGACGGCAATGGCTTTACCTACGAAACCTTCGCCGTTGTAGACGGCCAATTCCCCAAGGACGCGTTTCAGGCTGATGGCTGGATCATCACCGGCTCGCGCCATGGCGCGTATGAGGATCATGCGTGGATACCACCGCTCGAAGATCTGATCCGTGCTATTCAACGCAGCGGTCGTCCGCTGATCGGTGTGTGCTTTGGCCACCAGATCATCGCGCAAGCCTTGGGCGGCAAAGTCGAAAAGTTTTCCGGTGGCTGGGCCGTCGGGCGCACCGAATATGACTTGGATGGCCAATCCGTCACCCTGAATGCCTGGCATCAGGATCAAGTGGTTGAGCTGCCCGAAGGCGCACGTGTGACAGGCACCAACGACTTTTGCCGCAATGCGATGGTAAGTTATGGCGACAACATCTGGACCGTGCAGGCCCACCCGGAATACGGCGATGCCTTTATCCAGGGCCTGATGGAAACACGCGGCAAGGGTGTCGTTCCCGACCCGTTGATGGAAGCGGCCGCCAACCGCCTGCCCGGCCCCGACGACAACGCGACCATCGGACGGCACATGGCAGAATTTCTGAAGAAAGAGAGGGCCTGATGGCCGACTGGACAGACCAGCTGCCAGAGGCAGCAAAAACTTATATCTCCGGCCACCGGCTGGATGAGGTTGAATGCATCATCTCGGACCTGCCGGGCATTGCGCGCGGCAAGGCCGTACCTGCCAGCAAGTTCGCGCGGCAGACTTATTTCCACCTGCCCGATAGCATCTTTTATCAAACCATCACCGGCGATTGGGGCGAAGCAGCGGGTGAGGACGGTTTCATCGAACGGGACATGATCCTGAAACCTGATTTTTCAACTGTATCTGCCGCGCCGTGGACGGGTGACTGGACATTGCAGGTTATTCACGACGCCTATGACCGGGACGACAAGCCGATCCCTTTCAGCCCGCGAAATGTTCTGAAACGCGTCGTCCAACTGTATCACGACAAGGGATGGAAACCGGTCGTAGCACCGGAAATGGAGTTCTTTCTGGTCGCCCCCAATGTCGACCCGGCACAGGGTATCAAACCGATGATGGGCCGTTCGGGTCGTCCGGCAGCCGCGCGGCAGGCCTATTCGATGACCGCGGTGGACGAGTTCGGGCCTGTGATCGACGACATCTATGATTTCGCCGAGCATCAAGGGTTCGAAATTGACGGCATCACGCAGGAAGGTGGCGCGGGTCAGCTAGAGATTAACCTGCGCCATGGCGACCCGGTCAAACTGGCCGACGAAGTGTTCTACTTCAAACGTCTGATCCGCGAGGCCGCGCTGCGCCACAACTGCTTTGCCACGTTCATGGCAAAACCGATCGAGGATGAGCCAGGCTCGGCGATGCACATCCACCACTCGATTATCGACATGGAAACAGGCCAGAACATCTTTTCCGGTCCTCAGGGCGGTGAAACGGACGCGTTCTACAACTTCATTGCCGGGTTGCAGAACCACCTGCCGGCAGGTCTGGCCGTGATGGCCCCATACGTGAATTCCTACCGCCGTTATGTGAAAGACCACGCCGCACCGATCAATCTGGAATGGGCGCGTGATAATCGCACCACCGGCATTCGCGTGCCCCTGTCCGGCCCCGAGGCACGCCGCGTGGAAAACCGGATCGCAGGGATGGATTGCAACCCTTATCTGGGCATCGCGCTGTCCCTGGCCTGTGGTTATCTGGGCCTGACCCGGCAAGAACGCCCGCGCCGCCAATTCTATGGTGACGCATATGAGGGCGAAGGTGACATCCCGCAGGTGATGGGCAACGCTTTGGACCTGTTTGATGAGGCCACTGCCTTGCACGAAGTTCTGGGCCCTGAGTTCGCCCGCGTCTATGGCATCGTCAAACGGGCCGAGTACGAAGAGTTCCTGCAGGTCATCTCTCCGTGGGAGCGCGAACATCTGCTGATGAATGTCTGAGGCACCCGATGAACCTGCTTTATTCCAATGACCGCAAGGCCGAGTACCCGGCCAGCTGGTACGCTGCTACGGCCAATCCGGTGGATCGCTTCCCCGCGCTGTCCGGCGATGTGAAGGCTGATGTTTGCATCGTGGGCGGCGGGTATACCGGCCTGTCCGCCGCGTTACATCTGGCCGAAGCAGGGTTCGATGTCGTGTTACTCGAGGCGCACCGCGTTGGCTTTGGGGCCTCGGGCCGCAACGGCGGACAGCTGGGCAGTGCGCAGCGGATGGATCAGGAAGACCTCGAGCGGCTGGTCGGCGATGACGACGCCGCCAAGCTGTGGGATCTGGCCGAGGACGCAAAAGATCTGGTCAAATCCCTGATTGCGAAACACCAGATCGACTGTGATCTGAAACCTAGCGTGGCAGTTCTTGGACTCAGCCAAGGTGAGCAGCAAGAGCTTCATGATCACGCGGCACATCTGTCCGACCGCTATGGTTATGACCAGATCAAAGTTCTGGACGAAGGCGCAGGTCAAGCATTGTGTCCTTCGCCGTCTTATCGGGGCGGCTATCTGGATATGGGCGCGGCGCATCTGCATCCGCTGAATTTTGCGTTGGGGCTGGCTCAGGCAGCGGCAAAAGCAGGCGTACGCATCTATGAAAGCACCGAGGTTCTTGGCGTCGAAGAAACCACCCCAGCCGTTGTAAAATCCGCGCAGGGCAATGTGACGGCAGACCACGTCATTCTGGCCTGCAACGGATATCTCGGCGATCTGAACCGCAAGGTGGCCACCAAGGTCATGCCCATCAACAATTTCATCGCCGCGACCGAGCCTTTGGGCGCGGATGCCGCCCGCGTTCTGACAAAAGACGTGGCTGTCGCCGACACCAAGTTCGTGGTGAATTACTTCCGCCTTAGCGCCGATGGCCGCCTGCTGTTCGGCGGCGGCGAAAGCTACGGCTACCGTTTTCCCAGTGACATCACGGCAACAGTGCGCAAACCGATGACCGAGATTTTCCCGCACTTGAGGGATGTAAAGATCGACTACGCTTGGGGCGGCACTCTGGCCATCACAATGCGTCGGATGCCGTATCTGACGCGGATCGCGCCCAATATCCTTTCCGCGTCGGGTTATTCCGGGCACGGGGTCGGCACGGCCACGCATGCGGGCCAACTGATGGCACTGGCCATCCGGGGGCAAGCCGAAGGGTTCGACACGATGGCCCGCGTCCCCGCCATGCCCTTTCCAGGAGGCCCTGCCCTGCGCAGCCCTCTGCTGGTGCTGGCGATGACATGGTTCGCGCTGCGGGACCGGTTGGGTTTCTGACCTTTAGGAATTTTGGCATATCGGTGAAATTTCGCCTCAGGGGCGAATGAGGGCTTGGCTTGCACTTCGTTTAGCTTTAAATTTCCCAAAGATAGAATTTGGGAAAATCAAATATGACGCTTCCGCCAAACGTTCATGCCGCCGAACCAATCCCCCCAGCAGCAAAAGAAGCCATCGACGCCCTGATGCAGTCAGGCGATCTGTTTCGCTATACCGCACCGCAGGACGCGCCGGTTGCCTTGCTTGAGGCCGAGTTTGCCAAGCTGCTGGGCAGTAAATTCGCGCTGGCCGTTTCGTCCTGCTCGGCTGCCCTGTTCCTGTCGCTCAAGGCGCTCGGCCTGCCGCGGGATGCGCGGGTTTTGATCCCCGGTTTCACCTTCGCCGCCGTTCCGTCTTCGGTCGTACACGCAGACTGCATTCCGGTCCTGTGCGAAGTGGGTGAGAATTACCGCATCGACATGTCGGATTTCGAGGCCAAGCTGGACGGCGTTCAGGCCGTGATCATCAGCCACATGCGCGGCCACACTTCAGACATGAACGCCATCATGGCGCTGTGTGACGCGCGCGACATCCCTGTGATCGAGGACGCGGCGCACTCGCTGGGCACAACCTGGCACGGGCGCAATATCGGAACGATCGGCAAGATCGGCTGCTTCTCATTTCAGTCCTACAAGATGATCAACGCGGGCGAAGGCGGCATTCTGATCACCGATGATGCCGATCTGGTGGCGCAAGCCGTGATCATGTCGGGCGCGTACGAACATAACTGGAAGAAACACAAAGGGCCGCAAGGCGACAACTCGCCCGAGTTGGAGCAGGCGTTCGCCCGCTGGCAGAACCAATTGCCGCTCTATAATTTACGGATGAGCAATCTCAGTGCTGCTGTGATCCGGCCACAAATCCCGGAACTTGCGCGCCGTGTGCGTGATGGCCTGTCCAACCACGACTATGTTGCAGACCGGCTGAATACATCGCCCAATATCGACGTCCCTGCCGCTCTGGAGCCCGAACGCCGGGCACCGGATTCCATTCAGTTCAACCTTGTGGACATGGACGACAACGATATCCGCGCCTTTGCTGCGGCGACTGAGGCGCGTGGCGTCAAAGTTCAGGTCTTTGGCCTGAGTCAGGACAACGCACGCGCATTCTGGAACTGGCAATTCCTGCCGGAAAAGTTCGAGCTACCGCAAACCCGCGCAATGCTTATGAAAGCCTGCGACGTACGGCTGCCTGTGCGCCTGACACGCGAAGAGCTGGACGTGATTTCGGATATCCTGCTGGCGTCTGTAGGCGAGGTTACCGGCCCGGTTCCGGTGTATGGAACCTGACGACGACTAAGGTCCAAAGTCAAACAGATCGACTGGCAAAAACAGCGCTGTGATCCCCTTCGGGGTTGCAGCCACGCGGGATAGGATTCCGACAACCTGCAAACCGGTTTCCGTCTCGACCAAGAGAGGTGCACCAGAATCGCCCATCATGACCGGACATGTCGCCAACAAAACCCCGCTTGAATGGCGGTGCGGCTGGCAGGTGTTTGTTTTGCTCAGCACATGGGGTCGGATTCCGGGATACCCCGCAACAAATGTTTCTGTCGCGCCATCATCCGCCAGGGGCAGATAGCCGACCTGTTGCCCAATCGGCGCGCTGAGTTCGAGAACCGCCCAATCCAGGTCTGCTCTGTCATCAAACCGGCCTTCAACGCCCTGTTCGGGATGGAGCCGATACCCTTTCACGCCTGAAACCGCAGCGGCTTCTCCGCGCTGATAACCGGCGGCAAAACGGATGCTTGAGGGGGGAATCCACCGCTGACGCGGTGTGTTGTACAAGCAATGCGCGGCGGTCAGGACAAGGTTGTCCGAAACAAGAACACCGGTGCAGTGAGACTTCTGATCTCGACTGGCAAAATTAACACGTCCAATCGCGCGCCATTGGGGCTGATCGGCCGCAAGAATTTCGCGCACACGAATCGCGTCACATCCGGCTTCGGCCCGTGTTCCCAATGTACAAACTTGGGTCCACTGGTCCGAGAAGACACCTTGCGACAACGCGGGTTGCATCCAAAGTAGCGTGATACTCAGGATCAACCAGCGCATTTTGGGCCGCGTCAGTTGAGCTTGGACAGCTTTTGCTGCAGTTCCGCCAACTGTTTTTTGATGTCGTCCAAATCTTCCTTGGGCTCGGATTTGGCGTCATCGTCTTTGTCCGGGCCGGACCATCCGCCGGACAGACCACCTGTCATGGCTTTCAGGAATGCTTGCTGCTGCGCCTGAATTGCATCGAATCCCGGCATCTGAGACATCGGATTCATCGCGCTCATGTTTTCCATCATCTTGCTCTGGTTTTCCCGCAGCATCTCGAATGAGCTTTGCAGGAATTGCGGCATCACACCGCCACCCGGCAGCATGTAGCTGCGCACAAGATCGTTCAGCACATTGACCGGCAGAACATTTTCGCCGCGGCTTTCGTGTTCAGCAATGATTTGCAGCAGATATTGCCGCGTCAGATCATCACCTGACTTCAGGTCTATGATCTGTACTTCGCGCCCGTCCCGAATAAACGACGCGATGTCTTCAAGTGTGACGTAGTCACTGGTCTCGGTGTTATACAGCCGACGGCTGGCGTAACGTTTGATCAACAGTGGTTTTTCTTGTTCCGACACCGTTTACCCTCCCCAAGGATGATGCATTGCAGCAAAGACTATGCGAGCGCAGCACAAAAAGAAAGGGCAGGTCTTTCGACCTGCCCTGCGCGATTGCACCGATTGGGAGGAGTGGGTGCGCCTCGCGGCGTTTGCTTACTTGGCAGCAGCGGCTTTCTTGGCAGCTGCTGTCACGTCGTTGGTGGC
>NZ_JBXWOA010000005.1:0-305784 GCF_059610645.1 Ruegeria sp. CDSC054 | reverse complement strand
ACCCCGGTTTTCATCAGCTTGAGGACAATATGGATGCCGCACCGCAGCATTGCAAGAGTTTTATTGCTGCACTGCGGCATATTTCTGCAAGGCGCATTGAAATCAAATACTTGCCTTGACTCGCACATAGGTCCCAGGCGCCGAAGCCAGGGCAGGATGGGCCGAATCGCCGGTCGCACGCGCGGGCACCTGTTTACCCGACCGCTTCTTCAGCCAGGCCTCCCACCGGGGCCACCAGGAGCCTTCGTGATACGTGGCCTCTTTCAACCAGGTCTCCGGATCTGCCTTCAAATCGGTGTTGGTATAGTGACCGTATTTCTTTTTGCTGGGCGGGTTCACGATGCCCGCAATATGCCCCGACTCCGAGACGATGAAGGTCTTCGACCGCGACCCCATCTGCTGCACCCCGCGATAACACGCCTTCCACGCCGCGATGTGATCGGTCTCGCAGGTGATCGCCATCAGCGGCACGTCCACGTCGCGCACATGCAGCTTGTGCCCCAGCAATTCGAACCCGTCGGTGACGAAGTCATTGCGCTGACATAGGCCGCGCAGGTACTGAACCGCCATGCGGCCGGGCAGATTGGCCCCGTCCCCGTTCCAGAACAGCAGATCAAACGCGGGCGGTGTCTCACCCATCATATAACTGCGGATCGCAGGCCCATAGATCAGGTCCTTTGAGCGCAGAAATGACATCGTGCGCCCGATGATCCACGCTTTTAGTACACCGTCCTCCGAGATCTGATCCTCGATCCCGTCCACAAAGTCGTTCTGCAGGAAGGGCGTGAACTCTCCCTGGTCTCCAAAGTCGGTCAGGGCCGTGAAGAACGTGGCCGACTTAATCGACTTGTCGCCGCGTTGCTTGAGCAGCGACAGCGTCAGGCTGAGCGTGGTGCCCGCGATGCAGTAACCGACAGCGTTGACCTGTTTGACCTTGCAGATCGATTTGACCTCTTCGATCGCGGTCAGGAATCCCTCCTGGATATAATCCTCCATGCCAATATCGGCGTGGGATTCATTGGCGTTCACCCAGCTGACCACAAACAGGGTATAGCCCTGCTCGGTCACCCATTTGATCAGGCTGTTCTGCGCCTTGAGGTCCAGAATGTAGAACTTGTTGATCCAGGGCGGGAACAGCACCAGCGGTGTTTCGTGCACCGTCTCGGTCGCCGGTTTGTACTGGATCAGCTCCATCAGCCGGTTGCGATAGATCACATCGCCGGGCGTTGTCGCGATATTGCCGCCAACCTCAAAGGCGCTGTCATCGGCCAGCTTCACCACCATCTCACCGTCATTAGCCTCGAGATCGGCCACGAGGTTTTCCAGCCCCTGGATCAGTGACTGGCCTTCCGTCTCAACCGCCTTTTCCAGCGCATCCGGGTTGGTCGCCAGAAAGTTCGTCGGAGACATCATGTCGATGATCTGCTGCGAGAAGAACGCCAGCCGCTGCTTGTCCTGCACATCCAGATCCTCGACCGAAGCCACTGCTTGCGCGATGGCTTCGGCATTGGTCTGATATTGCTGGCGGATGAATTTGAAATACGGGTTTGTCTCCCACAGAGGGTTGGAAAACCGCTTGTCCCGGGGGGCGGAGGCGGCCTCTTCCGCCTCCTCGCCGCTCACCAGCGCCTGCTGCGCCTCGGCAAAGTTCAGAACAGACTGGCCCCAGAACTCGATCTGCTGCTCCAACAGCTTGGCCGGGTTCTGCATCGCCTCAGCCCAATACGCCGATGCTGCCTTTGCATAAAGCTCTTGATTCGGACCGTCTAACGCAGGGTTATGACCCTTCTTTCCCGACATCGCATCAACAAGCCGCTTCGAAAGCTCCTCCACCTTGTCCATATTTTCTTTAAGCCTCTCAAGGTGTTCCGGGGATAGCTCCGGTGTCTGGTGTTCACTTGTTGTCATTTTAACAATTCCCCCTTAACCTCGCTGCTATGCAGAATAATCGTCGTGGGCTTGGGGAACAAAGCGACGAATGGTCCGACACTCACACCGGCAGCCAGGAGGCCCCCTATATGCGCTACATGATGACCTACGACCTTATGGAAACCATGCGCAACACGAACCAATGGATGGGGGCAACGGCCAGTGCTATGGCGTCTTACCCACTGTTCTCCATGATCCCCAACCCAGCGTTCAGCATGATGGCCGCATGGGGCGAAGTGACCGAGCGCACGTTTCAGCGCATGATCGCAAAGCCGGACTGGGGTATTCGAACGTTCACGTGTGAGGATGGCAAAGACCACCTTGTTGATATTGTTCCCGTAATGGAGCGCCCATTTGGCGACCTGATCCATATTCGCGTCAACGGACGGGAAGAACAACCCCGTAAGGTACTGTTGGTTGCACCTATGTCGGGGCACTACGCGACTTTGTTGCGCTCGACAGTCAAGAGCCTGCTGGTCAATTGCGAGGTTTACGTAACCGATTGGCATAATGCGCGTGATATTCCCGTTTCCGAAGGCAAGTTCGATGTCGAGGATTACACGCTCTACCTTGTCGATTTTATGAAGGAACTGGGCCCGGACACACATGTCGTCGCCGTTTGCCAACCCGCTCCGCTGACCCTGGCCGCGACCGCATATCTGGCCGAGGTTGAACCCAAAGCCCAGCCAAGCACACTGACCCTGATCGGTGGGCCGGTTGACCCTGACGCCACTCCGACCGACGTGACAGATTTCGGCCGCCGCGTCACCATGGGACAGTTGGAAGAAACCATGATCCAACGCGTGGGCTTCAAATATAAAGGCGTTGGGCGCATGGTCTATCCCGGACTACTGCAGCTTGCCTCTTTCATGTCAATGAATGCAGACCGCCACTCCAAGGCGTTTACAGATCAGATCCAGCGCGTGATGCGGGGTGAAGCATCGGATCACGATGCCCATAACAGGTTCTACGATGAATATCTGGCCGTTATGGATATGCCAGCCGAGTTTTACCTGTCCACAGTCGAGCGCGTTTTCAAAAACCGCGAAATCGCGCGCAACGAGTTCATTGTTGCGGGGCACAAAGTCGATATCGGCAAAATCACTGATGTTGCGGTCAAATCGGTCGAAGGCGCAAACGATGACATCTCGGCCCCAGGTCAGTGTATCGCCGCTCTTGAGTTGTGCACCGGCTTGCCGGCCAACAAAAAGGCAAGTCATGTCGAACCCGGCGCCGGCCATTACGGCATCTTCGCGGGGCGCAGCTGGCGCGACAATATCCGGCCGCTTGTGATCGACTTCATGAACGCCAACACGCGCAAACCACAGCGTCGCGCGGCAAACAAAAACAAAGTGGCCTGAAAGCGATGAGCAGGAAGACGGTGAAAGAGACCCCGTTTTCCTGCTCTTGCGGTTCCCTACATGGACGGATCAGCGCCGCAGGCGTGAAACACGGCACACATGTCGTGTGCTACTGTCACGATTGCCGCGCGGCGCAATTGTACTTTGGGCAACCCGATCCTGCCCCCGGTCCTGTTGAAATCCTGCAGATGCTTCCGGAAGAGATCCATTTCGACGGTGGCGCAGAGCATCTCGCGCTGATGCAACTAAGCCCCAAAGGGATGATGCGCTGGTATGCCAGTTGCTGCAATGCGCCACTGGCGACCACACCAACAACGCCGAAGTTCCCATTCGCGGGTTTTATCGTCAAACGTATCCCCGACCCAAGTGGGTTGGGGCCGATCACCACGCGCGGGTTTATCCCCACAGGATACGGCAAACAGACCCATGAAAAGATTGGGTCAGCCGTATATGGGCTAGTGACCCGTGTCGCGAAATCGCGGGTGTCAGGCAGTTGGAAGAACACACCCTTCTTCGACCCAGGCACTTTTGACCCGGTTGCCGAACCTGTGATCCTCAGCAAATCCGAACGCGCAGCCCTTTATCCGTAAGTGACCCGCGTAGGTGTGCTTAACCAGTTCTCAAGCGCTTCATTGACGACCTGAGGGGTCTCGAGGGTTGGCAAATGTCCCGCGTCCTCAACCACTTTCAGTTCGGCATCCGGGATCAGTTCCGCAATAAAGGCGTGTTTGCGCACAGGTGACAGCAGGTCACGCGCCCCACACAGCACCAGCGTGGGGCACTTGATCGTCCTCAGCGCCCCTTGCTGATCAGCGCGCCGCTGCAAAGCGCGCATCTGCCGGTCAAAGACATCCGCCCCCTGGTCCAGAGCCATTGTTATCACGTCATTTAGGATGGGAACACGTCTTGGCCCTGGGGCCAGTGTGTCTGACCCAATGATTTTTCGCATCACCTCTTCAAGCCGACCGGCCTTCGCGCCGACCATATGCTCTTCTCGCGTCGCTGCGATCTGGGGCGTGTCGGCCTGCGCATCCGTCGCCATCAGACACAGGGCGAGATTCGGTCAGGTGCACGGCGAACAAGTTCCAAGGCCACGACGCCGCCCATGTTCAACCCGGCCAGTGCGAAACGATGGGGCAGTTGATCCAATAGGCCCGATGCGATCTCTTCAATCCGCTCGCCCAACGAAACCGGTGCAACCGTGACCGCGCGTTGACGAGAAAAGTGGGCGATCTGAGGGGCAAACACCCTAGAATCGCACATCAATCCGGGCAATAGAACCAGCGGCTCGATCAATCGCGGCCTCCTTCATCTCAGCTTCTTGAGTGGCTTTGTTTTTTAACAGGATGAGAGGTTTTTTCGGCCTGGGCAAGTTAAACTTCACGGATAGGCAATACCGCGAAACGTGGGAAAATCCGCATAGCGCTTTTGACGAGTCTTCAGGTCTTCGCCCGGATTTTCGCCCGCACGCAACAGGCACCCGCGCGGGACGATGTAGCTGTCGATACGCTTGATGGGAATTGGTCGCCACACCAGATTGAAGGCGCAGAGTTTTGGAAAAAACCAAATCTCGGAATACTCCAGATGGTCGTGCATCCACCACGCCAGATCGCGCCAATCCCGCCCTTCCGCGTAACGATCCGCGAACCACGGAATGACAATCGACGCCCCAGCAATCCGATCATCGCCGGTGCCCCAGTCCCAGATATGGCATTCCAGCGGATTGTCATTTCGGGCACAGTTCAGCCGGTTTTCATTGCCAAATTGATTCAACGACGGCGATCGGTAACCGGACCGGACTGCCACGCGTCCGAACGTCTCTTCTAACGGGTCCAGCAACGTCAGGCAAAAGGCTCGGCCGGTTTCGATGGCAAGATCGGGATTGTCGGGAAGATTTTGTTTTTCATGGAAATTTCCAATCTCGGAATACAAGAAATCCCGCATGAAAAAGTGCTTGGACAGGCGCACGCGGCCAAGAGTTTCAAGGCTCCACATGCTACCCGGCTTACGCATCACCCATACCCGTTCCAGCGAAACGCCCCATCAGGGGCCAGAGGTGAGAACGGGTTGAAAGCGACCTCCCATACCGTGCCGTCGGGCGCGCGGAAGTAACCGTGATGCCCGCCCCAGAACACATCCGAGGCCGGTTTAAGAACCTCGGCGCCAGCGGCCTGAACCTTGCTTAAAACCTGCGCGACATCTTCCTTTGACCGGCAGTTATAGCTAAGCGTCAGCGCCCCACGGCCCAAGGTGCCCACGTCAACACCAATCTCATCGGCCAATGCCGGCAGAGGATACAGCCCCAGCGTCTGCCCGATCAGATCAAAGGCAATCACACCATCCGGGCTGTCGACACGTTTCCAGCCAATCTTTTCATAGAACACGGCCGCGGCTTCCGGGTCCTCGACCCCAACCGTTATTAAGCTGACGCGCTGTTCCATCATTCGATCCCCTGCTCTTTCAGCCATGCCAGAATACCAGCGACCGCGGCATCCGTCTGCCCCGGAGACATCAAGCGTCCGGCGATCACATGGGATGACGGGTCATCACCCGGCCCCATCGTTACCGTCTGAACACTTGCAGGCCCGCCCCAGGCATCGGCCACCTTGTGGGTCAAGTCCGGACGCACAACCTGATCATCGTCAGAGAACCAGAACAGCGCTGGGACACGCGCCTGCGAGAAGTCCAATGCATAAACAGTCTCAACCAAGGCGGTCATAGGCACAACTGCCTCCCACGGATAAACCGACGACCAGTACTTGTTCTTTTCCCGGTCCGGGCCAGAGACGTCCCGTTCTTCCCCCATGATCAATGGCAGCCAGCTGCGCGCCCATGGAAGGCCGGGTATCCAGGCACCGGGCGTGTTCACTCCGAAATTCGGAGAGACAAAGACCAAACCGGCTACGTTTTCTATAAGCGCGTCGTCCAATGCCGTAGCCGCAGCCAGCGTTCCGCCGGTCGAGGTCGAAATCACG
Organism: Ruegeria sp. CDSC054; assembly: GCF_059610645.1. Taxonomy (NCBI): domain Bacteria; kingdom Pseudomonadati; phylum Pseudomonadota; class Alphaproteobacteria; order Rhodobacterales; family Roseobacteraceae; genus Ruegeria; species Ruegeria sp. CDSC054. Next base: position 299,519 of record NZ_JBXWOA010000005.1, on the reverse strand, counting down.
ACAACCTGATCGCCCACCGCCCGAGCGGCAGCCAACCCTTCGGCCAAATCCTGCATCCAGCCCGAGGCGGTGCCTTCGGCCATTGCATCCCCACCGCGCCCGTGGCCCTGCAAGCGGGTGTAGACCAGATTGGCCCCCAAAGCCTCTGCGACCATATCGGGGACCGGGCGAATTTCTTCGGACGAGGCGGAAAACCCGTGCACATACAGGATGGAAACCGGCGTGCGCTGTTCTTTGAACCCGTCTCGCCAGATAACCCGTTTCTCAACACCCGGAGTAATGTCATCGAAAGTGGACTCGACGCTTTCGAAATAGACCTGCACCCCTTCGCCAAACTTGCGGGGTTCAAATGTCGGATTCAGGTTCACCGCTTCGCGGGGGCCGAACCAATAGATCAAAGCGCCAGCCGCAACCAGCACTAGAAGAAAACGACCTATAATTTTGCCGAATGCCCGGATCATTGCACGCCCATCACTTCAAGCACGGCGTTTTCGATGATCTCAAGGCATGGCCCGTCCGAGAATCTGTGGTCAGCGTCCTTGACCAACAGCAGACGCATGTCAGGTCCCGTGGCGTGGTCCAATAGACGCATTGCGGTTGCACTGGAAACCGCCGTATCTGCAGTCCCCTGCAGAAAACGAACCGGAAAAGGAAGGTTCATTCCATCCCGCAAAACCAGCCGTTGTCTTCCATCTTCGATCATACGCTTCGTGATGATGTAGGGCTCCATATAGTCCGAGGGCAGTTCGACATACCCTTCGGTCTCCAACACCTGTTTTTGCGTGTCAGAAAACGATGCCCAATACCCGTCCTCGGTAAAATCCGGGGCCGCGGCAATTGTGACCATACCGGCAATCCGGTCCGGTATCGCTTTGGCCAGTAAAAGCGCCTGCCAGCCGCCCATTGACGACCCAACAATAATCAAAGGCCCAACTGTCAGCTCAGTCACGGCGGCCAGAGTGTCATCGTGCCAGTCCCCGATACAGCCGTCCTCAAACTTGTCCGAACTTTCACCGTGACCAGAATAATCAAACCGCAGGAATGCCTGACCGCGCGCCTTGGCCCAAGCCTCAAGATGCACCGCCTTGGTGCCCTCCATGTCAGACTTCAGCCCGCCCAAAAACACAACCGTCGGCCCTGCCCCATCGCTTTTGCGATAAGCCAGCCGCCGCCCTTGCGCCGTTTCCAGAAAATCCGTCGCTGCCATGTCGCCCTCTTTCCTTTTGGGGTTCATCATGCACGGCTGCCCGGTGGCTGCAATTCCCGAATTCGAACCTCCCGCCGCGTCAACCACAGCGCGGTTGGGTGCTTGACAGGTCATGCTGCAACTGCCAAATGGATCGAACACACATAACCCGCAACCGGGCGTTCAGTGGGCGCCAAACCGACGAGGAGAGCCGATATGGCCCTAGACTCACAGCCAGTCTCCCTTACTTTTCCCGATGGCAATGCACGATCCTATGACGCAGGCGTCACGCCAGCTCAGGTCGCTGCTGATATCTCGAACTCATTGGCCAAAAAGGCCATCTCGGCCACCGTGAACGGCCAGCACTGGGACCTGCAGTGGCCCATCAAATCTGACGCGCAGATCGCCATCCACACCATGAAAGATGAGGAACAGGCCAACGAGCTGATCCGTCACGATCTGGCGCACGTGATGGCGCGTGCAGTGCAGGAAATCTGGCCTGCAACCAAGGTCACCATCGGCCCCGTGATTGACAACGGTTGGTACTATGATTTCGACCGGGAAGAACCGTTCACGCCCGAAGATCTCGGCCTCATCGAGAAAAAGATGAAGGAGATCATCAATAAGCGCGATCCCGTCACCACCGAAATCTGGGACCGTCAGCGCGCAATCGAATTCTACAAGGCCAATAACGAGCCTTATAAAGTCGAGCTGATCGAAGCCATTCCGGGTGACGAACCGCTTCGCATGTACTGGCACGGCCACTGGCAGGACCTCTGCCGTGGCCCGCACTTGCAGCACACCGGCCAACTGCCGGGCGACGCCTTCAAGCTGATGAGCATTGCTGGCGCCTATTGGCGTGGCGACAGTTCGCGTGCGATGCTGCAGCGTATTTATGGCGTGGCCTTCACCGGCAAGGAAAAGCTGAAAGCGCACCTGCACATGCTGGAAGAGGCCGCCAAACGTGACCACCGCAAGCTGGGCCGCGAGATGAACCTGTTCCACATGCAGGAAGAGGCACCGGGTCAGATTTTCTGGCACCCGAATGGCTGGAAAATCTATACCACTCTGCAGGACTATATGCGCCGGATGCAGGAACGCGACGGTTACGTCGAGGTGAACACGCCGCAGGTCGTAGACCGCAAACTGTGGGAAGCGTCTGGCCACTGGGACAAATATCAAGAGAACATGTTCATCGTCGAAGTGGACGAAGAACACGCCCGCGAAAAGGCGATCAACGCGCTGAAGCCGATGAACTGCCCGTGTCACGTGCAGGTTTTCAATCAGGGTTTGAAGTCTTATCGCGATCTGCCTCTGCGCATGGCCGAGTTCGGATCTTGCGCGCGGTATGAACCCTCGGGCGCTTTGCATGGGATTATGCGGGTCCGTGGCTTTACGCAGGATGACGGCCATATTTTCTGCGCTGAGGAACAGATCGAATCTGAGACCGCCAAGTTCATTGCGTTCCTGTCCAAGGTCTATGCTGACCTCGGGTTTCATGACTGGACCATCAAACTGTCGACTCGCCCAGAAAAGCGGATCGGGTCGGATGAAAGCTGGGATCTGGTCGAAAAAGCGCTGGGCGATGCCTGTAGGGCAGCGGGCTATGACTATGAGGTTCTGGAAGGCGAAGGCGCGTTCTACGGCCCCAAACTGGAATTCACCTTGACCGACGCGATCGGCCGGACATGGCAGTGCGGCACCTTGCAGGTTGACCCCAACTTGCCCGAACGTCTGGATGCCAACTTTATCGGAGCCGATGGCGCAAAGCATCGTCCGTTCATGTTGCATCGGGCAACATTGGGCTCGTTCGAACGCTTCATCGGTATCCTGATCGAAGAGCACGCTGGCAAGCTTCCGTTCTGGTTGGCCCCGCGTCAGGTGGTGGTCGCCTCGATCACGTCCGAGGCGGATGACTATGTTTTGGAAGTTGTCGAAACGCTCAAGGCCGCTGGCGTGCGGGCCGAGGCGGATATTCGCAACGAAAAGATCAACTACAAGGTCCGTGAGCACTCGGTCGGCAAGGTGCCGATCATTCTGGCTGTCGGTCACCGCGAAGTTGACGAGCGTACGGTAAGTGTGCGCCGACTTGGCGAAAAACAGACACAGGTTCAATCGCTTGAGGCTGTAACAAAAGAGTTGTCTTTGGCGGCTACCCCGCCCGACCTTCTGTAACATTCGGCGATAATTTGCACGAAATCCGGCCTCGAATTAGAGGCCGGATTGAAACATTTTCCATTTTTCATTTCAAAAACAGTTTGTTAACCTTCAAGAGGGCATTACGCTCTTTGACGGGGTTGTGAGACACGGGCTCGTGAATTCACCTGCCCCGATTTAGCTACTACCTTTGTCATTGTCACAAGAAGACATACGCAGTCATCAAAAGGGATTACCGAGATGTCGAACACCGCAAAAACCCTGGTTATCGCAAGCGCAGTTGCAGCAGCCGTATCTGGCGTCGCCACAACCGCCTCCGCACAAGCCAAAGAGAAATGCTATGGCGTTTCGCTGGCCGGTCAGAACGACTGTGCCGCTGGCCCCGGCACCACCTGCGCGGGCACCTCGACCGTTGACTATCAGGGCAATGCCTGGACACTAGTCGACGCTGGAACCTGCGCCGATATCGAGCTGCCCAAGTCGGCAGACGGTGCAGCGCGCGAAGGTTCGCTGGAACCGCTGGAGCGCGACCTGCCGGCATAAGCCCAAGCATCTGAGAATCGGAGGGGCGGGCCCAATCGCCCGCCTCTTTTCGTGACCGGAGGATTTGCACATGCTGGATAGTTCACTTCGATCGAACAGGCTGCCCGCAGTGCCGGGAGTCGGGTACAAACCTCAGCACTATGAACAGATTCTGGACCATGCGCATCCGGTCGGCTGGCTTGAAATCCACGCCGAAAACTACATGGGTGATGGCGGCAGGCCGCTTGCGCAATTGCGCCACCTCTCTGAAAAATTTCCCATTTCCGTCCACGGCGTTGGCCTCTCGATCGGTGGAGAAGGCCCCTTGGACCCCGACCATCTGGCGCGCTTGAAACACTTGGTGGGGTGGCTGAATCCGGCCAGCTTTTCCGAGCATCTGGCCTGGTCGACCCATGACAGTCATTTCCTGAACGATCTTCTGCCCCTGCCCTACACTGACGAAACGCTGGAGCGAATCTGTGCCCATATTGACCAGGTTCAGGAAACCGTGGGGCGGCAAATGCTGTTGGAAAACCCGTCCAGCTATTTGGCTTTTGAAGAAAGCACATGGTCCGAGCCTGACTTCCTGCGGGAAATCTCACGTCTGACAGGATGTGGTCTTTTGCTGGATGTGAACAATGTCTTCGTGTCGGCCACCAATCTGGACTTCTCTCCGCAGAGCTACATCGACGCCTACCCGCTGGACAACGTCCACGAGATCCACCTTGGCGGTCATGACGAAGACGAAGACGACCATGGCCGTCCCTTGCTGATCGACAGCCACGGTCGCGAAGTCGTTGATCCGGTGTGGACGTTGCTGGATTACGTGTTGGACCGTTCCGGCCCGAAACCCGTACTGATCGAATGGGATACGGACGTACCCGACTGGTCCGTTCTTCGGGCTGAAGCAGATCGGGCGCAGGCGGCACTGGACCGCATCCCAGCATGAACGTTTCGCAAACCACGTTCCGCGCAGCCCTGCTTGACCCGTCGGCGGCCGTTCCGGACGGTTTGTGGGATGCCGCAGAACGCCCTGCCGGGCGGCGGTTCAGCGTTTACCGCAACAACGTGGCTGTTTCGTTGACCGAAGCGATGCATCAAGCCTTTCCAGTGATCGCACGGCTGTTAGGCACGCAGAACATGGATGGGCTTGCCGGGCTTTTCCTGCGCAAACACCCCCCGTCTTCACCGCTGATGATGTTTTACGGTGAGGAATTTCCTGAGTTCCTTGCCGGGATGGAGCAGCTGTCACACCTTGGCTACCTTGCCGACGTCGCGCGTCTGGAACTGGCGCTGCGCCGGTCCTACCACTCTGCTGACAGCCAACCTGCACCGCCTGATGCGCTGGCCATCCCACCGGAAGAGATCGTTCTGGCAAAGCTGGAATTTGCGCCATCCATGAAGGTTCTTCGGTCAGATTGGCCGCTGTTTTCGATCTGGCGCTTCAATTCAGAAGACGGTGCACCAAAACCTGCCCCCGGATCCGAAGATATCCTGATCACCCGGCCCGAATTCGACCCGGCCCCGCATTTTCTGCCCAAAGGCGGAGCGGACTGGATCGCGCACGTTCAGGCCGGACTTACCATTGGCGAGGCATTTGAACAAACCTCTGCCGAATTCCCCGAATTTGACCTTGGGGCCACTCTGGCGCTGCTTTTGCAGGGCGGCGCAATAACCTCTGTGACTATCGAAAGGCTGGCAACATGACTGCCCTGATCTCATTGCACAACAATACCCTGGGAAGGTTGGAATTGACCTCTGGCTGGTTGACGCCGACCCTGGCGCGGGTCGTGTTCATCGCGGTTCTGCTGTTCTATTTCTGGAATTCAGCAATGACAAAAATCGACGGTTCGATATTCTCGCCGTCTGCAGGCGCGTTTGGTCAGATCTTTCCAAAAGCGGCCGAAGCCGCCTTGTACGATATTTCTCAGCTGACCATTGTCCAGCGTATCGTGATTTTCCTAGGTACCGTTGCAGAGTTCGTTCTGCCCGCGCTGCTGCTGGTTGGCCTACTTACACGCCTGGCAGCATTGGGCATGATCGGTTTTATCTGGGTTCAGACCGCCACTGACGTTACCGGGCACGGAGTGAAACTTGGCAGCCTGTTCGACAATGCGATCTCATTGATAGACCAACGCATGATGTGGACTTTCCTGTTCCTCGTCATCGTCATTAATGGCGCAGGTCCGCTCTCGGCCGACCGAATCCTGCGCATTAAGTGAACTAGAAATGTGCCTTGGGCTCGTCCGGCTTTCCCGCGGCCAGCCCAAGGATGCCCGCCACGGCGGCAAAGGCCACCGGGAACATCGTAAAGACGTTGAAACCAAACGCGAAATACATCCCGACGGCTGAGATCAGCAGCAATATTCCACCGATCAGAGCCCGCGCATGGGCCATTGCGCCCCCCGCGATGGCCAGCAAAGGTGCAATAATGGAAGCAGTCTGGATGAACTGTGCGTTGTCCACTTGTTCAGCAAGGCCTTCGATCTCACCGTAATGGTCTATGAATTCGATATAGCCATAGCCAAAAAAGCCAACAATCATTCCGATCAAACCGGCAATGACGCCCAAAATCATTGATGCGTTGCGCATTTAAACCCTCATAATTACGTCAGACACATAAGCGCCCAATCAGGTAACGCCAAGACTTGCCTTGGTTTTTGCGGTCCAGCCCAACGACAACGTACCGTCATTTTCGATCAAGGGGCGCTTCATCAAAGTCGGGTGTTCCTTCAGCAGCTCCAAAGGTGGTCGCGTGCGTTGTTCCGCGTCCAATCCACGCCAAGTTGTTGACCGGGTATTGAGCAAAGCTTCGCCGAACGTATCAAACGCCTCTGTCAGGACAGAATCGGGAACACCTTGCGTCCGAACGTCTACAAATTCTATATTTTCTATTTCTTTTAATGCCTTACGGCACGTATCGCAATTTTTCAGGCCATATAGACGCATTTTGGGACCGTTCCTGTACTAGTATGAATTTTGGGCATTTTTGCCTGCTGCTTCCAGTAATTCTTGATTTTTTACTTCACCGTGCAATGTTGAAAAAGACGAAACACACAATTCGGGCCGCGTCGTGTGGGCGAAGCGGTGATGTGTTGTGGTTACGTCAACCACTGCCCCCACCAATTTGTGGGACAACGTGTAAGTAGAAGGAGACACGGGAAATGCCAACTGGCACCGTGAAATGGTTTAATACCACGAAAGGCTATGGGTTTATTGCCCCTGACGAAGGTGGCAAGGACGTTTTTGTTCATATCTCGGCCGTAGAACGGTCCGGTCTGACCGGACTCGCTGACAATCAGAAAGTCTCGTATGAGTTGGAAGACGGACGCGACGGCCGACAAATGGCCTCTGATTTGAAGCCGTTATAAAACACCCCGTCATCTGCGGGTACTAAAAGCAGGCCAACGGCCAATTTCCGGCCGTTGTCCATTCTCAAGGGTTTGAAACCTTACCCTCGCGCCGGTTTGGAATCGGCATGAGTGTTTTAGTTTTCGCCGAACACCACGATTTCCGAGCGTTCACACATAACACTGATGACTGATGTCATGAGCCGCTCGAAATGGCATCATGACATCAGAAGAAAGAGTCTTGTCGGTTTTAACCCTCGCGAATGACTGCCTCGAACTCGCGCCATTCCCGTGTTGTCATGCCCGAGTTTTCCTGCGTCACGGCTTCGCCGGCCAACATGCGCCGCAGGCTATCAACCATCTGCGCCGAAAGGTTGACCGCGCCCAAACGGTAATCTTCGAACGCTCTATACGCGAAGGGCACCCAGTCGGCGACGATCTTGCACATCATGTCGGCGTAAACGCGGATTTCGTACTGAGCATGTGGATCGGCCCGCAAGCGCAGGAAATGGAACAGGTTGTGCAGATCCACCTTCCAGTACCACTGCGTGTAGATATTCGCAGGCAGGTTCATGCGCGCCAATTCTCGCGCCAGCCCCTGCTGACCATCCTGGTTGATCATGGCTTCGTAATTGTCATAGCACCGCGCGCTGTCGGCCTTGAGCATTTCCAGAACGCGGGCTGCCTCTTCGCCTTGCAGGGCGTCGCCGCGGCCCTGATTGTTCACTTCGGATTGTGCGGCCACATGGTCCGGCGCAGGGATATAGAACTCTCGGTCCAGAATCGAATACCGCGCAGAATACTCATTCACATTTGCGGTCCGGTGGCGAATCCACTGTCGCGCGACAAAGACCGGCAGTTTGACATGCAACTTGATCTCGCACATCTCAAACGGGGTCGAGTGCCAGTGCCGCATCAGATAGCGGATCAGGCCCTCGTCATTCTGCACCGATTTGGTGCCCTTGCCATAAGATACACGTGCCGCCTGACAAATCGCTGCGTCATCCCCCATGTAATCAATCACGCGTACAAAGCCGTGGTCCAGCACCTGATGCGCGGTATAGAGGTGGTCTTCCATCCCCTCAGCCACAACGCGGCGTGTTGGATGCGATTGCGCCCGTTGCGCTTCGATCTCGGCCAGTTGGTCAGAGGACAGCGGCATGAAAGTTCCTTTCCAGCAATGAGTCGCCCACCACTATATCTCGGCAATTCCCAGACCGGAACCGCGACATGTGCACCAAGCGTCGCAATTTCCAAATTGTGTCCGCCCTGCCCCTCGACACGCTTGGTCCGCGCGCTAAGCTGCAGCGCATCACCTGAATAGAAAGGAAGCCACAATGGGGCTGACATATCTTCACACCATGGTTCGCGTGAAGGATCTGGAGAAGTCGATGGCGTTCTACGAACTGCTGGGCCTGAAGGAAACCCGCCGGTATGACAGCGAACAGGGCCGGTTTTCGCTGATCTTCATGGCGCCGCCAGGGCAAGAGGACCGGCCAATCGAACTGACGCATAACTGGGACGGCGACGATAACCTGCCCAGCGACAGCCGCCATTTCGGGCACTTAGCCTACGGCGTCGATAACATCTACGAAGTTTGTCAGCATCTGCAAGACAACGGCGTCGTTATCAACCGCCCGCCGCGCGATGGTCGCATGGCTTTTGTGCGGTCTCCGGATAATATCTCGGTCGAACTGCTCCAAAACGGCAAAGCGCTGGAACCAGCCGAGCCCTGGGCCAGCATGGAAAGCACCGGCAGCTGGTGATCCGCTGGCTGATAGCGCTGGGTCTGGCCGTTCTGGCCAGCCCCGTTCGGGCCGAGACCTGCCGGCTTGCACTGGCGCTCGCTATGGATATCTCGACTTCCGTGGACGAGAACGAAGACGTTTTGCAACGGAAGGGTCTTGCGGCTGCATTGATCGCACCAGAAGTGGTCGAGGCATTTTTTTCGTCGCCCGCGCCGGTCGCGCTGGCCGTGTATGAGTGGAGCGGCCGCACCACCCAACGCGTTATTCTGAACTGGACCATGATCAACACCGAAGCCGACCTGCTGGTTGCCGCCTCAACGGTGCAGCAATCGGTTCGCTCGGACAGCGCCTCGGCCACGGCAATGGGTTATGCCTTGGCGTTTGGCGCGACTTTGATGCAGCAAGCGCCACCCTGCCTTTTTAACACCATCGATTTGTCCGGCGATGGCTCAAACAATGACGGCTATGGGCCGGACTCGGCATACCGGCACTTTCCTTTTCAAAACGTCGTGGTCAACGGACTGGTGATCAACGCTGCTGATTTTGAAGGAGAGCTGTTCCTCATCCCGTTTTTCGAAAACAACGTTCTGCATGGTCCTGGCGCGTTTCTTGAAATCGCACAAGGATTCGAGGATTTTGAACGCGCGATGCGTCGCAAGCTGGAACGTGAGCTGAAAGGATTGCAGATCGGTGCGTTGAAGGAGGGTGCACATCAATGATCCGCCTCCTGGCCGCGATATTTGCCATGTTCGCCAGCGCCGCCGCGTCGGAATGCAGGCAAGCACTGGCGTTGGGGCTGGACGTGTCCGGTTCGGTCGACAGCACCGAGTATAGGATGCAAACCGGAGGTCTGGCGGCAGCCTTGCAACGCCCTGAAGTTGTTCAACTGATACTGTCCGACATCGGCGCGCCTGTGCGATTGGCTATCTACGAATGGAGCGAGACCCGCCATCAACGCATGTTGGTAAACTGGACTGAGATCCGCACGGCACAAGATCTTGCACTGATCAGCGACCAATTGAAGACCGTCGCGCGGGGTAACGCACCACAGGGCACGGCTGTTGGGTCAGCAATGCGGTTCGGAGCCAATCTACTGTCGCAGCAACCGAATTGCTGGAAACGCACATTGGATCTGTCAGGGGACGGCAAGCACAATCTGGGCCCTCATCCACGCAGCGTGAAAGCCGAACTGGAAAACACCGGCATCACGATCAATGGGCTGGTGATCGGAGCCGACGATCCCAGTCATGGCGACAAACGCTATGTCCAGGTCGGTGAGCTTTCCGCCTATTACAACACATGGGTTATACTGGGGCCCGGAGCATTCGTCGAAGTCGCTTTGGGCTTTGAGGCCTATGAGGACGCAATGACCCGAAAACTGATACGCGAGCTAGATGGGCTCACCCTGTCCGATGCCACAGATACCCTGCGCCCCTGATCAATAGATGTACCGGATTTGGTCCGTCCAATACCGCTCGACCCGCCGCAGGGATGTGGTGATATCATCGATGCCTTCCAGCCCCAACACGCCGCGATTTTGCAGCCCCTCAGCGTGGCGCGAAAACAGCTCAGATACGACATCGCGTATCTCACGACCGCGTGGGGTCAATCGAACCCTTACGGATCGGCGGTCGATCTCGCATCTTTGATGGTGCATGTACCCCATTTCGACCAGTTTCTTCAGGTTGTAGCTGACGTTGCTGCCCTGATAATACCCGCGACTTTTCAGTTCACCCGCGGTGACTTCATGGTCGCCGATATTGAACAAAAGCAAGGCCTGCACGGCGTTGATCTCCAATACGCCAACACGCTCAAACTCGTCCTTGATGACGTCCAATAGCAACCGGTGCAGCCGTTCCACCAAGGCAAGTGCCTCAAGATAGCTGGTCATGAACCCTTTGGTTCCCGGCGCGGAGACCTGCATTTCCATACTCATCCGATCCTCCGATTCAGTCGCGCTGTTTCAGGCAGGATGAATGGAAATCCCGAAAAATCGGTTAAGCCGGGTTTTCTTTTATTTTTGAAAGGTCTGAGCGATGTCCGATATCAATTCGGAATAGGTTTCGGGCGGCTGCACCTGCCCTGTGACCCACTGATAAAGATCCTGGTCGTTTTCGTGCAGCAACGCATCATAGTTATCCAGATCCGACGGCTCCATGGCCGTCAGGTTTCGGTCAGCATAGGCCGACAGGATCAGATCCATTTCCTTGATCCCACGTCGCATGGATCGCATCTTCAGCCGCTTAATTCTAACGTCCCGAGGTTCGTTCACCGACCTTGCTCCAGCATCAGACGCAGCCGTTTTTCCAGTTTCGCTGCCCGCTCGGCACTGGCGCGCATCTCGCCGCGAATGGAACGCAGCTCAGCCACGACATCCGCAAGCTCGGGTGCGCCCTCTTCCGCTTCGACGGGGGCATCCATGCCTTCGCCTTCACCGGTCAGCAACCACATGATCGACACGTTGACCATGCCTGCCATCATGGAAAGACGGTTCGCCCGCGGTTCGGACAGATCGTTTTCCCAAGCTGCAATTGTTGTCTTTTTCACGCCAAGCCTGCGGGCCATCTGGGCCTGGGTCATACCAGCCGCTTCGCGTGCCCCTGCCAGCCTGTCCCCGAATGTCGCAGAGTCCGGTCCGTACCAGTCATTCTCGTCGTTCATCGGGCTCTCCAATTCCATAATTCATATCGCTTGATCGTCATTCCGGCGCACCCTATGACAGTCAAGCTGAACATACAAATCGAGGCCGACCATGAGTTTCCTTTCTGCGACACTGTCACGCGTGAAGCCATCGCCCACCATTGCGATAACCGCTAAAGCGGCCGAATTGAAAGCTGCCGGGCGCGATGTCATCGGCCTAAGCGCGGGCGAGCCCGATTTCGACACTCCGCAGAATATCAAGGACGCGGCAGTAGCGGCCATCGCAGCCGGTAAGACCAAATACACAGCGCCTGACGGCATCCCAGAATTAAAGCAAGCCGCCTGCGCCAAGATGAAGCGTGACCACGGCCTGGATTACACGCCTGCCCAGATTTCGGTTGGCACCGGCGGCAAGCAAACTTTGTACAATGCCCTGATGGCCACGATGAACGAGGGCGATGAGGTTGTGATCCCTGCACCCTATTGGGTTAGCTATCCCGACATGGTGCTTTTGGCCGGAGGCACTCCGGTAATCGCGGAAACTTCGATCCAGACCAACTTCAAACTGACTGCAGATCAGCTTGAGGCTGCGATCACGCCAAAGACCAAGTGGCTTATCTTCAACTCACCGTCGAACCCCACCGGTGCAGGCTATAGCCGTGAAGAGCTGAAAGAACTGACCGATGTTCTGTTGCGTCATCCGCATGTCTGGGTCATGTCCGACGACATGTATGAACATCTGGCCTATGACGGGTTCGAATTCTGCACCCCGGCCGAAGTCGAGCCCCGCCTGTATGACCGGACGCTGACCTGCAATGGCGTCTCCAAAGCTTATGCCATGACCGGTTGGCGCATTGGCTACGCAGCAGGACCGGTCGAAATCATCGCCGCAATGCGCAAGATTCAATCGCAATCGACCTCGAACCCCTGCTCGGTCAGCCAATGGGCGGCGGTGGAGGCACTGAGCGGCACGCAGTCCTTTCTGGCCCCTAACAACGAAACGTTCAAACGCCGCCGTGATCTTGTTGTGCGCATGTTGAACGATATCGACGGCATCAGTTGCCCGACGCCCGAGGGGGCGTTCTACGTCTATCCATCCATTGCCGGGCTAATTGGCAAAACCACCCCCGCAGGCACTGTGATCGACTCGGATGAGGCTTTTGCCACCGCATTGCTGGAAGAGGTGGACGTGGCCGTCGTGTTCGGTGCGGCCTTTGGCCTGTCGCCAAACTTTCGGGTCAGCTATGCGACCTCCGACGAGGCGCTGACCGAAGCTTGCACCCGCATCCAGCGCTTTTGCGCGTCGTTGACTTGAGTAAGTGCAAATGACGTCGGAACTGCCCGAATATTATTTCCGCGTTCGCGAGAATGGTGCGGCGGTTTTCAGGATCGACACTGAAAACCGCCAGCGCCGGATCGAGATGGATCAGATCGCGGTCATCAACATCCGCAATGGCGAGGTGAAACCGCAAGGCCAACGCACGTTGTCCGACGCCGACAAGGCCGAGATTGCCCGTTGGATGGAGGCGCGAAAAACGTTGCTTGCCCAGCGCGATATCGACGACATTCATCGGGCTGTCGATTATCTGAACCTCACCACGCAATGGGCGCAATCCAAGGCAACACCAGAGCAGCTGGAAGACGTTACCGACCGGTTGCTGCTGGCCATGCATGATCTACGTTCTGTCCTGGTGCGAAAAAAGGCAGACCGCTTCAGCAAAGACTGACCCGCCGAATCTTACTCGGCGGGCACACCGACCTCGCGGACGGACCGCATCCAGAACCGCGCCATCAGCATAACCGCTGCGCAGGCCAGGCCCAGAACAAGGCCCAGCCAGACTCCGATTCCATCCATGCCCAAGACGAAGCCGAAGTAATACGACGACGTGATCCCCACGCCCCAATAGCTGAGTGCGGCCATGACCATCGGGACCTTTGCGTCCTGCAAGCCGCGCAGCAGCCCCAACGCAATGACCTGTGCGCCGTCCACCAATTGGAACAAAGCCGCCATGGCCAGCAGACCTGTACCGATCATCATAATTTCCGGACGCTGCGGGTCATCCGGTTCCATGAACAGGGAAATCAAAGGCTCGGCATAGGCAAGGAACAGGATAACAGTCACGACCGAGATCACCAAAGACATCCCCGTCACCGCAATCGCGCCGCGTTCCAGATGTGGCCTATCTTTCCGGCCCAACGCATTCCCTGCCCGGATCGTCGCAGCGTTTGACAACCCCAGATGCACCATGAACGTCGCGGATGCCAAATTAAGTGCAATGCCATGTGCCGCCAGCGGAACCTGACCCAGCCAGCCCATCATGATCGCTGACATTGCGAACAGGCTGACCTCGGACAGGGTTGTCAGGCCAATCGGGACGCCAAGGCGGAGAACGCTCAGAAACATCTCCCAATCCGGGCGCCAGAACCGTTGGAACAGGCTATGTTCGGGCAAAACGCGCATGGCGTATATCACCACGCAAACCAACGATACGATCTGAGTGACAACCGACGCGATGGCGGCACCCATCACGCCCAGTTCAGGGGCACCCCAATTGCCGAAGATCAGGGCATAGTTGGTGATCGCATTGACCACTGCCGCGGCCACGGTGATCCACAAAACGATCTGGGTCCGCTCCAACGCGGCCAGATAGGATTTCAGCACCATCACCAAAAGCGCCGGAATTAGGCCCCACCCAGCAACCCTGAGGTACTGGGACGCGGTTTCAGCGACTTGCGGGTCCTGCTTCAACGCAAGGAAAATAGGGTACGACCACCAGAGCATTGGCATCATGACGGCCGCATAGATAAGCGACAACCACAACCCCATGCGCGTTGTACGGCGAATACTTGTTTCGTCTTCTTCAGCCGCTGCTGTCGCCACCATCGGCATGACGGCCAAACCGAATCCGGCCCCAAACAGGAACAACACAAAGAAATAGCTGCTGGCCAAGGTCACGGCGGCCAGCGCCTCGACACCGTACCAACCCAGCATGACCGTATCCGTCAACCCAATAGCAAATTGGGCCAGGTGCCCGCCGATCAGCGGCAGGCCCAGTACAGAAATGGCCCGGAAGTGGCCACCATATGTCATCACCTTACTCATCCGAACAGCCTTATGCCCGGCCCGAGGCCGGGACAAGAGGCGAACGACGAAATTTCACCTTGAGACTACACCCGCAGGTTCAAATGTTACCTAAGAGGACTATTGTCACACCGTTTCAGGATGCAGTGAATTGCCCAGAATATGTTCCGAATGCTGGATCACGTGATGTGCCTGCCCGACGATCAAAGGATCAGGGCTGTCGACGATTTCATGGTTCTTGTCCGGATACTCCAGCGTGGACAGAAAGTGGCGCATGCAGTTCAGGCGCGCGCGCTTTTTGTCGTTCGATTTCACGATGGTCCACGGGGCGTCGGCGGTATCGGTATAGAAGAACATCGCCTCTTTGGCCTCGGTATAATCGTCCCATTTATCAAGGCTCGCTTTGTCGATCGGTGACAGTTTCCACTGTTTCAGAGGATCGGTTTCGCGGCTTTTGAACCGGCGTTGCTGTTCGGTTTGCGTGACCGAGAACCAGTATTTGTAAAGTTGGATGCCCGAGCGCACCAGCATCCGCTCCAGCTCGGGCGTTTGACGCATGAACTCGAGATATTCGTTGGGCGAACAGAAACCCATCACCCGTTCAACCCCGGCGCGGTTGTACCAGGATCGGTCGTAGAAAACCATTTCACCCACAGTGGGCAATTCCTGAACATAACGCTGATAGTACCACTGCCCTTTCTCTTCCCAGGTGGGTTTATTCAGCGCAACGACACGCGCTTGGCGTGGGTTCAGGTGCTCCATAAAGCGTTTGATCGTTCCACCTTTGCCTGCGGCGTCCCTGCCCTCGAACAGCAGGACAAATCGCTGCCCGGTTTCCTGCGCCCACAGCTGCACCTTCAGCAATTCTGCCTGCAGCTTCGCCTTTTCCGCCTCATACGCTTTGCGCGCCATCTTGCGGTCATAAGGATATTTGCCGCTTTCAAAGGCCTGACGAATTCTCTCGGGGCTAGGCTCAGCCGGTGAGGTTTTGGCTATCGCCGACAGGTTGGCAGGGTCTTGCACATTCTCGATCTGCGTCACTACTTCCATTCAGGTTCTCCTTGTCTCACTGTCCGGGAAAACGCCTAGCAGTCGGGTGAAAAACACGCTTTGATTGGTGTCAAACTTTTACATCTTTCTGGGCGTGTGCTTCAGGTACAACACAGGGCTTCGGCTATGGAAAACAAGTTCATTGATCTTAACGGCCAGAGGTTCCTTCTGCGCAGCTGGGGGGACCCCGACCTTCCGCCCTTGTTGATGCTTCACGGGTTTCCCGAATATAGCGGCGCGTGGCAGGACCTGGCCCCGCATCTGTCTTCCCACTTCTATTGCATCGCCCCCGATCAACGCGGTTACGGGAAAAGCTGGGCGCCAGAGGGCGTCGGCCATTATGCCCTGTCGCGACTGGTCTCGGACATGGTGACGCTGATCGAGGGGCTCGCCCGTCCGGTTTGTGTTCTTGGCCACGATTGGGGAGCGTCTGTGGCCTATGGTTTGGCCATGTTCCGCCCGGATCTGGTGGACCGATTGATCATCGCCAACGGCGTGCACCCAGTGCCCTTCCAACGGGCCATGGCCGCAGGAGGGGCGCAATCCGAGGCTTCGCAATACATCAATGCACTGCGCGCACCAGACGCAGAGGAGCGTTTGTCGGCGGACAATTTTGCCAAGCTTGAACAGTTTTTTCGTTTCGGGATGGGAACAGACTGGCTGACGGACCAGCAAATGCAGGCCTATCGTACAGAATGGGCGCGGCCCGGGCGGCTGGAGGCCATGTTGAACTGGTACCGCGCGTCACCGCTGGTGGTTGCGAAACCCGGCGCACGGCGCACGGATCTGCCAGAGCTGCCGAAGGACCGGTTGATGGTTCGCTGCCCCCACCTGTTGCTGTGGGGGCGTGAAGACAAGGCGTTGCTGCCAGAGTCGACTGAGGGGCTGGAAGACTACGCGCCGGACCTGACGCGCATCGACATTCCGAACGCTGATCACTGGCTGCACCATCAACAGCCCGAAGCGGTAGCGCACGCAATCATGGGCTGGATCGCGCGCTAAATCCGTTTACCGGTGCCCCCAATCCGCCGGGTCATCCGAGTTGTTGGGCGACAGGCCCAATATGTCGCCATCCGTTGAACACCCCAGCCCCAAAACGGTCCGGTTCGCATAAGAGAAATACGCGCAGACCTGATTGATTTCGAGGATTTCACCGTCGTCCCAGCCGGCCTTACGCAGGGCTTCCACGTCTTGCTGTTTCAACTCCGCCGGGGCCTCGGTCAGTTTGCGCGCGTAACACATGGCCTCAATCTGAGCCGCATCCAACGGGGCCTCCTCTGGTGTGCCAGCCTCAATCGCCACGCGAATTGCCTGGCTACGCTCCGGATCACCCAACAAACGCTGCAAACCGCTGTAATGGTGCTCGACACAATAGCTGCATTTGTTCAGCGCGCTTACCCACACGCCCAGCACCTCAAGAAACCACTTCGGGATCGTGTTGGCCGAATGGTGCAGCACGTTCTTGTACATGGCCATGTGACCTTCCATCGAATGTGGCCGCAAGGAATGCACCATCATGATGTTGTCGACATTGTTGCCGGGGCCAGTAACGCGATCGTACAGTTTCCTAAGTTTTCCTGTTGCTTCATCAAAAGGGATGGTTCTGATCCAGCTCATCTCTTTGCCTCCCGTATCTATTTGCTTTTGCAGCCAAACCTAAACAGAATGTAGAAACAATGCGAGGCCTTGGCCGACGCGTCTACCTGGAACATTTCACCCGACTGCAATGAGATCACTCTGGGCATTCTCCACCGCCACCTGATAAAGAACTGCCGACCCCCCGTTTCACTATTTTGAATTTTCAGCGATGCGCCTTCCTCTGTTCTTGTTTGTCCTGTCAATCTGCGGCCTGTTTGCGGCACTGTTCCACCCTGCTCTTTCTGATTGGGCAATGGTCGCAGGGCTTTGCACCGTTGCAAGCGCGATATTGCTGCTTGGAAAATGGTTGCGCAGATCGAAAGCGCCGGAGAACTGGGCCGTGGTTGATGGATCAAATATTTTGCACTGGCGAGAGGGCATTCCGGATATTGCCACCGTGCGAGAAGTTGTCGATGCTTTGACCGCCTCCGGCCTGACGCCCGGCGTCGTGTTCGATGCAAATGTCGGCTACAAAATCTCGGATCGCTACATGAATGACAAAGCCCTTGCCTCTCTGCTTGGGTTGCGCGTTGACCGTGTTATGGTCGCACCCAAGGGAACGCCAGCCGACCCGCTTGTTCTACAGGTCGCCCGCGACCTAAGTGCTACCATTGTCACAAATGACCGTTTTCGCGACTGGGTTGACGATTATCCGGATGTGCTGCAGGCCAAAGAGCTTGTGCAGGGTGGCTATCGGAATGGGGCTCTCTGGCTGGCGTTGTGACCGTGGTTCCAGCCTAGTCAAACATGTAGCGTTTCAACCTCAGCTCCCAATCGGGGCGCATCATAGCCGACAAACCGCACACAACACTTCGCGCGCCCCTTCCCCCGGACCACATCCCCTGCCATAATGGGACCAAACCCAAAAACAAGAGCAGCACCCATGCCCGACGATCTGTTGACGCCAGAAGCGACCAATACCTATGACGCCTCCTCGATCGAGGTGCTTGAAGGGCTGGAACCGGTTCGCAAACGCCCCGGTATGTATATCGGCGGCACGGATGAGCGTGCGCTGCACCATATGGTGGCCGAAATCCTCGACAACTCGATGGACGAAGCGGTTGCGGGTCACGCCAACCGGATTGAGGTCGAGCTGCACGCCGATTACGCTCTGACGGTGCGCGACAACGGGCGCGGCATTCCGATCGATCCGCATCCGAAATTCCCCGACAAGTCGGCGCTAGAGGTCATTCTGTGCACCCTGCACGCGGGTGGTAAGTTCTCGGGCAAGGCCTATCAGACCTCGGGCGGTCTGCACGGTGTGGGTGCGTCGGTTGTCAACGCGCTGTCGGATTCGATGGTCGTTCAGGTGGCGCGTGACAAGACTCTGTTCGAACAGCGGTTCTCGCGCGGGGTCCCTCTGGGCGCCGTCGAAAAAGTCGGCGCGGCCCCCAATCGACGTGGCACCACCGTGACATTCCACGCGGACGAAGAAATCTTCGGCCATCACAAGTTCAAACCCGCACGGTTGTTCAAATCCATCCGCTCCAAAGCCTACCTGTTCTCGGGCGTCGAAATTCGCTGGAAATCCCATATCGACGATGGCGAAACGCTGACCGAGGCCAGCTTCCACTTTCCCGGCGGTCTATCGGACTACCTGAGGGAAACGATGAACGGCTCGTCCACCTATGCCGAGCAGCCTTTTGCCGGCACTGTGGACTTTCGGGAAAAATTCGGTGCAGCAGGCAAGGTCGAATGGGCGATCAACTGGACGCCCTCGCGTGACGGGTTCATCCAGTCCTACTGTAACACTGTCCCCACCCCCGAAGGCGGCACTCATGTCGCCGGGTTCTGGGCTGCAGTCCTGAAAGGGATCAAGGCTTATGGCGAACTGATCAACAACAAGAAGGCCGCGCAGATTACCCGCGACGACCTGATCACTGGTGGCTGCGCGCTGGTGTCCTGCTTTATCAGCGAGCCGGAATTCGTGGGCCAGACCAAAGACCGCCTTGCGACGGTCGAGGCGCAACGGTTGGTAGAGAATTCGGTCCGCGACCATTTCGATAACTGGCTGGCCGCGGACACGAAATCCGCCGGAGCTATTCTCGATTTCCTCATTCTGAGGTCCGAAGAACGTCTGCGCCGACGCGCCGAGAAAGAAACACAACGTAAGTCCGCCACTAAAAAACTTCGTCTTCCCGGCAAGTTGGTGGACTGTTCTAGTTCAACACGCGACGGAACAGAATTATTCATCGTCGAAGGAGATTCTGCGGGCGGTTCTGCAAAAATGGGCCGAAACCGCAAAACGCAGGCCCTGCTGCCCTTGCGCGGCAAGATCCTGAACGTGCTGGGCGCGGCCAGTTCGAAACTGGGCACCAATGCCGAGATCAACGACCTGACGCAAGCGCTGGGTGTCGGTCTTGGCACCAAGTTCAACGTCGATGACCTGCGCTATGACAAGATCATCATCATGACCGACGCGGATGTGGACGGCGCGCATATCGCGGCGCTGCTGATGACGTTCTTCTTTACCCAGATGCGGCCGATGATCGACACGGGCCACCTGTATCTGGCCTGTCCGCCCCTGTATCGCCTGACCCAAGGCGCTAAACGCGTCTACTGTCTGGACGAGGCCGAGCGGGATGAGTGGCTTGAGAAAGGTCTGGGCGGCAAGGGCAAGATCGACGTTTCCCGCTTCAAAGGTCTGGGTGAGATGGACGCCAAGGACCTGAAAGAGACCACGATGGACCCCGCGTCCCGGAAATTGATCCGGGTCACCATCGACGAGGATGAACCCGGCGAAACCGGCGATCTGGTCGAGCGCCTGATGGGCAAAAAACCCGAACTGCGGTTCCAATACATTCAGGAAAACGCGCGGTTTGTGGAGGAGTTGGATGTTTGAGTTCGCTGAAGACAATCCTCGGTTCAAGGATTGCTACAAGCGCTGACATCAATGGACTTTTTATTCCTGCAAACAGCCTAAGCGAGCATTTGAAATCCTACTCGGAACCAGCTGTATTTGCTGCAGATGATTGTGGCGAATACAACATGGGCCTTGGCGGCAGCATGGCCAAAGTGAAAATTGGCGATAGATATTTCGCCCTATTGTCTTTGCATCAAGTCAAGAAAGGTCAGTTCGACTTGGAGCAAATTAGTCTTTTCAATTACGTGACAAATACAATGGTAACGGCGCAAAAAGCCGTGTTTCCTATTCAATCAAATGAAAGCGCCGACTGCATCGACTGTGTGCTTTGCGAATTCACCGATCCGGTATTGAAGGGTAACCTATCTCGGAATGGTTGGTACGATGCAGAATACGATCTGTCATTTGCGAGTACTAGGTCGGCCATTGCAGTATTCGCAATTGGCTACCCTGGTTGCCGCAACGAGATTGACTACGGCAGCTTCCAGTTTTCTATCGGTCCAAATGAGGTCATTGGCACAGAGACTCTGCCATGTATCGGTGATAGGCTCAGCTTCAAACCAATAAACTCACTTGAGTACGAACCTAAGGGAATGAGCGGAAGCCCTGTTTTTGGTGTGCATTTGTCTGACTTACATTTAAAGGTTTTCATGGCGGGTATCGTTACCGAGGCTTCCAAGGATCAGTTTCATTTTCTGCCGTTAAGCCGTCTAAGACGTTTTTTTGACCATGCTCTAACAAGTTAGGCCATTTTGCCCATTCTAGCCCCATACAACCCTCGTGCCCGGCCCTTAGGTCGGTTCGGAACGCGCCCGCCCTTGAGCGCAGGTCGGACGCATTGTTGATGCCTCGCATCAAGTATTGGATGGATAACGCGAGGCGCCCCCACATATGCACCCTAATCACCCCCCTTGCCTAACCCGTTGATCCCGTTCACACTTGCGCGCAATTGTCATCCAAGAACAAATTCTGAGGATCCGAGCGTCCAAGACCCAATTTGAACGAACAAATTTTCGAACGGGAGGACGACATGAAATCACTAACCCTCGGGCTGGCCTGTGCTTTGCTGGCCAGTCAGGCAGGCGCGCAGCAGTCGCTGATCGGCGCATCACCTATTCCGGTCGGGGCAGAGTTACGGTTCTGCTATTACAACGGCCTCGCTTATTCGGTGGACGCCTATGTTGTGATCTCTGGCAACAACACCGTGACCGAAACGTCCAGTGCGCGCGAAGAACACCTTCTGCGTTGTATCAAAGGCGGCGACGGCGTCATGAAGTGGAAACCAGAGAGCGGTATTCAGATCAATCGCTGAATTGAAAGGTCGGGCCTTCTAGCCCACCTTCCCCTCCAGCCAGTCCGCGATCTGGCCGGCGGGGTGTTCCCAGCCGGGTTCCATGAACAGGAAATGCGCGTGGTTTTCCACTGGCATAAACGTCGCGCGATCCCCGTACAGATTGGCCAGAGCACGGCAGGTGTCGGGGTTGACGGCGCGGTCCTCGGTTCCCGAGACGATCAGCACCGGGCAATCGACCTTGTCGATATCGACCTTCATCGCGTGGTGATCGTCGAACATCCAAAAGAACATCTCGAACATCACCCGCCCGCTTTCTGCACCCAGCTGGTCGAACACTTCACGCTGCTGCGCCTCGGGCATCTTGTTCAGCGCAAAAGGGGCCATCAGGTCGAACTCGACATGCATGGGCTGTTTCCAGAACGCCCCGCCCTCCATCAGCGCGCGCGGGATGGCGCGCTCATCGTCGGTTTCGGGCAAGGTGCCCCACGGCGCGTTCGGGTTGATCAAGACAATGGCACTGGCCAACCCACGCTCGGCCACCTGCTGCGCCACCACGCCCGCGATGGCATGGCCGAGGATGACAGGCTTGCTGTCCAAGCCCTGTACGAACTCGGCAATATCATTGGTATAATCCGCGACACTGGTATCCGTAAGCCCGGGGTCAGGTTCGGCCTTGGGGTCCCCGCCATGAAAGCGCAGTGCAGGGGTGTGCACCGTCCAGCCGCGCGCGCGGAAGAAACCCGCGTAGTCCGCCATGCACCAAGGTCCGGCAAAGGCCCCGTGGATCAGAACAATCTCTTTGGTCATCAAAACGCCCTCTCGTCACTTGCCCCCACTATGCGAGACGACAGGCGCGCGCGGCAAGGCCGCCGGGATCAGACCGACATACCGATCAGGGCTACGCCAACGGCCATCAGTAAGGCCGCACCAAGGCGACGCATCCAGTTGCCCTCATGCAGGAAGATAAACCCGATCAACGCAGCGAAGATCACCGAAGTCTCGCGCAGTGCTGAAACCGCACCCAGTGGCGCGAAATTCTTGGCGTAAAGCACCAGACCATAGGCCGTCATCGACACCAGCCCGCCCAGGATTCCGATCATCCAGACCTTGGTCGGAAGCTGTGCCAACGTATCCCGCTTTTTGATGCCAACAAACCCGGCAATGAACAGGTGCAGGAACGCGCCCCAGGCCCAGTAGCTAAGCGTATTGCCCGACAACCGCACGCCGATGCCGTCCACCACCGAATAGATTGAGATGCAAAACCCCGTACCCAGTGCAAACCACAGCGCCCAGCGCCCGACGCCGGACCGCAAGGCCGTCCAACTGCTGAGCTGAATACCAAGCGCGATCAGCGCAATCCCGCCCCATGCCTGTAGCGGCAGAACCTCGCCCACCAGTATCATCGCCCAGAGCGAGACCAACGCAGGCACGATACCACGGGCGATCGGGTAGACGACGCTCAGATCCCCATGCTGATAGGCTTTGCCGAGCATGTAGTAGTACCCAAAATGCACGACGGTCGAGATCAGGATGTATGGAAAGCTTTCAGCGCTGGGCAGAGGCAGCAGCAGGATCATCGCTGTCGCAGGGATGACATGCCCAAATGCGACAAGGCCCAAAGTGGTCGTTCGGTCGGCGGCTGTTTTGACGATGGCGTTCCACACCGCATGCAGCAACGCAGCCGTCAAAATGATGGCGATGACAAACAGAGTCACGTCCGAACCTTTCGCGCAGAGAGAACCGGCCCAAGATACGGGCCGGTTTCGTTACTTGCACAGAGCAAGACCGATCACAATGCAGCCTTGAACAGAGCGGTCAGATTGTCCTCAGTCAATTCGATTGGGTTACCCCCACAAGACGGATCGATGATCGCGCCTTGCACGAGTTCCGGGATTGCAGCTTCGGTCACACCCAGTTCGGACAGTCTGGTTGGGATACCCAGCGAGTCGTTGAACTCCTGCACAAAGCCGCGGACGCCGTCAAAGCCGCCATCAATTCCCAGATAGGCCGCCGCTGACTGAAACCGGTCAGCGATAGCTGGCGCATTGAATTCCAGCACTGTGGGCATGCAAACCGCATTGGTGGTGCCGTGATGAGTGTCGAAAACCGCGCCAATCGGGTGGCTCATGGCGTGGATCGCGCCTAGGCCTTTCTGAAAGGCGGTCGCTCCCATGGCTGCCGCGCTCATCATCTGCGCGCGGGCCTCGATATCTGTGCCGTCTGCATAGGCGCGTGGCAGGTACTCCTTGACCAGCCGCATACCTTCCAACGCAATGCCGTGGCTCATCGGATGATAATGCGGGCTGGAATACGCCTCGACACAATGCGCAAATGCATCCAGACCTGTGCCCGCCGTGATGAACTTGGGCATGCCAACCGTCAACTCTGGGTCGCAGATCACCACGGTCGGCAGAACCTTGGGATGGAATATGATCTTTTTCGCGTGGGTTTCGGAATTCGTGATGACACTGGCGCGCCCGACCTCGGACCCGGTCCCGGCTGTGGTCGGCACAGCGATAATCGGCGCGATGACATCGGCATCGGCGCGAGTCCACCAATCGCCGATATCCTCGAAATCCCAAACCGGGCGCGTCTGCCCTGCCATAAAGGCAACCATCTTGCCCAGATCCAACCCGGAACCGCCGCCAAAAGCGATCACACCATCATGGCCGCCCGCATTGTAGGCCGCGACACCTGCCTCAAGATTTTTTTCGTTCGGGTTCGGATCCACATCGCTGAACAACCCGCGCCCTAGCCCTGCGGCCTCCATGATATCCAGCGTCGCCGCGGTGATCGGTAGATCGGCCAACCCTTTGTCGGTGACCAACAACGGCCTTTTCATACCAGCGGCAGCACATGCCTCGGGCAATTCCTTGATGCGGCCTGCGCCGAATTTGATAGCGGTCGGATAGGACCAGTTTCCAACAAGTGACATGTCAGGTTTCCTTTGTGATTTGAGACCTGCCCGGCCGAGGGGGTCTGAACCGGGCAGGCCGTTGCCCTTAGCCCGTGACCTTTTTCAGGTGGTAGGATTTAGGACGTGTCAGGTTGTGATAGCCAATGACGGACAAACCGCCGCCGCGGCCGGTATTCTTGCAGCCAGTCCAACAAAGGCCCGGATCCAGATAATCAGCACGGTTCATGAACACGGTTCCGGTTTCGATCGCATCGCCCACGCGTGCGGCCCGTTCTACATCGCGGGTCCACAGGCTGGCGGTCAGACCAAATTCACTGTCATTCATCAAGGCGATGGCTTCGTCGTCCGAAGACACTTTCATAATGCCGACCACAGGGCCGAAACTCTCGTCCCGCATCACCCGCATGTCATGGGTGACGTTGGTCAGGATCTGCGGTGTCAGATAGGCCCCGCCATCGTCTTCGGGGAACGTGCCGATATGAGCCACCGCCCCGGCCGCAACAGCCTCGGCGATCTGCGCGCGCACCTCTTTGGCAAAGCGCACATTGGCCATCGGACCATTCGTTGTATCGCTGTCCAGAGGATTGCCCAGCTTATAGCCTTTCACAACCTCAACCGCCTTGGCGACGAAGGCATCATACAGGCTATCGTGGACGTAAATCCGCTCGATCCCGCAGCAGCATTGGCCCGAGTTGAACATCGCGCCGTCAATCAACGTATCCACGGCAGCATCCAGATCGGCATCGTCCATGACATAGCCCGGATCTTTGCCACCCAACTCGGTGCCAACACCGGTGAATGTCCCTGCAGCCGCGCGCTCCATCGCTTGGCCACCACCTACTGAACCGGTGAAGTTCACAAAGTCGAACGCATTGCCTGCAATCAGGTCATTGGTCACGTCATGGCTCAGGAAGACATTCTGAAATACATCTTCGGGCACACCCGCGGAATGAAACGCTTGCGCCATGCGCTCGCCCACCAGCAGCGTCTGCGTGGCATGTTTCAGGATCACAGTGTTCCCCGCGATCAGCGCCGGGGCCACAGTGTTGATTGCGGTCATGTAGGGATAGTTCCAGGGCGCCACCACAAAGACCACGCCATGCGGAATGCGCTTGATATAGCGTTTGAAGGCTTCGTCCTCGCCCACTGCGATATCAGCCAGAGACGCCTCGGCAATCTGAGCCATATGGCTCGCACGTTCGTTAAAGCCGCCGAACTCACCGCCATAACGTACCGGACGCCCCATCATGTGCGCCAACTCGGGCACAATCTCGTCATTCACCGCCCCAACCGCAGCCACACCGGCCATGACAAGATCAATACGTTCCTGCAACGGTCGCGCCGCCCATTCTGCCTGTGCCGCCCGCGATCGCGCTGCCGCTTCAAACGCCGCATCCCGTGACAACACCTCACGTTCAGCAAAAACCGATCCATCAATCGGCGAGACACATTTCAACATCTGCCCCATAACAACTCCATTTCCGAAAAAAACAGGATCACTGTTTCGTCTGGCTAAAAATATCCCGGGGGCGTGGGGGCAGCGCCCCCAGCCTGACCCGATCTCAAGCCCGCTCAAACCCGCGGGCAACTTCCCAATCAGTCACGACGCGCTCGAATTCCTCAATCTCGACTTCCGCTGCACGGGCATAGTGATCGACCACATCATCACCCATAGCCGCGCGTAGCATCGATGACCCGTGCAACGCATCGCGTGCTGCACGCAGATTGCCGGGGATCATACCGGTGTCTCCCTGATAGACATCACCGGTGGTGGGCGATTGCAGTTCCAGGCCTTCTTCGATACCGGCAATCCCGGCGGCCAACATGCCAGCCATCGCCAGATACGGGTTCATATCTGAGCCCGGAATACGACACTCAACCCGCACGGCCTTAGTCCCATCGCCGCACAGACGGAAGCCAGCCGTTCGGTTGTCCACCGACCAGATAATCCTTGTCGGCGCAAAGGTGCCTTTCATGAACCGCTTGTAGCTGTTGATGTAGGGAGCCATGAAATAGGTATAGTCAGCGGCATATCTGAGCAGACCCGCCATATAGCTTTTCATCAGCGCCGACATACCCAACGCGTCATCCGCATCATAAAACGCTGGCTTGCCATCCGCCCAAAGCGACTGATGCACGTGGGACGAGCTGCCGACTTTGTCGTGATGCCATTTCGGCAGGAACGTCGCCGCGTGACCGTGTTGCCAGGCGATCTCTTTCACCGCGTTCTTGGCGATCGAGTGGTATTCGGCCGTGTCCATCGCCGGGGCGTATTTGATGTTCAGCTCTTCCTGCCCGGTCTCGGCCTCACCCTTCGAGTTCTCAACCGGTATCCCCGCGTTCCACAAATGGTTGCGGATTGGGCGCATCACATGCTCTTCCTTGGTGGTCTGCAGGATGTGATAATCTTCGTTATAGCCCGAGATCGGCTCCAGATCGCGGAAGCCTTCCTTGCGGATCTGGTCAAAGCTTTTTTCGAACAGGAAAAACTCCAGCTCGGTGGCGCACATCGCGTCATAGCCCATGGCCTTCAGCCGGTTGACCTGCTTCTTCAAAATAGACCGAGGCGCGTGTGGAACCTCTTCATGGGTGTGGTGATCCAGCACATCGCACATCACCAGTGCCGTGCCTTCCAGCCACGGCACTGGGCGCAGCGTGCTCAGGTCCGGCTTCATGACATAATCGCCGTAACCCCGCTCCCAACTGGTCGAGGCATAGCCGTCGGGTGTCGCCATCTCCAGATCTGTGGCCAGCAGGTAGTTGCAGCAATGTGTCTCTTCCCATGCGCCCGCCACGAAATGGCCTGCGTGAAACCGCTTACCCATCAGGCGGCCCTGCATGTCCACCATGCAGACCAGCACCGTGTCGACCTCGCCCGCCTCGAATTTGGCTTTCAGATCAGCCAAAATCGCATCATTGCCCATCATTGGTATCCTTTGTCACTTGCAGAGACCTCGGTTTCGATTACCTGCCGTCAGTCATCGTTGGCTTCTTTTTCCATTTCCATCACCAGGCGCGTTTCCAGAACCTGACCGCTTTTGTAGAGGATCGGATAGGCTATGGCCGCGATATGCCCGTGCAGGTCCCGCATGGACCGCAGCGTTTCCAGGTGCAGATCGGAGGACTGGAAACTCTCAGTCTGACCGCGCTCCAACCGTTTGAGGTGCGCCTTGCGGCTATTGCGGGACATCCGCTTGACCTCGGCCTTGTCCAACACCAGCCGTCGGGCACAATCCATGTCGTCCACCAACAGCACGTGACGCGCCAGCGAGAAGCTTTCCAGAATGGCCGCGTGCAAATCTTTCAGCTCTTTCCAGCCCTGCGCTGAGAACTCCGAACGTTCGGTGTGTTTGATCTGCGCCGTCCGGGTCATCCGGTTGGAGACGACATCGCCCGCAGCTTCAAGACGGATGGCATATTCGACCAACCCTCGTGCGGCTTTGACCTGCCCTTTGCTCATATTCTGCCGCGGCATGCGCGCGACGAAACGGCGGATCTCGGTCAGTTGCGTATTCACCCGCTCGTCCTGCTGCCAAAGCGCTGAAATCGCGTCACTGTCATCCTGTTCGTAGATATCCAAAACGGGTCGGAACATACGCTCGACTTGCGTGATCATCTGCAACAGCTCGTGACGCACCGAGGACATCGCAACGCTGGCCCTTTCGCCGCTGGGGTCCCCCAGCGGTGTCAGCGCATCCGAAAACTGATCCAGCGCATTGGCCTCGGCTTTGGGCTCCGCCATCAGAACGGCCATCGGCTGTTCCAACTGGTTCACGAAGCCTGTGGCCAGCAGGAATACTGCCAAATTGAATCCGATATGTGCAAAAATTAGAGACTGCGCCGGGCTCGTCACCAATAGCGCCTCTTGCAACCCGCCAACATTCACGACGATCAGCATTACCAGCGCCGCGCTTCCCCGCAATAAGAGGTTGGCCAGAGGAATACGCCGGGCTGAGACGGTCATATCGCGCGTCAGCCACATTGGAATAAAGGCCGAACCCAGATTTGCTCCCAGCACCAGCGACAACCCGGCGGCAAAGGGAATTGCACCGATCTGAACCAAGGCCACGCACATCAGGATCGTCGCGACCGAGCTGTGCATGACAAAGGCCAGCACTGCGCCGACAATGAAGGCGCTGAAATAATCGGTCTCAAGATACCCCGCGATTGCGGGCAAAAACGCGCTTTCGCGGATCGGCTCAACTGCTTCGCGCAGGAATTGAAGCGAGATCAGGATAAAGGCGACGCCCAGAACGATCCGGCCCATAAGCCGTACATTCGACCGTTCGGATTTCAGGTACAGCCAACCGCCCAACGCCAGCAATGCGGGTTGAAGCCAGCCCAGATCATAGGACAGAACCTGAATGACTAAAGCGGCGCCCAAATCCGCGCCCAGAACACCCGCCAGCGCCATTCCAAACGTCACCATCCCCGCCGCAGCGAAACCGGTCAGCAAAACCGTAACGGCGGCCGAGCTTTGCAGGATCGTGGCCAGAACCATGCCAGCCCCCCCTGCAACAAAGCTGTTGGAGTGGCGTGTCAGGATCGACTGGAACAGCGCACCAAAGCGCCGTTCGATACCGGTACGAACCAAGCGTACGGCGAATAGCAGCAACATGGTTGCGGCAAAAATCTCAATCAAAAAGCTCGCGATAGCCATATGTTCACACCTCGTCTGACCGGTGCGCACAAATGTGCTTCCGGTTTTGTTTTTCTATTCTTGGAACAGACGAGAGCATAAATGATGTCGCTTATTGATGTCCAATCCCGACGCACGGGGTGCCCCACGCGTCGGGAAGAAGGGTTTCTTAGGTGTAACGATAGGGCCGACCAGCCTTTAGCATCTCGGCGTTGTAACGCTTGAAGATGTCGACAACTTTCGCTTTGGTCTCGGACTCGGCTGCGACTTCGTCCCAGAACTTCACGGCGGCTTCCTCAACGGTTACCCATTCTTCGTCCGGGATAGAGGTCAATTGCATCTTGGTGCCGTTGACGCGCAGGTTGGCCTCACCACCCCAATACCACCACTGACGGTAGTAATGTGACTGATCACAGCAAACCTTGAACAGGGTCTGCAGATCTTCGGGTAGTTCGTTCCAGCGGTCCATATTGGCAAAGAAGTGACCCGCCCAGGCACCCGACACGTTGTTGGTCAGGAAATAGTTGGTCACATCGGCCCAGCCGACGGTGTAGTCTTCGGTGATGCCCGACCACGCGATACCGTCCAGTTCGCCCGTTTGAACCGCAACCTCGATGTCTTCCCACGGCAGGGTTACCGGCACGACGCCGAACTGAGACAGGAAGCGCCCCGCCGTCGGGAAGGTGAAGATGCGTTTGCCCTTCATATCCGCCAGCGAGTTGATCGGGTCCTTGGTCGCAAAGTGGCACGGATCCCATGCACCGGCGCTGATGTGCTTGACGCCGACCTTGGAGTATTCCTCGTCCCAGATCTCGTTCAGGCCCCACTGGTTGAACAGCACAGGCACGTCCAGCGAATAGCGTGAGGCGAACGGGAAGTAGCCGCCAAACACGGTGACTTCGGTCGGCGACGCCATCGAGTCATCGTCCGATTGAACCGCGTCGATGGTGCCTTTCTGCATCGCACGGAACAACTCGCCCGTCGGGACCAGCTGATCGGCATAGAACAGCTCGATCTGCATCCGGTCACCGGCGATCTGGTTGAACATCTTGATCGCAGGATCAATCACATGCTCAGCCAGCGCAGGACCTGCATAGGTCTGCATCCGCCATGTGATCGTGTTCTGCGCCAAGGCAGGCGTCGCCAGTGGTGCGGCAGCAACGCCAACCCCAGCGGTTTTCAGAAACTTACGTCTTGTCGTCATGTCAATTCCTCTCCGTTAAAGTTTCTGTGCCCGTTCACCGAGCATTCTTATTAGTTTCCATAGACATACCCGGGCAACCACAGAGCGATTTCCGGGAAAATCATGATGATTGTCAGCGCCAGCACCATCACCGCGACAAAAGGAAAGATCGAACCATAGATGTCCCGCAGGGTGATCTCGGGCGGGGCCATCGCGCGCATCAGGAACAGGTTATAGCCGAAGGGCGGCGTCATATAGGCGATCTGCGTCGTGATCGTATAAAGCACCCCGTACCAGATCAGATCAAAGCCCAACTCGCCGACCAGCGGGACATAAAGCGGTGCCACGATGACCAGCATTGCCGTGTCATCCAGGAACGTGCCCATGACGATAAAGCTTAGCTGCATCAGGATCAGGATCATCCAGGGCGACAGGCCCAGTTGGTCTGTGAATAGGTTGTCGATGGCTTTTACGGCGCCGAGACCGTCAAATACGGCCCCAAAGCCCAGCGCGGCCAGAATGATCCACATGAACATGCAGGAAATGGCCAACGTCCGCTTGGTGCAGTCCTCGAATATCTTCCAAGTCATCCGCCGTTTGATTACGGACACAGCCAAAGCGGTGAGCGCTCCGATGGCCGAGCTTTCGACCAGCGACGTCCAGCCATTCACAAACGGCACCATCATGGCCGCAAAGATGATCAGCGGCAGCGCCCCTGCCCCCAGAAGCCGGATCTTCTCGGCCCGCGGCACTTCATGCGCGTCTTCCATCGCCGGTCCTAGCTCGGGTTGAATGCGGCAGCGGATCCAGATGTACAGAATGAACATGGCAGCCATCAGCAGGCCTGGGATGATACCGGCCAGCCAAAGTTGCCCTACAGGCTGGCGCGCGATCATCGCATAGAGGACCAGAACGACCGAGGGAGGAACCAGAATACCAAGACTGGACCCGGCCTGAATGACCCCGGTCACCATCGTCTTGTCGTAACCGCGCCGAAGCAGTTCCGGCAGTGCAATGGTCGCACCAATGGCCATACCCGCAACGCTGAGGCCGTTCATGGCCGAGACCAGCACCATCAACCCGATGGTGCCGATGGCCAGACCACCATTGATGGGGCCCATCCAGACGTGGAACATCTTGTACAGGTCATCGGCCAGCCGACTTTCACTGAGGACATAGCCCATGAAAATGAACATCGGCAATGTCAGTAGCGGATACCATTTCATCAGCTTCATCGCGGCCGAAAACGTGATGTCTTGCCCGCCTGTTCCCCACAGCGCCAAAGCGGCAATTGTTGCCACCGCGCCAATCGCGCCAAAGACACGCTGACCTGTAAACAGCATCAGCATCATCAAGGCGAACATGAAGATGGCGATATATTCCTGGCTCATGCCCGTGAGACCCCGATTTCCTGCCCGTTGATCCGGGCTATGTCTTTAAAGAATTCCGATATCGCCTGCAGCAGCATCAGGAAGAAGCCGAACACCATGATAGCTTTGACTGGCCAGATATACGGCCGCCACGCCGTTGATGAGCGTTCAAGCCGCCCGATTTCCTCGCTGCCTGTCAGAAGACCAATGAAATAGGAAACCGGTTCATCGCCCCAGTAGCCAAGGCTGTAGGCCGTTGACCCAAGCCCGCCATAAAACAATACGCCCAGGTAGAAGATCAGCAGCAGCACCGTGAAGGCATCGAACCACGCTTTCCGGTGTGGGCTCCAGTTGTGATAAAACAGGTCCATACGTACGTTCGATCCCAACTGGATCGAGTACGGCCCACCCATGATATAATAGGTCACCATCGCAAACTGCGCCATTTCTAGCGTCCAGAGCGATGGCAGAAAGAAGGTTTTGGAAATCGAGGACCACAGCAGGATGCCCATCATCACAAACAGGCCCCACATCATGACCCGCCCGATCCGGTAATTCACCGCATCGACGACCCGCACATATGACGCCATCGTTTTGATCACGCTGCGCCCCCTTTCTGAAAATCTGCAAGGGTCCGCGCGATCCAGAAAACCAGGCAATCGGCCATGGCCTCCTGCTGCTCGGGCGTTTGTATCAGGTCATTGCGGATCTCGATCATGACGTTCAACAGCCCTTTCGGCAGCGCCTGCGCGTCAAGTGTATGGGCAACCCCGTCCGCCGCCGAATACGGCTCATTCAAGCGAGTCTCATAGGGTTGGTCGGCGGGTGCTGTCGTCATCATTGCCCGGGCGAACCGGTCATCCACCCCGTGTAATATGCCCAGTTCCACCTCACGCGTCTGCCCATGGTAGACTGGTGTAAAGCTGTGGACCGTCACCATAAGTTCAAGCGTATGCCCATTTTGGGAGATCAGGTCAGACAGTGCCTTGCTGAAGGGCCGGTAGATGCTCTCAATCCTGCTTTCACGCTCTTCCTCGGACAGATCGACATTCGCTGGGATTTGATAGTCCTCGCTGCGCGTCGGCATGGCCCCTGCGGCTTCAGGCGGGC
The DNA here is from genome assembly GCF_059610645.1 of Ruegeria sp. CDSC054. Taxonomy (NCBI): domain Bacteria; kingdom Pseudomonadati; phylum Pseudomonadota; class Alphaproteobacteria; order Rhodobacterales; family Roseobacteraceae; genus Ruegeria; species Ruegeria sp. CDSC054. The sequence goes on along the minus strand of NZ_JBXWOA010000005.1, from coordinate 266,770 downwards.
GATTGCAGTCATAGACCAGCCGGGACACCCCGCCATACACCAGAGGTGCCGACAGGCGTGCCGCCATCAGCTTGGCCACAGCCAATGCCCCGGGATCCCACGCGATGTGGCTTTGCAGCGCGCCCACAGGCAATCCCATATCCCCCAAGAACGCGGGAATGCGGCTGGACGCGTGTTCGCAGACCAGCATTACCGAAAGGGGACCATCCACTGTGTCCGTGTGAACGACTGTTCCGAAGTCCAAAATACCGCCTTGCGATTCCAATTAAGATGCGTGTGGAAAAATTTCCACAAGAGACCTTAACCTGTCAATATTTTTCCTGTATAAATTTCACCACTCTTGATCTTGCTGAAAAATTATTCACACTAAGATCGAAAAGATGCAGGAGGAACGCCGCGTGCGGGTGACGGACAGGCTGCTGGCCCACAAAGACAAGATGACCCCATCCGAGCGTCAACTGGTCAGTGTATTGCTGGACGACTACCCTATGGCCGGTCTCGGCAGCATCACCGAACTGGCCAGCGCGGCCTCGGTGTCCACCACGACAGTCGCGCGGATGCTGCAAAAGACCGGGTTTCAAGGTTATCCGCAGTTTCAGGCCGCCCTGCGGGGCGAAGTGAAAGAAATGATCTCGGGGCCGGTCGCCAAACGTGACTTGTGGCAAAACGACCTGCCTGAAGAGCATATCCTGAACCGGTATTCCCAACAGACACTCGCCAATCAGAAACGCACGATTGATGAGGTCGATCCAGACGAGTTCGACAGTTTCTGCAACTTGTTATGTGACCCCAACCGGCGCATCTTTATCACCGGTGGCCGCATTACCGGCACGCTGGCCCAATACCTGTACCTGCACCTGCAGATGATCCGCCCCGACGTGCGGTTGCTGCCCGTTGCAGCATCGTGGACACATGACTTGCTGGACGTTCGCAAAGACGATGTGCTGATCGCACTGGATGTTCGCCGATATGAAAACGCATCCCTGCTGATTGGCCAGCTGTGTCATGAACGCGAGGCCGAAATCGTCCTATTCACGGATCAATGGCGCTCACCCATTCACCGTTTGGCAAAGCACACCTTTGCAGCACGCATTGCCGTGCCGTCGGCGTGGGATTCAATGGCGGCCATTCTGGTTCTGATGGAATGCGTCATCGCCGAAGTACAAGAAAGGCTGTGGGATTCGGTTAAAGAGCGCACGGATGAGCTGGAACAAGCTTTTGACCGCACCAAACTGTTCCGAAAATTCGGTCAAAGCTCGGGCTCATAACGGCTTTTTACCACCCAAACGGAACAACTGAGCGTGAGGAGTGTTGCCAGCCGCATGGCAGGCCGTCACTTTGAAGGCATGAGTTTCGTGACCCAAAACCAACTGCCGCTCTTGATCCTTTTCTTTCTGATTGGATCGATTGGCACCGCCTTTCTTTTCCGTAAACCCGCCGGGCATCGTGCCTGGAAACTCGCGGACCTCGTCTGGGTCGTGCTGGGTGGCGTTGGCGCGCTGGTCGCGGTTTTGGCCGGGCTTTACACTTCGGATAGCTCGCGACTGGACCGCCAGATAGACGTGGCTTACGCCGCCGGGCTGGCCTTTGACCGCGATGCCGCGCGGTTCCGGCTGCGGTTTTGCGATCCGGCCTTTGACCCGGATACTGCTATTCTGTGCGAAAAGGTTGAATTCCTGTCGGCCTCAACCGCCAGCAATGCCGACCTGCCATTGTTCATTGCAGTCACAAATGAGGTCGCGCCATTGCAGGGGCTGCATTTTCTGTTTGGCAGTCAGGCAAAAGACGAACAGGACGAAATGCGCGCAATGGCCGACAAGGCTGATGCGTTCAACATCGATCAATTCCTTGTCTTTACCACTCTGGACGACATGACACAGGCCGCGATCGACAACATGCGCCGCAAAGTCCCCGCGATTGCCGGAGATTATCTGATCCTGGCGCAAAGCTATGATGATCTGGTGGAACAGGTCGGCAAGTTGAAGGACGAATGGGAATACCTGCAAGACAATGCCCATATACTTGTGCTGCAGATCATCGCGTTATGTCTGGTCAGTTTCGCGGCGCCGTTCCGGCTGGGCAAGTCCGTAGTCGAGCTGCGCGCGTCGCTCAGCGCCGATAGTCCTGCGCCAGCTTCGCAGGATCTGCCCCCAGAAAATACCGCGTCAGAGTCCACAGGTTCCGCCCTCCCCGACGCAACCAGCCCGCACGCTCATAGCGATCCGCGCTCGTAACTGCCCGGCTGGGCAGCAAAGTGATGCCGCGCAAGCTGCGGACCAAAGCGACGTCCTCCATCAAGGGTTGATCGGGAAAGCCCCCCGCCTTTCGATACATCTCACTCGGGACCAACAGGCCCTGATCGCCATAAGGCAGACCAAACAGACGACTGCGCAAATTGGCCCAACCCGCCACCCATGTCGGTGCAAAGCCTGACGCCCGAAACGCCAGACGAAACGCTGCCGGGGTTCCGGTGCCAAGGTGGTCGCCTACAACTTTGCTCCACCCCGCTTGCAAAACCGTGTCGGCATGCAAAACAAGCAGCCAGTCCCCTTTGGTTGCTGCGCATCCTCTGGCCAATTGCCCCCCGCGCGAAGGTGGCCCGGTCACGATCTCAGCGCCGGCCCCATCCGCAATCTTTAAAGTCTGATCAGTCGACCCACCGTCCGAGACGATCAATTCGCGGATCAGCCCCGCATGCAGGCCTTCCATCAAGGCCGCAAGGGTCGCGGGAAGGGTTCCTTCCGAATTCAGGGTCGGGATAACGATGCTAATCGGCGCAGGCACGGCGGAAACCCTCTGGTCATGGCAGCGGAAACCCCTATATCACGAGGTCCGAGGAAATGACGAGGAAAACCCAGATGCCCAACCGCCGTATATTGCGCCTGAGCGGCTCGGACACCGACAGCTTTCTTCAAGGGTTGATCACCAACGACATCGCAGGATTAGACAATGGGCTGGTCTACGCCGCTCTGCTGACCCCACAAGGCAAATACTTGGCGGACTTCTTCCTGAAGCGCGAGGGCGACGCGGTTTTACTGGATGTTGCCGAAATCCTTGCCGATGGATTTGCCAAACGGTTGGGCATGTACAAACTGCGTGCAGATGTCAGCATCGAAGACAGTGGCCTGAACCTGCAGCGCGGTACTGGCCCTGCCCCCGAAGGTGCCCTACCCGACCCGCGCCATCCAGACATGGGGTGGCGGGCCTATACTGCGGGTGCGGAAAACGACGACGATACAGATTGGGATGCAATCCGCGTGCGACACAGCATTCCGGAAACCGGCATCGAACTGACCCCCGACAGCTATATCCTTGAGGCCGGGTTCGAGACGCTAAACGGCGTGGACTTCAAGAAAGGCTGCTATGTCGGGCAAGAAGTCACCGCGAGGATGAAACACAAGACCGAGCTGCGCAAAGGCTTGCGTGGCGTCAGCGTCAGTGGTTCAGCACCAGTTGGAACTGCAATTACTTCTGGCGGAAAACCGGCCGGTACATTGTTCACCCAATCCAATGGCCGCGGGATCGCCTATTTGCGATTGGACCGCGTGGGTGACGACATGCAGGCTGGTGACGCCACCATACAGTTGGACACTTAACGTGTTGCCGAACCGGCACGGCTGACCAGCTGACTGAATTGGCGTGGTTTGAACATAGCCAAGTGCGCTGTCACACTGGTTTGAATTCAGCAATCCGGATGCACGTATGTTCCAGCTATACAGGGCAATCTGGCGCGCCAGCGCCGGACGGCAGACCATCCTCATCGTTCTGTCCATCGCGATCGCGGGTCTGGCTGCAGTTCCGCTGGAGTTTCAGCGCGACATCATCAACCACCTGACCTCAGCCGACGTAACTACGGACAAGCTGATCTACCTGGGTGCTGGAATGATGTCGGTCATCTTACTCAGCCTCGCCCTAAAGTGGCTTTTGAGCTATCGCGCAGGAACGTTGGGCGAAGACCTGATCCGCATGATCCGCCAAAGGCTGCTGCTGCGCGCCTCAGATATCAATGTCTCGGGCGAAACGATTCGCAAGGGCACGATGACCACGGCGATTTCAGCCGAGGCAGAAGAGTTGGGGAAATTCGCGGGCGGCGCTTTCTCGGACCCGGTCGTTCAGATCGGCACGTTGATCAGTGTGATCGGCTATATCTCGTCAACGCAACCGGGGCTGGGCATGATCGCCTTTTCGATGATCGTGCCACAGATCATCATCGTGCTGGTATCCCAACGCAAGGTGAACGTGTTTGTCGCCGAACGTGTCCGGATATTACGCGGAGCCAACGATAAGCTGAATGTCGAGCGGATCAACGAAATCGCGCGCGAGGTTGAGGCGCAGTTCGACGAGATCTACGAAACACGGCGCAGGATGTTCATCTGGAAGCTTTCTGCCAAGTTTCTACTGAGCGTCATAAACGGAGCGGGAACCGTTGGCGTGCTGATGCTGGGTGGCTATTTGGTTCTGAACGGGAAAACGGATGTCGGCACTGTTGTCGCCGCCACAAGCGGCCTCAGCCGCATTCAGGGGCCCACGGCATTCCTGATCGCCTTTTACCGGCAGGTCAGCGCCAATCGCATCAAGTATGAACTGATGCTTGAACTGTTTGGCCCCAACCCCGAACGGTATCGCCAAATCAGACGGGGCAGCTGACAAAAAAACCGCGTGGCACCAGTCCACGCGGTTTTTCTTTACTCTGGCAAACGCGTGGTTAGGCGCGTTCGGAGTATTCCATGGTTTCGGTGTTCACCACGATCATCTCATCCTGACCGACAAATGGCGGCACCATGACTTTGACGCCGTTGTCCAGAATGGCTGGCTTGAACGAATTCGCGGCGGTCTGACCTTTGACCACAGGCTCGGTCTCTACGATCTTGCAGGTCACTTTCTGAGGCACCGTGGCGTTCAGAGCCTCGCTTTCATAAAATTCGACTACAATTGTCATGCCGTCCTGCAGAAACGGGCGGCGTTCACCCAGCAGTTCCGCGGGCAGTTCGATCTGCTCATACGTCTCGGAATCCATGAAGACCAGCATGCCGTCAGATTCGTACAGGAATTGCTGATCTTTCTGTTCAAGACGCACGCGTTCCACTTTGTCCGCCGAGCGGAATCGCTCGTTCAACTTCGAGCCATTGCGCAGATTACGCAGTTCGACCTGCGCAAAAGCGCCGCCTTTACCGGGCTTTACGTGGTCAACTTTGACTGCGGCCCACAGCCCGCCGTTATGCTCAAGCACATTTCCGGGGCGAATTTCGTTCCCATTTATCTTGGGCATGACTTAAATCCTTCACAAACGGTTGATGCGTCAGTTCCCGCTCCTATATCTGGCGGGAACACACCTGACAAGATGACGAGACCTAGTGCTGCACCTGCAGCAAGCTATGCAAATGACGCAACGCAACTATGCATTTTAAGTGTATCCGAATCGCACTTAATCGGTCATAAGAACCGTCACGCCGAAAATGCAAGAGCAAGAACAACAAGGAAGACGAGATGAGAGATTTCGTTGACGGCACTGCCTTTAACAACGAGCAAGGCAATCGTGCACGCAAACTTTTCGCGGCCGTCGTACTGGCTGCGCTGGATGACGCTATTGCCGACGACAAGAAGTATGGCAATGGCCCGGAACAAATCGCCCGTTGGGCGCGTTCTCGTGATGGTCGCGAAGTACTGTCGTGCGCGGGTATCGACCCGAATGAGCGCGTTGTTGGCGGACTGATGGAGTTCGTTGGACGCGGTGTACGCACCTCGGTTGCACTGTCGCGTGAAGAAAGCGAACGTCGCAACGCGGCCCAACAAGCAGAAGCCGCCTGATCCAAGGTGACTTTCGCATGAAAAAGCGCGCTCCCTAACTGGGAGCGCGCTTTTCTTATGCCATCAATCAAAAGAACAACAGCCATTGCCGCGCGACCCACAGTTCGGCCATCAGCAGCACGGCAAAGAACGTTTTCGCCCAGTTGGACACGCCGCGACGCCACAAAACGGCGTAACACGCGACACAAAGCACGGTTGAAAAGGGTGCCACCCATAAGGCGTGATGTGTGCTGTCCCAATAGCTGACGGGGCTGTGAAACACCCAATTACTGATTGGCCAGAACTGTGGCCGCCCGTCCCCGGCATGCAGAAGAAAATCCATCGAAAGATGCAGCAACCCGGCGGACACCCCAACGGTCCAGACCTTCCAGCGCATCCAAACTCCAACAAGCAAGGCAAGCCCCCAAAGGACAAAGGAATTGTCGATCGCAAACACCGTCTGCCAGCCGTCAGAAAAGTAAATCTGATCGAAGACCACGCTTGGGGCTATCCCAAGCACGAAAAGGGATGTACCTGCCATCACGTAGAGCGACAGGTCCGGCAATAGCGAACCCAACAGAGCGGCCCACAGGATACGTCCCTGGGCTGGGCGGGCAAAGGCGGCAGCTCCGATCAAAAGATGCGCTGGCGTGTTCAACTTTGGCTTTTCCTTTGCCCGCAAATCAGGTCATCTGCGCGTCAACATAGGAGACAGGCCATGGTTCGGTCCATCATGATTCAGGGCACCGGCAGCAATGTTGGGAAATCGGTTCTAGTGGCCGGTCTGGCGCGGGCCTTCACCCGGCGCGGGTTACGTGTTGCACCGTTCAAACCACAGAACATGTCGAACAATGCCGCCGTCACCGAAAATGGCGGAGAGATCGGGCGCGCACAGGCTTTGCAAGCGTTGGCGGCGCGGCGTGCGACGCATACGGACATGAACCCGATTCTGCTGAAACCGGAAACCGACACTGGCGCTCAGATCATCGTACAAGGCCAACGCGCGGGCACGATGAAAGCGGGCGATTACCGCAAGGATAAATCCAAACTGCTGGGCGCGGCACTTGAAAGCTTTGACCGCTTGTGCAGTGACGCGGATCTTGTCCTGATCGAAGGTGCGGGCAGCCCGGCCGAAACCAACCTGCGCAAGGGTGACATCGCCAATATGGGATTTGCGCGCGCTGCAGGCGTACCGGTTATTCTGGTAGGTGATATTCACCGCGGGGGGGTCATTGCCCAGATCGTGGGCACCCAGGCGGTATTGGATGCAGGCGATCTTGAGATGATCCGGGGTTTTGCCGTCAATCGGTTCAAGGGCGACGTATCCCTTTTCGACGAAGGTCGCGATGAAATCGCTGCACGTACCGGATGGCCTTGTCTGGGTGTCGTTCCCTGGTTCCATGATGCGTGGAAACTGCCAGCCGAGGATATGATGGATATTCGGTCCCACTCTGGCGGGGCCTGCAAGGTCGTTGTTCCGCAGTTGGAACGCATGGCCAATTTTGACGACCTCGACCCTTTGTCTGCCGAACCCGGTGTCTCGGTCGAGATCGTGCCAGCAGGACGCCCCCTGCCCGGTGATGCCGATTTGGTACTGCTGCCCGGCAGCAAGTCCACCATCGGTGATCTGGCTTACTTCCGGGCGCAGGGCTGGGACATCGACCTATATGCGCATGTCCGCCGAGGCGGCCATGTTCTGGGCCTGTGCGGCGGCTATCAAATGCTGGGCAAGACGATCGCTGATCCAGATGGCGTCGACGGGCAACCGGGGACGGTCGAAGGGTTGGGCCTGCTGGATGTTGAGACCGTGATGGCAGGGAAGAAACAGGTAACACTCACATCGGCCCGCGCCCTAGACGGAGGAGAACCGGTTTCAGGCTACGAAATCCACATGGGCCGTACCGAAGGCCCTGATTGCGCCCGCGCTTGGCTAGAGGTCGAGGGGCGGCCAGAAGGTGCCGCAAACGCCTCTGGTCGTATCCGTGGCAGTTACCTGCATGGTATCTTCAGCTCGGACGCATTCCGCGCGTCTTACCTGTCGCAGTTGGGCGTGACCTCGGACTTGGCCTATGAAGACGGGGTTGACGAGACACTGGACGCGCTGGCGGATCACCTTGAACAGAATATGGATCTGGACCGCCTGCTGGCGCTTGCAAAAACGCCCCAAAGGGCCTGAGCGCTACTCTAGGTCCTGCTCGGCCAGGGCCTTGTAGATTTCGCGCCGAACCATCTTGCGGACGTTGCGGGTGATGCGTTCGCCCAAAACACCCTGCAATTCTTCACGAACAACTTCGGCGATCATTTTGCGCAATGCGTCTTCGCTTATGCCAGCTATCGCAGAATCTTCCGCTGCTGCTTCGACAGGGTGAGCAGGTTGTGCGGTGATCACCTCGGGGTCGCGAATGAAAGTTGCCTTGGTCGTTGCCACAGCTTCTTTAGCCTTTGCCTGAGTGGGTTCGGCTTTCTTTCCCCCGGTAACCGAAAATTCTTTGCGTGCGCTGAATTCAAGAGCTTTCGCCGGAGTACCGGAGTACTCGTCTTCGCTGTCGCCGTCCGGCTCCCACTGGTCCTCAGTGCGTGCAATCGCCGCCTCTAGGGCTTCGATCTTTGCGCTTAGACTATTGGTCGGGTTTTTGGGCGGCTCTGGCGCGGCTTGTTCTTTGTTGGCGGGATCTTCACGATTTACAATGTCGCACGCGCGCAAAAGCATCGGCTTGACCGACGCGTCGGCCGTGTAGCCTGCTTTGGCTTCGGCTTCAATCTCCGGGCTGTCTTGAATGCTGGACGTTCCGCCGACTCGCAATGCATCGGTAAGCACCAATCGCCCGGGCTTGCGGGCGATTGAAGGCGTCGGCTCTGAGGTTTGTTCACCTCTTTCACCGACCAGCCGTTTGATCGAGGACAGCACGTCCTCTACTCTGCCGTTCACGACTTTTTCCGTCATTGTTCTCTACCGCTCTATCCTCAGGATTGAGTGTAGCCAAACAAGCCGGGCGTCACAACAGATAGTATTGGCTCTTAGTCGCGGCGCAGTGCTTTGAGAACGCGATCCAGGTCCTTGCTTTGTCTGCTGACCTGAGCCGGCGCTTTCTTGACCAGGTTATAATACAGCGTCGGATCATAGATCTGCACCGCCAGCCCCAGACGTTCTGCAGTCAGCAGACCCTGTGCCTGCAACAGCTGGTAGGCGGCGCGCGAACGCTCGATCCGCGACGCGACTTCGGCCAGCTGCGCATCCAGCAGATCCTGCTGGGCGTTCAAAACATCCAGCGTGGTCCGTGCACCCAAAGTGGCCTCTTCGCGAATACCGTCAAACGCCACCTTCGATGCGCGCACCCGTTCGCTTGATGCCCGCAGGCTTGCAGATGCTGCCTGGAAACGGGCATAGGCTTCGGTCACACCCTGAGTGATATCTTTTTGCACATTCAACAGGTTGGCACGCGATGCATCCCGTGTGGCCATGGCGCGGCGCACGCTTGCGGCCAAACGGCCACCAGCATAAATCGGCTGGTTGAAATTCAACGAAACCGTGCCGTCTCTGGTGTTGTCGTCGTTGTCATAGCTCTCGGTGATACCGGCATCGGCATTCAGGCTGACATTCGGACCCAGGTTGGCGCGCTGCTGCGCCACGATCAGATCGAAGGCACGCACCTGGTGCTGAGCCGAAAGAATGGCCGGGTGATTACGCTGCGCAAGGCTGACGGCCTGCGGTTCCGAGTTTGGCAGGTTTGGCAGGCTCGGTTGACCGGCCGTGCGTCCGGGCGATTTGCCAACGGCATTCACATATTCCGCCTGTGCCGTATCGAGGTTACCGCGCGCAACAGCCAGATCAGCTTGCGAGCTTGCAAGCTGGGCTTGTGACAGCGCAACGTCCGTACGCGTGACCTCGCCTACATCGAACCGGTCCTGCGATGCGCGCAGTTCTTCGGCCGATACGTCGACGTTGTTCAGGCGAATCTGTACGGTTTCTTCCTGCAAAAGAACTTCGAGATAAGCATTGGCTCCGCGGAACAGAACCTGTTGTTCGATATCAATAAGGGTCTGCCTAGTGGACAGCACCGTTTCTTGCGCCGATTGCTTGCCCAGAACAGCAGCCCCACCATCGTAGAGCAACTGGCTGAGGGTCAGCCCCGTGAAGAAGTTGTTCGGGTCGGGTCTTGTCACCACATTGTTGATTTCGCGACGCGTGTAGTCGTGGCTAATTGCAACCGTCCAGTTGATGATCGGTCGAAGCGCCGACAACGCGATTGCCACGTCTTCGTCTGCTGCACGCAACAAGGCGCGGTTTTGTTCCAACAAACCGCTGGTATTGTAAGCGCCAATGAATGCGTCAGTTATATTGTCGGCCCAAACGGCCCGTCCCGGCACAAAGCTAAGTGCGACCCCTGCAGTCAGCGCCAGCGCTTTGACCAGCTTCCCTCCCGCCATAGAACCCATAACGAAATCCTCTCAAATCGAATTTACCCTGCTCTGCCTATAGTTTGCGCGTTTGCGTTAAACTAATCAAGGCGGCAGAAAAATCAGCTATCAAACTATAGCGAAAATACACGATTTTTGGAAAATGTCTGCAAAATCGGTGCATTGGCGTTAAACGCATCCCGCCAGGTCACACGACCCCCTGATTTATGGCCGATACGGACGACCCCCAGCGCACCCTGGACAAAAAGGCAGGCAATTCGCCCATGATCCTTAAGCTGTGCGATCAAAGCATCGGGAACCTGTTCAACGCCGCCTTGGATCATGATCACGTCATAGGGTCCATGTTCAGGGGCACCCAGCTCAAGCGGACCGACATGGACAATCGCATTGTCTGCCTCCGCCTCCATCAGAATGGACTGGGATTCGGCCGCAAGGCTCTCGTCTTCCTCTACGGCGACAACCAGCTGTGCCATGCGCGCAGCCACAGCGGTCGAATACCCCAAGGCCGGAGCAATATCCAAAACCGACTCGTCGTTGGAAATGTTCAATATGTCCAGCATCTTAGCCAGGGTCCGCGGCTCCAGCATGCAGCGCCCGTCACCCAGCTCGATCAATCCCTCGACATAGGCGGCCTCGCGCTGTGCATCCGGCACGAAATTCTCGCGCTTGACGGTAAGCATCGCGTCTATGATGGGAAACTTCGTAACATCAGAAGGACGTATCTGGGTATCGACCATCGTTCGGCGGCGGGCTGCGAAATCTGTCATTGGATCGCTCATCTTGTTCCCTTGGGTGATTGAGTTCTGCCACATCCTTGAAAAACCAGCAACGGCCCAGACACGGAAACTTTCCAATCTTCACAAGATACAACGTCGCAACGGAAGACTAAGTTTGCACCCGACCCTGAAATTTGCGCTCCCCCCTCTGGACGCTCCTGTCGAAAGCTGCTAAAACGCCGATCACACCACGGCAAGTATTTGATTTTACTTGAAAAGGCGAGTTGGCGGAGTGGTGACGCAGCGGATTGCAAATCCGTGTACACCGGTTCGATTCCGGTACTCGCCTCCAAAATCGGACCGAAACAAAGCTCGCTCGAAAAATTTACTTATTTTTTCCAGTTAGTTACTCAAAAATTCAATTGACTGTCGTCAGAAATCCCGCAACAGAGACTAAATCGAACCGTTTAACGGAGCGCGCGAGAGGATTGCAATGGGGATCGTCAATGCCCGAGGGCGTTACTATTGGGTGAAGCGCGTTCCCAAGCGTTTCAAAGGACTTGTTCGCGGCCAAGATGGACAACCGATCACCCAGGTGCGACAAGCCCTTCATACAGACAGCAAAGCTGAGGCATTGGCTAAAGCTGCCCAAATTGAGGTCGCACGAATGGCGGAATGGGAAGCTCTGGCCGCTGGTGATAGCGGCACGGCCCGCGCGCACTACGAGTCGGCAAAGAAACTTGCTGGAGTGCGAGGTTTTCAATATCGCGCACTGAACACCCTACTTAGTTCGCCAATTGAAGAAATCGTTGGTCGACTAAATTCCCTTGGCACACCTAAAAAGCTTGAAACACCCGAAGTAGTCCGAGCCGTTCTTGGGACTGTGCCGGTCACTCGCCCTGATCTCGAGAGTGTCCTCAATGAGTACATCGACCTAACTAAAACCCGTCACTTGAGTAAATCAGACGCGCAAAAGCGCCGTTGGAAATTGTCCAAAGAGCGGGCAGTCAGGAACTTCGTCTCGGTCGTGTTCCCATCCCATTCACCGCCGATTGATCAAATCACACGCTCAGATGCGTTGAAGTTTCGGAATTGGTGGTCGAAACGCATCGAGACTGATGGCCTGGCAGCACAAACTGCTAACAAGGACTTTGGGCACTTGGCAGAGATTTGGGGAACCTGGTGTGAGCTAACCGCGACCCATCTTGAAAACCCGTTTTCCAAGTTGGCTCTGGACGGCGCAAAGGAGATACAACGCCCATCTTTCAGCCGAGAATGGCTTCAGGACCGACTATTGGCGAAAGGAGCGTTTGACGGTTTAAATTCAGAGGCAGCCGATATCCTGCTGGTCATGATCAACACTGGCCTAAGGCCCTCCGAGGTCACGGACGCACCCCTTGAGGACTTCTGTATTCAAGAAAACATACCTTTTATCAGAATTGCCCCCAATGGGCGCGAGTTGAAAGTTGCACATACACGGCGCGAAATTCCGCTACTGGGCGCGTCCCTAGAGGCCGCGCGACGATTAGTAGCGCGTGGCGGCATCCAGAAATACGTCCGCAAAGCTTCGGGTTGGTCAGCGTTAGTCAACAAATACATGGGGAACAATGGCTTGAAGGAAACGCCGCGCCACACTGCTTATAGTTTAAGACACTACGTTGAAGATGCGCTTTTACACGCAGGCGTAGACGACCGGATACGCGCCGACATCCTTGGACACAAGTATCATCGTCCTGTTTATGGAGATGGCGGCGGCCTCGTAGGTCGTCGCGATGCTTTAGACAAAATCGCTCTTTAGGCGGCCATTCAAATCCAAGGGTTGCCCAATCTCCGTCAGTTGCTGGCATTCCCAATGCGCCGCCTTCCCCGTTGGAAAGAAAATCGGAAACAACTCACGGTCGACCGGGGAGTTTCCAAGACTATGGGCCAGCTTCCCGAACCGCGATGCAAACATGTGCCGAATGAGCAAGCTGCTTAATGCCTTGGGCATAACACTCATGCGCGGCAAAGCAGTCTTTGGTTCAGCGCTATTGGTCTATTTGGTCAGTGCCCAGCTTGGTTTGCCCGGACGAGACAGATGAAGATCGCCTCTGTTGGCTCGGGGTACCGAGGGCACCTCCGCTCGCCGGGCCGCGCAGCGGCTGAAGTAGCATTCGGTCGAGCCAGAGGTCTCGGCGTGTGCGAAACTGCTTGATGCCGATTTCCATGCTTTTGTGCCCCTTCTTGGGTTGCGCAACGTAAGTGCCTAGAAGTCGGTCCCACCACGGTAGATTAAAGCCAAAGTTCGAGTTGATCTCGCTTGGATCGACTGAATGGTGGACTCGGTGCATGTCTGGAGTGACGACGATCCATCTGAGAATTCGATCCACCGGACGCGGCAATTCAATGTTTGCGTGATTGAAGAGCGCGGTAGCGTTCAGGGTCACCTCGAAAAGGAGCACGGCGACAGCGGGCGGCCCCAAGGTTGCTACGACCGCTAGCTTGATCCCCATCGAGATGAGGATTTCTACCGGATGGAAACGCAAGCCAGTAGTCGCGTCAAAATCAAGGTCGGCGTGATGCATCCGGTGCAGACGCCAAAGCCCCGGTACGGCGTGGAACATCACATGCTGAAGATAAATTGCGAGATCTAGAAGCAGCATGGAGACCACGATGGCAACCCAAACCGGCGCCTCGATGTTATTGAAGAGCCCCCATCCGCGATCCTCGGCCATGGCTGCGAAACCAACTGCGAGGATTGGAAAGGTCAGCCGCAGGATGGCGGTGTCGAGCACCACGAGCGCAAGGTTGTTTGTCCATCGGATAACGCGCGGAATATCCCGACTTCGCCGGGGTGCGGCCACTTCCCAAAGTGCCATCGCCGCCAGGACGGATAGGAAGGCAATAAGGCGGATAGTTGGTTCAGCAGCTAGGATTGTGTCGGACATGGACATCCACTATTCGGGTTTCCGTCGCGATAGAATTGCAAGCTGTTCTAGGCGACGACCGCTCCAATGTAACGCAGACATGCAAGCGATACCATCTGAGGGCGGCTTGGTCCGCAAGGCGGAACTTCCGATGGTTTTCGGGAATGACCGTTTCCGGCAGGAAGCAGACATTTAAGTCGAAAAACCGAGTCGATATTGTGTGATGTCTGCTTTCACCGAGACCGGGCATTCAGCAAAATAGGTTTTATGTCCGAGTTTCGGACAAAGCGGACCTTAGCCCGATTGCCTGTACTAGCGTATTGATATTGGCTCACTGCGCTCGAAGCGTGCTAAGGAACGCAATCAAAGCGACCCTTTCGGCGTCCGATAGATCCGGCATCAATGCCATCTCTGTTCCGGGAACACGCCCTACGGGATCGGCGATGAATTGATTGAGTTCTGAGATGTTCCAATCACCGGATAGGGAAGCCATTGCGTTTGAGTATTTTTAACCTTCAACACCCGCTTTGGTGCGTCCGACAACACCTATGAGCGACGGACCGTGATTGTGCGCTCCGGATGGCACGGTTCCTTCTTCGATAATATGGCATTGCGTACAACCAATCGCTGAAATCCGCCCGAGCTCAAGGTCGGCGATCGCCAATTCAGTTTCGGATATGGGCGGCGGTTCGATTGGTTGTGCACCGCTTTCTGAGAGAAACGAAATCATCTCTGCCTTATCTTTTATTGTGACCAGATGGATCGGCGGCACACCCCAAAACTCTCGTGCATTTACATTTGCACCATAAGCGACAAGAACTTTGGCGGCGTCCAGTGAGCCTCTCTCGGCAGCATTATGAAGCGGAGTATAGTCTTTATCGCCGGCCTGTGCGCTTGGGCCTGCTCCCGCCTTCAGTAAAAGTTCAACTATCTTTTCATGGTTGCCACGGGCTGCCTTTTGCAACGGACTACCAAAGTCGAGCGCTGCGTTGGCATCTGCGCCATGTTCGAGAAGGATTGCAACAATGTCGGTATGGCCGGATTGAGCGGCGAAGAACAAAGGCCGCTCCAAACTGGTTGGATCAACGCTTCCTTCGGCAGCGAGCGACGCCTCCAGCGCCTCGGCATCACCATTACAGGCCGCCTGCAAAATATCATCTGCCTGAGCAACCTGCGAAAACAGAGCCACCGTTAGAACCGGGAAAAGGAACAAATTGGCGATACTGAAACGTAGCATCAAGAAATCCTCCGTCAGTCGTAGCTGCGCCAACTATATCATAACTCGCCGCAGTTCACCGCCATGCCATTACTTTACCGTTTTACAAAACCAGTTGACTTAGACTGCCCAATGGTCGGGTCCGCTCTGGGCTCGTAGCAGTCATCGGATTCGGCGCCGTATCTGCCAAATCACGGCGTCCGTCCCCGTCACGCCCGGCCCATTCCCGCCTTTGACCCACAGTTTGTCATGCCGCGGCGCGGCCCGTCGAACCTGCCGTTCGCTGCAAGCGCAAAATCTCAGGCCAGCCAATTTCGCACAATGCGGACAAAGTCGCCTTCAAAGGCAAAACATCAAACGCGTGCAGCCAATCAGCCAGTCGTGTAAATCTAGAACGCGGTGGCAAGAGCCGGAATTGTAGACTGACCCGAAGATAAATGAAAGCAGACGCCATTCATTGAATAGTCAGTTCATTTTGAAAGCGTTTTTCTTGATTAGTGCCGCGTATCTCAGCATGATCCAAAGATGTCGGCTGAAATAGACAAATGGTTAATTGATCTCGACCTGAGTCAGTACGCAGATGTTTTTGCGGAAAACGATATTGATGCGCGTGTTCTGCCACTACTATCTGGCGACGACTTAAAAGAGCTCGGAGTAAGCCTTGGTCACCGCAAAATCATCCTCGCTGCAATTCACGAGCTAGTCGGCCAACAGCACGCAACCTCGCCGTCACAAGCAGCTCGTGAACAAGCGCCCACCTCAGTCAATTTACAAAGTGATGATCCGCGCAAACAGAAGCATGTCGAACCGCCTACTGCAGAGAGGCGTCACGTAACTGTTTTGTTTGCCGATCTTGTCGGTTCGACTGAACTCACCAATCGCTTTGATCCCGAAGACATGCGGGACTTGCTACAGAACTATCAAGATGCCGTTGCAGGAGCCGTGAGCCGATATGGTGGCTACGTTGCAAAGTATTTGGGCGATGGTCTGCTCGTGTTTTTCGGATGGCCGCGGGCTTTCGAAGATCACGCAATTCGGGCGGTAAAAGCTAGTCTTGAGTCTGTTCACCGAGTCAAAGAACTCAAAACGCCTGACGGAGAGCCTTTGTCAGTCAGACTGGGAGTTGCGAGTGGTGATGTTGTGGTCGGCGATACCATTGGCGAAAATACATATGAGGAGGGGGCCATGACTGGTCCGGTCGTCAATCTTGCGGCACGGATTCAAGAACATGCAGAGCCAAACTCAGTCGTTTTGTCAGTTGAGGAAACCGAGGCAGCTTTACATCGGATATTTGAGTTTAAATCTCTTGGGCAGGCAGAGCTCAAGGGGTTTGCTGAACCACGTAGTCTTCAGAAAGTGATGTCAGAACGCAGCGCGGAAAGCCGGTTTCAGGCCTCACATCGAGACGATGTCGACAGCGTCATGGTTGGCCGGGACTACGAAAAGGGAATTTTACTGCAATCATGGCAACGTGCTCAGAATGGCCACGGAGACGTTGTTCTGCTCTCCGGTGAAGCCGGAATAGGAAAGTCGCGGCTTACAGAGGAATTCCTTGCTGTAATCACCGAAAACGACGAAGCCGATGTCATAAGGCTGAACTGTTCCCCCTATCTCAGCAGCAGCCCCTTTCATCCGGTAGCCCAACGAATATCCCAGGATGCGGGTGTTGAACCGGACTTTGATGACAATCTGATCCTTGAGCATGTCAGAAAAATGCTCGAAGGACGACCAGGGTTGGACTGGGAACAAGTTCTGCCTGTCTTTGCAGCGTTGGTCGCACCTCGTAGTGCCCTCGCCCAAAAGGTGCTCGAGATGTCACCGCAGGAGCAGCGCGACATAACAATCCAAACATTGATCCACACGGTGCAGGTGCGGTCAAGCGTACGTCCGGTTATGCTGTGCGTAGAAGATGCTCATTGGATCGATCCTTCCACACAAGCATTGTTGGAGCGGTTTAAGTCGATATGCACCGATCTTCCTCTGATGATCTTGATAACCCACAGACCCGGGTGGGAATTGGCCCGTGATGATGGGGACACACACGTTCAGTCTCTGGTTTTGCGCCGTTTCGATTCTGCGCATGTCTCAAACCTTGTCGAAAATATTACAGGCAAGAGACCGGACGAAGCTCTGATCTCTACAATAGTTGAAAAAACCGATGGGGTTCCTTTGTTCGTGGAAGAAGTGACCCGAGCCATTGTCGAATCCGGCGAGCAGGGGCAAGGCCACATACCATCGTCATTGAAAGGCGCGTTGATGGCGCGGCTCGACGCAGTTTCGCCAGAGGCAAAACAGGTCGCCCTTACTGGTTCGGTTATTGGCCGGGAGTTTGAGCCGGGCATACTATGTGCCGCGAAAGGCTTTGAAGAATCTGATATCAACAAAAGCCTCGAAGAGCTTTCGCGAACAGGCCTGATCTTTGAAAGCGGGCACAATCGCGGGCACTTCGTTTTCCGCCATGCACTTATTCGCGATACCGCCTATCAATCCATGTTGAGTTCAACTCGGAGACAACAGCACGCAGACGTGGCGCGTGCTTTGATGCGGATAAGGTCATCTGAGATTGAGCGCCGCCCTGAACTTATCGCGCGCCACCTATCTGAGGCTGAGGACTGGAGTGCCGCGTTTGAAAAATGGCAGGTTGCGACAGAAATGGCGTTGGTGCGATCCGCGAGCCAAGAAGCGATGACGAACGCCAAGGAAACTTTAAGAGCTGCCGAAAAACTTGGCTCAGACACCAATACAGAATTGATCAAAGGCAAGATTCTAGTCGGCCGCAGCCATGACAGTCTGGGCCAATTGCCAGAAGGGATAGCAGTTCTGAAGGACGCTTCCAACGCGGCCCGGGCTGTGAGCAACGTGGAGCTAGCGGCTGACGCGGCCAATCACTTCGCTGACTCTTGCATGATGTCCAGCGAAAGGCACAGCGAGGCGATCGAACTCTGTGATAATGCGCTGAAAGGTTTGCCCGATGATGATGAAGTCCGTCGGTGCAGATTGATGAGCCAACTTGCGCGCGCCCATATGTTTGTAGGTCAGTTTTCCGAAGGTGCCCGCTTCGGCCAGCAATCCATGGAACTGGCCGCAAAATTGGGCGACTATAAATCCCAGTTCTCAGTAATGATGATGCATTTTGGAGCACCCTTTGTTGCGCGCAAGGGAAGAGAAACCCGCCATTGGCGCGAAAATCTGGAGGCTATGCATGGTGTGGCCGAGCATCTTGGCAGTATCGATCAGGGTCGAGACCGGACTCTCAGCTTGTTTGTAGGTGCCGAGATGGCAGACCGTGAGTTGATGGACCATTCTCTGGGCTTGCTCACCGAGATTTCGGAAAAGGACAATCATTTGCAACTCTACTGGGTTCAGAAACACGCACAGGCCATGGTTGCAATTATGGACGGCGATTTTGGCCAAGCGGAAAAACACGCCACCGAGGCCGTGAAGATCGGTCGAAAGACCCATGGGGAGCATGTTGAGGGCGTCTACGGGGTTCAGATGTTCACTATCCGCCGCGAGCAAAACCGGCTGCACGAGGTCGCGCCTGTGATCAAGAAATTGATGACGGACAGTCCCGAAGACATTTCGTGGAGACCAGGATTTGGCCTTATCGCGGCCGAGCTCGGATACAAGGAACCCGCTGAACGTATACTGAATGAAATGGCCGACAATGGCTTCGATCTTCCACTCGACGCTATGTATTCAACGACCTTATCTTATCTGACTGACATATGTGTCGCCATTGAACATCAGGAACATGCCAAGACGCTCTATGATTTACTGGCTCCGTACGAAGAACTGACGATTACTGCAGGGGCAACGACGGTGTGCGCAGGTGCGGCGGCGCGACGCCTCGGCAGTTTGGGCACGGTTTTGAAAGACTGGGATGCTGCTGAGATGATGTTCCAGAAGGCTATAGAAATTGACACTCGCATGAAATGCCCACCCTGGATCGCTCACAGCAAGACAGCTTATGCATCAGCATTGAGGCGAAGGGGACGCCCGAAGGATGTGGAACAGGCGTTTCAACTGGAAGGCGAAGCGTTGGCAATTTCGCAAGATTTGGGTATGGTTTCCCTAAAGTCAAAGCTCGAAGGAGTAGCGAGTTAAGGCACTTGAATTATTTGGGGGACTTTATGCCTAGGTACATAATTGAACGAAACTTTGCCGAACAACTAAACGTCAGCGATGATGACAAAATTCACATCAAAGAAATCAATGACGAAGTCGGCGTTGAATGGATATTTTCATTTCTAAGTGCAGATAAGCGCAAAACATACTGCTTGTACGAAGCCCCTGATGAGGAGAGCCTCAGGAAGGCGGCTGAGCGCCTGAATATTCCTGCCGATGTCATAACACCCGTGGATCGGATTGATCCGGCAATATTCGCCTGACCAGCAGCCATTTTTTCCCAACTCAATGAAACGACTTCGCGAGACAACGCGACGGAAATAGCAATTAGCTGAGGCAGCCCTGCAAGAAGCCCGACCTGACTATTGGGAGGCTTACGCATGTTTGACCTGAAAACACTCGACGGAAGTACAGCTATTGTGCATCAAGACACCTTGGACGCTCTTGATGCATCACTTCGCGGCGGGGTCTACCAGAAAGGCACCCCGGAATACGAAGACGCAAGAACAACGTGGAACAGCATGTTCGAACGTTACCCAGGTTTCGTGATCCGCGCTCTGGGGGCAAGCGATGTGCAGAAGGCAGTGAATTTCGTGCGAGAGACCGACCTCGTTATGTCAGTTCGGTCAGGTGGGCATCAGATTGCTGGGCACGCTGTCGCAGATGAAACTGTGATGCTCGATCTGTCCCAGATGCGATCTGTTCACGTCGACCCTGTCAACAAGACCGCTCGGGTTGCGCCGGGAGCACTGCTTGGAGATGTGGATCGCGAAACTCAGGCCCATGGGCTTGCCGTTCCCGTTGGCATCAACTCAACCACGGGCATCGCGGGCCTCACTCTTGGCGGCGGCTTTGGATGGACCACGCGGAAATTTGGCATGACGATCGACAACCTGCTCTCAGCGGAAGTCGTGACTGCGGACGGAGCTATTGTAACTGCATCCCCTACAAGTCACCCTGAACTTTTCTGGGCTATCCGCGGTGGGGGTGGAAACTTCGGTGTCGTAACCTCATTTGAATTCCAACTGCATGAGCTAGGACCCGATGTCCTGTCCGGCCTCATAGTTCATCCGATAGAAAATGCGCCAGAGCTCCTCGCTGAATTTGCTACGATTGCAGACAATTCCCCGGATGAGCTGACCGTTTGGAGCGTGATGCGGAAAGCGCCTCCTCTACCGTTTCTGCCAGCTGAGTGGCATGGGCGAGAGGTGCTGGTCTTTGCAGCCTGCTATAGCGGGCCGATGGAGGAAGGTGAAAAAGCTATGGCAGCATTACGCGCGCTAGGTGACCCAATCGCCGATGTGATATCTCCCCACAAATTCGTAGACTGGCAGGCCGCTTTTGATCCTTTGTTGACGCCAGGCGCCAGAAATTACTGGAAGAGCCATGATTTCGATGCGCTTTCTTCGGATGCAATCTCAGGACTTTTGGAAGCGATTTCCAGCCTTCCTGACCCCGCGTGTGAAGTTTTTATTGCCCATGTGGGCGGAGCAATGGCGCGCGTCGAGGCCGGTTCAACCGCTTATCCCCAAAGATCTGCTCACTTCATCATGAATGTTCACACGCGTTGGGAGGACCCCAGCAAGGATGCTCAATGTATCGAATGGGCGCGCAAGCTATACGACCAGATGCAACCGCATGCGAGCGGTAGTGCCTACGTCAATTTCATGCCGGAAGACGAAGCAGACCACATGACCGGAGCGTATGGCGAGAATGGCGAGAAACTGTCTAAGATAAAGCGTAGTTATGACCCCACCAACTTGTTCAGGGTTAACCACAATATCTTGCCTGCTTGATGGAATTCAGAACTGCATAAACTGATCCAGATTGATGTTGAGAATTTTGCCTTGGCGTCGCGCCGCATTTCTAGTTGGCTAGTTTTCAAGCCAAGTGGAGCATCCAAGCGACGATCGCGCTGGTAATCATGCAACCTATGGGTTGTGGTTTCCGTAGATACGGCCAAGAAATTCAATATGTGTCCGCTTTGGGCTCGAAGCGGTCGTTCGTCGAATTGTCGTGAGTAACCGCACTGCGGACATAGTTGACATTCACCCTAGACCAATAACTCTCTTTTCGTCGCGGTCTCGCGTCTGATGTGCGCTTGACGACGCAACTCATATCAAACGATCATCGTCGAACCATTTTGCGGCAGCCCAAAGGATAACCTATGGAAGTATTTGGAAGTGATGCACAGCGACGCATGTCGACCATGGGTGAGCATCTTATCCAGCTATTGGGTGATGACCCTCGATTTTGTAGCCATGGGCGCGGTATTCAAATTGCCAACGAGTACAGCGGGGCTTTGGATGATGCCGTTGCAATGGCTCGAATACTTGGCATCACGGCGATAGAAAGCATACCGCGTCAGGAGGTGGCAAAGACGCGAGAAGTCATTGAAAGTCAGGGATTAAAAACCGACACAATAGCTTGTTATCTTGGCGGGCTGAACTGTGTTGACATTGCTCGGAAAATAATTGCCACACGGGCGTTGCCCGAGGATTTGACCGTACGTGTGATTGATCGAGACTCTCCGCCAGAATGGCTTGAAGCTTTCGCAGAAGTCGCAATGAGCCACGGTGTTCTACCGCCAATAGGGCCGGTTATGCGCGGATTGTCTCGCCCCGGATTTGCGATGGTCGTCTTTGACAGCTCAGGTGCTCCCGTTGCAACCGCGGGCTCAGTTCTGTGCCATCCGCCCAGCAGTAGGCTGCATCGTCGCGCTCAATGGGGGCAACTTTCGACCAAGCCTGAACGCATGGGCGAAGGTGTAGCAAAAGTCTTGGGAGCCAAAGCTATGATACACTCTCATGAAAAGCTTGGCGCAACTGGGTTCAAGACAGGCATTGCTCCGGGCAACGTTGCATCAGCACGGTTGTGCGAAAGACTTGGCTTGGAGGATAGCGGCAGCGACATAGTCGCGATCATCGACCCGAATGTATACTCGGAAGATCGTTTGACCAAGTGAGCCATTCGGAAGTTTGTTGTCGCGGTATATCAACGACACTCGCGCAAACCTGACTGAAACTTCTTGAAAAACTAAGATAGGACGAACTCTAGTCTGCATTGGGCTAGTTGCAGCTGCTTGCCGGAGGTTACTGGCCAATTGCTTTGCCGAATCCAAGGCCGCGTCCATGATTTCATGGAAAAATCTCCAAGGATCGCTTTGTGGGCGAAATTGCTATACGGAGCTGGATCTCACGGTACGACAGCCGCTAATTTGAAACGATAAAGTGGTATGCCGCGCACGGCTGGTGTAACACGATCTGTCCATCAAGGATCTCGACTGACCGATTGAATGTATCTTCCATGTCGGAAGAAACCTTTGCATAAGCTCTAGAACGATCTGGATCCGGCCAAACAATCTTTTTTAGGAACGCGTCGAAAGTCGGGTACTCACGAGTAAGGACGTAATCTCTTTTGTTTTCCAGCCAAAATCCGTCTACTCCGTCCAAGTGGCTAAGTGTTTCGTGTGAATGAGATCGAACGAGGGTTTCATCTTCTACCAATCGAATGACCTCAAACATTGTTCCATAAGGATAGGGCTCCACGATGTGCAACCGCCCACTGTTTCCGAGAACGCGGTGAATTTCAGTGAAAGCGTTGTGCTGAACCTCCACTGGAATGTGATGAAGAGAGAAGAACAAACACGCTAGGTCCAGTGAACCCGATTCGAGAGGTAGGTCTTCAGCAGCCCCAAGCCTGACGTCGATGTTTTTTGGTAGATTTTCTTTGGCCTTAGCAACTTTGCCCGGATCGATTTCTATTGCGATGACTTTGGCTCCTGCAGCGTACAAGTCTCGCGAATAGACGCCGTCACCCGCACCAACATCGACGACCTGAAGCCCTTCAAGTTCGCATATTGTTTTTAGGTGTTCGATGTGAGTCATGGCCAACTCCAGCAAATCTGAATGGTCTTGCAACAGATTAGCATACCAGTTCCCCTATTTCCGCTTTGGGTTCGGAGCGGAACTTAAACTCCCGCAGAAATTGCTTGCCCGGTGACGTGTTGAAGATCGCTCTACGGTGGCATTTATCCAGCCTGTGAATGCACCAACGTTTACTCAGGCGAGCGTGACGAGCCACCCGCCCCAGACAATCAAAACCACGCCCAATCCTCGACTCAGAATCCGCCCGAATGGCAACGTCTTTTCCGCCACCACTACGATTGTAAGAACGGCAACCCACGGCAGGTTCATGACGCCCAACACAAACAACAGCACCATCAGCATCCAGCAGCAGCCAAGACAGTAGACCCCGTGGTGAAGCCCCATCTTCGCGGCACCAAGGGTTCCCTCTTGCCAATGAG
Source organism: Ruegeria sp. CDSC054 (assembly GCF_059610645.1). Taxonomy (NCBI): domain Bacteria; kingdom Pseudomonadati; phylum Pseudomonadota; class Alphaproteobacteria; order Rhodobacterales; family Roseobacteraceae; genus Ruegeria; species Ruegeria sp. CDSC054. The sequence continues at coordinate 243,292 of NZ_JBXWOA010000005.1, read as the reverse complement.
CCGTCAGAAAACTCATGGGCGAGCGGCAATGCTCCAGGCAAGCGTTCTTGAGTGGCGTCCATTGGAACAACCCGGCGAATATAAGCATCACGCCGCCCACGGTCGGGGCAACCCTCCCCATCATGGAGGAAAGCGCGTCGCCCGCGTGCAGCCACCAATTCAATACAGTGGCCGCCAGCGAGAACCCCAGCCAAACCAACAGATACCCTGCCACAAAGCTGCCCGTTGGCACGAAGGGGCGCCCTGCGTCTTCCCGCTTCGCGCGCACCCGTTCGTAGATCATTACGGCGGGTGTGACTGAAGGCAGCATCATCGCAAACATCATCACCGCCCACATCATAAGCATGAAGACAAAGTCCGCGGCTGACCACTGCATCATCATCGGCATGGCCACGTCACCGACCAACGTCATCGAGGTCGAACCTCGCCCGAGGTAGATTGTATAGGCCCACGCCAGCGCAGAGAGCGCTACTAAGGCTGCCAACACCAGCACCCGATCCCGTCGTGCGACTCCTACAGCATTCATTATGATGGCCTGACGGTCCAGCCCGGCCTCAGCCGGCCCAGACGACTTGTCCGACCACACCCGACCGGCCTGTCCAGGTCACGGGCATATCCGCGTCGTTCCAGGTGGTGCCGTCACTAGGAGCCAGATCACCTTCATGCCCCTCATGACCGAAGGCGAGGCTGAACGCGGCGTTCTGCAGTTTCATCTTGTTGCCGAGGTCATTGACCAGACGGCGGGATTTCATCTCGCCTACACCGGCCACGCTTGCCGTTAGTTCGCTTTCAGCCTCTGTCACGCTGATCCCGGCGCGTTTGGTCGGAAGCCAGGTCGACAACAGGCTTGCTGGTACTTCCATGCCGCCGCCGGACGCCCCCTGCAAGATGGTCTCCAATGCCGCTGCCTGTGCATCGCTGGCGTTTTCGTCAATATAAACTCGTCCGGTGCCGTTCGCGTCGAATAGAGTCGGCCCGGGGAAATGAAACGAGACAATCGCATTCTGACCGGAAAGCTCCACGCCTTCATGAGAGCCCTCGCGAACGCGTATCAACAGGGATGTTGCGCAATACCCCTGGTCCATGAGCATAAGGTCGGCCTGTCCAAACCAGCATGGGCAAAGCATGTTGCAATTGCAGGTTTCGACGAGTTCCCCTGAAACATTCCAAGACATGATTTCTCCTCCCATCCCACATTTTCCACGGCTGCATTTTAGCAGAAAGGCTGCTTTTCACCAATCAACCAGAAGGTTAACCATGTCTCATCAGGGCTCAGAGCTGCCTATCCCTACAGCTTGCATGATTAGCTGGTTGGCAGCCCATGTCGGTCCTTCTTAACAAAGTCGCCATTCGTCACCAAGCGATCCAAATCGAAGTTCAAGGCCGATATCTCGTTGGGCGTCGAAGCCCCACTGATCTTATCAAGCCGGCTTAATCAATGTTTCCAGATATTCTCGAGTGTCGGCGTCCCACGAGCTGGGGTCCTCTCCATGAGCGACCACCGCGTGGAGTTCCATGAGCTTCCAGACTTCGTCCTTGGTCGCAGCAACTACTTTACCTGGGCAGGCCTCCATGCCTTCGCAATCCTTGCAGGCATATGAGTATGCAGTGTTCATCGCTTTCACCTCCGTGCGCTCGGAAAGTTGGTTAGAACTCAAGAAACGTCGGCAGCCCGTCGTCGAGTTTTATCCATGGCTGCTGATGCGAAGCGAAGACATGGGCTTTTGGCTGAGTAATCGATGGGTCGTCCAACGTCACAGCAGAAAACCACGCGTCAGCGCTCCAGTCTTGGCCCTCAACTTCATTTAGGGCGGCATAGGTCAACGTCGTTCCACAGTCCCGACAAAATCCGCGGCGAATACCCGGAGTTTTCTCAATGTGTTGGATTTCGCCTCTGATAACGGCGAAGTCTTCGGCGGCTACCTTAGCCCAAGTTACAAAGGCACCGCCAAGGGCCATTTGGCATGAACGACAATGGCAATGTCCCGACCAGACAGGTGGTGTCGCGATCTGGTATCGAACCGCACCACAGTAGCATCCACCTTGAATTTTTTCCATCGTATCAAGATCTCCCGGCATGCGGCTAGGCTGACATCCGTGATGAAGCCTATACCTACTTTTCTTGGAGCTTATAAACAGATTTCGATATGAATATTGTCAAGAAAACCGATATCATGCGACTCAAATAGTCTAACAAAACATTAGAAAATCTACAGTATGGATTGGTTGCACCTTCCCCCGATGAACGCTTTGCGCGCCTTCTCAGCGGTTGCGGAAGCAGGGAGTTACACCGTCGCGGCTGAACACTTGAACGTAACCCAAGCGGCTGTCAGCCAGCAGGTGAAATCGTTGGAAAGGCATTTGGGTGTAGCTCTCGTTGCCAGACGTGGGCGCAGCATTGAATTGACAGAGCCAGGCATCATTCTTGCACGTGAACTGGGTATCGGCTTCGAAATTATCGGAAGGGGTGTCGAACGACTGGCGGAACATGCAGCGCACCGTCCCGTTCAAGTGACCATGTCACCCGCATTCGCAGTAGAGTGGCTATTGCCAAGAATGGCAGAGTTTCAACGACAACATCCAGAGATCACTTTGATGCTGAACCCAACCTCGGAGCTGGTTCAGATAAAGCCAGGTGGTATCGACGTCGCCATTCGGTATCACGATAGACGCATGCCAAGAAAAGAAGAGGATACCGTCCTTGTTTCCGACATGGTCGTGATCGGAGCACCTTCACTGGTGGAAGGCCAAGATCTGCGTGACCCGGCCTCTTTAACGAAGCTTCCCTGGTTGCAGGAACTGGGCACCAACGAGGCGGCCGACTGGTTCACCTATCATGGGGTCGTACCTCCCGAGCCATTGACCATAAATCACATGCCGGGGAACCTGATCATGACTGCGGTTCGCCGGGGTGACGGTATCACGTATTCTGCCAGAGCTTTTTTCGAGGACGATCTGTCATCTGGTCGAATGATTGAGTTGTTCTCTGAGCCACTCTTCGGCGTCTATTACATCCAGACTCAAGCAGAATTTCAGCGTCCCGAGGCTAAGGTGTTCGTCAATTGGCTTAAAGCGCAATCACAAGCCGTATCGAGACACACGTCCAAAAGCTGATCTTGTTACAGTTGGAAACCTTCGATCCAAGCTAGGCTCGAGGCTGTCGCGTAGCTTATTTGTTCGAAGTAGAAATCAAGTGATCAACTACGTACTCCGCGTCCTCGCCCACGCCATAAAACAGGCCAGACCCTTGTGTATGCATCCAATGCAGTCCGCAGAAGTACAGGCCTGCTATATCCGTAGCACCTCGCTCATATAGCGGATAGCCAGTCTCATCGAAGACTGGCAAGTCGATCCATCCAAAATCGCGGTGAAACCCAGTTGCGTATATGACGGTTGAAACATTTGCTGCAGCCAAGTCGAAGAACGGTGGTTCAGGTTTGGGCTGCCAGTTGATCGGGACAACAATTTCCTTGGGATCATCGAGTCCATTCTCTGCAACAAACGTGTCGATGCTCTCCATTTCCGCGCGACACACATCGTCCACTGCCTTGAGCGTCTCTTCAAGTCCGCCCGCCAAAATCAGACACCCGTCTTGAACACCCTCAACCTTGCTGTGTAGTTTGACCCCGTCGAGCGCCATCTGGCGCAGATCATTAATACGACCACCCTCTCGCCCTGAGAGATGTGGATGGGCTTTGAACCGGATAGCTGTCCCTTTGGGATGGTCCTTTACCGCCATGTTCATGTACCCAGTCGCCAAGTCCCATTCAAAAATGTCGCGACCCCTATAGCGACGTGGGATGCGGCCAGCACTGCCCACTGCGAGATGTACGTCGCGCCCGGATAAGTGCAGGTCCTCAGCGACCTGACACCCTGACTGACCACTTCCAATAATGAATACCGCACCATCCGGTAGGCTCGCTGAGTTGCGATAGATACACGTATGTATGCCAGTAACCCTTTCGGGCAGATCGTAATGCCAACTTGGTATATTCGGGTGTTGATGCGTGCCGACGGTGACGATCAAGTTCTGCGCTCTGATTTCGCCATCTGATATGGTTAGTTTGAACCGACCCGGTCCTGCACTTGCCTCGATTCTAGCCACCTCGACGCCCCCTCGATAGGGCGGACCAAAACTGCTCGCATAGTCTTCGATGTACTTGACGATCTCATCGCGGAGCATGAAACCATCGGGATCATCCCCATCGTAATGGAAACCTGGAAGTCGGCAGAGTTTGTTAGGAGAGACAAGGCAGAACGAGTCCCAACGGTTACGCCATGTATCGCCAATCTGCCCGCGGTCCAAAACAACGTGATCATGACCAGCCTGTTTTAAGTGCCAGCTAACGGAAAGACCAGCTTGACCTCCGCCCACAACCACAGTGTCAATCAGGGTGTACATAGCAGCAAACCTCTCTATGAAACTCTATCGGCGACAGCTAGTTGCTTCAACGTATCAATGTCCGCTCAGGGCTCGAACTAGACCTTCGATGCGGCTGGCGCAAATGGCGGCTTTGGGCCGTCCTCGGTGGTAGTATTATGTGAGGCGGGGTGCTTGCCGCACTTGCTCCGAGGTCTGCGATGAGCCGAGGCTGTGTGAAAACTCTGACCGGTTGGCGAAATATGTCGAAAATACCCTTTATGTGCGTTCTCCCGCGCTTCTGAGAGAGCAATTTACACAGGCGCTGAAAACGAGCTCGACGAGAGAGTTGGTGGGCCGGAGTTTCCACACAGCCTCAGCCCAAACTACCCAGATATCGCACTGCGGCGAATGTCCTGTTCTCAAACCGCAACCAGATGTACACCGCTTCTAGTCCGTGACGACGACCGCTATGCTGTTCGATATCGGAGGGAAGCGGTGTGACGCATCTTCAGAAACCCGTAACGGCTGATCGTACAGCTGTAGAGCGCGCGCAAGGACGGCTGACGCGTCGCAACGAAGACAGATTTGCCGAGGCAGAGCAACAGGGTCTTTTGCTGGCCGCGAAGGTTCGAACCACAGCACTTTGTATTGTTTTGATCTGGGTTGCGATAGACACACAAAGCCGCGGTGCCAGCTTTCTCTACGATATTTCTCAGGTTGCAGTATTCGCGGTGCTTGAAATCTTGCAGTACTTTTCAGCCAAGCATAGCGCGAATGCCAGTGTAATGAACTATGTCTTCGTTGCCATCGACTGTGCTTTGCTGGCTTTCATCTCCAGCACTCCAAACCCTTTCGCTGAATACAATTTACCACCTGCGATCCTGATGAATGGAAGCCAGTTCACCTATTTCTATCTCTTCCTGATGCAGGCAGCATTCAGCTTTCGCCCAAGCCTGGTTCTCTGGTGCGGTTTTTGCATCGTTACAGCGCGCACAGGAATGCTGGTTTGGTTTGTGAGCCAACCTGGCGCCTATACCAACCTCGATCTTAGTGAGCGCACTGTGGAGGACTTTTTGATGGCGCGCTCTGATCCGAATTTCATTTTTCTGGGATTTTGGGCTCAAGAGATCATCGTTTGCTTGCTTGTTACTGCTGGTCTCGCCGCCTTGGTGCGTCGCTCTCGTTGGCTCGTAGAAAGTCGAATTCGTACAGAGCGGTCACGCTCCAATCTTGCACGCTACTTTTCGCCAAACGTTGTGGACCGTCTCAGTAGTGCCGAGGACAGCTTTGGCGATGCGCGTGAACAAGACGTCGCTGTCATGTTTGTTGACATCATCGGGTTTACCTCCATGTGCGAGAACGACGCCCCTGGCGATGTCGTTGATTTCTTACGCGGGTATCATGACAGGTTGGGCAAGGCAGTTTTCGAGAACGGAGGCACGCTGGACAAATATCTGGGCGACGGGCTGATGGCGACCTTCGGGACACCAGAGGCCAGTGAGAACGACGCCAGAAAGGCACTTCAATGCGCCTTTGACATGTTTGAGGCATTGAGCATCTGGAACCATGACAGGAGTGCCGAAAGGCTTCCTCCGGTACGCATTGGGATTGGCATCCACTTCGGTCCCGTTATCTCAGGTGACATCGGAAACCGGCGCCGTCTTGAATACAGCGTCATCGGTGATACTGTGAACGTCGCAAGCAGGCTTGAGCAGCTGTCCCGGAAACTAAAAGCCTCTTTGGTGGTTAGCGATTTGTTGATCGAGGCAATAGATCCGATGGACAAGGTCGGGCAATCTTTAATCAAAAGATTGGTTCCCGCCGGAGTGCAAGATTTGAGAGGAAGACGCGGAAAGATCGGCGTTTGGACCTACATACCGAAATAGTAAGTATTTGCTCATGGCTTTGCCATTCCCCTGAATTCAACTTTCGCAATCCATTCAGTCGGACCCACTCATTGAGCTTATCAACGCCTTCCATTTCCACATGTTCATGCAGCGTGTGATGATCGTAAAATAACTGGGATCTGGAAAGTCGACTCATCCACGACGCTAAATCGACGTGCGGCGCTTACCAGAAACCGGTTCAGCGGACCACATGGACAGAACAATTAGCGTGGTGAACGACCCGGTTCGCAGTCGACCCAATAAATATGTTCTCGATTCCCGGCTTGTGTGAGGCCAGCACTATGCAATCGATTTTGTTTTCATTTGCGAAATCAACGATCGCTCGGCCAGCGCTCCCCGAGATAAGCCGCGGTTTCGCGCCCGGTAGCTCTGCAGCGTTCCGATGTAAGCCTTCCTGAAGCTCTTTTCGCGTGTTTGCCATAACTTCCTCGGGTATCTGGGATGCCACATATGCAGGGATCGGTTCCTGCACATGGAGCACTGTGAATTCCGCATTTGCATTCGCCAGCAAACGAGCAGCTTCAAATGAGGCCTGTGTATCATGATCTTTGTCCAGCGCGACTGGTACCAGAATGTTTTTATACATATTAGCTACCTTCCATTGCTCCAGCTACGATCTTTCCGGCCTCCGCAGTGATGCGGCACACTAAACCGGTTCTGATTTCGAAGACTTACCCGCTTTCTTTGCTGTACTTGCGACATCATCTATTGTCTTTTCTACAGCTTCGGCTTCGGTTTCCGCTGCATATACTGCACATCGGGCAACTGTTTCGAACCATTCCTGAGCGTCAGCCACAAGGCGTTCGGCTGAGTGCTTCTGCCACTCTGCTATGGATTGCAGCGCTTTCGCCGGATCAGTCGGGTCTACAGCAGACGCCGAGCGCGCAGCTTCAAGCGCGGTTCGAACAGCCTCGTGACGCCTCTCAAACCAATGTTGAGCAAAGGCCTCTGCCTCTTTCAGTGACTTCTCCTGCGTGTCCCAGAATTGCTCAAGCTGAGCGTCTAAAAACGGATTGGCTGAAGTAGACGGCTGCATCTGCTTGAAAATATCGACAAGTGGGTTGGAGTAACTTGATTTTGGCTTCTCTTCAGGCATCGGAGATTCCTCCTCATCTTCCCAATGCTGAATGTTACCAATTCCCGTAGAAAATAACCTTAATGTAGATCAACCGGCGTCAACAAACGTGGGCAGTGGTGCTCTACAATCTAATGGCGGCATTTGTACCAAACTACTCGATTTGAATAGACTCCAGATAGTAAATCACATTTGCCAACGGCACACCTGCGAACATCGGCTGGCCATCAGGCATGGTCAGCGCAACTTTTTGGTCCGAGTCCAAAGCTGTTCCAAAAATGGGCATTTCTCCGCCATGCGCGAGCAATGGTGCGCGACCATCAATTTGACGCGCCACCGCCTCAATCGGAAAAACACCGTCGTTTTGGGCCGCGAGCCTCGTCAGATCGGGTGTCCTTATCGCCAGCATCTCCGCCATTGGACCATCTCCTGTGGCCTCGAAACCATGGCATTGCCAACAATAAGTTCTGTAGAGATCGTGCCCATTTTGAAGGTCAATATCCTGCGCCAGTGCAGCACTTGCAGCAAATATTGACAAAAGAAGTCCGCGACAAACTAGCATCTGTTCCTCCTCCGAGATCAGCATTTCGAGTTGAAAATACGCGATATCGAATGAATGCTTCATTGATCTCGCTCATATTCAACCTTTGAGTACCAGCTGGGAAAAACCATCACGAAACGACGGTCGCAGCATTCGGATCCGCCTCTCTGATCAGTCTTAGCGCCTAATGATATAGATCAATGCCAAATAAAGAATTACATATCAAAGTATGAATGTTTCAGAAGGAGCTCGGCATGAGCGGTGATGAGCCCTTGGTTTATCATCGGGGTGCTTGTTTGCGGCACAGCTTCGGTAACCCGGCAATTGCCCATCAAGGAGTGAGGTGAATGCATACAGTTGATCCACCGTCCCCTAAACTCCGACGTTCTCTCACCACCCCGTTGCTTACATTATATGGGCTCGGTGTTACCGTCGGTGCGGGAATTTATGTGCTCGTCGGCGCAACCGCCGAGGCCGCGGGCCCTTATGCTGCAGTTTCGTTTCTTGTTGCAGCACTCGTCGTTTCGCTGACGGCTTTGTCGTACGCCGAACTCGCGACACGCTATCCCGTAAGCGCGGGTGAAGCGGCATACGTTGAAGCGGGATTTCAAAGGGGCTGGATGGCGGTTCTAATCGGTCTTGCCGTTGCTGCGTCTGGGATTATTTCAGCCTCCGCTGTTGCGATTGGGGCGGCCTCATACCTTCACACCCTGACGGGGCTTGGCACCGCATTGCTTACGATCTGCGTTGTGTCGGTAATGGGGCTGATTGCACTCTGGGGCATTACACAATCGGTATTTGTGGCAGCCGTGATCACGGTCATCGAGATCGCGGGGCTTCTTTTTGTGATTGGCTGGGGCATGTCTGTGCAGGAACCGCAAGGCCATGAAATTAGTGAGATGATTCCGGGGCTCGAGCTCAGTACCTGGCGCGGTATTATGGCGGCATCTCTGCTGGCTTTTTTTGCCTTTGTCGGCTTTGAGGACATGGCAAACGTCGCGGAAGAGGTAAAAGACCCAACCCACACAATTCCAAAGGCTATCCTTTTGACGCTCGTTCTGGCGACGGGTTTGTATCTAGCGACCTCGATCACGGTCCTGCTCGTTGTTCCTATCGATACCTTGTCGACCTCGGCCGCCCCACTCACGCTGGTTTTCTTCGACGCACCCGAAGTAATCAAACAAGGGTTCGCCGCAGTCGCGGTTGTTGCAACAGTCAATGGCGTCTTGATCCAGATGATTATGGCGTCGCGGGTGATCTATGGTCTTGCCGACCGGGATCATCTTCCGAAAATACTGGCGACTGTCCCGCAGGTTACCCAAACACCGGTCGTCGCAACCCTGTTGGTAGTTGCGATAATCCTTCTGCTGACGCAAACTCTGCCAATCGGCATACTAGCGGAACGCACATCCCAGATCGTTTTGGGAGTGTTTGTTTTGGTCAACATCTCGCTGATATTGCTGAAGTCCCGGCCAGGGTCAACTCGGGAACATTTCCGCGTACCTCTTGTTGTGCCAATCCTTGGGGTGCTGACCAGCGCTCTGCTTTTTGGTGCCGGATTTCTCTGAGAGGAAAACCGACAGCACAGGGTCATCAGAACGGGGTCCGACTGACGCATGAACACTGACCGATCAACAATTGGAAGGCGGATTTCAGGCTGGTGGCACCGGACTTTCGTTGATCTGGTCGCACAATTGCAATGGTCTTACTTGCCACCATTGATGGTTTACTTTGCGGCCGGGGTTTCGGGACTAACATCCGTCGTCGGTGCGTTTTTTCTTAAAGACTATCTGAATCTATCCGCCGCCTCTGTTGCGGGATTGGCATTCTGGGCCGGGTTGCCGTGGATTCTAAAAATGCCGCTGGGTCATCTTGTTGATCTGTTCTGGCGCTGGAAATCCCTGCTGATTGTCGTTGGCGCATCCCTTATCACGACGTCATTGCTCATCATGTACAGGCTTGTGGCTGCGCCTGACCAAATGGCCGGCATTATGCCACTTGAGAATTGGTACGTCGTTGCCTTGATGTTGGCTCCTTCAGGTTATGCCATTCAGGATGTCGTTGCTGACGCCATGACAGTCGAAGCAGTGCCGCAATCGGACCGAGACGGACGCGCGTTTATTCAGGACGAAGTTCGTGCCCGGCACACCACCATGCAGACCCTCGGCAGGATTGCGATCATATCCGGGTTTGCAGGGGTCGCCGCGGTTAACATCTGGATTTTTTCGGGGGCGGAAAATCTGGAGCAAGCCGATCGTTTGGTTCTCTACGGTCGGGTCTATCTCATTGCCCTGGCTATCCCACTGTTGTCTGTCAGTGGAGTGGTTCTTCACGCTCTGATACAGCGTCGCCTCGTTCGTCGAGGACACCTTCCGCACAGACCAGATCAAACCACCGAAGTCAGGTGGCCGATACTGCTGGGCGGACTTGCGTTTGTTGTTCTCAGCATAGTGTTGGGAACCGCAAATTTTGCCTTCGCGCAAGAGACCGTTTTTGCGGTGTCGCTCACGGTCATTCTCTACCTCATGTCGCGTTTGCTGAGAGAGCTGGAGTCGAAACAGGCCAAAGTTCTGATCGGGACAGCAACTATCATTTTCGTTTTTCGAGCAGTTCCCTTGCCAGGACCGGGCCTGACCTGGTTCGAGATCGACGAGCTTGGGTTTGACGAACAGTTCCTGGCCATTCTAGCGCTTCTGACCTCACTACTTGCTCTGCTTGGCCTGATTATCCTCAGGCCGTTTATGGCAAGTCGTTCGATTGCGCAGGTTGTAGTGTTACTCACGATTGCCGCCGGAGTGCTGTCCCTGCCAAACCTTGCCTTGTACTACGGGGTGCATGAATGGACGGCCGCGCGCACAGGTGGGGTCGTGGATGCAAGGTTTATCGCCATTCTTGACACAGCCGTTGAGTCACCGCTGGGTCAGATCGCGATGGTCCCAATGTTGGCTTGGATCGCGCGCAACGCCCCAACACATCTGAAGGCTACCTTTTTTGCGGTCATGGCGTCGTTCACCAACATGGCATTGTCAGCAAGCAGTCTCGGTACAAAATACCTGAATCAGATCTTTACCGTTACCCGCGCGGTTACCGATCCCAGAACGGGTACCGTTGCCTCCGTCGCTGACTATAGCCACTTAGGGAACTTGCTGATTACCGTGGGCTTGATCTCTGTCATCATCCCACTGGCTGTGGTTTTTCTTGTGCAAAACTCGCCTTATCAGACGCGCGATTGAATATGCGGATCAATCGCTTTCATCGAGAAGTATCTTGAGGTGTGACACCGGAACGCCAATATTCGAGCCGCCAAATTCGGGTAAGATCGCGGCATTGATAGCAACCACCTCGCCATTTCGGTTCAGGGCAGGTCCGCCGCTTCCGCCGGTTGTGGTTTCAGCATCATAGACGACTGCACCGGCACTGGTCTGGGCGACGATCCCCCGGCTGGCCAGAGGCCTGATCTTGTTCTGCTCTGAAAGGTGTTTTGCAATAGTCCAGAAATCGACGGCGCCGTCTCTCTCAAGCGTTTTCAGAAAATCCGGCCCAGCCTGCACAATCAAGGCCTTAAGGCCAGTCGGAAATCCAAGCAAGAAAACTTCTTCACCTGCTCGCGTCGGGTGAGGTGCCAGTGAAAGTCCAAGCCCTTGAACACGGTTCGCATCAACGGACAGAAGCGCCAGATCGGCCGTTTTGCTTGCCCTAAGCAATACCGCTTCCATTGGCTTGGATTGTTCTGGAAGATAAGCCAGCAGGCTAAGTATCTCGGCTTCAAGCCCTGCTGCCTTCAGGGCCTGCGCCCGATCCCCGGTCGTCCAGGGCAAGGCGACATGACGGTTGGTCACCAAAAGAGAGGTGTCCTGCAATAGAAACCCGGTTCCAGTGAACTGAAATTCTGCTGGCGCGCCTGCCGCATCTGGCTCAATCCATGGTTTTCCGAATGGAGTTTTTAGTTTCTCCCCGTCCGGGCCAAGCACATGCCGCAGCAATTTGCCGCTTTCGGTCTGTCGCAATCCGTAAGCACCCTGGATAAAGGCAATAGATCGCGTCGAGGCTGTGATAACTCGCCTTGACGCACCAGCGCGTTCTTCCAAAGTGCCAAGGCGCTGCTCGGTGGAAATCACCTGGTTGTCAAACGCTTCTCTGAGCGCCACCAGATCATCCGCCGTCAGTGCATCTTCTCGCGTCTGCGTAAGCATGACAGCAACCGCCTCGATCTTGAGAGATTCCTGTTTAAGGCTGTCCGCCAGCTTCCGGTCGTTCTGAAAAAGCAAATAGCCAAAGGCAAAGATCAGAAGAAGCACACCGATAACGGTAACCCTGAACAAAACCGTGGTTTGTGATGTCAGCCGACGCCCGCCTTCGCGCAGCGCACCGGACATTTTTCTGGCCAAGGGTCGTCGGCTGGAGCGCGCATACACATAAGCGTCACTTATTATGTCTTCGACCGTGTGATGTGCAGGGAATGAGTGGTCACACACCCTGTAGCGCGACATGGGCCCCTCTTCACCGAACTCAATCATGTCGCCATGCCTAAGAACTGCCGAAGCAGTTTTTTGACCATTGACCCAAATATCCCGGCCAGGCAACGCGTTTAGCGCGTAACCGCCTTGCGACCACTGAATGGTCGCCACGTCTTCGTCATGCGGGGCCAAATCCTCTTTTCGCCTGAACTTCAGGATACGATCAGGACCCACCGAAGCAGCCAAAGCGTTGCCGACAAGCCAGGTAACGGTTCCGCGGGACGGCCCCGTCAAGCTCTCCAGAAATGCACGGACATCGCCAGTTTCACTTTCCACATCGCTTTTGTCAGGCGTCCGCATCGTCCATCTCAGTTCTCTAGCGCTATTGGCACATTATCATGCCCAGCAGTGAAACCGCTATGGTGGGCAATAATGTGCTCGTTTTAAGAACACCAAGGGTCCGCGCATGCTGCCCGGACCATGATGGTTGCGCGTGCGCCTCCATTGCGCCTATTTCGATGAGACCTTAATCTTCCGGCTGGGATCCTGAGGTTCGGTTTTCGGCATCGTGACGTGCAGGACACCTTTGTCGAACGCAGCGGAAATCTCCTCGAGATCGACTGCATCAGGCAGCGTCATTGTCCGGGTGAAACTGCCAAAGCTTCTCTCGCTAACGCGCAGATCGCCCGTGTCATCATGTGTGACCTTCTTCTGGCCTCGCAGGGTCAATCTGCGGCCTTTGATTTCGACTTCGACGTCGTCTTCTTCGAGACCCGGCAATTCAGCCGTGAGAACGATCGCTGTATCCGTTTCGTGGATGTCAATCGCCGGCGAAATCGCACCCGTCATGTCCAACGACGGGAATCCCGTGCGTTGCGCGGCTGTTTCCAGCGGCAGGAATGGCGCTGCGCCCCCGAAAAAGCGCGACATCATGGATTCCATTTCGCGTCGAAAATTATCAGAGAGCGGATGTGTTCCAGCAAACAGTTGTGGTTTTTTGTCTTCAAGCATTTTCTGATCCTCCTCCTTTGGTGCGATTGTGGGGAGGCTGCATTATGGCAAAAGATGCATCTAGTTGCCTTGATCTTGCGCAACCAAGTGTCCTCGGTATCGCGTCAAGAGACATCCCGACCGTATCGGCATTCTGAAATGAAACAAGGCGTATTACCAGTCATACGTCCAGGCCTAGGGGCAAACTGATCTATCTCTATTGCGCCACCGAGCGTCTGAAAAGCATCAGGCTTGACGCCAGAAGGATTGCGCCGAGTAACGCCATCCATAAGAGCTCTGGCCAGACCGTCTCAATCCCCACACCCTTGAAGATAATGGATTGGCTGGCGGACATGTAATGGCGGGACGGGAGGACCGATGTTCCGATCTGAAGCCAGTCGGGCTGACCCTCGATCGGTGTCTCTCCCCCTGACAGCATCAGCATCGGAAGGACTGTCAGCATTACCAAAAGTGCAAATTGCGCCATTGAGCGTGCAATCGTTGCAAGAAATACCCCAAGTGCGGTCGCCGTGAAAAGAAACAGGGCGGTGCCAAAAAGAAACAACCCTTTTGAACCGGCGATGCTGATCCCCAGGGCACCCTGCATTACAAAGGTCAAGGACAAGGCTGCGGCAACCAGAACCACAGCAGCGTTTGCCCAAATCTTGGCCATCGCAATGTCAAACGGGGTGAGCGGCATCGCAAGCAGGTGTTCAATTGTGCCATGTTCACGCTCGCGGATCATTGCAGCACCGGTGAGGATCGTAGTCAGCCACATGATCTGGCCGATGAGCGCCACGATGCCGGCAAAACGAACAGTATCACGGTTGGGATTGAACGCACTGCGCATGATGATATCGACAGGCAATGTCTCTATCAGGTCCGCACCGATGGCAAAGCGACGGATCTCGGCGCTGAGGATATTGATGATATAGTTTGCACCAATCCCGGCCTGTTCCATCGCCGTCGCATCAATCAGAATCTGGATTTCAGGTGAGCGCCCGGCGCGAACATCTTTCTCGAACCCTGGTGGCACCGCGACCACAAACAGGAAATGCCCGGCATCCATCTTTTCGGCTCCGGTACCCGGTGCGATCTGGACAACAGGTTGAAACTCCGGAGGGAAGAACGCCGTAGCAAGAGACCGTGAAAGGGGCGAGCCATCCTCATCGGCAAATGCAATGGAGGCATTGTTGACCGAGTTCGAAACCCCCGTCGCCTCCATCACGGGTGCCAGCGTGAATGACCAGACCAGCAGCTCCATCATCACCCAGTCACGTCGAAGGCTCATCATTTCTTTCAAGCCAAGCCAGAAGATGCAGGACAACCGTTGCATTCACTTCTCCTGCGCTCGAAGCAAAAGGGCCGCGATCAACGTCAGCACCGGCCCGAAACAGGCCAGGGCGAGAAGATCGGGGGCAAGCGCACTCCAGCCCAGCCCTTTGGTGAAGGCACCGACATTCAGGTGCAGGAAATAGGATGACGGCCAGAGCGATCCGATTGTCTGCGCACCGCCTTCAAGCGTTGAAACCGGCTGCAGCAGGCCCGAGAACTGAATGGTCAGTACGACCGAGGCGATGGCGGTAGCGAAGGTAGCGGCCACCTGGCTCGAGGTCATGGTCGCAATGAGCAGCCCATAAGATGTGGTCGCCCAGACATACAGCAACGCGCCAATCGCCAGGGGAACCGGGTTGCCTTTGAGCGGTACATCAAAAACAAGGACCGTCATTCCGGCCAAGAGCAGGAAATTGGCGAACGCGATTGCGATATAGGGGATTTGTTTGCCAATCAGAAACTCAAGACGCGTCGTTGGCGTCGCATAGAAATTGGTGATGGTTCCCAACTCTTTCTCACGCGCGACGCTGACCGCCATCAGAACTGCCGGTAACATTATCAAAAGGATCGCAGGCATGGCCGGGGCCATTGCGGCAATACTCTCGAAACTCTGATTGTACCTGAAGCGTGGTTCGATACGGGCGATCTCGACCGGATGCACACCTTTTTGGCGGGCCATTGCCGCCAAAAAGGTATTGTGGAGCCCCGCCACATAACCTTCCACGGTCTCGCCCTTGAATGGAATTGCGCCGTCCACAATTGCAAGCACGTCCGTTGCTTCGCCAGAGCGGATCTTGCGCCCGAAATCAGGTGGGAGTTCGACAACCAGCGAGGCATCTCCTCGGGCCAGCCGTTCATGGCCCTCACCGATACTCGTCAGTGGCTGCGTTGGGTTGAAGTAGCGCGATCCTGAAATCTCTGCAATGTAGGCGCGGCTTTCTGGGCCCTGTGACAAATCCAGTACCGCGAAATCCAGTTCTTCGATGTCCAGCGTAATCCCATAGCAAAAGACCAGCATCAGGATCACCGAGCCCAGGAACGCAAACGCCAAACGCACGCGGTCGCGCAAAATCTCGATGGTTTCACGCTTCGCGTATGCCAGTGTGCGCCTGATACCCCCGCCAGCGCTGTCATCAAGGGCATGAACCGATGCCTCAGGAGCTTTCACCGGTGCCGGAGGGTCAGCTGCCTTCAATACCGTGACAAATGCTTCTTCCAGACTGTCTGCCTGTGCCTCGGTGATCAACTCATCCGGTGTTCCCTCAGCCAGAACACGGCCCGCGTGCATGAACGACACCCGATCACAGCGCTCTGCTTCGGCCATGAAATGGGTCGAGACGAAAATCGTCACTTCTTCATCTCTCGAAAGCTCAATCAGCAACGCCCAAAACGAGTCGCGCGCCTCAGGGTCCACCCCCGAAGTTGGTTCATCCAGGATCAGTACGCGAGGTCGGTGGATCACAGCGACCGCCAGGGAAAGACGTTGCTTGATGCCAAGTGGCAGCGCCGTGGCCAGCGTGTCCATATGTGCAATCAGGCCAAAGCGTTCCGCCAGTTCGTCGATACGCCTATCGCGGTCCGTGATCGCAAAGATGCGGGCGTGAAGCTGAAGGTTCTGCCGAACGGTCAACTCGCCATAAAGCGAGAATGCCTGACTCATATAGCCAATCTCGCGACGCATCCTCAGGTCGCGTGCATCAACCGGTCTTCCGAACAGTAGCGCCTCACCGTCACTTGCGGGCAGAAGACCTGTCAGCATTTTCATGGTGGTCGACTTGCCGCAGCCGTTCGACCCGAGGAAGCCGAAAATCTCACCACGGTTGATCGAGAATTCGACGTTATTGACTGCCGTGAAATCGCCAAAGCGCCGCGTCAATCCGCGTGCCGTGATCACTGGGTCTGCCTCACGGTGATGTGTGGGCGCTTTCCTTGGTGCGATCAGGGGATCTCCGTGCGCCTGCAACCGCCGGTAGGACGTTTCAAGATCGCTGGCTTCCCCCTTCAATTCTGCCGGAGAACCATGGAAAAGCACGCGCCCGGCATCCATCGCGACGATAAAGTCGAATTGTTCGGCTTCTTCCATATAAGCTGTCGAAACCAGTATGGAGAGGTCGGGTGTAGCCTCTCGGACCGCGTCGATCAGCGCCCAGAACTGACGCCGCGACAGTGGGTCGATGCCGGTGGTCGGCTCATCCAGAACCAAAAGCTTAGGATCATGGATCAGTGCACAACACAGCCCGAGCTTTTGCTTCATGCCGCCCGAGAGTTTTCCCATCAGCCGATCAGAGAAAGGCGCAAGCCCGGTTGCCGACAGCAATGCTGCGATCCGGATGTCACGCTCCTGCTGCCCCTGTCCGAAGAGACGCGAAAAGAACTCAAGGTTCTCTTGCACCGACAATTCTGCATAGAGGTTTCGGCCCAACCCCTGCGGCATAAATGCGATCGCAGGGCAGATATGGTGACGATGGGCGCGGTCGTCGATCGAACCTCCGAGAACATTGATCGTACCAGACTGAAGCTTCTTCGCGCCGGTGATCAAACCCAAAAGCGTTGATTTGCCAACCCCGTCAGGCCCGATCAGTCCAATAAGCTGACCAATCGGCAGATCAAGCGACAGGTTATCCAGTGCAATGCGCTGGCGATACTTATGCGTGACACCGCTGATGCAGAAACCAGATGTGCCCGCCTGGGAATTCATTCGAACAATTCGGGTGGGATCCGCCTTTCCAGATATTCCGGCCATACGCTGTCAGAAGAAAGCCTGATCACAGCGACACCGCGAAGGCCGGTTTTCACATGTTCGATCCGTTCTGTGATCAGATCTTGGGGGATGCGAACCCGAACGCGAAAGACCAACTGTTCACGCTCGCTTAGTGTCTCGACCTGCTTCGGAGTAAACTGGGCTTCAGGGGATACAAAAGTGACGGTTGCAGGAATGGCAAAATCCGGCAAGGCATCAAGTACGATGCGCGCCTCAGCCCCGATGGGCAGCAACCCCGCTTCGCGTGCGGGCAGGTACACATCCATATAGACGTTTTCTAAGCTGAGAAGCGTAAGGATCGGCTCCCCCGCGCCGACAACTTCACCGGGCTCAGCCAGTCTGTAAAGAACGCGCCCTGGCATGGGGGCGACAAGCGAAGCATCCTCGATCTGAGCAGCGATCCGGCGCACTTCGGCTTCGGCAGCCGCGATCTGGCTGTCCGAGGTTGCAACCCGGGCCTTGGCGGCACCCAGAACGGCGTCGGCAACCTGAAATGCGGTTTCGCGATCTTCAAAGACTGTCATCGAAATGTTTTGACCGGCCAACAGTGCCCTTGCCCGTTCCAGTTCCTGCGCCGCGCGACGCCGTTGGCTTTCTCGTTGGACAACAACAGCCTCGGCTTCGGCCTTGGCTTGACGCGCCAATGCTACTTCGGCTTTGGCGCGATCAAGCGCTGCAGACAGTTCATCGGTGTCCATCTCGACCAACAGTTCACCCACAACAACCAAGTTGCCTTCTGCCGCCAAAACCTTTGCAACCCGCCCTGCGAAGGTGGGGGCAATTTCCACTTGTTCGGCCTCTATCCGTCCATTGCCCTGTACAAATCCAACTGGCAATTCACTGCTGTCTTCTGAAACGAATATGTACAACGCCGCACCTGCGAGAAGGAGCATTACGATGATCAGTATTGCGCGCACATTCTTTTTCATGATCTGGCGTACCGCGGTTAGAGCTACGAGGTGACGTTATCTCAAACCCCGCAAAATGCTTTGTTTTGAATCAAACAGAGCCCTTTAGAGGGTTGTTCAGGCCAAACTCGGGTAGAAAACCGGCGCAGCAGTCTGATGGTTAACCCGCATCAATGGCTCAAAGCGGATTTCACGGCGTGACTTTCGATTTCGGTTGCGCCGAACTGACGGAATTGTTGCGCATGGGCAAGCATCACGCGGTCGAGACAAATGCCCAATTGTCCATCCGTGGAGTCAAAGCACTTACAAGTCACGCTTCCAGCGTGCGGATGAAACCAACACTGCGTCAGTATTGCGGGTTGCCGCTCCTACTTCGGCAACATGAAGAACTCTTCCAGTACAATCTTTCTGTCTGCTACCGAATAAACTGCAATCTCGCTCAAGGCGATACGTTGTCCAGTTTCCTTCTGCTTTACGTCAGCCTTATATCGCACACTGAAGCGGTTTGGGGGATGAACATAGGGGCCATCGACGTCGAATTTGATGATTTCATGAGTTGCCAGCCAATCCTCTCTTTTCCCTTTGATAGCATCACGGCCTTTGGTGATGCGAAACTGTCGAACCGGAGGCACAACCGCTTCTATGGATTGAGCGTTCTCGGCATACATTTCATCAACATTTGCAAGGCCCCTGCGATCACGCATTGCCTGAACAAGTGTTCTTCCAATCTCGACTAATTCTTCCATGATAGCCCTCATTTTAGGCATCAACTGTATCACATCTTGCCTTTTCCAATCTTGACGAGGATCAATGAATTTAGATGTTGGCGAAGAATCCAGTTTGGGAACGAGAGGGCAACTAGTGCAGTGGCAAAGAACGGCCCAATTCCCGGCACCGTCATTAACCAATGTGCCATCTCCTTGCCTCGTGGTCGGTGAGTTACCTCCGCATCCAACTCATATCTGACTGATCAACCGGCTCGCATCCCAATCAGCGGACTTAAGCAAGCCTGTGCCGCTTCCCCTCGTGGTGCACCATCATGCGACAACCGATATCGAACACGAAGACAACCATGCTCCCGGCATCTAGACTATTAAGTGCAGGAAAAGCTTGATCTGGGCTGCACAATTAGACAACGTCTTCAAAACCAACTGAAACCGATCGTTTTGCTCTGGCGGGCGCTGTGATCGAAGAAGTGGGTCTTACCGTCTATTAGCGCCAAGATAAGCAAACCAGTAGGCCAAGGCGACTCCTCCCGCCCCGCCGACAATGTTGCCCAGAGTAACCCACAATAGATTGGTCGCCGCTGAGAAAACCGGAACAGTTGCCCCCGCTGCCCAACCCTGCGGGAAGAAAAACATGTTCGCAATCGAATGCTCGAGCCCCAGCAACACAAAAGCAGTGACGGGCCACAAAACGGCCAGAACCTTGCCGGCGACGCTGCGGGCGGCAAAGGACAGCCAAACAGCAAGGCATACCAACCCGTTGCACAGTGCGCCACGGGCGAAGGCCTCCATCGGTTCCAACCCCGCTTTGGCATCGGCTATCACCACGGCGGTATTGCCCATCGGCCCCTCGAGCAGGCCGGTCAGAGAGAAGGCCAATGCAAGCCCGAGGGCGCCCGCGAAGTTTCCGGCATAGACGATGCCCCAGCTTCGAAACAGCAGTCGCAGCGGTATCTTGCGGTCGACCGCTGCGATCACCATCAAAACATTTCCGGTGAACAATTCTGCACCACCTGCGATCACCAGGATAAGGCCCAGGGAAAACACCGCGCCACCCAGAACGCGGATCGGCCCCGCAGCGCTGTCTGCGCCAGTAACCGCCATCGTATAGGCCGCTGCGCCAAACCCTATGAATGCCCCAGCCAGCATCGCAAGAACGAACATGGGTGCCATTGGCAACTTTGCCTTTGTGACCCCAGCAGTCTCAACTAATGTCGCAATTTCAGAGGGTTTATGAGCGTCGAACAGGGACGGGGTGTTCATGTCGGGCTCCAAAGTTAACACGGATCTACGTATCAGGGATTGTACAGCCTATCTTCTGACCTTGAACCAAAGCACAAATAAAAAGGGGAAGTTTATCTATTCCACCACAGTTCGGGTCGTTTCGCCTAACACAGTTTGGTCGCCGGTCATCACCACAGGCACCCATGACCTCGGTTTCAGCATCCGTTTTCGTGTCACCGTCATGAAGCAGTGGATGTCAGACTCCGTTTTCACGGCCGGGAGTTCAGCATCACGGAGTAGCCATCGAACCTTAGTTTTGTCACGAGGCTTCAATGTTGAGCTTATTGATCGTCATCGTTTTTGTGCCGATTGGGACCAAGTTTGAAATTTAGGCAACGGTCAAAACCGCACAAGTGGCATTCCGACTGATGCCTTGAGAGGTGCTCCCTTGAATCAGGCTACCAATGCTTCCCAGTCCGCGGCGGCCCGTCACAATTAGGTCAGCTTTGCATTGCTCGGCGCATGCGATGATCTCGTCGACCGGATCACCGCGTTGGGTATGTGTTTGCGAAACTGTCTGATTGTATTCTTTGGCAATCTCTTTACCCGCGGAAATGATCTTGTCTGCTGCCTGCTGAACCTCTTCGTCTGAAGGCATTGTCGTGACGGCGTGATAGCCAGCAACCGCGCCCATTGCGAAAGCCACGGTTTGCGGCTGAGGTGTATGGACAAGGTGAATTTGAGAGCCATATTTGCTTGAGATATCACAGGCAACGCGTAGAGCTGCTTCTGACGCCTCTGATCCATCCAAGCCAACCACAATTATTTTGAACATGTCGCACTCCCTCCTTTGTGAGGGTCAGTATGGGTGAACTTGCAGCAACTAGCATTGACTCAAATCAACACTTTTCGCTGCAAATTCGAGCGTATTCGTCCGTCCATTTCCAGAAGATTCACGGTAACAGAACCAACTTTGATAATTGTTGGAGTTGCAAACGGGTCAACCCAAAGGGGCAACAGAGCATGTCTATTGCGAAAAACCTCCCGCAAACGCTGCTTTTTCAATGGGTATCAATTTAGCCCAACGATAAAGATCAAGGGTAATGGCGAGAAAAATTGCTACTATGGACGTGCGTTTCAGTTCGTTTGGCGAGGACGGCGGATTGCTTACGACACGAAATTCAATCTTATTCCAGAGGAAAACAACGATGCCTTCCTCTTCGCCTTGGGTTCGCCCAGTTGCAATAGCCGCAGCACTCTTTGGTCTTCTTACCATTTTCTCCGGCGGAACGGCTCTATTTGGGGGTGCTGCTGCCAAAACCGCAGTGGGAGATGCGGTACCATTCGTGCTTTGGTTCAATTTTCTGGCTGGATTTGTCTATTTGATTGGCGCATTCGCAATCTACAAATCCACATTCTGGGCACAACGCATTGCCTGGTTGATTGGCTTATCTACACTATTGGTGTTTGCTGTTCTAATATTAGTGGCTCTTAGTGGCACGCCATTTGAATGGCGAACCGTCGGTGCAATGACCATACGCACTGGATTTTGGCTTGCCATAGCTTTTGTGCTTTCCAGAACAGTATGAGCCAGTCATTTCGACGTCGCGCCTTTACCCAGATTGCTTAAAGAGACCGGCATTTTTGATTGAAATCAAAGGCCGTGGCGAAGAGTTTCGGCATAGTAAGTTAGCTGTTTAGACCGGTTTGCGGGAGCGTCATTATGACAGTACTTATTGCCTACGGAACTATTGAAGGTCAGACCGCCAAGATTTCGCGCTTTATCAACAAAGTCACATTAGGGGCAGGATACGAAACTAGGCTGATCGATATCGACCAACTGGCAGGTCCAGTGTCTTTGGAAGATGTAGACCACGTTATCCTTGCGGCTCCCGTCCATGAACGCCGGCACCCCAAGCCGTTCGAGGAGTTTTTAGAAAGGCACCATGACGCATTATCCTCGCGAAAATCACTTTTGCTTTCCGTCAGTCTAAAAGCTGCTTTTCAGAAAGGTCAGGAGGACGCGCGGGACTATCTTACCGAAATGCTGATGCGGACGAAATTCGAACCAGACGCGACCGCCTTGGTCGCTGGTGCCGTACGGCCTGATAATTACGGGTATTTTGAAAGAGAGATCGTCCAACACGTTGTCATGCTAGGCTAGAAGATTGATCCACGAGATGGCTTGAGAGAATTCACTGATTGGGATGCGTTGAAAACAACAGTAACAGCATTCCTGGACGATTAGGTCTGCCGTCACCTCGGAGAGCATCGAACCAATGACAGAGTTCGGCCGGCCTTTCACTGACTCGGATGAGGGCGCTGGCGTTATCCTTATATCGAGTATCAACGCCAGATCAGGTGTACGATTGCCCAACTGCGTTTAACCTATGCCTCAACTCCGCCACAGTTTCCCCCGCGCCCCTATATCAGTTCCCCGCCATTCCCTACCGGGGAGTCGAGACTGGTTATTCGGCCAGGCCGCAGGGGGCCTGACGGCGAATCTAAGAAAATCTCGGGGAGCGCCGGGGAAGCATGGGGAGCCATTCGGGGACCGTTTTGAGGAGGTGACAACAGGGCATTTATTATTAGTATCAATATCTTAAATATAGTTATAAATTTATGGGGAGACTTGGGGATACCCTATAGCGCAGAATGTGAAAAAACGCAGAAATACACTTTTCTAGAATGCTCTAAGGAATCCCCCTCCCCCGCTCCCCGCACTTTGAAAACAGTGCACAACACTGCTGCGTTCATTGCGAAGAATCCGACAGTGTTTGTTCGCCTTCCCTCCCACGTAGTCATCAAAACCGAGCCAAGAACTCATACATTGGTCCACCGAAGAAAATCGCGGGTCCTTCCATGGCATTGTTACGTGGGTTTATTCGCGCCGTGTTCTATTGGCCGGTGCGAAAAAACTCAAAAGTGGGTTTTTGGGTTGGGGTTGTTGTCTTCGGAACAGATTTGCAAGCTTCATCATACCTAGATAGTAACCGCATAGGTTGAAGCTGGAACCAGAAGACGCCCGAGAGCGGCGCCCTAGTAGTCAATTTTATAGTTCATGTCGGAAAGTCTTCGATGCGATATCAACAAAACTAGCTAGGTTTCGAATGCCCAAAGAAGATTTTGCGAGTTTCATTGCCAAGCATCGCTTTAAACCACACGATCTTTTTGCATCCGTCTCAAAGGGTGTTACCACACAGGAGTTTCAATTAGCGAAGTGTTTCTCTCAAGTCGACCTACTGAGATGGGACTTTGGAGACGGTCAGCTCGCCGAGTTAAACCGAGCGCTGACGGTCGCAACATATATTGCAGAAAGCAGCACGGATCATCCAGAGGGTTTCGCCGCATACACTTCAAAGCTGCAAGAGGAATCGTGGAATTACGCATTGCGCTTTTCCCCTTACCATAAAGTTCATACCGCACTGGAGAACTTAGAAAGGGTGCATGCCGCAATGCTGGAAGCAAGCCTTGGTTTGAATGCGGCTACGGCAGGGATGGACACCGTTCTTGAGTTCAAGCGCTCAGATAACTCTGCGTATGCTCGAGAACAATCTAAGGCAACATCCAATCTTTTAACATTCTCTGCGCTTTATGCTTCATACGTAGATGTTTGCAGACGTATCCGAAAATACACCAAGCTGGAAAACAGTGAATCTTACACCCGGGGAATTGGAAGGGTAATCGGGAAGAACTCCGGCGCGCATAGTTTTGCCATGGGTCTAAGGAACTTTATTCTACATCATCATTTGGTGGAGCCTGGCATAACCATTTCGATGGGGGAAAGTCGCACGGTGCGACTGCTACTCGATTCAAACGCTTTGCTTTTCGCAGGTTTCAAGTGGAAAGCGGACGCTCGAGAATACATCCGTTCGGACAAAAAGCTGGATGCACTGAAAACGACCACCACTGTAGTCAAAGACGTTGCTAGACTTGTAAGGTTCCATCGGAAGATCGCAGAGAAACGACTACCGGAGGAAAAGTTCGCTCACGACACTTACCTTCACGAACGAACCAGGTTTAGACACCTCCAGAACGCGACGTTCGATCCGGGAGCAATTGTCTAACGGCGCTCAACTGTTTTAGCACGCGTTGTAAGCCCCAGCATTATGTCGGTGGCTCTAGACAGCTCCATTCCGGATGAAGAATTACGTATACAACTGACTACTCTGGCAAACCGGCATCAGAATCTTTCAAATGAAAAATGGCAATTGTTGCCGACGAAATCGTGCAGCTATTGAAGCAGCGTTTAAGGTATCCGAACACCGGCTCATATCTTGACGGGCGGAAGGTCGAGTGACGGCGCATTCAGGCTGCGACGCGCCTGAAAGCAATCAGCGTTGCTGTGATCATTGCACCAAAATCCACTTGAACCAAAAATCGAGCATCATCCTTGATGGCGTTAAGCCAATGAACAATTTCAACCAACAATCCCGCAACATTCGCAAGCCCACGTACCGATAAAATCTCACTAAACAATTGTTATTTATTAAGAAATTTAATTCCTTTACGCAAGTTCGAAATTGGTACTCGCCTCCACTTCTTTTCAAACACTTAGCTTTCTGCGCTGCTTTCGCAAATCCGGGCGTATACACTTGGGTATCATGTTCCTACTGGCTTCTGGAACAGCATAACCGTCGCCGTTGATGTCCGGGGTTAAATGTCGAAGCGGTTTGAAAGTAATGCCACACGTGCCAAATCTTTTCCCGCGAACAAACGGCGCGACGCACAATGCGACAGTGGTAGAGGGATGTGCTTTGTCTTTGTCGCGCCTTTGCCCGCTTCCTTAATATTGCCCAAAGGTTCGCACAGAACGCGATTGCCCAAGGCGCGCCTGTTGCGATTGCCGGTCCAGCGATTCCGTTTGCACAACCGCACTACCTGATTGCCAAGCCCGGAAGCGCTCAATCATCCGCGGCTGCGGGGCTGTTTTGCTCCTGGCTTCGTGATCGGATCGCATCGGATGCCGCTGACTGACTTCGGCTGGTCGCTTTTCTGACTTAACCGGTTTTCAATCCTCAGTCGTGCTTGACAAGCCCCCTGCCCGTGCCGCATGTCGCATGCGTTGGTGTCCATCCTCGGATGGATGAAAAGGGAATGTGCCAGCGATGTCATCGCCAAGCACAGCCGCCCCCGCGACCGTGACCGGAGAGGGTGCCCAAAGCCACTGGCCCAATAGGCCGGGAAGGCGGGACATCCGACAGGGCAAACGCTCTGACATCCGCAAGCCGGGAGACCTGCCAGCACCCGAAGTTGAAACCGGGCGGGGTGTTCCGGTGTCGGGTCCATGTCGCACACGTGGCCCGCATGAAACCCCGTCCCCCGTACAAAGGATTAGGGGGATGAGAGACGTGACCGAGACCGCACCAGTCGAATTGCTGGTCTGCACGACATGCCGCCGTGGGTTGCCCATCGAAGATGACGCTCAGCGACCCGGCACTTTGCTGCACACAGCGCTTGAACAGGCGGGCTTGCCTGACGGCGTGGACCTGAAGCCGGTGGAATGCCTGTCGAATTGTGATCAGGGATGTTCGATCGTTTTGCGTGGTGGCCCGTCCCGATGGACCTTCGTCTATGAAAACCTCGACGAGGCCGACCATGTCGAGACCATCGTCGAAGGCGTCACCAAATATCTGGCCGCTGAAGACGGTCTGGTGAAATGGCGTGAGCGCCCCGAACATTTCCGCAAAAACTGTGCGGCCCGCATTCCCCCGATTGGAGCCCTGAAATGAGCAATCTTGAAAAACTTCCCGTCACCGTGATCACCGGCTTTCTGGGCTCGGGCAAGACCACGCTGGTCAAGCACCTGATGCAGAACCCGCAGGGCAAGCGTCTGGCTGTGGTCGTCAATGAATTTGGCGATGTTGGCGTCGATGGCGATATCCTGAAATCCTGCGCCATTCCGGATTGCCCGGCGGAAAACATCATGGAACTGGCCAATGGCTGCATCTGCTGCACCGTAGCCGATGACTTCATTCCGACCATCGAGGCACTGATGGCGCTGGAGCCGCGCCCCGATCACATTCTGATTGAAACCTCTGGTCTGGCGCTGCCGAAGCCGCTGCTGAAGGCGTTCGACTGGCCGGATATCCGTTCTAAGATCACCGTTGACGGTGTGATCGCTCTGGCCGATGCCGAGGCCGTCGCCGCCGGGCGCTTCGCTCCGAATGTCGAAGCCGTGGACGCCCAGCGCCTGGCTGACGACTCGATCGACCACGAAACGCCCCTGTCAGAGGTGTTCGAGGATCAGATCTCGTGCGCCGACATCATCCTGCTGACAAAACCCGATCTGGCGGGCGCCGAAGGTGTGGCGAAAGCCAAAGAAGTCATCGCCGCCGAAGCTCCGCGTCCGCTGCCAGTGGTCGAAGTCGCCGAAGGTGCCGTAGACGTGCGCGTCGTGCTGGGGCTGGAAGCGGCCGCCGAGGATGACATGGATGCCCGTCCGTCGCATCACGATGGCCATCACGACCACGAACACGACGATTTCGAAAGCATCATCGTCGAGTTACCTGAACAGACCGACCCGGCCCAACTGGTCGCCAATATCGAACGTCTGGCCAATGAGCTGAACATCCTGCGCGTCAAAGGCTATGCCGCCGTTCAGGGCAAACCCATGCGTCTGCTGGTGCAGGCCGTTGGTGCCCGCGTACGTCACCAGTATGACCGCCCGTGGGAACCCGGTGAAGAGCGCCGTTCGCGTCTGGTGGTCATCGCCGAACACGACGACATCAAAGAGGCCGCGATCCGCGATATCCTCGTGGGCGTGACCGAGGCCGCCGAGTAAGCCATGCACGTCGTCTTCCGCGAAAGCCACGGGCTCGAGGAAACCGAGACCCCGACCGATCTGGGCCAAAGTCCGGCGGATCTGGTGGTGCTGTCCTTTTCGGACAGTGACCTTGGTGCTTTCGCGGCGGGCTGGCATCGCGGTGGCGGGGCCGAAGGGCGAATGCCGACAATGCGGCTGGCCAACCTGACAGCACTGAAACACCCGTTGTCCGTCGACACTTATGTCGAGCAAACGCTCGAGGGCGCCAAGGGCATTCTGATCCGTTTGATCGGCGGCGTGCCTTACTGGTCCTATGGCTTGCAGCAAGTTCTGGCGCTGGCGCAATCCAAGGGGATCGCACTGGCCGTCCTACCTGCCGATGGGCGTGAGGATACGCGGCTGGATGATTACTCCACCCTGCCCGTCTCAACCCTGCGGCGGCTTGCGCATCTGTGTGACACCGGCGGCGAAGTCGCGGCGCAAGCGGCCTTGGCACAAATGGCGCTGGCGGCTGGGCTTTATGCCGGGCCGGTGATGGGCGCAAAGACCTTGCCAAAGTGCGGTGCGTGGTGCCCGGATCGTGGCGTAATCCCGGTCGAAACAGCATTCTCGAGCGACGCGAGGCGTATCCTCGTGACCTTCTACCGGGCTTATCTGACATCTGCAGACACCGCCCCGGTCGCAGCCCTGATCCGCCGATTGCGGGAACGCGGGTTCGAAGCAGTAGGCATGTTCGCCCCCTCGCTAAAAGCACCTGCCGCCGCCGATTGGCTGCGCGGGAACATCGCCGCCATTAAACCGTCGGCCATTATCAACGCCACTTCCTTCTCGGGCAAAGGCGCATCGGGTACATCGCCGCTGGACGCTGCCGATGTTCCGGTGTTTCAGGTTGCTCTCGCAACGTCCCGCCGCAAAGCCTGGGCCGAGGCGGAACGCGGTCTTTCGCCCGCTGATTTGGCTATGCACGTTGTCCTGCCTGAAGTGGACGGGCGAATTTCTGCAGGCATTGCCTCGTTCAAGGAACCGGGCAAGCGTGACCCGCATCTGGAGTATTCACGTTTTGCCCACCGGGCTGAACCGGAACGGATCGAGGCCATCATCGACCGTGTCGTCGGCTGGCTGAACCTGAACGACAAGCCCAAATGGGATCAGGTGCCCGCCTTGGTGCTGTCCACCTATCCCGGCAAGGATTGGCAGATGGCCCATGCGGTGGGCCTCGATGCTTTGGCCTCGGCCGAGGCGATGCTGGCCGACCTGCAAGGCGAAGGGTATGACACCGCTCCTGCCCAGCCGATTTCTGATACGTTGTTGGACGCGCGGATTACGTGGTCGCTTGGCGAATATCTGACTGCGCTAGCAGAATTGCCGGAACAACTGCGCGCAGACCTCGAAATCGTCTGGGGCAAGCCCGAGGATGATCCGGCCTTTGCAGATGGCGCGTTCCACTTCACCGCCCTGCGCCGCGGCAAGGCGTTGGTCGCGTTGCAACCTGAACGCGGCACGCCCGAGTTGCGTGATGACGATTATCATGACCTGTCGCGTACCCCGCGCCACAGCTACGTGGCCTTCTACCTTTGGCTGCGCAAAGGTCTTAGTGCGGATGCGCTGATCCATATCGGCGCGCACGGCACGCTGGAATGGCTGCCCGGCAAGTCGGTCGCGCTGTCCAACGAATGCTGGCCCGAAGCGCTGATCGGCGACCTGCCTGTCATTTACCCCTTCATCGTCAACGACCCTGGCGAGGCCGCGCAGGCCAAGCGCCGGATCGGGGCGGTCACGCTGGGTCATGTCCCACCGCCGATGAGAGAAAGCGGTACCCCGGATCGGATGGTTCGGCTGGAATCGCTGCTGGACGAATTCTCGAACGCAGATGGTCTGGACCCCAAACGTCGCGACCGCCTGCAAGAAGATATCCGGGATGAGGCGCAAGCCATCGGGCTTGAAAGTGACCTGGGTCTCGATCAGGCCACCTGCACGGCCGAGGCGATCACTCGCATCGACCGTTTTGTCTGTGACATCAAAGAAAGCCAGTTCGGCGACGGGTTGCATATCTTTGGACGTGTGCCCGAAGCCGCCGCCAATTTTGACACGGCACCTTCTGCCAATGCCGAACGCAATGCTCTGATTAACGCGCTAGCTGGCAAACGGATCGAGGCAGGCCCGTCCGGATCCCCCTATCGCGGGCGGTCAGACGTGCTGCCCACCGGTCGCAATCTCTATACCACCGATCCGCGCTCAGTGCCGACCCGTGCGGCCTATACCCAAGGCGTGAAGCTGGCCGAAGAATTGGTGCGGCGACACCTGCAAGAGGAAGGCGACTATCCCAAAGGGCTGATCGTAGACCTATGGGGCTCGGCCACCATGCGAACTGCGGGCGAAGAGTTCGCCATGGCGTTGCACCTGCTGGGCGTGAAACCCGTCTGGGACAAAGGATCCGAGCGCGTGTCGGGCATCGAGGTGCTGCCCATCACCGATCTCAGCCGCCCGCGTTTGGACGTGACGTTGCGCGTGTCGGGCCTGTTCCGGGACGTGTTCCCCACGCTTTCGGCGCTTTATGGTCAGGCAATTCGCGCGTTGTGCGACCGGGACGAAGCACCGGACTGGAACCCCTACGCCGGACAGGCTCCGACGGCGCGCGTCTTTGGCCCGGCTCCGGGCAGCTATGGCGTGAACATGACGCAGCTATCCGAAATCTATACAGATGAGGCCCGCGTCCAGGCCGGAGAAGCATGGCTTGAGGCCAGTTCATTCGCTTTGGAAGGCGAGCATATTGCGCAAGACAAGGATGGCATTACCCAACGGGTCGCGAATGCCGACAGTTTCGTGCACTTGCAGGATCTGACCGAAACCGACCTTCTGTTGGCCAACGACTATGCCACGCATGAGGCTGGTTTCGCCGCCGCCAAGACAGTCACCGGTGGTGCTGCGCAGCTATACCATCTGGACAACACCAACCCGGATAACCCGCGCGCCCGAACGCTGCCTGAAGAAGTCAGCCGTGTGGTTCATGCCCGTGCCGCCAACCCGAACTGGATTGCAGGCATGCAAAGGCATGGCTTTCGGGGCGCTGCCGAAATTGCGGCGACACTGGATCACATGGCCTCTTTCGCCCATCTGTCAGGCACGGTCGCGCCGCATCTGTTCGACCTCTATCACGACGCGACTTTGGGCGACGCCGAGGTCGACGCGTTTTTGCAAGAGGCCAACCCGCGCGCGTATCAGGCGATGCAGGACAGGTTCCGCGCGTTGTTGGACGCGGGTCTTTGGAACACCCGCCGCAACTCGATCCGGGCCGATCTGGAGGGGCTGGGATGAGCGCCCCGGTCGTTCAGGGTTGGTGCCCCGGCGCGCATCGACCGATGATGTCGGGCGATGGTCTGGTGGTTCGGGTGCGCCCGCGTCTGGCCCGTTTGAGCGCCGAACAAACACGTGGTCTTTGTGAGTTGGCCGAGCAATTTGGCAATGGCACAATCGACCTGACCAACCGCGCCAATTTACAGCTGCGCGGGGTAAAAGAAGACGATCATCAGGCATTGCTGGCCGAACTGGCCGCGCTGAACCTTTTGGATGCTGAGCCCGGTATTGAAATGCGCCGCAATATCCTGGTGTCGCCCCTATACCGATCAGGTGATCGAACCGCACATCTGACACAGGAACTGATCGACCGGTTGGAGGAATTGCCGACTCTGCCCGCCAAATTCGGCTTTGCCATCGACACTGGCCCCAAGCGCCTGTTGGCGGCGGATTCGGCCGATATCCGGGTCGAGGCAGGCACTGATGGCCTCATCCTGCGCGCCGACGGGGCCAAGACTGGCTGCCGGGTCACAGAAACCAACGCAATTGACCGGCTTATCGCCTTGGCCGGATGGTTTTCCGAACGTTTCACGTCAGAAACCCGCCGCATGGCGCGGGTGGCCGCGACGCAGGATTTGCCAGCGGAGTGGCAAGGCAGCGTGCCCGGTGACATCGGCACACCTCCGCAGCCCGGCGTATGCGATCTGGGTGTGTTGTATGGCGCGGTGTTCGGACAATTGCCGGCGCGGCAGCTCTCTGACCTCATTGCAGACAGCGGGGCGTCTGCCTTGCGGGTCACCCCATGGCGGCTGATTCTGCTGGAAGGCGGGGCGGCGATACAAGCACCGGACTTTGTCATAGATGGCACAGACCCGCTGATGACAACCGACGCCTGCCCCGGCGCACCGTTCTGCCCGCAAGCACAAGTGGAAACCCGTAGGGTTGCGCGCGAATTGGCCGCTCGGGTTGCAGGCAGCCTACACGTATCCGGTTGCGCCAAAGGCTGCGCCCGAATGGGGACGGCAAATGTCACACTGTACGGCAATGACGGACGATTTGATCTTGTCAAAAACGGTCGCGCGGGGGATGAGCCGTCCCAACGCGGGCTGACACCTGAAACACTTATGACTATGGACCTCTCCTGATGCCCTATGAATACGAAACCGATGGCGCAGCGATCTATAAGCAAAGCTTTGCCACGATCCGGTCTGAGGCCGATCTGGCGCGCTTTGACGCTGATGAAGAGCAGGTTGCGGTTCGCATGATCCATGCCGCCGGAATGGTCGGTCTGGAAGAATTCGTACATTTTTCGCCGGGCTTCGTGCCAGCCGCACGGACCGCGTTAGTGAATGGCGCACCTATACTGTGCGATGCGCGGATGGTCAGCGAGGGTGTGACCCGCTTCCGCCTGCCGGCCGATAATGAGGTGATCTGCACCCTGCATGACGAACGCGTGCGCCCACTGGCGGCTGAGATGAGCAATACCCGCTCGGCCGCTGCGCTGGAGCTGTGGCGTCCGCATCTTGACGGCGCTTTGGTTGCTATCGGGAATGCGCCGACCGCGCTATTTCACCTGCTGAATATGCTGGAAGACCCCGACTGCCCGCGCCCGGCCGCCATCATCGGCTGCCCGGTGGGCTTTGTCGGTGCCGTCGAATCCAAGGACGCATTGTGGGAGGCCCAGCCTGTACCATCTTGCATCGTCAAAGGCCGTCTGGGCGGCAGCGCCATCACCGTCGCCGCAATCAACGCCATTGCGAGCCGCACCGAATGAACGCCGGCAAGATATACGGCGTAGGCCTTGGTCCCGGTGATCCGGACCTGATGAGCGTGCGGGCCGACCGCCTGCTCCGCAATGCACGTCACGTCGCGTTCTTTCGCAAGCCTGGTCGCAGCGGTCAGGCACGCAAGATCGTCAATGGGATGATCCCGGACAGCGCAGTTGAGTTTCCCATGGAATACCCTGTCACTACGGAAATTCCGCTGGCTGATCCGCGCTATAACGAACTGCTCTCGGCCTTTTACAAGGACTGCGCCGCGCATCTCAAAGCTCTGTCGGATCAGGGCGAGGATGTGGTGGTTCTATGCGAGGGTGATCCGTTTTTCTATGGGTCTTTCATGCATCTTTACAGCCGCTTGCGCGATCAGGCTGATGTAGAGGTCGTGCCAGCCATCACTGGCATGTCCGGTGCGTGGACGGCAACGGGTGATCCAATCACCTGGGGCGATGATGTGCTGACGGTGCTGGTCGGCACCCTGCCCGAAGAAGATCTGGCAATTCGCATGGCACAGACTGACGCTTTGGTTGTCATGAAAATCGGACGCAATATCGACAAGGTGAAGCGCGCGCTAAAAACAGCTGGTCTGTATGACCGTGCCTGGATCGTCGAGTTTGCACAGATGCCGAACCAGGTGGTGACGAAACTGTCCGAGGCATGCGAAAAGGTGACGCCCTATTTCTCGATCATCATCGTGCATGGTCAAGGACGGCGGCCATGAGTGGTTGGGTCAAGATTGCGGGCCTGGGGCCTGGTAACGAAGATCTCGTAACCCCCGAGGTTTCAACTGCGTTGACGGATGCCACAGACGTAGTCGGGTACATCCCCTATGTCGCGCGCGTGGCGGAACGCCCCGGCCTGACGCTGCACGCCAGCGACAATCGGGTCGAGATCGACCGATCCCAACACGCATTGCAGATGGCGGCTGAGGGGAAACGGGTGGTCGTGGTATCCTCGGGCGATCCCGGTGTGTTCGCAATGGCGGCAGCTGTGTTCGAAGCCCTAGAGAATGGTCCCGCCGAGTGGCGTAACATTCCCATAGACGTCCTTCCCGGCATAACCGCGATGCTAGCCGCATCCGCGCGGGCCGGGGCGCCTCTGGGTCATGATTTTTGCGCCATCAACCTCAGCGATAATCTGAAACCCTGGTCGCTGGTTGAAAAACGTCTTCGACTTGCGGCGCGGGCGGATTTCGCGATGGCGTTTTATAACCCGCGATCAAAGTCGCGCCCGGAAGGCTTTGTAAAAACACTGGAAATCCTGCGCGAAGAATGCGAGCCCGAGCGCCTGATCCTGTTCGCGCGCGCCGTATCCCGCGCGGATGAGGCGATCCGGATTTCAACACTGGCCGAGGCGACACCTGACATGGCTGACATGCAAACCGTCGTCATTGTCGGGTCATCCCTGACGCGCGTCATCAACCGTGACAGCGCGCCGATCGTCTATACCCCGAGGTTCACTCCGGAATGAGCCAACCAGTCCAGAACCTGCGTCACGTTCGACAATTCGGTCCTTTGCGGAAGGGTCGGTCTGTCGATCATCAGCACCGGTACGCCCATCGCGCGCGCGGCATCCAGCTTTGCGCGTGCACCGTTGCCGCCAGAGTTCTTGGACACAACCAGTTCAATTCCATGCTGCAGCATCAGCGCCCGGTCCCCTGCTTCAGTGAAAGGTCCGCGCGACACGATCGCCTCGCAATCGGGCAGCGGCAGTGCATCCGGTTCATCCACCAGCCTCAGCAAGAAGTGATGTTGGGGCTGAGCCGCGAAATCTTCAAGATGCAGGCGGCCAACGGCCAGAAAAACGCGCCGTTTTGGACCGCTCAAGGCGGTAACCGCCGCGCCTATATCAGAAACGTGCTGCCAACGATCTTCGTCCTGCGCGCGCCATGCCGGGCGCGTCAAAGCGACCAGGGGCACCCCGGCCTCGCGACACGCAGAAATGGCGTTTGTGCTCATTTGCGCGGCAAAGGGATGGGTGGCATCGACTACATGAGTGATCGCGTGGTCCGTCAGGTAACGGGTCAGGCCTTCGACGCCGCCGAACCCTCCAACACGCACTGGCAGGGGCTGCGGCCTTGGATTGTCTACCCGACCGGCATAGGAATAGGTTGCCGGGATGCCCTGATCGGCCAAGGTTTTGGCCAGTGCATTTGCCTCGGTCGTGCCACCAAGGATCAGGAGGTTGGTCATGCATGAAGCTCCGTGGCTAAGCGTTTTGGGCTTGGGCGAAGATGGACTGGATGGCCTGTCACCCGCAAGTCGTCAAGTACTGGAGCGTGCCGAAATCATCATGGGCCCGCCGCGCCATTTGTCACTGATCCCCGACACAGGCGCACAGCGCGTAGATTGGCCCGTGCCTTTTTCCGACGGCCTGCCGATCCTGACCGGGTTTCGCGGACGCCCAACGGTTGTTCTGGCCTCGGGCGATCCGTTCTGGTTCGGCGCGGGCTCGGTAATCGCGCGCAATTTCGACGCCGGAGAATGGACAGCCCATCCGGGTCAGTCCACGTTCTCGCTCGCCGCCGCGCGTCTGGGCTGGCCGTTGGAAAGCACGCAGACATTTGGTCTGCACGCCGCCCCGCTGACCCGTCTGCGCCCGCATCTTTCGCCTGGATTGCGCGCCATCCTGCTGCTGCGCAACGGCGCTGCGGTGGCCGAGCTTGCGACATATCTGAACGAAACAGGGTTTGCCGATACGCAGCTGCACGTGATGGAGGCCCTTGGCGGCCCGCGCGAACGGTCGCGCAGTGTATCGCTGACCGAAGCCCTGCTGGGTGGATTCGACCATCCAGTCTGCGTTGGGCTTGAAGTTGCGGGTGAAGGACAGGCGCTGCCCAAGGCCTCGGGTAAGCCGGATGATATCTTCGAAAATGATGGCCAGATCACCAAACGCCCCGTGCGGGCGCTGACTCTGTCGGCGCTGGCCCCCAAGCGCGGCGAGCATCTGTGGGATATCGGCGGCGGCACCGGCTCGATCAGCATCGAGTGGCTGATGTGCGACCCGACCCTGACCGCAACCACGATCGAACCCCGCGAGGATCGCGCGGATCGCATTCGCCGAAATGCCGACGCGCTGGGCCAAGACCGGCTGCAAGTTGTGCATGGCACAGCGCCAACCGCACTGGACGGCCTTGGGTTTCCGGATGTGGTATTCATCGGCGGCGGCCTGAGTACCGAATTGCTGAATTGGCTGCACGCCGCCCTGCCCGCCCGGACTAGGTTGGTCGCCAATGCTGTGACGCTGGAAAGCGAAGCCTTACTGGCGCAATGGCACGAAAAACTGGGCGGGGAGCTTTTGCGCATCGAACTGGCGCAGGCTTCGGCACTGGGACCTCGGCGCGGCTGGAAATCCGCATATCCGGTGGTGCAGTGGAGCGTGATCTTATGATCGTCGCAGGGTTAGGGTTTTCATCGACTGCGACCGTGGACAGCCTGCGCGCCGCATTTGAGCGGGCCAGCGTTGGGCAAAACGTCGACGCGCTGGCCACTGTTGCCGACAAGGAAGGTCACGCCGCGCTGTCGGAGTTTGCCGCAGAGACCGCCCTGCCCCTGCATTTCATAGCTGCTGCCGATCTGGCGGGACAGCGCACTCTCACCTGCTCGAACCGCAGCCGTGCCACCTATGGCACCGGCAGCGTAGCCGAAGCATCCGCCCTTGCCGCCGCCGGAACAGGCGCGCGGCTGACCTCACCCAGACAGATTTCGGACGACCGGCTTGCAACCTGCGCCGTCGCCATCGGAGGACAAACATGACCGTTCATTTCATCGGTGCCGGACCCGGCGCTGCCGACCTTCTGACCCTGCGGGGGCGTGATATCATCGCGTCGTGCCCGGTGTGCCTATACGCGGGATCGCTGGTGCCCGAGGAAATTCTGGCCCACTGCCCCGAGGGCGCAAAGATCATCAACACCGCGCCAATGGATCTGGATCAGATCATGGCCGAGATTGAGGCGGCGCATAAGGCTGGCCATGACATTGCACGTCTGCATTCCGGCGACCTGTCGGTTTGGTCGGCAATGGGTGAACAGATCCGGCGATTGAAAGAGATGGGTATTCCGGTCAGCGTGACCCCCGGTGTACCGTCCTTCGCCGCAGCGGCTGCTTCGCTGGGAACGGAACTGACCTTGCCCGGTTTGGCGCAGTCAGTGGTCCTGACCCGGACGCCCGGGCGCGCGTCCTCAATGCCTGAAGGCGAAACGCTTAAAAACTTTGCCCGGACCGGCGCGACGCTGGCCATTCACCTGTCGATCGGAAATCTGGACAACGTGATCGCGGACCTTACCCCGGCCTATGGAGTAGACTGCCCCGTTGCAGTGGTGTATCGCGCCAGCTGGCCAGATGAACGGATCATTCGCGCCACATTGGCGACCCTGAAAGACGCGCTGGACGAAAGTATTTCCCGGACCGCTCTAATCATGGTCGGTCCTGCCCTTGCGGGCGAAGGGTTTGACGAAAGCTGTCTCTATTCAAAAGACTACGACCGCCGGTATCGCCCGCAAAGCGCGGACAGCCCGTGGTCAAGCTGGAGCCCCGAGAATGAATGACGGGATGACCAACCCTCCGGGATTACTGATTTCTGCGCCGTCTTCCGGGACGGGCAAAACCACCGTTATGCTGGGTCTTCTGCGTGCGCTTGCCGAGGATGGCCTGACGGTGCAACCTTTCAAGAGCGGACCGGACTATATCGATCCAGCCTTTCACCGTGCCGCAGCCGGACGCGCCTCATTCAATCTGGACAGCTGGGCGATGGCCGATCCGCTGCTGAACGCGATTTCTGCCCAGGCCGAGGGCGCGGATATCGTTGTGGCCGAAGGTTCGATGGGCCTGTTCGACGGCGTTGCCAAGCCCGGAGAGCTTGGTCACGGGTCCAGCGCCGAAACCGCGCAGCGTATGGGCTGGCCCGTGGTTTTGGTGCTGGATGTGGGCGGTCAGGCGCAATCGGCAGCGGCAACCGCATTGGGGTTTCGGATGTACAATCCCGACCTGCCCTTCGCCGGCGTGATCCTGAACCGCTGCGCCAGCCCACGCCATGAACGCCTGACCCGATTGGGGATGGAGCGAGCAGGATTGCCGGTTCTGGGCGTGTTGCCCCGGCGCGGAGACCTGACCCTGCCCGAGCGGCATCTTGGCCTGATCCAAGCGGTCGAGCACCCAGATCTGGAAAGCGCGATTGCCGGGTATGCCGCGTTCCTTCGCGAACACGTGGACCTCGAAGCGATCAAGGCTGCGGCTTCCTCAGGCCCGAATGGGCCATCGTCAGCCGCGCTGCCGCGCCCCCCGGCGCAGCGGATCGCGCTGGCACGGGATGCAGCATTTTCGTTCACCTATCCGCATTTGCTGGAAGGTTGGCATGCAGCCGGGGCGGAAGTCCTACCGTTTTCACCGCTGGCCGACGAAGCGCCCGCTTCGGATGCCGATCTGGTCTGGCTGCCTGGCGGTTATCCTGAACTGCATGCGGGCACTCTGGCCGCTGCCGACACATTCCTGAACGGTCTACGCAAACATGCCGAGACGAAGCCCGTTCATGGTGAGTGCGGCGGGTATATGGCCTTGGGCGACGCGCTGGTCGACAAGGAAGGGGTCCGGCACCAGATGGCGGGACTACTTGGGCTTGTGACGTCCTATGAGAAGCGCAAGTTCAATCTTGGGTATCGCAAGGCGCAGTTGTTGGCCTCTATGCCGGGTTTTGCTGCCGATGCGACATTGCGAGGCCATGAGTTCCACTATTCCTCGATCCTGGAACAACCCGACGCGCCTTTGGCCCGGGTGTTCGATGCCGAAGGGGTTGAGGGGCCGCAAACCGGGTCGGTTCGTGGCAACGTGACCGGAACATTCTTTCATCTGATCGCAGAGGCGCAGGCATGAGCGGTTTCGTTTCGTTCATTGGCTCCGGTCCCGGGGATCCGGAACTGCTGACGCTTAAGGCCGTTGACCGGATGCAAAAGGCGGATGCGGTGCTGTTTGACGACCTCAGCAGTGGCCCGATTCTCGGCCATGCGCATCAGGACGCAGATCTTGTCGGGGTTGGCAAACGCGCCGGGCGACCATCACCAAAACAGGACCACGTCAGCCGCCTGTTGGTGGATTACGCAAAAACTGGCGCGCGCGTGGTGCGACTGAAATCCGGCGATGGCGGTCTGTTTGGACGTCTGGAAGAAGAACTGGTGGCGCTGCGCGAGGCCGGGATCGAATATGAGATTATCCCCGGCATCCCCTCGGCGGTTGCCGCAGCAGCAGCGGCCGGCATTCCCCTGACGCGGCGGCTCACGGCGCGCCGCGTACAATTCGTCACCGGCCACGATGTCAGTGGCAAGCTGCCCGATGATCTGAATCTGACCGCCCTTGCCGACCCAGATGCCACCACCGTTGTATTCATGGGAAAGCGCACATTTCCTTTGCTGGTCAAAGCACTGAATGAACATGGCTTGCCGCTGGAAACACCGGCGCTGATGGCTGAATCCGTCTCAACCCCGGATCAGGTGCTACACCGATCCACGGTTGGTGAGTTGGCGGACAAGTTGGGCGCTGAGATCGGCACGGCCCCTGCCCTGATACTCTATGGCCCTCTGGCAGCGACCGACAATGTTTGACTTAACTCTGATCGGTATTGGCACCGGCAATCCGGACCACCTGACGTTTCAAGGCGCTAGTGCCATTCGGGCCGCAGACCTGATCCTGATCCCGCGCAAGGGCGAGAACAAAGCCGATCTGGCCGGTTTGCGGGAAGAGATTATCGCGCAGGTGACCGACACCGCGCCACAGATCGCATATTTTGATATTCCCAAACGACGCGCCGATGATGGCTATCTGCGCGGTGTTGATGAATGGCACGACGCCATCGCTCTGCGGTGGCAAGAGGCGATCGCGGCGCATCGTGATGCTAAACGGGTTGCTCTTTTGATCTGGGGCGATCCGTCGCTTTATGACAGTTCGCTGCGCATCGCCTCACGACTGAAGCCCCAACCGGAAACACGTGTGATCCCCGGCATCACTGCGTTGCAGGCACTGACCGCGGCGCATGCGATACCGATCAACGATCTGGGCGCGCCGTATGTCGTGACCACAGGTCGGCGCATTCGGGATGAAGGCTGGCCGCTAAACGCCTCAAAAGTGGCTGTTATGCTGGACGGCGAGTGTTCGTTTCAAAACCTTGAGATGGCCGACTACGAAATCTGGTGGGGCGCTTATGTGGGGATGAAGGAAGAAATCCTGATCCACGGTCCTTTGGCTGATTTGGCGTCGCAGATTATCGAAACACGGGCAAAAGCGCGGGCAGATCATGGCTGGATCATGGACATTTATCTGCTGAAAAGGCGCCTGGACTGATCCGAAAGCATCCACTGCGGCTGCTACCCACGGGATTGTGACTGCGCGAAATACGAGTTTCTGGCATCAACTTCGCACCCGTACCCAAGAGGACAGCGCAATGAAGGCTATTTCGACCGTACTGTGTTTGCTGGCCTTTCCCGCGCTGGCGCAAGAAGCTCTACCAGGCTGGGCCGTTCATTCGACCGCCAAAAGCTATCAAGCGTTGGTCGCGGATACGAAGGCCGCGGTCAAAGATAACGGTCTGATTGTTGTAACGCAGGCCGGGCCCACCAAGGCGGCAGCGGCTCGTGGCATCATCATTCCCGGAAACTTAGTGATCGGTGCCTTTAACAACGACTATGCAGTTCGGGTTCTGGAAACCTCGGTCAACGCAATGATCGAAGCGCCCATCCGGTTCTACGTGACCGAAAATGCGGACGGCACGGCGACTTTGTCCTACAAAACCCCAAGCCACGTCTTTGCCCCCTATGCCCAGCAAGGCGGTGAGCCACTGCAAGAAATTGCGGCAGAACTGGATGAAAAGTTTCAGGCAGTGGCGGAATCCGCAGTCAATTAGTCACACTGCCGTGAACCTGCTTGCGTCCGGACGCGTCCTCCGCAATCTGCAATGACGTATTATTTCGGAGCATAACTAATGCAGGACCTTTCGCCCCGCGCCGCGGACCTTTTGGCCCAAAGACTTTACGAGGCCGGATGCCGCCATGCCTTTGGTATGCCCGGTGGCGAGGTTCTGACGTTGGTGGATGCGCTGGAACAGGCGGGGATCACCTTTCACCTGACCAAGCACGAAAACGCCGCCGGTTTCATGGCCGAAGCCGTGCATCACCGCGACGGTGCACCTGCCATTCTGGTGGCGACGCTTGGCCCCGGCGCGATGAACGGGATCAACGTGGTCGCCAACGCCTTGCAAGACCGGGTGCCGATGATCGTGCTGACCGGTTGCGTCGATGCGAATGAAGCGCTGACTTATACCCATCAGGTTATGGATCACGCACAGGTCTATCGCTCGATCACCAAAGGAACCTTTAAACTGACGGCACAGGGCGCGGATATCGTGGCAGACAAGGCCGTATCGCTGGCCAACCAGTCGCGCCCCGGGCCGGTGCATATCGACGTTCCGATCTCGGTTGCGGATATGCGTGTGTCCGGCGTCAAGAAGCGGCGACTTGTCAGGGCTGCAGCCGTCGCGCCAGAGGGCAATTGCCTTGAAAAAGCGCGCCGTTGGGTGGCTGACGCGGAACGTCCCATTGCGATTGTGGGGCTGGACGTGCTGTATGACGGGTCGCGCAATATCGTGCAGGCGTTTCTGGAACATTTTGGCATCCCCTTTGTCACGACTTACAAAGCCAAGGGAGTTGTGGCTGAAGATCACCCCCTGTGCCTTGGCGGGGCCGGATTGTCACCGCTGGCCGACAAACACCTTTTGCCGCTGGTCGAACAAGCCGATCTAGTCTTGTGCCTTGGCTACGACCCAATTGAGATGCGCCCCGGCTGGCGCGAGGTCTGGGACCCCGAAGAAAAGCGCGTTATCGACATCTCGGCTGTGATCAATGACCACTATATGCATCAGGCCAGCCTGAATATGGTCGCCGATACGGGTGCTACGTTGGAGGCCATGGCAAAGGGCAACCCTGCCCGCGATACGTGGCCGGGCGGTGAACCCGCACAGGTCAAAGCCGCGCTGGCTCAGGCGTTCCCGACCGACGAGGAATGGGGTCCCGCCGCCGTCATCGCCGAAACCCGTGCAACCCTGCCTGCCGAAACACTGGCTACGGCCGACAGCGGCGCGCATCGTATCTTGCTGAGTCAGATGTGGGATTGTTCCGAGGAACGCGGACTGATCCAGTCCTCGGCGCTGTGTACCATGGGCTGCGCCGTGCCAATGGCGATTGGTCTGAAACTGGCCGAACCAAACCGCCCGGTTATCAGTTTTTCGGGCGACGCCGGGTTCCTGATGGTCGCCGGAGAGCTGTCGACCGCCGCCGAAATGGGCGGAAACCCGATCTTTCTGGTCTTTGTCGATGCAAGCCTCGCGTTGATCGAGCTGAAACAACGTCAGCGCCAGATGGGCAACAGAGGTGTCGATTTCGACCGCCATGACTTTGCCGCCATGGGCCGGGCGTTTGGCGGCAACGGTCACACCGTTCGAAACCGCGAGGAACTGCGCACTGCCCTGAATGAGGCGTTGAAGGCCAACTCTTTCACCGTGATTGCCGCCGAAATTGATCGTGGAGGCTATGATGGCCGGATCTGAAGGACCGCTGAAGGGCGTCAAAGTCCTGGACCTCAGTCGCATTTTGGCCGGACCGACCTGCACGCAGTTGCTGGGCGATCTGGGGGCCAGCGTAATCAAGATCGAAAACCCCGCGACCGGCGGTGATGACACCCGCCAATGGGGCCCTCCTTACGTCGAAGACGCGCAAGGCAACCGGTCCGATCTAAGCGCTTATTTCATGTCGGCCAACCGCAACAAGAAATCCGTGGCTATCGACATCACCACGACCGAGGGGCAATCTGAAATCAAACGGTTGGCCTCGCATGCGGACATTCTGATCGAGAACTTCAAACCCGGCGGATTGGCGAAATACGGTCTGGACTACGCCACGTTGTCGCAAGACTTTCCCAG
This sequence comes from Ruegeria sp. CDSC054, assembly GCF_059610645.1. Taxonomy (NCBI): domain Bacteria; kingdom Pseudomonadati; phylum Pseudomonadota; class Alphaproteobacteria; order Rhodobacterales; family Roseobacteraceae; genus Ruegeria; species Ruegeria sp. CDSC054. The sequence continues at coordinate 201,211 of NZ_JBXWOA010000005.1, read as the reverse complement.
CCTAGTCTATTGCTCGATATCGGGTTACGGCCAGACCGGGCCAAATGCGTCCAAGCCGGGCTATGACCTGATGGCGCAGGGGTACGGTGGGATCATGTCGCTGACAGGCGAACCCGATGGCGCGCCGATGAAGGTGGGCGTGGGCATCGCCGATGTTATGTGCGGAATGTACGCAAGTGTCGGCATTCTGGCCGCCCTGCGCCACCGCGATCAGACCGGCGAAGGCCAGCAGATTGATCTGGCGCTGGTGGATGCGCAGATTGCGTGGCTGATCAACGAAGGGGTGAACTACCTGACCTCGGGAAACGTGCCCCAAAGGCGCGGCAACGGACACCCAAATATCGTGCCCTATGACGTCTATGAAACCGCCGATGGCCACGTCATTCTGGCCGTTGGCAATGACAGTCAGTTCCGACGCTTCTGTGAATTCATCGATCACGCCAATCTGGCTGATGACCCCCGTTTCGCCACCAACCCAGCCCGGCTGGAAAATCGTGACGCGCTAAACGCAGTGCTGCGTCCGGCGGTCAAGACCCACGCGTCTGAGACCATGATTGCTCAGCTCGAGGCCCGCAAGGTTCCGGTTGGCCCGGCACAGACTTTGGATCAGGTTTTTGCGACCGATCAGGTCGAAGCCCGCCAGATGCAGATCGCGATGCAGGCCGAACCGGGCGACGTTCAACTGATCGGGAATCCGCTGAAACTGTCGCGCACACCTGTAACATATCGGGCTGCCCCGCCCGTCTTTGGGGCCGATACGCAGGCCGTTTTACGCGCTAAAAACCCCTTTGACGATTGAAACACTGTGCCCGTTTCGGCGGCATGTTGCTGAAACATGCCCTTGAATCGGCGGTTTTTTTCAATTTTTGTCCACACGGCATTTCACCAATTCGAGAGCAGGGCCGATACTGATACGACCCGCCCACAGTCTCTGATACATCAAGTGCTGTAGATATTCTCGATTGGATCGGAACATGAACATGAAGCAAGACGTTTTCGGACAGATGAACACCCTCAGCCACCCGGCAAGTGCCGAGGCGTGGGATGGTGTTCTGCTTGGGTTCATGGCCCATGCCGCCGTTACGCCACAGCATCTTGGCAAGGTTCTTGAGCTTGAGCCCGATTTTGCCCTGGGTCACGCGATCAAAGGCTTGTTCATGGTCCTGCTGGGCCGCCGCGAGATGATGCCGGTCGCCGTCGAAGCAATGGCAGCCGCCAACAGCGCCATGGAACGTCAGCCGGTCTCGGCCCGTGAACGGCTCTATGTCGAAGCGCTGGGTCTGTATCTGGCCGACCTGCCCACGCAAGCCATCCAAAAGTTCGAAGAGATTCTGCGGGATCACCCACAAGACTCGCTGGCCATGAAACTCAGCCACGCGACAAGATTCGTACTTGGCGACTCGGAAGGGATGCGCCGGTCGATCGAGCGCGTTCTTCCCGCTTATGAACCCGATCATGCCGGCCGCGGTTACCTGCTGGGTTGTCATTCCTTTGCATTGGAAGAGACCGGTGCCTACGAAAAGGCCGAAATCGCCGGACGGCAGGCTCTGTGGATGGTCTCGGACGATGCCTGGGGTCTGCACGCCGTTGCACACGTGCATGAGATGACAGGCAACGCGCAGCTGGGCCTTGATTGGCTCGCGGGTCGCGAAGAGGCTTGGACCCACTGCAACAACTTTCGCTATCACGTCTGGTGGCACAAGGCGCTGATGCATCTGGATCTGGGTCAGGTCGATCAGGTGATGGAGCTGTATGACAACTACATCCGTCAGGACAAAACCGACGACTACCGCGATATCTCGAACGCCACGTCCCTGCTATCACGACTTGAGCTTGAGGGCGTCAATGTGGGCAACCGCTGGGAAGAACTGGCGGATCTCAGTGCGGCACGGACCGAAGACGGTTGCCTGATTTTTGCCGATCTTCACTATCTTCTGGCCCTGACCGGCGACAATCGCCCAGAGGCGACCAGCAAAATGTTGCAGCGTATTCAAAAAGATGCGCAGCGCAATCAGGGGGACACCCCGATCCGCATGTCCGATCCGGGCATTGCAGCCGCCAAGGGGCTTGAGGCCTTTGGCGAAGGCCTTTACGGCGACGCTTTCGACTTTTTATCAAACGCCCGAGCAGGTATGCAACTGGCAGGTGGAAGCCACGCCCAACGTGATGTATTCGAGCGCATCACAATTGATTCCGGCCTGCGCGCCGGCCGCCTGGATGCTGTCGAGCGCATCCTGGATGACCGTCGCGCCAAAAGAGCCGGGGGCGAAGACAATTACGCTCTTGCGCGCCGCACATTGATCGATGCGGCACGCGACAACGGAGACGCACAAAGCGTCCCGGCTGAATAACAAAAACTAAGACCAAGAAGGACAGAATACGTATGGCGACAGTTTCGCCCGCTTCTGATTTTGCGCCAGTGGCTGCCTCTGCGGCGGCCCCTGCCCGCACGCGCGACCCGCGCCTGGATTTCTATCGCGGTATCGCGATGTTCATCATCCTGATCGCCCATATCCCAAACGATCCATGGGCCAAGTGGATTCCCGCGCGGTTTGGATTCTCGGACGCGACCGAGATTTTCGTGTTCTGTTCGGGCATGGCTTCGGCGATTGCCTTTGGCGGAGCATTCCTGCGCAAGGGGTGGTGGATGGGCACCGCCCGCGTCTCGTTCCGCATTTGGCAGGTCTACTGGGCACATATCTGTCTGTTCTTCTTTGTCGCCATGTCAATGGCCGCGCTGGATCAATCGGGGCTGTTTGAAAAGACCTACGTTTCGTCTTTGAACCTGCAGCACTTCTTCAACGATCCGGCGCCTCAGATCGTGGGTTTGTTCACGCTGACCTATGTTCCGAACTATTTCGACATCCTGCCGATGTATCTGGTGGTTCTGGCAATGATGCCCATGTTTATGGGCCTCTACCGGTTCGGTTTCTGGGCCGTCGCTGCGACATCCGTCGCGATCTGGCTGGTCGCACAGACCGACATTCTGGACCTCCCAGCCGAACCGTGGTCTGAGCGGCAGTGGTTCTTCAACCCCTTTGGCTGGCAACTGCTGTTCTTTACTGGTTTTGCCTTCATGCGCGGCTGGATACCTGCCCCCCCGGTATCGAAAACCTTGATCTGGGCGGCAGCACTGTTCCTGATCTTCTCGATGCCCTTTGGTTCGTGGAAGGTATTCACATGGATCAACGCAGCTGCCCCCGATCTGGCTGACGAAATCCGCAAGGTCTGGCCCGTGACGAAAGAGTTCCGCGACAAAACCGATTTTGGCCTGTTCCGCTATCTGCATTTCCTGTCACTCGCGTATCTGGGCTGGGTTGTCGCCGGGGAACATGGGCATCGCCTGATTGCAACCGGTCAAGGTACCGCGGCCAAAGTCTGGCAATTCCTGCTGACCGTCATCACCAAAGTTGGTCAGCAATCATTGGCAGTGTTCGTATTTTCGATGGCTGCAGCACGACTTATCGGCGTTGGGCTGGACCTTAGTGGGCGAGATGTCGCCAGTGTTTTTGTCGCCAACATGATTGGCTTTGCGATGATCATCGGCGTGGCATACATGGCCGCTTGGTTTAAGTCACAACCTTGGAAGTCTAAGAAATGAATTTTACACGTCGTGCATTTCTGATCTCAACGTCGGCGCTTGCATTTGCGCCCGCGACCTTCGCCACCGGCGGCGAGGTCCCATTTGACCGCAATGTCGTCATTGAGATGGCCCGCGATCTGGCCAGCCGACCTTATGCGGAACGCGAGATGGTGCCGCAGGAATGGCAGGATCTGACATATCAGCAATACCGCTCGATCCGGTTTCGGCTGGACCGCGCGCTTTGGTATGAAACGGAAACGCCTTTCAACGTCGATTTCTTCACACCAGGCCTGTACTTCCCGCGCACTGTTAAAGTTGAAACCGTTGAAAATGGAATGGCCACTCCGGTCGCGTTTGATCTGGAGATGTTCGACAAATCCGAGGACGTCCCGGAACTGCCAATCGACGACACGCTGGGCTTTTCCGGCCTGCGTCTGCGCACCGAAATGCACCGTCCCGGCAAAACCGATGAGTTCTGCGTCTGGCAAGGCGCCAGCTATTTCCGCGCCATCGGCCTGCATGAGGTTTACGGCCTTTCTGCCCGTGGTCTGGCACTCAAAACCGGCGACCCGGATGGAGAGGAATTCCCTGAATTCATCCGCTTCTGGCTGGAGCGCCCGAAACCCGGCCAACGCGACATGGTTGTTCACGCACTGATGGACAGCCCAAGTGTCACCGGTGCATATCGGTTCAATGTCACCGCAGGCGAAAACTGCGTGATGGATATCGAAGCCACGCTATTTCCACGCGAGGACCTGAGCCATGTAGGCATCGCTCCCGGCACGTCTATGTTCCTGTTTGACCAAACCAACCACAGTCGTTTCGACGACTTCCGGCCTGCAGTACACGACAGCGACGGTTTACTGATCCGCAACGGTGCCGGAGAGGTCCTGTGGCGGCCATTGGCGAACCCGACCCGTTTGCAGATTTCGTCGTTTGTCGACACGAACCCGCGCGGCTTTGGCCTTATGCAGCGGAAGCGTGAGTTCTCGGATTACGCGGATCTTGAGGCGAATTATCACAAACGCCCCAGCCTGTGGGTCGAACCCGGTGCGGATTGGGGCAAAGGTGCCGTCACGCTGGTTGAAATTCCGGCGGATCAGGAAATCTACGATAACATCGTCGCCTACTGGCGCCCTGCCGAACCCTATACGGCTGGCAGCCAGGTCGATCTGTCCTATCGCCTGATCTGGGGGGATGAGCCCCAGCGCACACCGATGGCGCGCGTGATCAACACGGCCATGGGCGACAACACGTTTGGTGAAGGGCGTCTGGCCGTCATCGATTTTGAAGAAAGCGAGCTGTTCGACGACCCGGAGGCGATGACCATTTTCGTGGACTCGCCACACGCCGAAACGTCCGAAGGCGTGCTGCAGCGCAACCCAGAAACAGGGGGGTTGCGGCTTGCGTTTTCGTTCGAGCCCGGCGACCGCGACCATGTTGAATTGCGCGCGCAGTTGCTGAAAGACAAACAGCCAGCCTCTGAGGTCTGGCTTTACCGTTGGACCTCATGACCAGAGATCTTCATATCATGCCGCCCGAGACGCCTCTGGCCATGCCCGCGCAGGACTTTAGCGCGGGTTTCCGGGATGCACGGGTTCCTGACGCAAAACGCCCTTCGGCCGGGTTCTGGCGTGCGCTGGCGTTTTCGCCTGCAATGGCGGCAACGGTGGGCCTGTTTTGGGTCATGACGGATTGGTTCGACGCTGAAGGCATCAACCTGATCGAGGCTATCCTTCTGGCGCTGATCTCTTTCAACTTCTTCTGGATCTCCTTCACGGTCTGCACTGTGTTGCTGGGCATGGTTTCCCTGTCCCGGCAGGCGCGCCCCGTACGTCAGGGTCGCGCCCAACCGCTGCGCGTCGCCCTGTTGACGCCGGTCTATAACGAGGTGCCTTGGAACGTGCTGGGCAATGCCCGGACCATGCTTGAAGACTTGCAGGCGCGCGGTGGGCAGCATCACTATGCTATGTTCATCCTCTCGGACACGCGCGACCCGGAGATCGCCGCACAAGAACAAGCCAGTGTCGAAGCGCTGCGTACCACCCTTGCCCCCGGGCTGGAGCTGTACTACCGCCGCCGCGAACAAAACACGGACCGCAAAGTTGGCAACATCGCCGATTGGGTCAGCCGCTGGGGTGCGGATTGGGACGCGATGTTGGTACTGGACGCCGACAGTTTGATGACTGGCCGTGCCATTTCTCGCTTGACGGATGCACTGGCGCGGGACCCGGGCGCCGGTTTGATCCAGAGCTATCCTCAGCTGATCGGGGCACAATCGGTCTTTGCGCGAATGCAGCAGTTCGCCAATGGCGTCTATGGAATTGCTTTTGCCGAAGGACTTGCGCGCTGGTGCGGTCAGGAAGGCAATTATTGGGGCCATAACGCCATTATCCGCACCCAAGCATTCGCCAATTGCGCGGGTTTGCCGAAACTGCGGGCGCTGAATGGTCAGGAAAAACTGATCATGAGCCATGACTTCGTCGAGGCCGGTCTGTTGCGTCGGGCCGGTTGGGGCGTGCGATTCCTGCCCCGCATTCGCGGGTCTTATGAAGAAACACCGCCGACACTGATTGATCACGCCCTGCGCGACCGGCGCTGGTGTCAGGGCAATTTGCAGCACCTAAAGCTGTTGGGCTCAGCCGGATTTCAGTCGGTTTCACGGTTCCACATGTTCCACGGCGCAGTCGGATATCTGATGTCGCCGCTTTGGTTTGCGCTGCTGGTGATGTGGGCGCTGATCGGTCAGGGTGAGGATGCCTCGGTCCTGCACTATTTCAGCCCAGACAATCCACTGTTCCCGCAATGGCCCGAGATGACGGAAACCCGCCATGTGCTGATCATTCTGGTCATGTACGCGATGCTGCTTGCGCCAAAGGTGCTGGGTGTTCTGGCCCTGCCGCTCAGCGGTGTGCGCTATGCCGAATTCGGTGGCGGGCGCAAATTCCTGACCTCATTCCTGGCCGAGGTTGTTCTGTCGATCCTCTACGCCCCCATTCTGATGGTGCAACAGATGATCGCCGTCATTCGTACCACCTTTGGTATCCAAAAGGGCTGGTCCCCTCAGGCGCGGGATGGCGGCAGCTATGGTCTGCGCACGCTGATCTTTTGCCACACGGTCGAAACGATCAGCGGCGCGGCCCTTAGCGTGGGCATCCTGTCCGGTCTTGTATCAATCTGGTTGGCTCCGATCGCGATCAGCCTTGCCTTCGCAATCCCCTTGTCCGCACTCAGCGGCGTGTCAGCCGGTGCAGCGCGCCGTATGGTTGGCATGAAAGAGGACTTTAACGAGCCCGCAATCACACGCTCGGCCCGTCGTTACAGGGATGAACTGAAGAATGTGATCGAGGGTAAAGGCGTGATGACCCCTGCCGAGTGATCAGCCACCCGGCAGGCCTTCGTACCAGTCAATCATCATGTCAGCCCAGCCTTTGGGCACCGAATGACCACCGGGGAACAGCGCGAATTCCAGCGCGCTGCCCTCGTCACACCCGCTCCAGTATCGGCGCATGAAAGAACCAGTGGTCGAGAACCCGCTGGGCTTCGTATCAACGCAGCCATTTGCGATGCGCCAAATCTCGAGCCCGGCAAAGATATCGCCCTGATGAAACCGGCCACCGCCCAGCAAGCGCCCTTCCAGCGGCACCACATTGTCCGTCCAGCCATGGGTGTGGAACATCCGAACCGGGCCATCGCAAGATTCAGGATCAGGGCGCCAGAAACCACCTGAAACGGGCACATAGGCCGAGAACGTATCGGGCGCGGCGCAGGCAAGGTAGTAGACCATGAACGCCCCTGCCGAGAACCCGCCCAGAACGACCCGGTCCGTATCCACGCCAAACCGATCCGCGGCATCCTCAACCGCCTCGGTCAAAAAGACGGTTTCATCGCGTCCTTCCCAACCCGGAAAGAAGTTCCAGCTTTGTCGCCCGTTGCGCTCCGACCCTTCTGGCGCCATTACAGCGTAGCCGCGCGCTAGCAGCGGTTCCACCATGCCACGGTTTTTCAAAGTACCGGTGGCGGTGCCACCATAGCCGTGCAGAAACACCACCAGTGGCGGGTTCTCATCCTCGGGCAATTCGATATGGTACCCGCCTGAGGCGGTTTCGCACATACCCTCCAGATCGGCACAGGCGGCCAGCCCCGACTGCCCGACCAGCGCCAAACCCGTTGCCAGTGTTAATTCCCGGATCATACTGCACTCCTGTCGTAGTCGCGAACCGGCAATCCGGCGCGTACCCATCCCGGCCCAGCGGCCGACCCCAACATGCCTTCGGGCACATCAATAATATTCGTAAATCCTGCCTCGGTCAGCCGGTTGCTCAACCGCGCCGAACGCACGCCCCGCGCACAGATCAACGCAATTGCCGCGCCCTTGTCACCTTTGACGAGCTGCGTCAGAGCGGGAATGAAATCATCACGGCGCATGTCCAAAGATTGGGCGCCCTCTCCGATCCCCGTGGACTGCCACTCTTTCGGGGTGCGAATGTCCAGCAACAATACGTCTCCGGCCACGGCCTGCGTATGTGCATCCTGCACGCTAAGTTGCCGTCCCGCATAGTCAGGCGGAATAAGCCGGTATTCGCGTATCGCAAATCCCCCCGCCGCTGCGGCACAGCCTCCGATCAATATCCACCTGCGGGATCGGTTTATGTTTCGGGCCACGTCGCACCCTCCTGACCTGACACCAGGTTTCTATCACAGCGCAGAATTGGAATCCGCGCCGAATTTATTCTGGCAGTTCAAGTTCACGTCATTTTTGCAGGCAAAAGCCGCAGCCTCGCTGTGTTGGCGCGCGGCAAATGAGTTGTATTAGCTGGACAGTAAGAAAATTATCCTTACAAAATCAGTACTACTTGACCGCCCAGAACGGAGTATCGCACTTGTCCCTATTCCTCATCGCGGCCCTTCCTTTTCTCGGCGCTGTTTTTCCAGCTCTTCTGATCAGGGCAGGACGAAATGCAGCTGCTTCTGCTGCTGGGTTGACCACATTTCTGGCGCTGATGGGTCTATTGATCCACATCCCGTCTGTGATGCGAGGCGATGTTGTGACCGCCCGGTTCGAGTGGATACCAGCCCTTGGATTGAACGCAAATTTCATGCTGGATGGCTTGGGATTTTTGTTTGCCTTGCTGATACTAGGTATCGGGTTGCTTATCATCCTCTACGCACGATTTTACCTGTCGCGCGAGGACCCGATGGGGCAGTTCTACACCTATCTGCTGCTGTTTCAGGGTGCGATGGTTGGGATCGTTCTATCCGACAACATACTGCTTTTGCTCATCTTTTGGGAACTCACGTCGCTTAGCTCTTTCCTGTTGATCGGATATTGGAAACACCTGCCCGAAGGTCGTCAGGGCGCGCGGATGGCGCTTGCGGTGACCGGCTCTGGCGGGTTGGCGATGATCGCAGGGATGCTGATCCTGGGCAACATCGTCGGCTCCTATGACCTGAGTGTAATCCTGCAGAACAAAGAGCTGATTCAATCTTCGCCCTATTACCTGCCCGCGCTGGTCCTGATCCTGCTGGGCTGCTTCACCAAGTCAGCACAATTCCCGTTTCATTTCTGGCTACCCCACGCGATGGCGGCCCCGACGCCTGTTTCGGCCTATCTGCACTCGGCAACGATGGTGAAGGCCGGGTTGTTCCTGATGGCCCGGATGTGGCCTGTTTTGGCTGGCACTGACGCTTGGTTCTACATTGTTGCCACAACTGGACTTATCACCATGCTGATCGGCGCGGTGATCGCGTTGTTCAAGGATGATCTGAAGGCCCTCCTGGCGTTTTCAACCGTGTCGCATCTGGGGCTGGTCACCGTGCTTTTGGGCTTTGGCACCAAATTCGCCGCGGTCGCCGCAGTGTTCCACATCATCAACCACGCGACCTTCAAGGCGGCCTTGTTCATGACCGCCGGGATTGTGGATCACGAAACCGGCACCCGTGACATAAAGCGGCTGGGCGGACTGCGCCATCTTATGCCTATCACCTTTACGATTGGCACAATCGCTGCGCTGTCTATGGCCGGGATTCCGCCTCTCAACGGGTTCCTGTCAAAGGAAATGATGCTTGAGGAGACCGTCCACACAACCTGGCTGAACTCGCACTACCTTGTACCGGGGCTGGCTTTGCTGGCGGCGCTGTTTTCGGCGGCCTATTCTTTCCGTTTTGTCAGCCATGTGTTCATGGGCCCCGAGCGGCACGACTATCCGGCGCATCCTCATGACCCGCCAGTTGGTTTGTGGCTGGCCCCAGCATTCCTCGTGGTTCTGGTGGTCCTGATCGGGCTCTATTCCAAGGCTATCGTCGGGCCATTGGTCGCGGTGGTATCCAGCGCGGTCATCGGCGGCGAGAAACTGCCCTACTATTCACTGAAACTGTGGCACGGCTTCACGCCTGCCCTTTACATGTCCGTGGTCGCGACGCTGGGCGGCCTGTTCCTGCTGAGCTTGCACAAGCATGAAGAAAAAGTCTGGAACTCCCTGCCGCGTCCCGAAGCCAAGGCGATCTTTGACGCGGTGATTGCGATGCTGACAAAGATCAGCCAGGTGATCACTGATACGTTGCACAACGGTGTCCTCAGCCGCTATGCGATCATCATGATCGCCTTCACGGTTGGTCTTGGTTACTACGCTTATACGAGCGGTTCGATCGGCCCCGAAACGCGTGAGGCTTTGCCCATACAGATCATTCCGCTGATCGGCTGGATCTGCCTTGTCGGCGCGACGCTCGCGATCATGTGGTTCCACCGCAATCGCCTGTTGTCGCTGGTTCTGATTGGTGTTGTCGGCCTGATCGTTTCGATGGCGTTCAACTACTTGTCTGCACCGGATCTGGCACTGACACAAATCTCGGTTGAAGTGGTCACGATGATCCTGCTGCTGCTGTCACTGAACTTCCTACCCACGGATACGCCTTGGGACAGCAGCGCTGCACGGCGGTGGCGCGATGCAGCGATCTCAGTCGTGGCGGGCATTGGTTCGGGCGCGCTGATCTATGCGCTGCTGCTGCGGGATTTTGCCTTTCCGACAATTTCCGAATTCCATCTGGCGAATTCATACAAAGGTGGTGGCGGTACCAATGTTGTCAACGTCATCCTCGTGGACTTCCGGGGTTTTGATACCTTCGGCGAAATCATCGTTCTGGGCATCGCTGCGCTGATCATTTTTGCCCTGACCGAGTCGGTGCTGGGCACGAATGTCCGCAGCTACTTGCTGAACCGGAAACCGCATTGGCCGCAGTCCGGAGACTCGCACCCGTTGATGATGGTGGTCGTCACCCGGATGATGATGCCAATCGCGCTGATGGTCGGGGCTTACATCTTTTTCCGGGGCCACAATCAGCCGGGGGGCGGCTTTATCGCGGGTCTTGTCGTCGCCATTGCCTTCCTGATGCAATACATGGCCAGCGGCTATACCTGGGCCATCGAACGTCAGAGGTTCTACTACCACGGGTCTATCGGTTGGGGTGTGCTTATCGCTGCCGCCACCGGGCTGGGTGCTTGGTTTAACGAGCGTCCGTTCCTGACCAGCGATTTTGGCTATATCCACTGGCCACCGCTGGAGGAATTCGAATGGGCCACCGCCATCCTGTTTGACACCGGCGTTTTCCTGGCTGTTCTGGGGGCGGTGATGCTGGCGCTGGACAGCCTGTCCCGATTTGCGTGGCAACCGGGTATGGCGCAGGAATTCCCAATGGATATCAACCCATTGCGCGATAATCCGCCGCAAGAAGAAGAAAACAAGGAGCAGGTCTGATGGAAGCGCTCGTAGCCTCTGCCGTTGGCGTCATGACTGCTGCCGGGATATTCCTGATCCTGCGCCGCCGGACCTTCCCTGTCATTCTGGGTCTGTCTCTGCTGACTTACGCCGTGAACGTGTTCCTGTTCGCAACGGGCCGGTTGGCTTTGGACGCGCCTGCCGTTTTGAACAAATACAAAGAGGTACCCTATACCGATCCTCTGCCGCAGGCTTTGGTGCTGACGGCCATCGTGATCTCGTTCGGGATGACCGCCGTAATCGTGATGATCGCGCTCAGCGCCTATTTGTCCTCGAAGGATGACCATATCGACATGAACGCCCATGACAGCGTTGACGCGCCGGGAGAAGACGCATGAACCATTGGATCGTTGCGCCAATCGTCCTGCCCGCGATTCTGGCCCCGTTCATTATCATGGTCCTGCGCTTTCACTTGGACCTGCAACGCATCTTTTCGGTCGCTGGTGTGGTGGCCCTGTTGGGGATTGCTCTGACCGTCACCGCACAGGCGGCAGGCGGCGATATTCAGGTCTATGAGCTGGGCAACTGGCCCGCGCCCTTTGGCATCGTTCTGGTGTTGGACCGGCTTTCGGCCATGATGGTGCTGCTGACGGCACTATTGGCTTTGCCGATCGTTCTTTATGCGATCGCGTCCGGTTGGGACGATAGGGGCAAACACTTCCATGCCCTATTCCACTTTCAGTTGATGGGCGTCTGCGGCGCATTTCTGACCGGCGATGCCTTTAACCTGTTCGTTTTCTTCGAAGTTCTGCTGATCGCGTCCTATGGCCTGATGACGCATGGGGGCGGAGCAGTTCGGCTGAAAGCCGGGGTGCAATATGTGGCCTATAACCTGCTTGGGTCGACCCTGTTCCTGTTTGCTTTAGGCACGCTTTATGCTGTCACCGGAACGTTGAACATGGCCGACTTGGCCGTGCGGGTGGCCGAATTGCCAGCGGATGACACCGCCCTGCTGCGGGTTGGTGCAGTTTTGCTGCTGCTGGTGTTCTGTATCAAGGCCGCCGTCTTGCCGCTGCATTTCTGGCTACCCGCGAGCTATGCCAGCGCGCCCATGCCAGTGGCCGCCCTGTTTGCGATCATGACCAAGGTTGGCGCCTACTCGATTCTGCGGATGTACACACTGGGCTTCGGCCCGGAGGTTGAGGCTACGCAGGGGCTTGTTGGTGCTTGGTTGCAACCCGCCGCTTTGGTGACGCTGGCCGTTGGTGCCATCGGCATTCTGGGCACACAGCATATCGCGCGTATGGTGGCGTTCTGTGCCATCACATCGATGGGAACTTTGCTGATCGCGATCTCGCTGTTCACTGAGACGGCGACGGCAGCAGCGTTGTACTATGTCTATCACTCAACCCTGGCGACCGCGCTTATGTTCCTGGTCGCCGATCTGGTGATGGAGCGTCGGGGCGGCGTGATTGCCCCAACAGCTCCGATGCCGCAAACGGGTCTGATCTCGGCCCTGTTCTTCGTGGGGGCCATTGCGCTGGCGGGTATGCCACCGCTGTCGGGCTTTATCGGCAAACTGCTGGTTCTGGATGCCGCGCGCGACGCCCCGGATGCAAACGCTATCTGGGCCGTAATCCTAATCGGTTCCTTCGTCACAATCGTGGGTCTTGCCCGGGCAGGCTCATTGATCTTCTGGAAAAGCCATGATGCCCAGCACAACACCGAAATGAATCCGGAGAACGAAGAAGAAGCCCAGCCCGTACCTGCGCCCGAGCCGAACCCCGCCCTGACCTTCACGGCCGTGTTCGCAATGGCAATAGGCCTTGTTCTACTGACGGTGTTTGCCGGGCCTGCGCTGGAGTATACCAACAAGACGGCGGAACAATTGTTCACACCCGAAAACTACATCGCAGCCGTATTGGGAGGCGACGCATGATCAGACTTCTGCACCGGATTTTTCCGCACCCGCACCTGACATTCCTGCTGACCATCGTTTGGGTCCTGCTGGCCAACAACATGACCCTGAATTCGCTGGTCTTTGGCCTGATCCTGGGGATTATTATCCCCTTTATCACCCAACCATACTGGCCTGATCGCCCAAAGCTGCGCAACTGGCCTATGGTTGCTGAATACATCCTGGTCGTACTGTGGGACATCGTGGTCGCCAACGTCACTGTCGCCCGGATTATCCTGTTCAAACGCGACGCAGATCGTCAGCCGGCCTGGATCTGTGTCCCGCTGGAATTGCGCACCCCGGAGGCGATCACGGTGCTGGCAGGTACAATCACCATGACACCCGGCACCGTCAGCAGCGATCTGTCTGCGCAGGGGCATAACCTGCTCGTGCATTGTCTGGATGCACCCGACCCTGACGCCGTGCGAGATCAGATCAAAAGCCGCTATGAGCGTCGCCTGAAGGAGATTTTCGAATGATCGACATTGCAATCGCCTTTGCATTCGCCTGCTTCGGCGCGGCCATTATGATGTGCCTTTGGCGGATCATCACCGCAGACGGCGTCGGCACCCGCGTTCTTGCGCTGGATACGATGGTCATCAACACGATCGCTCTTTTGATCCTATATGGTCTGACTCTGGGAACAGAAGTGTTCTTCGAATCTGCCATGATCATTGCCATGCTGGGCTTTGTCTCAACGGTTGCCTACGCGCGCTTCATGCTGCGTGGCAATATCATTGAGTGAGGGTGGTATGAGTTTCATCATAGAACTTCTGATCGCCTTCTTCCTAGTTGTCTCAGGCATCTTCGGTTTTGTCGGGTCCTACGGCATGATCAAGCTGAAAGACCCGATGTCCCGCCTGCACGCACCCACCAAGGCGACGACCCTGGGTGTGGGTGGCGTGCTGCTGGCATCGATCTGCCACTCGGTTCTGATCGAACAGCACCTGTCGCTACACGAACTTCTGATCACACTGTTTTTGTTCCTGACCGCGCCGATCACGGCCCTGTTCATTGCCAAATGGCACATTCACCGCCATGAAAAGCCCAGCGATCTGCCAGATGCGGGCGAGGATGAACTTTGGGCTACGCACGCTGTTGAGCAGGTCGAAGACGTCCCTGATCACAGCAAGTCCTGAGTTTGATGCACCAACCAGCGCTGCCCCTAACCCGCGATCTGGTTCTAATCGGCGGCGGTCACACCCATGCATTGTTGCTGCGCAAGTGGGGCATGAACCCCTTGGCTGGCGCACGGGTGACGGTGATCAACCCCGGTCCCACGGCGCCATATTCGGGGATGCTGCCGGGCTTTGTCGCCGGGCACTACGCACGTCAAGACCTGAACATAGATCTGGTCAGACTAGCCCGCTTTGCCGGCGCGCGGATCATTCTGGGCGCGGTTTCCGGCATCGACCCAGAACGGCGCGAGGTTCATGTGCCAGACCGTCCCCCGGTGGCGTTTGACGTGGCTTCAGTCAATGTGGGTATTACATCGGACATGCCCGACGTGCCCGGTTTTGCCCAGCATGCGGTTCCGGCCAAACCGTTGGGCCCGTTTGCTGCCAGATGGGTAGAATATCTGGAAAGATCGGGTGAAGCCTCGGTCGCTGTCATCGGCGGCGGGGTGGCCGGTGCCGAGCTTATCATGGCTATGGCCTTTGCCTTGCGCACCAAGGGGCGCACCGCGCACCTGACCCTGATTGACAGCGCACATGCCCTGACGGCGACTCATCCCAAATCCGCGCAGACCATTCGCAAGGCAATGGCTGATCTGGGTATCGAAGTGGTCGAACAGGCATCTGTTTCGCACATCGCCAAGGATCACGTCGCACTGCAGGATGGCCGTCAACTCGCGGCCAGCTTTGTAACTGGTGCGGCCGGTGCAAAACCCTATGACTGGATCACGAATACAGGGCTGGATCTTCAGGACGGCTTCATCCGCGTCGACGGGCACCTGCAGTCCAGCGATACTGCGATTTTTGCAGCGGGCGACTGCGTACATCTGAGCGAAAATCCCCGCCCCAAAGCAGGTGTCTATGCAGTCCGCGAGGCCCCCGTTTTGTTCCAAAACCTAAGGGCCGCCTTGGGGTCAGGTGCCATGCGGCGGTATGAGCCGCAAAAGGATTACCTCAAGCTCATATCACTAGGCGGCAAGTCTGCATTGGGAGAACGGCTGGGGACCTCGTTCAGCGGGCCGTTGATGTGGAAATGGAAAAACCACATCGATCAAAGTTTTATGGACAAGTTTCGCAATTTGCCGCAGATGAAGCCTCCGGCGTTGCCCCGCCATCACGCGGCTGGTTTAACCGAAGCCTTGGGCGACAAACCCATGTGCGGGGGCTGTGGTGCCAAGGTCGGACGCGGTGCGCTGCATACTGCGCTTGCCGATCTGCCTTCCCCTGTTCGTGCGGACGTGACTCCACTGCCCGGCGATGATGCCGCCCTGTTGCAGACCGGGGGTGCTCGGCAGGTCATGACCTCGGACCATTTGCGCAGCTTCGTGGACGATCCCGCATTGATGACGCGCATTGCAGCGGTTCACGCGCTCGGGGATATCTGGGCTATGGGAGCCCGCCCACAAGCCGCCACGGCAACGATCATCCTGCCCCGCATGTCGCCAACCCTTCAGCATCGCACCATGGCCGAGATCATGGCAACGGCCAGCGACGTCATCCGTAACGCTGGGGCCGAGATTGTCGGCGGGCACAGCTCGATGGGTGACGAGATGACGATCGGGTTCACCCTGACTGGCCTGTGCGACGCCGACCCGATCACACTGTCCGGCGCGGCACCTGGTGATTCTTTGATCCTGACCAAACCATTGGGCAGCGGCGTTCTGATGGCCGCAGAGATGGCGGGCGCGGCAAAGGGTGAATGGGTTGCGGCCGCTCTTGCACATATGGTGCAACCACAAGGCAGGGCTTCGGAAGTACTGGTAGATGCACATGCGATGACCGATGTAACGGGATTTGGTCTGGCCGGGCACCTGCTGGGCATGACCGAGGCCGCGGGTTGCGGTGCCACCCTGGATCTAGAGGCAGTTCCGGTTATGGACGGCGCGCAAGAACTGGCCGCGCAGGGCATCCGGTCAACCTTGTTCAAAGACAATCGTGCGATTACGCCCGAACTACCGACGGGCGGCAAAGCTGACCTGCTGTATGATCCTCAGACGGCCGGAGGCTTACTGGCCGCGGTACCAGCAGATCAAGAACAGATGATCTGCGAAACTTTGCGCGAAGCGGGATATCCTGCCGTAATCATTGGGCACATGACCGATGCGCCGGGGCTTCGCGTTCAAAGCTGACCCAGAATGGCTTCGATCTGCGCTGCTGTTGCAGACAAGCCAGCATCATCCAGCGCTGACGCATGGATATTTGCGATAACGTCTGACCTGCGCACACGGCTGGACTTACTATATGCAGGATCATAATGCTGTTCGATCAACGCCTGAGTCAGTGCGCGTTTGTCACCAGCGTCAATCATGTCCAGCCAACCGTCCACCACGTCATGCCCGCGGTGAAACCGCAGCGGGGAAAGGCGGTCACGGAGGCGGTCAGAGTCCGACAGAACGTCATCATAGGCGGATACCAAGTAGTCCGAACGCGCCGGAACGGACGCTGTGATCTGGATTCGCGGGGCTTGGCGCAAAGCCGCCCAAAGCGTCGGCGGCAGGATCAGAGACCCGATTTTGGACGACTCCGCTTCAACTACCACGGGGCGCGACATGTCCAGACGGCACAGCGCAGACGACAGGGCAGACTCGAACCCCTTTTGGCTGGGTTGGCCGCCGAGCATTTCACCCAGCAAGGATCCGCGATGGTTAGCCAACCCTTCCAGATCCAGAACCTGAACGCCACGTACGGCAAGATGCGCCAACAATTCGGTCTTGGCCGTGCCAGTATAGCCGTCCAACGCGATCAAACGATGCGGCAGCGGGTCATCATAAAGATACCGCTTCACCAAGCGGCGATAGCTGCGATAGCCACCCTCGACCACTTCGGCTCGCCAGCCAATCTGTTGCAGCATCCAGGTGAATGACCCTGATCTTTGCCCGCCACGCCAGCAATAAACCAGCGGCCGCCACCCGCCTTCGTGATGAGACAGGCTGTTCTCGATGTGATTGGCCGCATTCCGAAACACCAGCGCGGCCCCCAGTTTGCGCGCCAAAAATGGGCTTTCCTGAACATAGATCGTGCCGACACGGGCGCGTTCCTCGTTGTCGAGAACAGGCAGGCTGATGGCGCCGGGAAGGTGGTCTTCGTCAAATTCCGCCGGGCTGCGCACGTCGATTACCGTGTCGAATTCATGCGCGTAAAGATCGGGCAAACTGTCGAATTTTAGAACCATGTCAGAGGTCTATCCCGCAAGGCTGCGAATGAAAAGGCAGCGCTAAGTTTCGATCGGTTCAATCAATTCCGGCCCGCTGGCGCGGTTCGAATTCACGGTCGGGTCGACGCGGTGATAGCTGAGGACATCTTCGGCCCCCGGTCGCATCAGACGCGCGGCCCCTTTGCCCGCCTCGCCCAGCCAAAGGGGCCAGTCATCAGGTTCCAAGATCAGAGGCATGCGGTGATGGATTGCGCTGAGGTGACGGTTGGCCAGTGTCGTGACGATGGCGCAGGTGCCCTGTCGCGCATCTTCAGGCCCCCAATCCTGCCAAACACCGGCAAAGGCAATCGGTGCGTTGTCCTGACGGAAAATGTACCACGGCAACCGGTCGCCTTGTTCTGTCTTGGTCCATTCATAGAACCCCGTCGCAGCGATCAGGCAGCGGCGTTCCCGGCATGCAGCGCGAAAGGCGGGCTTTTCGGCAAGCGTTTCCGCCCGCGCGTTGATCAACAGAGGTCCTGCGTTTTCCGCCTTGTACCAATGGGGCAAAAACCCCCAGCGCAGCGGATCAAGCGTGCGCCCAGTTTCCCCGGCGCGCACCACATGCACCTGATTGGTCGGGCAGACGTTGAAATTTGGCACCGCAGGCAAAGTGTTAGCCGGGCGCGCCGAAAAAAGCTGCGCCATTGCATCGTTGGGAAGTGTTACGGCAAACCGTCCGCACATAGGCTTTGTCCCTTTTTCAGAAATTGTAGGTTAATGTCGCCCGCACCGATACCGAGCGGAACACCATCAAGCCGTTTCTGACCATAAGACTGAAAAGGCCGCGTCAAACGCGGCCTTTTGGGTTGAATATCGAAACAGATTTACTTCTGCTTGATCCGCCCATCCAGATAGGGCGTGTAAGGCGCGTTTTCGGCCAGGTATTCCGCCGTTACATCTGCCAAATCGGGGCCAAAGTCATAGGCGTTCTTGTCGTCGCCCGAGAACATCTTGTAGCCGTCACCGCCATTGCGGACGTAGTTGTTGGTGACCACCAGATAAGTCGCGGCCGGATCGATGGGAACAAACCCGTCTCCGTCGGCAACCATGACCTCAGCGATACGTCCTTCGTTCGGCGCAACGGCCGGGTCCCAGGTGAAGGTCAGGCCAGCAACCTGCGGAAAGCGGCCTTTGACCTCTTCCACCTGGCTGACGCCGTTTTCCAGCGCATCGATGACGCCCTGGCCGCTGATCTCAAAGGTCGACAGCGTGTTCTGGAACGGCAGAACGGTCAGCACTTCGCCCATGGTCACGTCGCCCGGATCGATCGAAGCCCGCAGACCGCCCGAGTTGGCAATCGCAATCTTAACGCCCTGATCCGCGACGCGTGCCAACATTGCGTCGGCCACAAGGTTGCCCATCTGGCATTCCTGAACACGACAAACAGCGCGGTCGCCTTCGATGGCATCGGCAGAGTTTGCAACCACTTTGTTGCGGATTTCATCCAATGGCACGGCCAGCTCGGCAATACGATCCAGCGCGGCCTGATCCTCGGTGACGGTGTTGTCCATGATCAGCGGCTCACCAGCAGCCGAGACCACGTTGCCGTCATCGTCAAAGGTCACATTCAGCTCACCCAGGAATTTGCCATAGGCGTAGGCCTGAACAATCTGAACGCCGTTGACCACAGTCGGATACGGGCCAGCGGCCTTGTCCGACGTATTCGACAGATATGTGTTCGAGTGACCACCTACGATCACGTCAACTCCGGTGGTTTCCTGCGCAACGCGCTGATCCACACCGTAGCCCGAGTGGCTGAGAACGATGATCTTGTTAACCCCTTCACCGGTCAGCTTGTCCACCTCGGCCTGAACCGCAGGCACCGGGTCCGAGAACGAGATATTCGGACCGGGCGAGGCAAGCTCGTCAGTGTCGATTGGTGTCAGGCCGATCAGGCCGATCTTTTCGCCGCCAACTTCGATCACGGTCGATTTCTTGATTTTGTCGGTCAGCAACTCTTCGTCCGCAATATCCGCATTGGACATCAGAACAGGGAAATCGACCGAGTCGATAAAGCCGCGCAGAACCTCGGGGCCGTCGTCGAATTCGTGGTTACCCACTGTCATCGCGTTATAGCCCAGCTTGTTCATAAACTCGGCCGCGACCTTGCCCTTGTAATAAGTATAGAACAGCGATCCCTGAAACTGGTCTCCGCCATCAACCAGAATCGAGTTTTCGGCACGGCCACGTGCCTCCTCGACCGCAGTGACCAGGCGTGCGGAACCACCGAAACACTTGCCTTCGGCGTTGTCTTCATCACCGCAACCGCTGTCGTATTTGTTGATCGGCTCAAAACGCGAGTGGAAATCGTTGGTGTGCAGAATCGTCAGCTTGTACTCGGCAAATGCCATGCCTGCGGTCAGGCTGAGCGCGGCGGCAGATGTCAAAAGACGGGTGAGCATAGTTTAACTCCCTATTGTTAATTGCGGAGATGTTGCGACGCGCGACGCCGAGAGTCAAAGGGGGAAATCCGGCTTGATTCTACCCGTGGCCCGGTGCATCACGACCGCATGCTGATTTACAAAATTTTTAGGGCCGACGAATGGGCCACGTTACAGGCGCAAGGTGCATCGGATGGCGCGCCAATTGATGTCACTGACGGATATGTCCATTTCTCAACCGCCGAACAGGCCGCAGAAACAGCCGCCAAACATTTCGCCGGTGTCGAAGGTTTGACCCTGCTGGCTTGTGACGTTGATGCGATGGGCGACGACCTGAAATGGGAAGTCTCACGCGGTGACGCGTTGTTCCCGCATCTCTACCGGCAGATTCGTATGACCGATATCGTTTGGTCGCACCCCCTCCCCTTTGATGGAACGGTTCACCAATTTCCGAAGGAAATGAAATGACCGATTTTGTCGATCCGGAGCGTGCCCAATTTGAGGCCTTCAAGGACCTCGATCGGAACCACCCGATCGAAATGCTGAACCTGGTTAAGTTTCGTACCGATGCTGCGTATCCCGCAGGGCACAAACTTGCCGATGCCGGCCTGACCGGCGCGCAGGCCTATCGCAACTACGGCTCGGAAACAGCACCGATCATTGCCCGCCTTGGTGCCTCGATCCTATGGCGCGGCGAGTTTGAAACAACGCTGATCGGCCCGCAGGACGAAGACTGGGACGCTGTGTTCATCGCCCGTTATCCGTCTGCGAACGCGTTCTTGGAAATGGTGACGGACCCTGCATATCAAAAAGCCGTGGTGCACCGGCAAGCCGCGGTCATGACCTCTCGGCTAATAAGATGCGCCCCTGCCCAAGTCGGAGAGGCATTCGGATGAAACTGACGGAAAAACTGGGCCTGGCAGCCCTGCACCGCTTGGATCCAGAGACTGCACACAGCCTGTCGATCAAGGCGCTAAAAGCCGGTTTAGCTCCTGCGCCGGGTCCAGTGACGTCGCCTCGGCTGCGCACTCAAGTTGCGGGATTGGATTTGCCAAACCCCGTGGGACTGGCCGCTGGGTTTGATAAGAACGGCGAGGTACTTAGGCCGCTGTCCCGCGCCGGTTTCGGGTTTATTGAGGTTGGCGCCGTGACGCCGCGCCCACAGCCCGGTAATCCAAAACCCCGCCTGTTCCGCCTGACCGAAGACATGGCCGCCATCAACCGGTTCGGTTTCAATAACGAAGGCATGGAGGTCATGGCCCGCCGTTTGGCTGACCGTCCAAAGGACGCGGTGATCGGCCTGAACCTGGGTGCCAACAAGGACAGTGATGACCGCGCAGGTGATTTCGCAAAAGTTCTGGCTCATTGCGCCGCGCATTTGGATTTTGCAACGGTCAATGTCTCATCCCCGAATACGGAAAAGCTGCGGGATCTGCAGGGCAAGGCGGCACTTTCTGCCCTGTTAAGCGGCGTGATTGAAACCCGCAACGCTCTGCCCCGTCCGCTGCCGATCTTTCTGAAGATTGCCCCCGACCTGACCGAGACCGAATTGCAGGACATCGCCAAAGTGGCCCGCGAAACCGGCGTCGATGCAGTGATTGCAACCAACACCACCCTGTCACGGGATGGCCTGCGAAGTGCCCATAAGGGCCAAGCGGGCGGGCTGTCCGGCGCACCTGTGTTCCAGAAATCAACCCACGTGCTGGCGCAGCTCAGCCAACTGACCGACGGGAAAATCCCGCTGATCGGCGTTGGCGGGATCGGGTCAGCAAAGCAGGCATACGCCAAGATTTGCGCCGGGGCATCAGCCGTACAGTTCTATACTGCTATGGTCTACGGCGGCATTTCGCTGGCAGCAGAGATTGCCCAAGGTCTGGATGACCTGCTGAAGCAGGACGGTTTCACGTCGGTCGATCAGGCCGTTGGCAGCAAAAGAGAGGACTGGCTGTGATCAAATATTGGCACAACCCGCGCTGTTCGAAATCCCGCGCCGGACTTGCATTGCTGGAAGAAAACGGTGCGACGGTCGAAATTCGGAAGTATCTGGAGGATGCGCCGTCAGTCGAAGAGTTGCGCGCAGTGCTGTCCCAATTGGGAGTTCCGGCCATCGAGATGATACGGACGGGCGAAAAGCGCTTCAAAGAACTGGGGCTGACGAAAACGACACCAGACGATGACTTGATTCAAGCGATGGTGGAAAACCCCATCCTGATCGAACGTCCTCTGGCCGTGGCCAGCAATAAGGCCGCGATCGGTCGTCCGCCCGAAAACCTGCTGTCGCTGCTTTAGGCGATCTGCGCTTCCAGCTTAGGGTAACGCCATCCCAACGTGACCCCGCGCACGATGTTCAGGACCATCAGCGCGGCCCAAAGCCCATGGTTGCCGAACGTCGGCACCAGCAGGAACAGGGCCACTACATAGATCGCGACGGACTGGATCATCGCCTGCCGCATGGCGCGGGTCCAGGTCGCCCCGATATAGATACCGTCGAACATCCAGCTGGCTACGCCGATCACCGGCGCAAGGGCCGCCCAGAGCAGAAACTCCCGCGCGGCAATCCGTACTTCCGGTGAGGTTGACATCAGATCAATCAGGGATGGTCCGGTTAAAAAGAACACAAGCCCCAGGGCAAACGCACCTCCGACACCCCATTGCGAGGCCATGATCGACGCGCGCCGGACCTGAGCGCGGTCTCTCGCCCCGACCGCGCTGCCCACCAGAGCCTCTGCGGAAAAGGCGAAACCATCCAAGGCAAAGGCGGTGATCTCAAGGAATTGCAGCAGCACCTGATTTGCTGCCAGATTGACGTCCCCCAGATCGGAACCAACAAACAAAAAAGTGGTAAACGCACCGGTCAAAAGCACCGAACGCACCATGATGTCGCCGTTCACCTGCATCATTCGGCGCAGACGCGCAGGGTCAAAGATCCTGGGCCAGTCGCGCCATTGATTTCCTGCAAACGCGTCGCGGCACAACCAGAAACCCAGCGCCAGCCCGGTCCATTCGGCGATCAGCGTCGCGATCGCGACACCTTCGACGCCCCAGCCAAGGCCAAGAACAAACCAAAGATCCAGAACGATGTTCAGCCCGTTCATCCAGATCTGCAAAACGAACACACCCTTGGTGCGCTCTACCGCGATCAGCCAACCTGTCACGGCAAAAAGCGCGATCGTAGCCGGAGCCCCCCAGATACGGATCTCCAGATAGGCGCGGGTCAGAGATTCAACCTCTGGACTGGCTGGAGACAGGGCGAACGCCCCCCAGAACAACCAGACCTGCGTCAGTATAAAGAACAGACCCGCCGCGCCGCCCAGCAACAGCCCGCGCATCAGCAAGGCTCCGGTTTCCGCCGTGTCCCCTGCACCACGTGCCTGGGCAGCAAGACCGGTTGTCCCCATACGTAGGAACCCGAACACCCAGTAGATGGTGGCCAGAATAACGGCACCCATGCCGACAGCGCCTATCGGGGCCGCCTGCCCCAACTGCCCCACAACACCAGTGTCCACCGCCCCCAGTATAGGCACCGTCGCATTGGACAATACGATCGGCGCTGCAATCCGGAGCACCCGCTTATGCGTAATGGGTGCCGAAGCGTCCTGCATAGCGTTCTATTTTCCGTCAGTAGTGGGCTGTGGCATCAGGAAATGCCCGGAAGCCTGTGCAAAGAGCTTCGCGTGATTGTCTTGCCAGGCCTCGACCCTGACAGAGGCATAGCGACGCCCGGCCCGGCTGATGAATGCGCGCGCATAGGCATCACGCGGCAGGCCTGACCGCAGATAGTCGACGGTGAAATCGACGGTCTTTGGGAAACGTACCGTTTCACAGTTGGCGATATCACTGGCATTCAGTTCCCCGCTTTCGATCTTGGGCAGCAAGAACTCCCAACTCAGCGTGATGACAGCCGTGACTTCTAGAAACGCCGCCGTGACGCCGCCATGCAATGCGGGCAGTAACGGGTTGCCGATCAGTTTCTGGTCGAAGTTCAACACGCCAGTCAGTTCATCACCGCGGCGATCAAAGCCGATGTCGAGGAACCGGATGTAGGGCACACCTTCGACTATAGCGTTCAGCGCCGCATCCCGGCGTTGTTTTACGACCTGGACGGGTTCGGGGCGAGTACGCGCCATTACAAACCCTCCACCGTGAATGACCCTGCCGCTGTGGCCACCGGAAGACCTTCGTCTTCGTCCATCGCCGTCGCGCGCACAAAGGCGACGTTCCGTGTGATGTGGTAGCATGTCGCCTGGGTCGTTATCGTCTGTCCCGGTGTTGCCGCCCGCATGTAGTCGATCCTCAGGTCAATCGTCGCCGTACCGCCGGGAGCCGACGGATGGCTCATGACGGCGGCACCACAACAGGTGTCCAATGCGGCAAAAACAGCGCCGCCATGAATCACCCCGGTGCGCGGATCGCCAACAAGCTCTTTGCTGTACGGCATTGTAATACCCGCTTCACCATTTCCGATTGAGGTCAGCTTCAGACCCAACGCTTTTGCATGCGGGATCGCCTCGATGAATTGGCGCGCAATTGCGGCTTTGTCGACCATGTACTTGAATCCGTTCTCTTGGTTCATCCCTTTATGAGCCCGTGTCCGCCAAAAGAGCAAGCCCGCCGGTTGCGCTTGCGGCTGACAGAACATAGGCTGCGCCAGAGGAGATCAGGAATGTCCGACAACCGTTTGTCATTCAAAGAGATGTGCGCCGAGTACGATGTGACTCCACGTACCCTGCGCTACTATGAATACATTGAATTGCTGCAACCTGACCGGGAAGGCAGATCGCGTTTTTATGGTCCGCGAGAATGCGCGCGCATGACTTTGATCCTGCGTGGCCGCAAGTATGGATTTTCGCTGGAAGATATCCGCCAGTGGCTGCTGATCTATGAAAATGAGGGCAACGAGGTCCAGATGCGCGCTTTTGTCGACGTCGCGGACAAGCAGATCGTCGAACTGAACCAGCAACGGCAGCAACTGGACGAGGCGATTGATGCCCTGACCGAGATGCGCGACCAGACGGCCAAATCGCTCGAGTGATTCCGTCGACGCGCCATGGCGCTCCAGAAAAAGAAACGACTCTCGCTAAGTTCGTCCATGCCTTAGGGCGTGCCGGGTCGCTCTTTTGGTTTTTGAACCCCCAAATTCCGTTACGTTAAATTCGAAAAAGTCGG
Organism: Ruegeria sp. CDSC054; assembly: GCF_059610645.1. Classification (NCBI taxonomy): domain Bacteria; kingdom Pseudomonadati; phylum Pseudomonadota; class Alphaproteobacteria; order Rhodobacterales; family Roseobacteraceae; genus Ruegeria; species Ruegeria sp. CDSC054. Next base: position 176,038 of record NZ_JBXWOA010000005.1, on the reverse strand, counting down.
AAATCCGCGACTTGACGCGTGTGGAAGTTACGTAAACTTATTTTGTGACGCAGCGTTCACATTACGTGAACGTCATCTACGTGTTGTAACGTGCGCATCGACTGCGCAACTGACTTTCATTGACGCCAGTGACGAGAGTGCTGAAACCATGACCGAAGATCTGATGACCATCCGAGAAATGTGCGAGACATATGATGTCACGCCCCGCACGTTGCGGTTTTACGAGGCCAAAGAGCTTTTGTTTCCGATCCGTGAAGGTCAGAAACGGCTGTTCACCAAAAGTGATCGTGCCCGCCTGAAACTCATCCTGCGCGGCAAGCGCTTTGGGTTCAGCCTTGAAGAAATACGCCAGCTTCTGGACCTTTACCATGTCGGCGACCAACAGATGACTCAGATATCACGCACCTATGAAATTGCGTGCGAGCGCCTGGAAGATATGGAAGCGCGCCGTGAGGAACTGACCCAGGCGATCGACGATCTGAAAGAACAGTTGCGCTGGGGCGAGAAAGTCATCGCCTCGGTCAAACAAGACAAAAAGGCTGCCGAGTAACCCCCTCGCCTGCCTACCACCCGGACATATGAATTAAAGGGAGCTTCACATGCCCGTCTACAACGCGCCAACCAAAGATACGCAGTTCATTCTGCACGATGTACTGAAAATCTCGGACTCCGACGTTCCGGGGTACAACGAGCTTGAAGCCGAATTCACAGGCGCCGTTCTGGAAGAAGCAGGCAAAGTGGCCACCAATGTTCTGCACCCGCTGAACGTGGTTGGGGACACCGAAGGATGCCGATTGGAAAACGGTATCGTATACACGCCCACCGGGTTCAAAGACGCTTTTGAGCAGATGAAAGAAGGTGGCTGGACTGGCCTCGACATGCCGGAAGAGTATGGCGGTCAGAACATGCCATACGTCCTGGGCACCGCCGTTGGCGAGATGTTCTCGGCTGCGAACCAGGCATTCGTGATGTATCAGGGCCTGACGCACGGCGCGGCGTCAGCGATCCTGGCGCACGGAACCGACGAACAGAAAGACAAATACCTGCCCAATATGGTCAGCTGCGAGTGGACCGGCACCATGAACCTGACGGAACCGCATTGCGGCACCGATCTGGGCCTGATGCGCACCAAAGCAGAACCGCAGAGCGATGGCAGCTATAAGATTTCGGGCCAAAAGATATTTATCTCGTCCGGCGATCACGACATGGCTGACAACATCATCCACCTGGTGTTGGCCAAGATCCCCGGCGGCCCCGAAGGCATCAAGGGCGTCTCCCTGTTCATCGTGCCCAAGTTCATCGTCAATGAAGATGGTACGCCGGGCGAGCGTAACGGTGTCTCGGTCGGCAAGATCGAAGAGAAGATGGGTATCCACGGCAACTCGACCTGCGTCATGAACTATGACGAAGCCACAGGCTGGCTGCTGGGCGAAGAGCACAAAGGCATGCGTGCCATGTTCACCATGATGAACGAAGCGCGTCTGGGTGTAGGCATGCAAGGTCTGTCTCAGGCAGAGGCCGCGTACCAGAATGCCGTCGAATACGCCAAAGACCGCCTGCAGGGCCGTGACGTGACCGGTGTTAAGAACCCGGACGGGCCAGCTGATCCGCTGATCGTGCACCCGGACATCCGCCGCAACCTGATGGATCAGAAAAGCTTCACCGAAGGTGCGCGTGCGTTCATCCTGTGGGGCGCGACCATGATCGACAAAGCACACCGGTCAAACGACAAAGATGCGGACGGGCTGATCTCGCTGCTGACACCGGTTATCAAAGGCTTCCTGACCGATCAGGGCTATGACATGACCGTTCAGGCACAGCAGGTCTATGGCGGCCATGGCTACATCGAAGAATGGGGCATGTCGCAATACACCCGCGACGCACGCATTGCGATGATCTACGAAGGCGCCAACGGCGTTCAGGCGTTGGACCTTGTCGGTCGTAAGCTGGCGCAAGACGGCGGCAAGCACGTCATGGCGTTCTTCGACATGGTCAAGACCTTCTGCAAAGACAACGCTGGTAAAGACGAAGCCTATGACAAGGCCTTCATCGAACCGCTGAAGGCTGCGTCCAAAGACCTGCAGGCCGCTGGCATGTACTTCATGCAGGAAGGCATGAAGAACCCGAACAACGCTCTGTCCGGTTCTTATGATTTCATGCACATGTTCGGCCATGTCTGCCTGGGCCTGATGTGGGCGCAGATGGCCAAAGCCGCGCAAGAAGCGCTGGACGGTGGTGCGTCGGACAAAGAGTTCTACGAGACCAAGATCAACACCGGCCGTTTCTACATGGCCCGCCGCCTGCCTGCTACAGGCATGCATCTGGCACGCATCCAGACGGGCGCGGACACGGTCATGGCTCTGGACGCGGCGAGCTTCTGATCTCAGTCTGGGTCCGGGTGACAGTGCCCGGACCCTGCTTACCGGAGGAACCATATGCCAAAGCGTTTTCGACTAACCCGCCGCTTTCCCGTAGCAATGACCGAAGACGGGTATCGCAAGCTCAAGGCGTTCGCGCGTGATGCTGGATTGGACGAAGGAGAGGCGCTGTCGTTTCTGTTCGAGAATTTCAACAGCGTGATCAACGAGGACAACCTGACCCACCGCCTGCGTATTTTCAATTCCGAGTTGGATGACCGCAAGCGTTAAACGTTACAGCCACCTTCACTCAGGTGGGCGTGTTTTCAGAAAGCCAAACCCCAATGGCGCTTAGCCTTATGGTTCGTCTTTCTCGAAATACGCGAAATTCGACTTCGCACCATGCGCCTTGGGAGGGGCGATCACATGACAATCATGCTTCATTGCTTCGGAGAAAGCGGAAACAGTTATAAGGCTGCGCTGGCGCTAGAAATGTCCGGGCTGGAGTGGGAACCGGTCTTTGTCGACTTTTTCAAAGGTGTAACTCGCACGCCCGAGTTTCGCGCCGAAGTGAATGAAATGGGCGAAGCACCTGTCCTGATCGACGGTGATTTCCGCACAAGCCAGTCTGGCGCCATTCAGACCTATGTGACTGAGAAGTCAGGTAAGTTCGGCGGCAAGAACCGGGAAGAGAATTACGATGTTCTGCGCTGGGTGCTGTGGGATAATCACAAACTCAGCTCGATGGCCGGCCTGACCCGCTTCCTGATCAATTTCCTCCCGGAACAGCACCGCAATCCCGATGTGATCGCTTTCAATCAAGGGCGCCTGAAGGCCGCTTACCAAGTGTTGAACGATCATCTGAACGGCCGCGACTGGATTGTTGGCGACGATGTCACGAATGCCGATCTCAGCTGCTGCAGCTATCTGTATTATCCCGAACCATTCGGCTTTGACCGCGTCGACTGGCCCCATATCGACGCCTGGCTGTCTCGCTTGTCCGAGCAGCCTGGCTGGAAACACCCCTATGACCTGATGCCCGGCAACCCGTCGGATCGAGCTTGAGGAGAAGACCCATGACCGAAGCTTATATTTATGACGCCCTGCGCACCCCGCGCGGCAAGGGCCGCAAGGATGGCAGCCTGCACGAGGTAACCTCGGTGCGCCTGTCCGCCCTGACCCTGAACGCGATGAAAGAGCGTAACAACCTCGAAGGCCACGCCGTAGAAGACGTGATCTGGGGCAACGTCACGCAAGTGATGGAACAAGGCGGCTGTCTGGCACGCTCGGCGGTTCTGGCCTCTGATCTGGATCAGTCGATCCCCGGTCTGGCGATCAACCGTTTCTGCGCTTCCGGCATGGAAGCTGTGAACCTCGCGGCGAACCAGGTCAAAGGCGGCGCAGGTGAGGCTTACATCGCAGGTGGCGTCGAAATGATGGGCCGTGTGGCAATGGGCAGCGACGGTGCAGCGATCGCGGTTGACCCTTCGCTGGCGATGGAGACCTACTTCGTGCCGCAGGGTATCTCGGCCGACATTATCGCGACCGAATATGGCTTTAGCCGTGACGACGCCGACGCGTTGGCGATGGAATCGCAGCGCCGAGCCGCGGAAGCATGGGCAGACAACCGTTTTGATAAATCGGTTATCACCATCAAGGATCAGAACGGCCTGACCATTCTGGACCGCGACGAATACATGCGCCCCGGCACTGACATGCAAAGCCTTGGTGGCCTGAACCCGGCCTTCCAGATGATGGGCGAACAGATGCCCGGCTTCGACAAGGTGGCCATGCTGAAATACCCGCATCTGGAAAAGATCAACCACATCCACCACGCGGGCAACAGCTCGGGCATTGTGGATGGTGCGGCGGCTGTTCTGATCGGCAACAAGGAATTCGGCGAGAAATACGGCCTCAAGCCCCGCGCCCGCATCAAGGCAACCGCCAAGATCGGAACTGACCCGACCATCATGTTGACCGGTCCGGTTCCTGTGACCGAGAAGATCCTGGCCGACAATGGCATGAAGATCGGCGATCTGGACCTGTTCGAAGTCAACGAAGCCTTCGCCTCGGTCGTGCTGCGCTTCCAGCAGGCGTTCGACGTCGACCCGGCGTTGGTCAACGTGAACGGCGGCTCGATTGCGATGGGTCACCCGCTGGGCGCAACGGGCGCGATGATCATCGGCACGTTGCTGGATGAGTTGGAGCGTCAGGACAAGGAAACCGGTCTGGCGACGCTCTGCATTGCATCCGGCATGGGTGCAGCAACCATTATCGAGCGGGTCTGATGCCCAAGCTGGATCTCTCTCAGATTCCGTTCAAGGGCGGCTCGGCCTATCCCGGCAAGCTGGCTGAAGCGACCGCAGGTCGTTTCGTTCAGCGTGTGGGCGATTCAGGCGGGCTGTCCCAATACGGGGTCAACGTCGTGCGGTTGGAACCGCAGGGCATGTCTTCACTGCGCCATTACCATATGGAGCAGGACGAATTTGCCATCATGCTCAGCGGCACCTGCGTGCTGATCGATGACGATGGTGAGCATGAGATGCAGCCCGGCGACTGCGCCGCTTGGCCCGCAGGTGAGGCCAACGGCCACCACCTTGTGAACAAAACCGATGCGCCCGCAACCTTTCTGGTGGTGGGCACACGGACCCCGACCGAGACCGGCTATTACAGCGACATAGACATGATGGTGAAGGATGATGAGAACGGATTCTCCTTCACCCGCAAGGATGGCAGCCCGTTGACGGCTGACCAGATTGGAGATGACAATGACTGATTTCACTCTGAGCAAAGACGCAGACGGCGTCGCCACAATCACCTGGGATGTGCCCGGGAAAACCATGAACGTGATGTCCTTTGACGGGCTGGCACAGCTGAGCGATCTGGTCGATCAGGCGCTGGCTGACGACGACGTCAAAGGCATCATCATCACCTCGGGTAAGGAAGGGTCCTTCGCTGGTGGCATGGACCTGAACCTGTTGGCAGTGATGAAGGAACAGGCGGGCGACAACCCGGCAAAAGGCTTGTTCGAGGGCACAATGCAGATGCACGCACTGCTGCGCAAGATCGAGATGGCGGGCATGGACCCCAAGACCAAGAAGGGCGGCAAGCCGATTGCCACCGTTCTGCCTGGCACTGCCGCAGGCATTGGCATGGAACTGCCGCTGTCCACGCATCGCATCTTTGCGGCCGAAAACCCCAAGGCCAAATATGGCCTGCCCGAGATCATGGTCGGCATCTTCCCCGGCGCGGGTGGCACCACCCGGATGGTCCGCAAGGTTGGCGCGATTGCGGCGGCTCCGCTGCTGCTGGAAGGCAAAATGCTGGACGTCAAGAAAGCCAAGGGCGCGGGTTATATTGACGAGGTCGCAGCCGACCCGAAGGCCGCAGCCAAGGAATGGGTGCTGAACGCCAAGGACGCAGACATCATCAAACCGTGGGATGCGAAGGGCTATAAGATGCCCGGCGGCGCGCCTTACCACCCTGCTGGTTTCATGAACTTCGTTGGTGCATCGGCGATGGTAAACGGCAAGACCCAAGGCGCCTTCCCTGCGGCCAAGGCTCTGCTGAGCGCGGTTTACGAAGGTGCGCTGGTCGATTTCGACACCGCCCTGAAGATCGAGGCGCGTTGGTTCACCTCTGTCCTGATGAACCCCTCTTCGGGTGCGATGATCCGGTCGCTGTTCCTGAACAAGGAAGCGTTGGAAAAAGGTGCCGTGCGTCCTGCCGGTGTTCCCGATCAGTCGGTCAAGAAGATCGGCGTACTGGGCGCAGGCATGATGGGTGCCGGTATCGCGCTGGTGTCGGCCCAGGCCGGGATGGAAGTGGTTCTCGTGGACCGCGACCAGGAAGCTGCGGACAAAGGCAAAGCCTATACCGAGAGCTATCTCGACAAGGGCATGAAGCGCGGCAAAGTCACGGCTGAGAAGAAAGAGGCCATGCTGGCCCGCATCACCGCGACCCCGGATCTGGACAACCTCAAAGGATGCGATCTGATCATCGAAGCCGTCTTCGAAGACGTGGGCGTCAAGGCCGAGATGACCAAGAAGGTCGAGGCGATCATCCCCGAGGATTGCATCTTTGCCTCGAACACGTCGACCCTGCCGATCACCGATCTGGCCAAAGCATCCGTGCGCCCGGATCAGTTCATCGGCATCCACTTCTTTTCGCCGGTCGAGAAAATGTTCTTGGTCGAGATTATCAAGGGCAAGGAAACCGGTGATCGCGCGGTGGCCAAGGCGCTGGACTATGTCCGCCAGATCCGCAAGACGCCGATCGTGGTCAACGATGCGCGCTTCTTTTACGCCAACCGTTGCATCATTCCCTATATCAACGAAGGTCTGCGCATGATCACCGAGGGCGTCAGCCCAGTATTGATCGACAACGCCGCGCGTCAGTTGGGCTTCCCCGTTGGGCCGATCCAGCTGAACGATGAGACCTCGATTGATCTGGGGGCCAAAATTGCTCGTGCGACCAAAGCCGCGATGGGTAATGCCTATCCGGATAACCCCGGCGATGATCTGATCTTCTGGATGGAGGAAGAGGGTCGTCTGGGACGCAAGGCAAACGCAGGTTTCTTCGACTATGACGAAAAGGGCAAGCGCACCGAGTACTGGAAGGGTCTGCAGGAGAAATACCCGCATGCCGAGGACCAGCCTGATCTGATCGAAGTTCAGGAACGTCTGATGTTCGCACAGGTTCTGGAAGCGGTCCGCGCGCTGGAAGAAGGCGTTCTGGAGGACATCCGCGAGGGCGACGTGGGCGCGATCCTTGGTTGGGGCTTTGCACCATGGTCGGGTGGTCCGCTCAGCTGGCTGGACATCATCGGCACGCCCTACGCCGCCGAGCGTTGCGACCAGTTGGCTGCGCAGTATGGCGAACGCTTCGCCTGCCCGCCGCTGCTGCGTGAGATGGCTGAGAAAGGCCAAAGCTTCTATGGCCGCTTTGACCCCGAAGCAAAAGCTGCCTAAAAAAATAGACGCTGGTGCGGGTTACCGCGCCAGCGTCATTCATTAATCAATAGCTTAAAATAATTAGAATATCGGTGCAGGCCGCCCCGGCCGACCAGGACGTCGCGCACCCATGACAGGCCGCGCTGGAAAAATCGGGTTCTGCATGATCGGAGCCGGTAATGCGCCCAGTGAATTCGCAAGAACAGCAATGTCCCTGCTATGCGCGACCATGTCGATCAGGTCTTCGGTCCGATCAGCATCGACCACCTTGTATGAGGCGTTCGCGGGCCGGCTGTTCGACCCAAAGCGGCCCGCAGGACAAAAGGCGCGCAAACCACCCTCGATATAGATCACTTCGTCTTGCTCAAAGAACAACGAACAAACCTCAAACAGCAATGAGGGCGCGCTGGACGAAAGTCGAAACGTTCCACTGAGAACCCGCGCAGGCACCACAGGCATGCTGATCGGCAGCGTGATCGGACCCTGGCTCAGCTTGGTGTTGTCCAACGCCACGCCCTGCTCTGGCATCAACCAGACCGGATCGCCGTTATACAAAGTGTTCGATGGCACACGGACAGGTAAGTTTTCCGACCTGGACTCGCTGGCAGCGATTGCTATGCAATCCGTCGCAACCCGCGAGACTGCCCTGAACCCGTTGTCCATCGTGCGGATCAGATCGCCTGCTTGCAGTCCTTCAACAGGCTGCCAACCGCGATCCGTCGCAATCTTAGTTCCGTGGACAAAACCACCCCGACGCGCGTTCAGCGAAATCGCAGGATTGTCCTGCACTTCCCGGTTCGGAACGGCCTCATAACTCAAAACACTCTGTACATTTAACACGTGTCGCACCCATTTCTGACACAAAAACAACTACTCATAACGACTAGCACGACTTAACCATGGGCGACTTAATTCAGACACATTGCCGCCCAATTTGCGCTCTTAAAGCCGTGAAAAACAACAATTCTTTAAACAACACTGCGCAATTGGTAAAAATTGGCAGATTTTTGGAAACTATAATTTACACCAGCGGTCATCCGTGCCGCCGAATCTGTCTGAGCCCGTCGGCTGAAATCGGGCAGGTCGTGTTACACCCATCGGTATCCGGTCTGAATGATCCCCGATTGCCCACCCAAAACAAATGGCTGGCCTCAGGATAAGGCTAAACCGGTTCTGGCCGGGCAGCCTCGCGCCCTGCTCGCCATCCCAACAGGGTACCTGCGATTGCAATCAAGCCAATCCCGCCAATCTGCATCGGCCCGATCGCCTGCCCGAAAGCCGCAAAGGCAAAGAGCGGACCAAAAATCATGACCGAGTACTCAAAGACCGCGACATAGGACGGCTCGCCCACCTGATAGGCCTTGATCAACATGAAGACGGCAATCGTGGAACCAACCGCCTGTATTGCGATCCACGGCAATGCAGGTTGCATCTGCCAGACCCAACCCCGCGCGGCGAAGCCGTCGGGACCATCCGGCGCGGCCACCGGAAACAGCTCAAGTACCAGAAGGCCAATCGCCCCGGCCGATCCCAGCGTGATGATCATCGCAGCCAGCAGCGCCACGGTGCTTTCACCGGAACAATGGCTGCGCGTGATAACGGCACTCAGCGCGTAGAACAGACCCCCGGCGACCGGCAACAGGCTGCGAGTATCGAAATCGTAGGGGTCAAGCTGCAGCACGCACAGAATTCCCGCAAACCCCAGTAGAACCGCAACAATACGCCAAGGGCCAATCCGCTGCTTCATTGCCAGGGCCGAGATCAAAAGGACAAAAATCGGCGATGTGAACAACCCGGCCAGCGCCTGCGCAATCGGCATGACCGCAAGCGATGCGAAATAGAACAACATGGCCAGGGTGATCAGTATGCTGCGCAGAATCACCGGGCCAAATCGTTTCGGGCGCATTCTGCCCAGCCCCAATAGCGATAGACCGAAGATCAGCGGCAACATTAGCAACGCGCGGCTCAGGTGGAATTGCCACAGGCCAACCGTTTCCGCCAACAGGATCACCACATTGTCGATCACCCCGATGATCGCCATGGCGCTGATCATCAGCACCGATGCCAGTATCGGTGAGGTCTGAGTGTCCGCCTGCATCTTTCGCCTCGGTAAAATGGTGGGGCACGACAGGACAACCCTGCACGTGTCGTTGTATCCAGCACATTTATCGCAGATGGCGCAACTGGTTTGCGCCCTTTGAATTTACCATGTTAAGCTGGGGCAAAATAATAACGAGCAAACCTCACCTTGATGACGGCTCTGAAACAGTACCAACGGATCGAAGCCACCGGTCTGTGGCGCCCCTCGCCCGACGTGCAGCGGCGCGAGGTTGTGGTGTCGATTGGCGAAGCAACGCTGACGATTTCTGATTTCAACGACCGGGCACTGACGCACTGGTCGCTGGCAGCTTTGGAGCGGCAGAATCCCGGAAGCTATCCAGCCATCTTCAACCCGGACGGCGACCCCGACGAAACGCTGGAGCTGGAAGAAACAGAGACCACGATGATCGCGGCGATCGACCGTTTGCAAAAGGCAATTGATCGGTCGCGCCCGCATCCCGGACGGTTGCGTTGGCTTAGTGTTGCGGGTGTGATTGCTGCAGTTGCCGCATTATTGCTGCTTTGGGTTCCAGCCGCGCTGCAAAACCACGTCGTTTCTGTTGTCCCCGAGATTAAGCGATACGATATCGGGGATGCGATCCTGCACCGGATTGAACGGGTTTCTGGTGTCTCGTGCACCTCAGAGGATGCGCAGGCTGCGTTGGACCAACTGGCAGCCCGAACCGGCGTGCGAGAGGTCGTTATTCTGCCCGCGGGGGTACAAACAAGCCTCGGCCTGCCTGGTGGGATCATTCTGCTGAACCGCTCATTGGTCGAAGATCACGAGGACCCATCCATCGCTGCCGGTTACATCATCGCCGAACGCGCGCGAGCCACCGCACAAGACCCATTGGACGAGGTGCTGGATCGAACTGGCCCAACCACGGCGTTCCGCCTGCTGACAACCGGAGAGCTGACGCCGGAAATCGTTGACGCTTATACCGAACAGGTCTTGTCAGAACCGCGCCCAACTTTGTCCGATCAAGCTTTGCTAGAGGTATTCGCCCAGGCGGCGCTGCCTTCAACGCCATATGCCTATGCTGTGGATGTCACGGGGGAAGACACTCTGGGCCTGATCGAGGCGGACCCGATGGCCGGGCGCCCTCTATCACAAGTGCTGCCGGACCGCGATTGGGTCCGGCTGCAGAATATCTGTGGCGAGTAAGCCGGTTACTTGGTGCCGAACATCCGGTCGCCAGCATCGCCCAACCCAGGCATGATATACCCTTTCGAGTTCAACTCGCGATCCAGCGACGCCGTGACGATGTTCACGTCAGGATGCGCCTCTTTCATGCGGGCGACGCCTTCGGGCGCGGCCAGCAGGCAGAGGAAACGGATATCGGTCGCCCCGGCTTCTTTCAGCAAATCAATCGCCGCAGCCGAGCTGTTGCCGGTTGCCAGCATCGGATCAACCGCGATGACCAGCCGATCCTTCAGACCTTCAGGCGCTTTGAAGTAGTATTGCACAGGCTTCAGGGTTTCTTCGTCGCGGTACAGCCCGACAAACCCGACACGGGCCGAGGGGACCAGTTCCAGCACCCCGTCCAACATTCCGTTTCCGGCACGCAGGATCGACACCAGAGCCAGTTTTTTACCCGCCAGAATGGGGGCGTCCATTTCCTCCATTGGTGTTTCAATGTGGCGGGTGGTCAGCTTGAGTTCGCGCGTGACCTCATAGGCCAACAGCAGGGTGATCTCGCGCAACAGCTGGCGGAACACGGCGGTCGAGGTGCCCTTGTCCCGCATGAGCGTCAGTTTGTGCTGCACCAGCGGGTGGTCAACGACGGTCAGGTGTTCGCTCATGTTCTCTCCAGTCTTTTCTTCACCCGTTCGCGGGTGTCATCATCGCAGAAGGCCGCGTTCAGGGCTATGTCGTTCAGGGCCGCAAAATCCTCGGCGTCCCAGCCAAAGGCCTGATGCAGCATCTCATATTCGCGCCGCATGGTGGTATGGAAAAACGGCGGATCGTCGGTGGAAACTGTGACGTTTACACCCTGATCGCGCAACCGGGCAATCGGATGTGCCGCAAAATCTGGGAACAGGCCCAGAACCACGTTGGAACCGGGGCAGACTTCAAGCGTGACTTCGCGGTCAACAAGTTCCCGGATCAGATCGTCGTCCTCAATGGCCCGCACGCCGTGGCCAACCCGTTTGACACCGAGGTCTCGAACAGCATCGCGTACGCTTTCGGGGCCGCCGAATTCTCCGGCATGGGTGGTCAGGCGCAGCCCAGCTTCGCGGGCGCAGTCAAAGGCCCATTTGTAGTCGCCCTGCGTCCCGACGCCCTCATTGCCGCCCATTCCAAACCCAGTGATCCAGTCACCGGCGGTTTCTGCTGCGCAATAGGCGCTTTGTTTCGCCTGTTCGGGTCCGAAATGCCGGACGCACGTGACAACGCCGCGCAAAGTGATATCGAACTTGCGCTCGGCTTCGTCCGCCGCGTCCTGAATGGCGTTCAGATAGTCACGCCAGGCGTGCACATCCCCGCCGCCGCAGAAATCTGGACTGAGGAAGGTTTCCGAGTAGACCACCCCATTCGCAGCGCTTTCCTCTAGAATGGCCAAAGTCAGGCGACGGAAATCCTCGGGCGATTTAAGTACTTCGCAGGCGGCCTCGTAGACACTGAGAAAGTGGGCGAAGTCGCGGAAGTCATAACTTCCGTCCGGTTTGAAAATTCCGCTCAGGTCTATACGCTTTTCATGCGCTAGCTGGCGGATGAAATCAGGCGGCGCTGCACCTTCATGGTGCAGGTGCAACTCGATTTTGGGTAGGTCTGCGACGGTCATAGAAAACTCTTCCCCGGTCCTTGTGCCGGAATGTTCAGATGGTGTGCGATACTTGCGGCGACATCGGCAAAATCGACGGCCCCGATTTGGCCCGTGCCTTGCTCCGCGATCAAAACGGGCACCTGTTCGCGCGTGTGGTCGGTGCCGATCCAACTGGGATCATTGCCGTGATCAGCGGTCAGCAACATCATATCACCAGGGCGCAGCTTATTCAGCATCTTTCCAATTTCACGGTCGAACCATTCCAAGGCGCTGGCATAGCCGCTGATATCGCGGCGATGGCCATAGAGGCTGTCGAACTCAACGAAATTGGCAAAGGTCAGGCTACCCTCTTCGGCCATATCGACCAGATCAGACAGGTGACCCATCAACTCAGCATCCGAGCCTTTACGCAACGTGTCGATTCCTTGCATCGAGAAGATGTCGCCGATCTTGCCTACCGCGTAGACGCGACGCCCCGCATCCTGCACCCAATTGGTCAGGACCGGCGCGGGGGGAAGTATGGCGAAGTCCTTGCGGTTAGTGGTACGGGTGAAGCCCTCTTTGACTGAGCCTACAAAGGGTCGCGCAATGACGCGGCCTACTTTCATCTCATGCAAACGCGGAGCAAGCGCCTTGCACATATTCAGGAGACGGTCCAGGCCAAAGCTTTCCTCATGCGCGGCGATCTGGAAAACGCTGTCGGCCGAAGTATAGCAGATCGGCCAGCCGGTCCGCATATGCTCGGCCCCCAATTCGGCAATGATGGTCGTGCCCGAGGCGTGGCAGTCGCCCAGTATATCGTCTGTACTGGCCGCCTCAGCCGCAGCGCGACGCAATTCGGCAGGGAAAGCAGGCGCCGTGTCCGGGAAATAGTGCCAATCCCACGGCACCGGCAATCCGGCCAGCTCCCAATGGCCCGAAGGCGTATCCTTGCCCGGCGAATACTCGCGTGCGCTGCCCCAGAGCCCAGCCGGCTCGGCATCCAATCCCGGTGTTGCGGCCCCCGATGCCAACCGCGTTGCAGCCCCAAGCCCAAGCGCATCTAAGCTTGGCAGGTGCAGCGGACCTGAGCGCCCCTTTTCGGCGCGCCCCTCGGCACAGGCCTGTGCAATATGCGCCAGCGTATTTGCGCCAGTATCCGGTATCTCGCCATTGAAGAACCGATCGGCATCCGGCGCACCCCCGATACCGACCGAGTCCATCACCACCAAGAACGCGCGGGTCACGGCGTGATCCTTTCGTGGATGAGTATAGGTTCCATCGGGGCGTCGTCACTAATTGTAATCGCCTTCAAAACGGCATCTGCGGCCTGTCGCGCAGCGTCTTCGCGCGCGGCATGAACCACGGCCAGTGGTGCACCCTTCTCGACTTTGTCGCCCAGACGAACGATGCCGGACAACCCAACCGCCGGGTCGATCACGTCATCTTCGACCTGTCGTCCGCCGCCCAGTGCAACAACGGTCAAGCCCAGCGCTTCGCCGTCAATCGCAGTAACGTGTCCATTGGTCGGTGCTGTGACCTCAAGGATCACGCTGGCCTCTGGAAGGTAGCGGGACCAGTTGTCGACGAACTGCAAAGGCGCGCCCACAGCCGCCATCATGCGCCCAAAGCGTTCAGCCGCGCGACCATCGCGGATGACATCTGTGATCTTGTCGCGCCCTTCCTCGGCGGTTGCAAACATCCCCGCATCCACCAGCAGAACTCCACCCAACTCGGCCGAAATTTCAGCAAGGGGCGCGTAATGGTCTTTCGTCATGACTTTCATCACCTCAGCCACCTCTAGTGCATTGCCCAGCGCAGGAGCCAAAGGTTGGTGCATATCGGTGATCACAGCCGAGGTCCGGCAACCTGCCGCATTCGCAGTTTCCGACAGGGCGCGCGCCAAGTTGCGCGCGTCGTCCAGCGTTTTCATGAACGCCCCGCTGCCGACTTTGACGTCCAGTACCAAAGCCTCGGGGCTGGCGGCCAGTTTCTTGGACAAGATCGAGGCTGTGATCAGGTCCAGGCTTTCAACGGTCGCCGTCACATCACGGATCGCATAAAGGCGCTTGTCTGCCGGGGCGATCTGCCCCGTAGCCCCGACAATGGCCGCGCCCGTTTCCCGCAGAATTTGTGTCAGCCGCTCCTGACCGATCTGGGTGCTGACGCCGGGAATGGCCTCAAGCTTGTCCAGGGTACCGCCAGTATGCCCCAGACCTCGGCCCGAGATCATGGGGACATAAGCCCCCAACTCGGCCAGTGCAGGGGCGAGCACAAGGCTTACACTGTCTCCCACCCCACCGGTCGAGTGTTTGTCAATTACCGGGCCATCGAAATCCCAGCTGAGCACATCACCGCTGTCGCGCATAGCGATCGTCAGATCGGCGCGCCCTTTGGTGCCCAATCCACCCATGCAGACGGCCATGGCAAAAGCGCCCGCTTGGGCGTCGCTGACACCACCATCGGCCAACCCTTGCGCGAACCAGTTCAGCTCATCTCCGGTCGGCACCTCGTTCCGGCGCAGTTTTGCAATGATCGAACGGGCGTCCATTGGATCAGACGTCCTCCATGTGCGAGGCGTCGAAAGCGCCCGGCAGCAATTGTCCAATCGTGGTTACAAACTCGGCGCCATCCACGGTCGCCAGCGTCACCTTGACGTCCCGCTTGCCAAATTCGGCCAGCTTTTGCCGGCAACCGCCACAAGGCGGAACCGGTTGCGGACTTGAGGCAACAACATAGACCTCGGACAATTCCTGTTCGCCCGCAGCGACCATCGCAGCGATTGCCCCGGCCTCGGCACATGTGCCTTCGGGATAGGCCACGTTTTCCACGTTGCAACCCGCGTGGACCTCGCCGGATGCGGACCGGATCGCCGCCCCAACCTTGAAGTTGGAATAAGGCGCATAGGCTTTTTCCCGAACAGACAGTGCTGCATCTTTCAAAGTCATGGCGATTCCCCGTTTTTGATCAACTGGTCAGAAAATCATACCCTAAAGGAAAGAGCGCAGGGAGTTGAACCCCCGCGCGCAAGATTCCTGGGCTAAAATCCTCTTAGCCCAGCTTGGTATTGAAGATCCCCGGAAGCGTAACCTCAAGCAATTCGACATCATCGGAAGGATCGGACAGTTTTGTCCGCATGCCAGGCGGGATCACGAACGCATCCCCTTGTTCCAAACGGAACGGATCGCGCCCTTCACCTTTCAGAGTTACCTCGCCCGTCATGACGAAGGTAAAATGGATATCCGTGTCATGCGTTGCCCAGATCGGTTCACCCTGCCCTTTTCGTACGACCTGCACGCCTGCAACACCTTTGGTATTCTCGGCAATCGTCGTGTCGCGACAGATGTATCCTGGCAGGCGAAATGGTCCCCACGCTGATTTCTCGGCTTTGTTATAAACAAAACGCTGCCCTTGCCATTCGCGGTCCGGGCGGAAATTCGGCGTAGGCAGGTCCATCTCGTGGTCGATTTCGGTGACATGTTCGGCGGGAACACCGATTTCGATCACCTGAACATTATTCGAGGCTTCAAGAACCCGGTGGCGGATTTCTGGGGGTTGGATAAAGCAATCCCCAGCTGTCAGGCGCATTTTGTCGCCCTGATCCTCGTAGACGACGTCGACCCAACCATGGATGCAGAAAATCAGTTGAAACCCGACCTTGTGGAAATGCACCATATCCGGCACCGGGCCCCCATCGGGTATACGGATATGGCTGGCGATGATCGATCCACCTAGCCGATCCGGCACAAGATCGCGGTAATGCATCCCTGCCCGCCCGATGATCCATGGGGCCTGATCCTTGAGCCTGCGCACCACGAAGGAATGCACCGTTTCGGGCATCACCATCGGAGGGTTCATTTCATCAATCTCAACCCGCGTGCCGTTGGGCGCGACCAAAGTACGCTGCCCATCAGCAAAACCGTCAGGATCGTCTGTCAGGATACGGATCGTACCAGCGGCCTCGGGCGCGTCCTTCTCGACCCGAAGGCGCAACCCGTGGCCGGAAAACACGGCAACACGCGGATCGTCGGCGGGATAGATCATATCCATCTTCATACCGAGCACTTTTGTGTAGAACGGGATGTCGTCGCGCAGCTCGCCTGTCGGCAGACGGATTTCAGCGCGTGTCTGGCAGTTGTTTCTGGTTGAGGTCATTCAGCGTCTCTTCGGCATCGGATTTTGGCCATCCGATCAGAACAGAAGCCAAAATGCCAATCGAAAAGAACATCTCAAGCGTTTCTTCCAAAACAAAGAGCCGTACTGTCATAAGTGTGGACAGATCTGCCTGGTAAATTCCGGAAACTTCCTCGAGCAGCTGAGCGGTTACCGCCAGCAATCCCGCCAGCACGAAAATCACGAAAAAAGGCGCCCGTCGCTTTACCGCCTGCCAAGCCGCCGGGGCTCCATGCCATAGGGCACCTCCGATCACGATGACGGCCAGAACCACCCGGATCAGCGTCATATCAAGCAAATTATCCAAACCGTTCAGGACCCAATATGGCAGGCTGTCAACTGGATAGATTTCCGCCTCAAGCTCTCTTTCCGCCAGCAACAGACAGACCAGTGCGATGTAAAGACGAGTTATGCCGGGATAGCGCCAGAGCGCAGCCAGGCCCGCGACAAACAGCGCAGCGGCCGAGATCGTTTCGAACAATCCGCCCTCTTCGTTCAGAGCAAGGGCTAGAACCGGCCAGATACCGACGGCGGCAAGGACAAGGATGGCGATCAGCAAAACCGATATGTAAACGGCGCGATCCGGACCAACAACAACCTGGTCCGCCGGGAAGGCGGTCCCGGCCTGAAATTCATCTTTATAGCTCATTTATGGCTTTCAGTGCTCGACAGGTCTAGGTTGGCTCCAAAGTTGCCCGAATGTAAAAGCAATACGACGCTTTTCAACGGGACGTCGGTGA
This sequence comes from Ruegeria sp. CDSC054, assembly GCF_059610645.1. Lineage (NCBI taxonomy): Bacteria > Pseudomonadati > Pseudomonadota > Alphaproteobacteria > Rhodobacterales > Roseobacteraceae > Ruegeria > Ruegeria sp. CDSC054. The sequence goes on along the minus strand of NZ_JBXWOA010000005.1, from coordinate 158,969 downwards.
ACTTTAGCAAAACTGTTGCAAAATGACGTAGCGTAGCCAAAGCCGGGGAAATAGTTTAACACTAAATCAAATTTTCTGAGGAGTTGAGTCGCCGATGTCGGACACACCCAGCCTGCGGCAGGCCGCGCTTGAATATCACGCCCACCCAAAGCCCGGTAAGCTTGAAATCAAAGCGACCAAACCAATGGCAAACGGCCGCGATCTGGCACGCGCCTATTCACCCGGTGTGGCCGAAGCCAGCCTGGAAATCAAAGCGGATCCTGCAAACGCCGAGCTGTATACCGCACGCGGGAATCTGGTTGCGGTCGTCTCAAACGGGACAGCGGTTCTGGGGCTGGGAAACATTGGCGCGCTTGCATCCAAACCGGTGATGGAAGGCAAGGCCGTCTTGTTCAAGAAATTCGCCGGGATCGATTGTTTCGACATCGAGGTCGATCAACCCGACCCCGAGAAACTGGCGGATATCGTTTGTGCATTGGAGCCGACCTTTGGCGCGATCAACCTTGAAGACATCAAAGCGCCGGACTGTTTCATCGTCGAAAAGCTGTGCCGGGAACGAATGAACATCCCTGTCTTTCATGACGACCAGCACGGCACCGCCATTGTCGTGGGTGCCGCGGCCAAGAATGCGCTGTTCGTTGCGGGCAAGAATTTCGAAGACGTCAAAGTGGTCTCAACCGGTGGCGGCGCAGCGGGAATTGCCTGCCTGATGATGCTGGTCAAGCTGGGCGTCAAGCGCGAGAATATCTGGCTGTGCGACATTCACGGGCTTGTTTATGAAGGCCGTGAAGAGGACATGAACCCGCACAAGGATCAATTCGCGCAAAAGTCGGACCTACGTACACTGGACGATGTGATTGGCGATGCAGACTTGTTCCTTGGCCTTAGCGGGCCGAACGTCCTGAAGCCCGAGATGGTCGAGAAAATGGCCAAGCGCCCGATCATCTTCGCGCTGGCCAATCCGAGCCCGGAAATTTTGCCGCAAGCAGCACGCGAAGTCGCGCCGGACGCGATTATTGCCACGGGCCGCAGCGACTTCCCCAATCAGGTCAACAACGTTCTGTGTTTCCCCTTCATCTTCCGGGGCGCGCTGGATGTGGGGGCGACCGAAATCAACGATGAAATGCAGATCGCCTGCGTGGACGGGATCGCTGAGATGGCCCGGGCGACGACCAGCGCCGAGGCGGCAGCGGCCTATAAAGGTGAACAACTGACTTTTGGCCCTGATTATCTGATCCCCAAACCCTTTGACCCACGTCTTGTTGGCGTCGTGTCTTCGGCTGTTGCCAAAGCCGCGATGGAAAGCGGCGTGGCCAAGCGCCCGATCACGGACATCGAGGCATACAAAGAGCGGTTGAATCAGTCCGTATTCAAGTCTGCCCTGCTAATGCGCCCTGTCTTTGAGGCTGCGGCTGTGGCCTCGCGCCGGATCGTGTTTGCCGAGGGTGAGGACGAGCGCGTTCTGCGCGCAGCCCAAGCCATTCTCGAAGAAACAACCGAAACCCCGATCCTGATCGGCCGCCCCGAGGTGATCAACGCCCGGTGCGAACGGTTGGGGCTAACGGTCCGTCCCGGCAAAGACTTCCAGATTGTGAACCCGCAAGACGACCCGCGATATTATGACTACTGGAACTCGTATCACGAGATCATGCAGCGCCGCGGTGTCACGCCGGATCTGGCCAAGGCGATCATGCGCACGAACAACACGGCCATTGCGGCTATCATGGTGCAACGTGGTGAGGCAGACAGCATGATCTGCGGTACCTTTGGCGAGTATCGTTGGCACCTGAACTACGTCGAACAGGTTCTGGGCGATGGCGATCTTCACCCGCATGGCGCACTGTCGCTAATGATCCTCGAGGACGGACCGCTGTTCATTGCTGATACCCATGTTCGGCAGCTGCCAACCCCAGAAGAGCTGGCCGAGTCGACCATTGGCGCCGCGCGTCATGTTCGGCGTTTCGGGATCGAGCCTAAAATCGCCTTCTGTTCTCAGTCGCAGTTTGGCAATCAGGCTGAAGGATCGGGCAAAAGGTTGCGGGCGGCACTGGATATCCTCGACGCCGAGCCGCGCGATTTCACATATGAAGGTGAAATGAACCTGGATCTGGCCCTCGACCCTGAGCTGCGTTCGCGGATCTTCCCGAACTCACGCCTGAAAGGAACAGCAAACGTTCTGATCTTTGCCCATGCGGATGCGGCGAGCGGAGTGCGCAATATCCTGAAAATGAAGGCCGATGGCTTGGAGGTCGGCCCGATCCTGATGGGCATGGGCAACAAGGCACATATCGTGACGCCATCGATCACAGCACGCGGATTGCTGAATATGGCGGCGATCGCGGGTACACCCGTAGCGCATTACGGTTAATTAACCTGAGCACAGTATTCAGGGCGCCAGTATCGGCGCCCTGTTTGATTCACAGCAGGCAATAATTTGCACGACAAAATATTCAACTTTGCAAAAGCGCAAAATTGATCGTTAAAAGTCAGCAAAAAGGCGGTGATTTGCAAAAATTTGCAGGCCAATTTACGGATTCTTGCAAATTTTTTGCGATAAAGTGACGCTCCGTCACAGCGCTCGCTTGTGCGGTGCCCCCTGGCCACATAACACATTTCTCAAGGAGAATTAGGAGGAGTTCACCGTGGCATATCAGGACATTTACGAAGGCTGGAAATCGGACCCAGAGGCTTTTTGGATGAACGCTGCAAAGGCAATTGACTGGGTTCAACCGCCGACCAAAGCCCTGTTTGACGACAACGCCCCTTTGTATGAGTGGTTCAGCGATGCCAAAGTGAACACCTGCTGGAACGCGGTCGACCGGCATGTCGAAAATGGTCGCGGCGAACAGGCCGCAATCATCTATGACAGCCCGATCACCCACACCGAGCGCGAGATTTCATATGTCGAACTGCGCAACCGCGTGGCCAATCTGGCCGGGGCATTGCGCGCCAAGGGCGTCGAAAAGGGCGACCGTGTCATCATCTATATGCCGATGATCCCCGAAGCGCTGGAGGCCATGCTCGCCTGCGCACGTCTGGGGGCCGTGCACTCGGTGGTATTCGGCGGCTTTGCCAGCAATGAGCTGGCTGTCCGGATCGACGACGCCAAACCCAAGGCGATCATCGCCGCATCCTGCGGGATGGAACCGGGTCGCGTCGTGCATTACAAACCCCTGCTGGACGGGGCCATCGACATGGCTAACCACAAGCCCGAATTCTGTGTGGTCTTCCAGCGCGAGCAGGAAGTGGCGCAATTAATTGAAGGGCGCGACTACAACTGGCACGGCTTCCAGTACGGAGTCGAACCGGCCGAATGCGTTCCGGTCGATGGCAATGATCCGGCATACATCCTGTACACCTCGGGCACGACCGGCGCGCCCAAGGGCGTTGTGCGTCCGACCGCAGGCCATTTGGTGGCGCTGAACTGGACGATGAAAAATATCTACGATGTCGATCCGGGCGATGTGTTCTGGGCAGCGTCGGATGTGGGCTGGGTCGTAGGACACTCCTACATTTGTTATGCTCCGTTGATTCACGGCAACACGACGATTGTGTTTGAAGGCAAGCCCGTCGGAACCCCCGATGCAGGCACGTTCTGGCGGGTGATTTCCGAGCATAAGGTCAAAAGCTTTTTCACCGCCCCAACCGCCATCCGCGCCGTCAAACGCGAAGACCCCAAGGGCGAGATGTTGGCGAAGTATGACCTCTCCTGCCTGCGCGCGTTGTATCTGGCGGGCGAGCGGGCTGATCCAGATACGATCGAATGGGCGCAGGACGCGTTGAAAGTGCCGGTGATCGATCACTGGTGGCAGACCGAAACCGGCTGGACCATCGCCGGCAACCCACTGGGGATCGAGGAACTGCCGGTCAAGCTGGGTTCACCCGCCAAACCGATGCCTGGCTATGATGTGCAGATTTTGGACGAAGGCGGTCATCCGATGAAACCTGGTGAGCTGGGTGCGATTGCGGTCAAGCTTCCCCTGCCCCCCGGCACTCTCCCGACGCTGTGGAACGCCGAAGAACGGTTCAAAAGCTCGTACCTGAACCACTTCCCCGGTTACTATGAGACCGGCGATGCGGGAATGGTGGACGAGGATGGTTACCTCTACATCATGGCGCGCACGGATGACGTGATCAACGTCGCGGGCCACCGGCTGTCGACTGGCGGAATGGAAGAGGTTCTGGCCGCTCATCCCGATGTAGCTGAATGTGCGGTCATCGGTGTCACGGACCAGTTGAAGGGACAGATGCCCGTTGGCTTCCTGTGCCTGAACGCAGGCTGCGACCGTGACCATGGCGAGATCGTGCAGGATGTGGTCAAGCTTGTCCGCGAAAAAATCGGGCCGGTTGCCGCGTTCAAACTGGCCGTAGTGGTGGACCGCCTTCCCAAGACCCGCTCGGGCAAGATCCTGCGTGGAACGATGGTGTCGATTGCCGACAGCAAGGACTACAAGATGCCGGCAACCATCGATGATCCGGCCATTCTGGACGAAATCACTGACGCTTTGAAATCTATTGGCTACGCTCAATAACAAATCAGTGGGCGACGATCCGTCGCCCGTCACCTGTCTTTCGCTTGCAACCTGAAACAGGCCCCCTACTGTCATCCCAAGACAGCGAGGGCCTATGACACAAACCGACATCTGGCGTCTGAACGCCACCGACCTGACCGCCTTGACCCGTAATGGCGAGTTGAGCGCACGAGAAGTCACCCAGGATGCCATTGACCGGATGCATCAGGCCAATCCAGACCTGAATGCGGTGGTGGAAGACCTGAGTGCCGAAGCGCTGGAGCGTGCACGTGAACTGGATGCGGCTGTGGCTGGCGGCGCACCTGCCGGTCCGCTGCATGGGGTTCCTGTCACCATCAAGATCAATGTCGATCAAACGGGCCACGCGACCTCGAACGGTGTTGTTGCGCTGAAGGATGTGATCGCCCCCGACGACGCACCCATTGTGCGCAACCTGCAGAATGCAGGGGCCATTGTGATTGGCCGAACCAACACGCCCGAGTTTTCCTTTCGCGCCGATACCGACAACCCGCTACATGGCCGGACGCATAATCCGTGGGGTCGCCATATCTCGCCCGGTGGGTCCTCGGGCGGGGCTGGTGCCGCGGTGATGGCGGGGATCGGTGCGCTTGCCCATGGCAACGACATCGGCGGCAGCCTGCGGTTTCCTGCGGCGGCCAATGGAGCGGTCACAGTCAAACCCGGATTGGGGCGTGTCCCTGCGTGGAACCCCAGCCAACAGGCCGAACGCGGAATTCTGGCCCAATCCATGTCGGTGCAAGGGCTGATCACCCGCTCGGCAGAGGACCTGCATCTGTCTATGCCCAGCCTGATCGGCCCCGACCCGCGCGATCCATTTCACGTTTCGATGCCATGGCGCGGGGAAGCCATGGACAGCCCGATCAAAGTGGCCTTCACCAAGAACACGTTTGGCTATGCGTTGCACCCCGAGGTCGAAAAGGCGCTGGATACGGCCCGCGATGCGCTGACCGACTCAGGCTATCTGGTGGAAGAGATCGATCCGCCGGATGTCTTTGAATGCGGACGGTCAGGCTATCGCGCCTTGATGGGCGAAGTCCTGACCCTGATGCAAAGCGACATCAAGGCGGCAGGATCTGAAACCATCCGCGAGATCTTTGATGTCTATTTTCAGGAATTCCCACCCATTGTGGACACTGACCTGATCCGGATGCTGGCCAAGCGTAGTCACTTCGCCCGGGAATGGTCGTTGTTTATGGAAGACTACGCATTGGTCCTGTCACCCTTCCTGCCGCAACCGTTTTTTAAACCCGACCGGGACACCGAAGGTGCCGAAGGGGTGCACGAGGTGCTTGGCTGCGCCGTGTATTCCTATGCGATGAACTTTCTGGGCTTGCCCGCCGCGTGCGTTCCGGCCCGGCTGGCGGATTTGCCCAACGGCCCACAGCCGATCAACGTCCAGATCGCTGCCCGCCGCTGGCGTGAAGATCTGGCCGTGGACGCCGCCGCCGCAATTGAGGACCGAGTCGGTCAAATGTGTCTGCCACTGTGGGAGAAGACGGGCGCATAAACAGGCCCCTTAAGAAAATAGACCCCGGGTTATTGTGCCCGGGGTCCGCTTACTAAAATAAGCCCAGATATCATTAACGAGCGTAGCACCACCTACCCTCGCCAGCGCGTAAACTGCGCAATCGTTCGAAAACGTCGTTTGGTGGCCACTCACTCCCACCTAGACGTGTTCTCCGGGCAAGATCAGATTAGCGGAAAGTTAATGAAGCTCATGTGAACTGCTTCACACAACTTCTAAAAAATTCGTAAGTCCCAAAATTTAGGTGAATTGCTCGGATATCAGGCGCTCTTCTAACCCATGCCCTGGGTCGAATAAAATGCGGTGCTGGATTGCAGGTTCGGAGCGGATCTCGACCCAGTCGATATCAGCGAAAGACACCGAATCTGCATCCGCCATGACCGGGCGCTTGTCCGCATCCAGCACATCAAAACGCACCTTGGCGATCTTGGGCAACAGCGCGCCGCGCCACCGGCGTGGCCTGAATGCAGCAATAGCCGTCAGAGCAAGAACATCTGATCCAATTGGTAGAATCGGGCCGTGAGCCGAGTAGTTGTAGGCGGTCGATCCGGCAGGCGTGGACAGCAGCGCACCATCGCAGACCAGCTCATCCATACGAACACGGCCATCGACGCTTATCCTGAGGCGCGCAGCCTGTGGTCCGGCGCGCAGCAGCGACACCTCGTTGATCGCCAGCGCCTCGTGCATCTTACCTGACTGATCCATCGCGCGCATGGCCAGTGGGTTGATGACTTCTTCCTCGGCTTCCCCCAGACGGGCCATAAGGTCCCCTTCGTGGAATTCGTTCATCAGAAAGCCGATTGTGCCGCGATTCATGCCATAAACCGGTGTATCCAGGTGCTGCATGCTGTGCAGCGTATGGAGCATGAACCCGTCACCGCCCAGTGCAACGACCACATCGGCATCCCGCGGTGCCGCGTTTCCATAACGTTTCACCAGCACGTCGCGGGCTGTTTGGGCCACTTTGACGTCGCTGGCGAGGAAAGCGATTCTCTGGATCATTTGTTGCGGTTTCCGGTCTTGCACATTTGGTTCCGAAACAACCATACCTTTCCCCGATAAGCCAGACTTGACGCCGCAGCGGGCCAATTCGTCGCTTTAAAGCTTTTGCGCATGTACCGTTTCCGATAGGAAATCCGCAAGATTCTTACCCAGCCATGTGGAGCCCCTATGAACGCCAATCTCCGTGATACCGGATTTTTCACCCAGTCCCTGTCTGACCGTGATCCCGAGCTGTTCGGCTCGATCACATCCGAGCTGGGTCGTCAGCGCGACGAGATCGAGTTGATCGCATCCGAAAACATCGTCTCTGCCGCCGTGATGGAAGCACAAGGCTCGGTGATGACCAACAAATACGCCGAAGGCTATCCCGGACGGCGGTATTATGGCGGCTGCCAGTACGTGGACATCGCCGAGAACCTGGCCATCGACCGCGCCAAAGAGCTGTTTGGCTGCGGCTTTGCCAACGTTCAGCCGAACTCGGGCTCTCAGGCCAATCAGGGCGTGTTCCAGGCATTGATCCAACCCGGCGACACCATTCTGGGCATGAGCCTGGACGCAGGCGGTCACCTGACACACGGCGCGCGCCCCAACCAATCGGGCAAGTGGTTCAATGCGGTGCAGTATGGTGTCCGCAAAGAAGACAACATGCTGGACTATGATCAGGTCGAGGCGCTGGCAAAAGAACACCAGCCCAAGCTGATCATCGCCGGTGGTTCCGCGATTCCGCGACAGATCGACTTTGCCCGCATGCGCGAGATCGCCGACATGGTCGGCGCTTATCTGCACGTGGACATGGCGCACTTCGCCGGTCTGGTGGCAGCGGGTGAGCACCCCAGCCCCTTCCCGCATGCGCATGTGGCGACCACCACCACGCACAAAACCCTGCGCGGCCCGCGTGGCGGCATGATCCTGACCAATGATGAAGATATCGCTAAGAAAGTGAATTCGGCCATCTTCCCCGGCATTCAGGGCGGCCCGCTGATGCACGTGATCGCGGCCAAGGCCGTGGCCTTTGGAGAGGCGTTGCAACCTGCGTTCAAGGATTACATCAAGCAGGTCATCGTGAACGCACAGGCCCTGTCGGACCAGCTGATCAAGGGCGGTCTGGACACAGTGACCCACGGCACCGACACCCATGTGGTGCTGGTCGATCTGCGACCCAAAGGCGTGACCGGCAACATTGTCGACAAGGCTCTGGGCCGGGCGCATATCACCTGCAACAAGAACGGCGTGCCGTTTGACCCGGAAAAACCGACCATTACGTCGGGCATCCGTCTGGGCTCCCCCGCCGGCACCACCCGCGGCTTTGGCGAAATCGAGTTCCGCCAGATCGCAGATTGGATCATCGAAGTGGTCGATGGCCTGGCTGCCAATGGCGAAGACGGCAATGGCGCAGTTGAAGCCAAAGTCAAAGCCGAAGTTGCAGAGCTTTGCGCAAAATTCCCGATCTATCCAAACCTGTAAACCACACAGGGATCACAGATCAGAACGGCGTCCAAAGGGCGCCGTTTTTTTGTTGGAAATGCAGTCAGATGTAGCCGCGCCAGCGCAGGACAATAACTGCCAAAGCCGCCAGCGCCAGAAACCCCAAAGCAACCGCCCCCAGAAAATTCAGGAACCAGCCCCAGCGGCGATCGGCCAGGTTAATACCGCTCAGATGGGTCTGAACTTCTTCCGATGCCTTGGCCAGTTTCGGAGCGTCCAAAACCAACTGTAACTTGGGGTGCGAGGCCATTTGCTCGGCACCCGCCAGCAACATTGCCTGCTTGTATACGCGGCGCGGCAATCGGCGCTTGGCCTTGCGGACCGAAGCCGTCAGCGTCTGGTCCTTTACACCCAGCTTTTCACGCAGCAATTGCACTGTCTGCGCGATCTGGCTTTGGATATCTGTGGTTTGCGACATGACGTTGCCTCCTGCCTGCGCAATCTAACCTCAGCCCGCAGGGGCGACAATGGGGGCTGGTCGTTTCAAACGCACGCAGGTATCAAACCAGAATGCTGAACACGATCATTCACGGTGAACCGACCTCGAACCCTCCTCTGCTGATTGCGCATGGGCTGTATGGATCAGCCCGAAACTGGGGGGTTATTGCGCGCCGACTATGTGACGAAAGGCAGGTTGTTGCAGTCGATATGCGAAACCACGCCTACAGTGAATGGAACGACCAGCACGGTTATCCCGATTTGGCCGAAGATCTGGCCGAGGTGATCCTGCACCTTGGCGGCAAAGCGGATGTTGTCGGGCATTCGATGGGTGGTAAGGCTGCGATGATGTTGGCGCAGAGCCACGGAGAATTGGTGCACAAGCTGGTTGTGGCGGACATTGCGCCCGTTACTTATTCGCACAGCCAAATCCAATTCATCGAAGCCATGCGAGCCGTGGATTTTTCAACGATTGAAAGACGCTCGGACGCCGAGGGACAGTTGGCAGCGCAGGGCGTCGAAAAAGCTTTGCAGAGCTTTTTCACGCAATCTTTGGACGTCAAAGGGAAGCGTTGGCTTCTAAACCTTGACACGCTGGCGGCCGAGATGCCCAAAATCATGGGCTTTCCGGAAATTGATGCATCCTGGAACGGCCCCGCCCTGTTTTTGTCCGGTGGCGATTCCGATTACGTCCTGCCCGAACATCGCAGCACCATCCGCGCGCATTTTCCCGCCGCACGATTTGCGAAAATCCCCGGCGCTGGCCATTGGCTGCACGCCGAGAAACCTCGTGAGTTTGAAGCCGCTGTCAGGACCTACCTTAACGCCTGATCAGGCTGTATTCTGGTACAGTTTCTTCGCCACCAACCAGGACACTGGAAAGGCCGCCACACAGCCAGCTGCGGCTGCAGAAACGATTGCAACCGTAGACACCAATCCTGCGGACAGGACGGCAATAACGCCTGACCCCGCCAGAGCGGTTGCGATCAAAGTATACAGGATAGAGGCAAGGCGTAGCATGGTCAGTTGTCCTTTAGTCAGAAGCCCGATTATCGCTTTAGACAACTGGTCTGCTATACGCCTTGATCTGCGTCAGATTTCAACGGACAGAGGTCAGAAATCAGGCCACTTCGCCGCCGCCACTGACCCAGTCCGGCAACCCACCGATGTTGTAGACCTTTTCATACCCCATATCTTTCAACAGCTTGCCCGCCAGTGCCGCACGACCACCTGCCGCGCAATACAGCACGATTGCGCGGTCCTTGCGCAGCTCGGGGTCATGGGATTTCAGCGCGTCGTCAGCGCGGAATTCAAGCATACCGCGTGGGATATGATGCGCGCCTTGCGCACGGCCGGTTTGATGCAGTTCGACCGCGTCGCGTACGTCCAGCAATAACGCACCCTGCCCCATCAATTCCTTTGCTGTGTTTGTGTCGATCCGTTCGACGGCAGCGTTTGCTGCCTCCATCATCTGGCCTACGGTTAATGGCATAAGGCGTCCCCTCTGGTGAATCTCACCAGAGGCTAACACGGTAAACCGGGAAAGAGCAGGTCTATAGAGCGATCAGTGCTCGCGGAAGGCGCGCGACATACTGTCTGTCACAGGCTTTGCAATATAGGCCGCAAAGGTGCGTTCCTCGGTCTGGATCATGATCTCAGCGGGCATTCCGGGTGTGGGAACAAATCCACGCACGCGGTCCATCTCTTCGGGTTCCAGCGAAATGCGCGCCAGATAAACCTCTTGCGGAATTCCTCCAGAATCTTCCACCAGCGCGTCCGCCGAGACATAGTAGACCTCGCCGCTCAGCACAGGAGTGGTACGCTGGTTAAGCCCGACCAGTCGAACCGTTGCTTGCTGCCCCATCACGACGCTGTCGATTTCCGTTCGGGGGATCTGCGCCTCGATAATCAGGGGGGCATCCGAAGGCAGGATTTCCGCGATAGGCTCACCAGTTTCGATAACACCGCCAGCCGTATGATAGTGCAATCGCACTACGGTTCCCGTAACCGGAGCGCGCACAACCGCACGGTCCAGAACGCTTCGGGCCTGCCGGGATTTTTCGCGCACACTTTCCAGATCAGCCGCAATCACGCTCAATTCATCCAACGCAGCCTCGCGATAGGCCGATCGCGTGCGGGAAATCTGTTCTTCGTATTTCAGAAGCATCTGGTTGATTTCAGCCGTTTCAGCCGTCAACCGCGCCAGTTGGCCCTCGGCCTCAGCCTGCACGCGGCGGATCGTGTTGATGTCGCCCTTACGCACCAACCCTTTTTTGAACAGTGCTTGTTTGGTTTCGAACTCTTCCTGCAAAATTTCCGAACGTCGAACCATACTTTCCAACTGCGCCTCGAACCCGCTTGAGCGAATTTTCAACGCTTCCATGTTGCGTTCCAGCAAAGCGATGTCGTTTAGCAGCGTCTTTCTGGATACATCAAAGCTGATCCTTTGCCCGTCAAGGATCGCCATCACCTCGACATCGCTCGACGCTTCAATCAGTTCCGGCGAGAACTCAAGCCGATCGCGCTCATTGTTTTCAGCGGACAAGCGCTGGGACATAGCTTGCAGACGAATTTTGCGGATGAACAGTTCGCGTTCATTTGACTCGGCCGAAGTCTGGTCGAGGGTCATAAGAACTTGTCCTTTGATAACGGCTTGACCCTCGATGACTTTGATATCTTCGATGATCCCACCTTCGAGGTGCTGAACAATCTTATTGCGACCTGTGGCAACAAAGCTGCCCTGCGCAATGACCGCCGCGGCCAATGGCGCACTAAAGGACCAGATGCCAAACCCGCCAAAGCAGACAACCAGCAAAATCACACCGATGGTAACAAAGCGGTGGATCGACCGCGGCACCTCGGCATACCAAACTGCTGGATCCTTGGGGTCATTGTTTACGGGTACAACTTCGTTCATTTTGGCCCCCCCTGCTGCGACTGAATACCTGGTTTGTTCCCACGCGAGGCGTTCAACTGTTGCAGCACCTGTTCACGGTGACCAAACAGCGCCACACGACCATCTGTCAGCAGCATAATTTTGTCGACAACGCTCAACAGCGTCGGTTTCTGGGTGATCACCACGACGGTAATCTTGCTTTCCTTGGCCTGTTCAATCGCCCGCGACAGCGCCTGATCACCGGCAACGTCTAGGTTCGAGTTCGGCTCGTCCAGAACCACCATGCGCGGATTGCCAAAGAAAGCGCGGGCCAGTGCGATACGCTGCTTTTGCCCGCCCGACAGCGGTGAGCCATCTGCCGCAACCACAGTTTCATACCCTTGTGGCAACGTGGCAATCATGTTGTGCACATCAGCCAGAACAGCGGCGTCGTGGATTTGCTCATCTGTCGCGTCGGCACGCATCCGGCCGATATTGTCTTTGATCGTACCGGGGAACAGCTGAACATCCTGCGGCAAATAACCGATGCTCTCACCAAACTGACGTGGGTCCCAGTTGCGGATATCCATCAGATCCAGACGAACACTGCCGGAGGTCGGCAGGATCGACCCAACCAGCGTTTTGCCCAACGTGGTTTTTCCCGCCCCAGAATTGCCGATAACGGCAAGTGTTTCGCCGGGATTAAGCGAAAAACTGATGCCGTTCAGGACAACACGTTTGGTGCCGCCCGGAACATAAAGAAGGCGCTCCACATCCATGCGCCCCTCGGGACGCGGCAGGCGCAACTTTTCAAATTGCAGGGCCGAATTGGACAAAAGGTTCTTGATGCGCCCAAAAGCGGCGCGCGTCAGCAGGAATGCATTCCAGCCTTCAATCGACCCTTCGATAGGTGCAAATGCGCGCCCGGCGATAATCGAAGCGGCGATGACCATACCGCCAGTGATCTCGCCCTGCAGCGCCAGATAAGCGCCCCAGCCCAGAATGGCAATTTGTGTCAGCAGGCGTATCGCACGCGAGATGGCCGCGAAGATCACATTCCTGTCCTGCGCCCGTACTTGCCATGTCAGAGATTGTGCCGTGTCGCGACCCCAGATGCGTACCGCCTCGGGGATCATCGCCAGAGCGTTGATGATCTGGCTGTTACGCGCCATCGAGTCGAGGTGCAGGTTCGCCATTGATTGAGATCTGTTCGCCTCGGCAAATGGCTTGGCAGTCATTTTCTGGTTAATCACTGCGATAATCATCAGCAGCATCGCGGTTACGATAACGATTGATCCCAGCTGCGGATGCACCAGAAAAATCATCAGGATGAACAGCGGTGCGAAAGGAACGTCAAGGAATGAAATCAACGTCCCCGACACCAAAAAACCGCGCACTTGCTGAAGATCGCCCAGCGTCTGGTATTCCCGGCCGTTGCCGTGCAGCGACGCATGTGCTGCCGCACTTAGAACGGGCGCGCCCAATCGCGCGGCAACCTCGACCGCTGTACGCATCAGAATAAAACGGCGCACCGCGTCAAATGCCGCCTGAAAGATCACAGCCCCCGCAACAATGGCGGTCAACATGATCAGTGTATCCAAAGACCGGCTGGTCAGCACCCGGTCACTGATTTGAAACAGGTAGATCGGGATCGCTAGGATCAGGATGTTGGTTGCGCAGGTCAGAACCAGGACAAATGCCAGATTGCGCCAGATCGCCTTTAGAGAGGTGCGCAGAGTATTTTGGAAATCCTCTGGCGGCGTGCGTTTGTGGAATGTCTGGGGTGGCCCGTTGCCGTCACCTCCGCCCGTTTGTCGGAGTTGCATCGGCTCGTTCGCCTTGGCCTCGATAGTGGCACCTAAGTGTTCACCGCCCTTCGAGCGCGTTTGGGGGGTCACCCGCGCAGTCGTTTCTGTGGCGGTGTTAGGATCGGGGCTTTGGGCTTCTTCGGCCACCCCAGCGTCGCGGCCCTGGGCATTCTGATCTTGAGCGGGCTGCGACTGTTCGCGCCGGGGGGAAGCCGCGGCACGAGTTGGTGGTTCCGACCTGGTTTTGGTCGCCTGCTTTTTGGGCTTCACAGCTTTTGCGGCAACCGCATCGTCCTTTTTCGCAGTCATCTTGGGACTGTCCTCTGGATCTGGTACACGCATTTCTTTGTTCAAACGCAAACTTGGCGTCTTAGCTGCTTTTGGTAGGGATTCATCACTGCCATGCGGCTGCGTGGGCGTGCCAACGCCCTCAATATCAAGCGGGCTGGCATCAGAAGAACGACGCGACGAAAAAACAATCGACATTTTAAAACTTTCGGAACACTCGTAACAAATACAGTCACTACGCTAACACGAATTGACCAAATCAGGTAGAAATTTCACGCCAGCATCGTTTGCATCGCATCATCAGTGCTAGCATTTTCAGAAGGCGTAAGGTTCGATTGTGCCTGTGCGATAGCGTTTTCGCCAATCCCAGCCGTCTCTTCCATTATTATGGCAATGACTTCATTGGCCAACTCCGAAGCGTCTGGCACTTCGGGGATGTCAATCAGTGCTGCCTGATGCAACAGCAGGTCCGAATATTCGCCGCCCGCTGCCATAATGGTTGAGTCGACACCAGTCTTGGTGATGTTGGCTGCATTCAACAGGGCGTTTCCGGCTCCGTTGACAGCGGCATCAACAGCAGCTGCTGCTTCAAGCGAAATATCGTCCTGATCCTGCAACAATGTGACCTGTTCGACCGAATTGACCTGCAAAAGATCGCCGTCGATCTTCAGTACGCGAAGCAACTCCATGCCGGCGTAGTCCGGATTGGATGTCAAAGCGTCTTCAAAGGCCTCGCGATCAATCTGCTGCAACGGCATAGCCTCGGCATGGGCCATGTCCAATTCTTCCACCGTGTCCTCCCCGGTGGTCGTCAGAGAGGCCTGGTTCATGACCAGATTGTCATCACCCTCAGCTGGCTTGCTGCCAGCGCCGTAGATGTCATCATCCAAAAGCGCGATGGTCTGGTGCAGCATATCGACCGAAACCATGTTTCCGCCGATCATTATTAGATCATAGAAGTTACCCAACTGAACGATATTGGTGACGTTGCTCAAAACGTTGTCACCCAGTGTGAACAGGCTGGTCGAAGCTGTGATTTCTGTGTTGATCTTGTCGATATCTGTGGCATCGATCACCTGCTTGATGAAGTTCGTGACCCACAAATCGCCTTGTATCCACGTGACCGAGACAATCGGATCCGCACCCGGCTCTGCCACATTGTCGTCCTGCCACCACTCTTCGCTGGCTTCGGTCCCGATAAATGACGCCTGAACCACATTGGTGTCACTTTGAACACCGGGTTCACCCTGATCGATGTCGGACACCACCGCCACCTGACTGATCACTGTCAGGTTAACGGACTTGCCGCCCACCGCGATGACCGGCGCGTCAACCCAAGCCACAGTGATGTTAACCTCGTTAATCGCAAGGTTTCCGCCCGCGATAACCGTATGGCCCTCGCCGAACTCATCATCATCCGAGCGGTCCCATTCGTCCGGGGTCATGTCTGGCGTATCGTCTTCTTCTTCCTCGTCTTCTGTCTGATGATGCGCGGGCAGAAGATCGTTCCAATCCGGAATTTCTTCGACCACTTCGCCATTCACAGTAACGCCCATCGCGTCCTCGCCGTGGAACTGGTAAATGGTCACGCCTTCGATTTGGGATATCATTGGCGACTGCATCTGCTCAGCCAGGCTTTCGAGGTATTCCAGCGACTTATAGTCTTCAATGTTCAGAGATGGCGTTGCAATGGCGTGCATCGACAACGCGACATCCAGCATCTGCTCGCCTTGCGCAATCTGGATTTCGATATCGCGAAAATCGCCGTGACCGATGACATCGTTGTCGTTCAGGACAATCGCCTGGAACGTGTAGGTCACGGCCGAGCCGATGATGAGTGGTGGGACTTGTGGATCCAGAATCAATACTGCTGTCTGCGCCGTCCCCAACTGAACATCCGGAATATAGGGATCGGGTCCGAAGCTGGGACCGACATATATCTCTGACAACGCAAGCGGCCCATCAGGCACGGGCGGCAAAGGAAGATCGGCAGGAGGAGGCAGAAGTTTATAAGGGAGTGGATCATATTCTCCTGGTGGGAGATCTAATTCAGTAGCGATCCGTATGGATATCGGATCGTCAAGTTCATCCAGTTCGACTTTGCGCCGAAGCGCCGTGAATTCTTCGTACTGATCTCTCAGCCGGGCCTGTTCAATCGTAAGCTCAAAGGTTCCAATAAAATGCGCTATCGTTTCTGTAATACTGTCGAGAGACATATCGGTTTCCTTTTCCCCGCCCCGGCCTAAAATTTCCGCTTTGGGTTTGTTGTGCCGAGGCCACTTGTCGCGGCCTCGGCGGTTTCGTCAGAAGGTCGGGGCCCGATAATTCGGGCCCTGACTGCGACTTACACGTCGGTGTCGTCGCTTGCGAAGCTCGAATTCATCGCACCGCCAACCATCGTGGTGTCGACCGAGTTGCCAAGAACATTGGCACCCATGACGATCGACTGGTTGAAGGCCGAAGTATCGACAACTGCGGCTGCAGATGCATACGACTCGCCGTTGATGATACCGTCGCCACCGTTGTTAGAGCCCCAGGTTCCTGCGTTTCCGCCAGCTCCGCCGTCGCCCGAGTATGCGCCGGCCGAGCTACCGCCCATGCTGTCACCACCCATGGAATCCCCGGACATAACGTCGACAGTGGCCTGGCCGCTTGAGCCGCCCGTTGCCGTTCCGGCACCGCCAGCACCGCCAGCACCGCTAGTAGCAGTACCCGTGGCTTCGTTCATAGCGGACGAATCCGAGTCATTATCGGATGCCGACGCGCCGCCGTACCCGGCGATTGCTTCAGCCAAGCTGTCTGCCGAACCATCGGCTTCGAACACGGAGTCGAGTGCACCTGCACCACCACCGCCGCCAACCGCGTCAGATTGTGCTGTACCGGCGCCATCAGCGTCAGCATCAGCCGCCGAAGAGCCTGTTCCACCTGCACCACCATCACCGTCAGCTGCTGAGCTACCGGTGCCAGTTCCATCGCCGGCACCGCTAGCTGTATTGGTTCCACCGTCGCCACCATCTGCATCCGCATCAGTAGCGTTATCGGCAGCACCAGCAACGTCGCCCGAGGTCTGGTCGACATCCGGGCCAGAAGCGGATTGATCGCCTACACCCTGGCCATCGACATCTGCAGCGGCGTCTCCAGCATTGCCATCACCACCGTTGCCATCACCGGCTGTCGACGAACCGCTACCAGAATCCGCTTGGGAATTACCGGTGTCGGCATCTGCGTCGCCTCTTCCGCTTTCCGAGATTTCCTGTTGGAGGCGCGCAATGGCTTCTTCTACGAGACGCGAGAAGCCGCCTTCTCCGTCACCGCCGGCCGCCGAGGTATCGTTGTCGGATTCACCACTGCCTGTACCGTCAGCAGTATTATCACCCGCATCATTGTCACTGGCGTCGGTGTTGTTGTCGCTGGCGTTGTCAGCAGAGCCGTCTGCATCTGCGTCACCATCGCCACCATCTGCTCCGGAGGCGTCACCATCGTTGTCGGTTTCGCCGTAGCCTTTGGCTTTGGACGCGGACTCGTTGTCACCACCATCGGCTTGTGCATTCGAGTCGCTGTCGGCATCAGCAGTCCCAACTCCCTCTGCGTAAGAGTCTACATAACCACCGTCACCGCCTGCATTGTCTGCATCGTTGTCAGCGTCGGTCGAGTTGTCAGCGTTCGAGTCGCTACCCGCTTCGCCACCATCGCCACCGCCGCTTTCACCATCCGCTTCTGAATTCGAACGCGCTTTACCGGTGTTTTCATTGTCGGCATCGCCAGTATGGCCACCATAACCGCCATCTGCGTCTGCATCTGCGTTGCCGGTCTGACCGCCTTCGCCGTACGCATCGCTACCGATGGTTTTGCCACCATAGCCGTCGCCACCGCGGCTGTCGCCGCCCATGCCGGAACTCGCGCCATTTGCTGCGGAACCGATACCTTCCTTAGCGTTGGCTTCACCGCCATTGGCATCGCCATTCTGCTGGAAGTCGCCGTAGTTTCCGACCTCAGCGTTGTCGAGGTCGTCATTGTCTTCAAGGCTTGCCAACTGATTGCTGACAAAAGACATATCGTTTCCTTCGCCATCCAACGAAATGTTGAGGTTCATGTCGTCGCCGGGATCATAGTCAAGATCGCGACCAGCAATTATTACGTCACCCATGCTGGCGTTGTCGCCCAGATCCAGGTCGACTTGATCGTCATCACGCGGGATCCACTCGCCACCACCAAAGTCAATGTTCACAGCATTGCTGTTCGAGTTGTCGTTGCTGTCGTCACCACCGTTTTCATTTGATTGCGACTGTGTTTGATCCTGGTCTTGACCCTGATCCTGATCCTGACCCTGTTCGTTTTCGACCTTGTTCTTTTGCTGTTGTTGCTGGTTCTGTTCGTTGTCGACGCTGTTGTCGTTGGTTTGCTCTTGCTCATTTAGATTTGCGTCAATCTGAGCTTCTTCGACTGTAATATCGGCATCGATATCAACATGGGCCTCTTCGACCTCAACTTCACCGATTGCAGTAATGTCGTTGTACGGTTGGTTGCGTCTACTCATAATAGTTCTCCACTTATGAAGCGCGCTGACCGTCACTCATCTCTAAAACGGTTACTGGCGCAGTTGAATAATAAGGGCCGCACTCATACGCAAAACACGCGTGTGCGGTTTCGTTCAGTGAATTTTACCTACCCTCCTTTCTCGGCTTAGCCGACGCCGTGTCGGCGGAAGTAGCTCGCGGAAATGCGCGATTCGCGGACACATCAGGAATTAAGGCTTCAGAATAGAAGCGGGATCATGGTTACAGGCAGAGCGCGTCGTGAATAGCTACCTTAAAGGACTAGAACGCCCAGGGCCTTGATTTCATTACTGTAATGCTCGTGTGATCGAATAGCAGTCGCAGCAATGGCCAATCGCGCGGGTCAAATCTCACAATTTGGGAAACCCATTGTTTTCCACCACTTACGCGTGAGGAAGTACTGCCGACCTAAACGAAAGCATTAGAACTGAATTTTCGGAACGGCGCACATCATTGATAAAACTTGTACTTTCAGCTATAGTCGTGCCCCAATAGCGTAAGTTACTTTAATTCTGTTCTACCAGTACTGGTTACAATTTCGCCGTTATTTTTCGCGGCGTGGGTTAATTAAAAGGGGGCGTGGCAATGGGCATTCCGATTCAGGAAGATGCTGGTCAAAACGATTACAATCCCGAAGAATTCTCGATCAATTTCGTCGGCAAAGAACTCTTCTATTCAAATCAAACGATCCATGGTGTCCAATCCGAGTTTGGCGTGATCACGCGCCGGATCGAAACAATTGACGCGCTGTCTGCGCCAAGCGGCTCGGACGTTGGGGCCGGAAAAGTGGTCGTCGTCGACCAGATGATGCTGGACGACCTGTTGAACCGACCGCAGACCTATATGGAAATCGCGGGATCGGGCAGCTTGGCCTTTGCTTATCGCAAGGAAGAAGCTGCCCGGCTTGCGTTCGAAAAGTGGGATCGCAGCAAATTCGGCGACATCGGATACCTTCCGATGAACGTCGCGCCGGATGTATGGCGATCTATTTTGCGCCTGCTGTTGCATGAAGAACTGTACCTGCCGTGTTTTCTTGCGGATTGCGTGCCACATTCACCCACGCCGTCGAATGGTGCGCCAGCAGCGACTTCAAAGCCCAGCGACCTCCACCCGACATTCTCCAAGCTGACACGCCGGGAAAAGCAGGTGCTGAAACTGGTGTCGAAAGGTCAAAGCAACAAGATCATCGCATCGAACCTGGGCATCACTGAACACACGGTCAAACTTCATATGCACAACGTGGCGGGTAAGATCGGTGTAAGCAACCGGACTGCAGCCGCACAATTCTATTTCGAGATTGCGCCGGACGAAGCGCGAGAACTGCCGGTTGACTGACGATTTCGAAGCCCGGTTTGACCGCCTGATCCTGCTGGTCGGCAAGTTGAACTACATGTGGACCAACACGGAAAGCCTGTTGATTCACCTAATCGCCGGGTTGACCCGCACCAACAAGGATACCTCAGTCATCATCTTTCTGACGCTGAACACAACCCGCGCCAGAATTGATCTGGTCGAGCGGCTGGCCAAGATGGAGGGCCGCCCGCCAGACATCCGTGACCCAATCCTTGAGCACACGAAACGTCTCAGCAAGCTTTCGGGAATTCGGAACAGATACAACCATTGCATCTATTCCTTCGACCCAGACAGCGGCAATCCGAAGACAATCCTGATGCGCATTGCGGACCGGAAGACGGACATCAAACTGGGCCGCCAGGATACGGTTGACGAAGGTGCGATGAAAGAAATCGAAAAGGTCGTCGACCAACTTTCAGTGGCGAACCGGGAAATGTGGAAACTGATCAACGATCTTGGGTTTCCGGCTTAGCAATGCGCTGGTGCGGGCGGTGGGACTCGAACCCACACGGGCATACGCCCTTCAGATTTTAAGTCTGATATGTCTACCATTCCATCACGCCCGCTCAGCGTGCCAGGCCTCTGTTGGACCTCAGGAACTCAGTAAGGCCATCAGATCACGAATTCAATGCGTTTCGCCTGGGAAAATTTGGCATCAAAACGTCGCGGTATTCCCCGCATTTCCCCTGCCCTTCCATCGCCGCGGCACTTCAATCACTTTCTCTTGGGTTGCATGACGCTTGCTTAACCTCCTCTTGGAGTTAAACTATGCTGCAGAGCAGAAAAGCAATTGAGTTAAGTCGTGAGCACCGAGCAAAAGTCCTTTGAGGATCGTATCGCCCAAATCAACAAACGCACGGAAGAAACAGCCCGGAAAAATCCCAAACCCAAAACCGATAACATTTGGAAACGCCTCGCCTATCCAGGGGCATTCTTGGGCGCATTTACGCTTGGCTCCATGGTGGTTTTTCTGACCCGTTTCATACAGTTTCAAATGGTGGGCGTGCCGGAAGCAGGCAAAGTGAACACACAGGACTTTATCGGCATCGCGATGGCCAGCCTGGCGGGTATGGTCATTTCGATGTTTCTCAGGGACAAGCAAAAAGAGTTCGCAAGTGCCAGCACAGTTGGGGTCTTGTTGACAACTTTCACGTTCCACAATCTGGTTTGGGCCTACCCCGTTCAATTCGAACGAATGTACAGTGAGGACTGGGTTGAGTTCATGCAAAAGATTACCGAGCCCTCCAGCCTATACATCTTTGGCATCACTATCGGATTAACCTAGATATCGGGGGCCGTTGGATCGCTGCCAACTGCAGCGGAAAAGTGAGTCGCGCACCATTCGAAACAGAATTTTGATATCGCCCAATCAGCCACCAAATAGCAGCTAGAGCATGCGCGCAGATAGCGCCTCAATCTGACAGAGACAGAATCGATCTGTTCGTGCAGTCATTCCGCTAACTTACTGCATCTTAGATATTGGAGATTTAGTGGTGCCCCACACGGTCTGATCGGAATCAAACGTCGATTTTGATTTTTCCAAAAGATTCACAGTTTCCCTGAGTAAATCGCGGTTTTCCTTCCTGACCGCCGAAAATCGAAAGGGGCCACTGTGTGTGGCAGAGTGTGGGGCAAAAAAATGATAGCTGTTGAGGACAAATGCGTCGAGGGCATCGAGCGTCGAGGAAAAGTCTACTATCTCCGCTGGAGAGTGCCAAAGCGCTATGCCTCAGTTGAGCCCCGCAAAGAAATCAAACGATCTCTGAAGACACGAGATCTATCTGAAGCCAGAGAACGTCTGGCGCTTGCAAAACGAGCGCTCACTGCTGATTGGGATCTGATGCTTGCAGAAGCCCGGGGCGAAACGTCCATCGAAGCGTTTGATGCAGCAATCGATCTAATGCGCAGCATGGGCCTGCCGTATCAACCTCAGCAACAAATTCTCGCTGCACCGGTGGAGCAGTTGCTCGATCGGATCGAAGCGCTCGAAAACACTGAAATGAACTCTGCAAAAATCCCCGCAGTTCTCGGACAACTCGAATTTCCGCCTGTCAAAGTTTCAGAGATGCCGCCAATTGTCGCCGAGGTGAATCAATTGCAAATCTCTGCAAAAAACGATCGGCAACTTGACGAATGGAATAACAAATACCGGCATGCCGCAAAATGTTTCTGCACTGTTGTAAACGACAAGGCCATTCTGGACATCTCGGAACAGGACGCCATGAAATATCATCGGCATTGGCTCAACCGGCGAGACACAGGGCAAGTAACCACCGACTACGCAGACAAAAAGCTCCGCTTTATCAAGCAGCTGATTCAAGCATACTTCACGCGGTTCGATGTTCCACACAGCCAGCGCAAGAACCCATTTGAAGGCCTCAAGATTTCTAAGATCGGGATAGAAGAAGTGGCTGCCAAGAAGCTTTCATTTCCGATGCCTTGGGTTCAGCATAGGTTGATCGAACAGGCTGGGCTGGAGAATTTAAATGAGGAGGCCCGCGACATTCTTTCGATTGCCGCCGAATGTGGATGTCGACAGACGGAAATCTACGATCTTCCACCGACAGCGATCAAACTCGATCACGAAATACCTCATGTCGAGCTTGCGATCGTGCGAGATGGCCGTTTCAATACTACTCAAGAACTCAGCGTCTACACGCTCTGTAGTTCTTCTCGGTGCGGCACTGGATGCCATGAAACGGCACCGGACTGGCTTTAGTAAATATCGTGGCAAAAAAAGCTTCTCTGGAACAACGAACAAGTATTTTCGTGAACGAGCTCTTTTCCCGGCTCTCCCCGAAGGGAGCGACGGGAAATACACCGTGGGCTGCGCACGGCACACTTTCGAAGAACGAATGCTGCACGCAAAAATGTCCAATGAAGAAAGAGCCTACTTGATGGGACATTCTGTGGCCGCTGTAAGAGGGAGACCGGTCTACGGATCAATGCCAGACTTGCGCCTCCGCGCGCTGTATCAGGAAATGATCTCGTTCCCCACGACAACTTGGCAACCCCGCTCAATCAAAGAGTTGCGCGGGCAAATCGACCACCTACTGGCCGAAAAAGGCTTTCGCGTAGAATGAACAAGAGCCCTGTTGTGAGGAACTTTTCCCGGGCGACCTTTTGGGATTGCAATGCCTATCTCTCTGGGCTGTCGGCGCGTTGTCGGCAGCCCAGGATCATTTTTTTCCATATTGTTCAACCGGTTGGTGAAATTGTCGGCTGTCGGCGCAGGCACGTAAATCCAGCAGAACAAAACAATCAAACCGCATTTCTCAGATTTTTCTTTGTCACCATCTCATCGGCACGAAACAACAAAAAGGGCGTGCAGATGGCACCAAGAGCAGGGAACCGATCCAAGTCACCAAAGGGTAAACAGGAAAACTTGTATGCTGACCTACGCATCAAGGAAGGCAACTCTAACCGGCGACTGTCAGCCTCCGAAATTTCCGACCTCACAGCAATGCTGATGACGAAAGAGCGTCCGGAAGCACTTGACATTACGCCTCTGATCCCACGCGGATCATTCATCCAACGAATGACACATCACTTCAAAGACACCGATTCAAGTTATGCGCTTCCGCTTTTTCAGCTGAATATGTCGGCATCCTCGTGGCTTGTTCAAAGCGGTGCGGTCCTTGAAATCCCCCATCTCGGCTCGCATCGCCCAATATTGTGGACAATTGCACTCGCGCCCTCTGGCAGTTCAAAGACGCTCGCGACTGATCGTGTGTCAAAAATTTTGGACGGTGCCGGGGAAGATCAAGCAATCACTACCCTTCCTGATAGTGGGTCTGATGCACAGTGGATTCTGGACTTGAGGGAAAACAACGGTTCTTTTTGGCTTCAAGATGAGGCTGGGAAATACCTAAACAAAGTTCTTACAAGTTCACAGTTTGCGCGCATGAAGCCTTGGATTCTCGACGCTTACTCGCAAAAATCGATATCAAACAGGTTGAAGAGTGAAGCCGACAAGCTTGTGGTGGAGGACCCACATTTTACGTTCTACGGGCTTTCGGTTCGTGAGGCATGGAAGACCGACATCGATCTTTCTAGCATGATTGATGGTTTGTGCCAACGGTTCAACTACGTCATTGCCGAGCCACGACAAGACACAGATATGTTCGATCATTTTTTGTTTTTCGGCACAAAAAGCAGTGCACGGAACGAAGAAAAGTTGGGATCAATGTGGGCTGCGCTTTGCAGCCAGACAGGCGCCAAGGAAGCATACAGACTGTCACCTGAAACGCTCCCTTTTATACAAAAATGGTGGCTGGGCCTTCGCCCAGCTTGGGGCGGTGGTGCACTTCCCGGATCATTTATCCGGCGAATTGGTTTCTCAGTGTTCAGCTACCTTGTTGTTATCCACTTCTTACTGGGTCTCTCGTCTCGTTCGATTGGCGTTGAAACGGCGGAGATCGCGACAAAATATGCCGAATTTCACCTTGAGAGTGCGCTCGCTATGATCCGTGAATATGACAACGGCAGCTCCAATCACATCCAGACTGTAATGCGGCAAACGGAAAGGTTGGCGGCCAAAGGCAATACCAACCCGTCGGTGCGCGACATCAGCCGAAGCCTCAGCGCGAAGGCACGTCAAAACCTAACCTCAGTACGGATAAAGGAGATAAAGAGCTTGATAGAGAAGATCCAAAAGGCGCACACAATGCCTCTGTTTCCAGACGCACAGCCCATCGCTGACCAGTTGTTCGACAAGCATCTTGCGTTGAAGTCCGCCAGCGACAAACAAGAAGAATGGCGTAACCGCAAGAGATTGGCGGCAGTTCTTAGATCTCACCGGATCTCAATGCACGGCACCCAACAACAAGGTGGAGATGTCGTTGCCTTCCCGGCAGGAGGCAACAATCGAAACGAAGACCCAAAAAATGCAACTGGTTTCTAAGCTATTGTATAAGAGGCACGACCTCCTGTTGACTATAAGCCAAGTGGGAGGTCAGCGCCCAAGACAGCGCTCTCGCGCTTTCACCTCGCCCTGTTCCTCTTCTGGGTTTGGGGCGGCATTCGCTTCATGATCCCGCTCTATAGTTCGTTCCAAAAAGTCCAACGTCGCGCTCATAGCAGCGCAGCGCTGACCACTTGTCAGCTGCCCCAGTTTCAAATCCACTAACCGCCGCCGGCGACAATGCACAGACAACCAAGCCAAAAGTGTTTCCAAAGTTTCGTCAATATTTTTGACCGTCATGAAAATTCTCTATCTCCGTAAAAAAGTTAAGGCGCACAACGGACAAAATAGAAATTTTGTCCCCGCGAACCAAAGAAACGGCGATGGCATTAGACGTGTTTGTGCTGGATGTCTCGCGTACGAGCGACACAGCCACTTAAGCCAAACATTAAGCCTCACTTCACCGAAGCAGCTGCCAAGGTCAAAATTCTTTCAAATTCCTGATCGTCACTTTGACATGCTGCGATTTCCTGTTCCAAGCGCAGCACGATTGGAACAAATTTTCGGCCATCTTTTCTTTTGAAAACGATGTTCACCATTGTTTTCTTTGCATTCTCCAAACGCTCCACTTGGTCGCTCACGGCTATTCCCCTGCATGTCCGAAGGGGAAGTGAGATCGTCCGGCAAAACGCCATGCGGGTTTGATAAGAAAAGTGACTCTCTTTGGCAGTCAACAAAATGGGGCATGCGGACCAAGGTCACACCGGCGTCGAAGAATTCGTTGTCGTTATCTTATGTGTGGCAAAATGTGTGGCAGTTTTTCTCACCGAACGGCCAAATCAACTGAAAACCAAATATTATGGAAATTTTCGCTTAAAATGGTGCCCCCACACGGACTCGAACCGCGGACCTACTGATTACAAATCAGTTGCTCTACCAGCTGAGCTATAGGGGCGCTGGGTGTCGATTACTTTCTCTTTTGACGGACTGCAAGCCTCAATTTTCATCCAAACTTAGGGATTTTGAATTTTCCTTGTGACGCGACCGATCACCTTTAGGTGGGGGGGGGCAATATTTGACTGTCCCCAGCACAGCCTGTAACTCGACAGGCAGGTTCAGGAATGCAAGGACAAGAACCAATCATGCAGGTTGCTATCCACGCAGGCGCAGCTTTTACCGATGAAGGGCGGCTCCTCAGATCGTTGCAAACCAATGGAGCCGCTCTGGCCCAAAATAGTGTTTCTTATTTTGGCCCTCGTCGTTACCGGCAAGTATTCAAACCGGCATTCCAAGCACTAAATACACGACCGCCGTTGCCAGATGAGATTGAACGCATCCGGAGCAATCTGCCGATCCAACCAGAGGTAGCGCGAGCCATTTTTTCCAGTGAGGGTTTCATTGGTGAGAAAGATTCGGTGCTCGCGGACGGGCAATTCTATCCCTTCGCGGGCAAACGAGTGTCTGTTCTGGAAGAGGCCTTTA
The DNA here is from genome assembly GCF_059610645.1 of Ruegeria sp. CDSC054. Taxonomy (NCBI): domain Bacteria; kingdom Pseudomonadati; phylum Pseudomonadota; class Alphaproteobacteria; order Rhodobacterales; family Roseobacteraceae; genus Ruegeria; species Ruegeria sp. CDSC054. The sequence continues at coordinate 132,701 of NZ_JBXWOA010000005.1, read as the reverse complement.
GCGATTGTCAGTTAGAATTGTTTCTGGCGCTCAGGAACCCCGGCAGTTTTATCCCGAAATACCTGATGTCTTTACCGGAACAGGCGCGTGAGGACGTGATCCGCAACAATGATCTTAGTCACCTCAGCTGGGTTGAGATGATCGAAGATGTTCACGACTTTGCCCCCGGGGTGCAGATTACCCTGTGGTGCAATGAGGACATTCCGCTTCTGTGGGGGGACGTTGTGCGCAGCGTCGGCGGGCTTGCTGCGGACGTTGCGATCAAGGATGAATATGACCTGCTGATCTCTTTGCTGACCGAAGAAGGTCAATCACAAGCGCAGGCGATTCTGGACCAGGTTTCGACGCTTTCACAGGCTGAGACCCGAGACGTTCTTGCAGACATTCTGGCGAACCATGCTCAACCGGACAAAATGGAAGAAGAGCTGGACCTGCCCGGCTGGAGCGATGAGATCATCGACGCATTTTCCGAACTTTACGAGCAGGATCTGGCCAGGTTGGAAACGATGGCCGGGGTGAAGGTTCTGAAACCCTGACCCCGGGCGCGGCTCACATGCCCAACGCTTCCTTATACATTTCGAGTACCGCCTCTTCTTCGGCGATATCGTCCTTGTCGCGTTTGCGCAGCGCGATGACCTTGCGCATCACTTTTGTGTCGTAACCGCGGGCTTTGGCTTCGGCCATGACCTCTTTCTGTTGTTCCGCCAGATCCTTTTTTTCGGCATCCAGGCGTTCAATCCGCTCCACGAACTGACGCAGCTCGCCCGCTGTCACACGGTAGTTGGCGGCGGCCTGATCTTCGGTCACGTCTTCCATATTTATCTCTCCAAAAGGCTGCGATCTGATGCATTAGCAACGGCAGTTAGCCGGATACATTGCCGCCGCGTGAGCTGCAAGCATCCAATCCTCGATGGGCTTGTGCGCGGTCAGTCGATCCGCTAAGCGCAACCAGGATTTGCGGAAAATGTGGGGAACCATGTTCGAAATCATCACCTGGGGCGGTGCCGCCCTGTCACTTGCAGGCCTGCTGGGTCTGGTTTGGTGTATCCTGCGTGTGATGAAAGCGCGCAAATCCGGCCTGTCGGACGATGAATTGCGCGCCGCCGTTCAAAGCGTCCTGCCGTGGAATCTGGCGTCGCTTTTTCTTTCGGTGATTGGCCTGATGCTGGTGATCTTGGGAATCTCGTTCAGCTGACACTTCGCCTCAGACCGGCATATTGTCGAACTGCGCCTCGATGACATCTTCGCACAAAGCCGCATCCAAGTGTCGCAGGCGCGATGGCACGTGCATGCCTTCCTGACGCATCCGATCAATCACTTTGGTTACACTGGGCTGAAGCGCAAGCCGGGTCTCAAAACAGGCATTCTGCAGCTTTTGCTCCAGGTGTTCGGCTTCGGAATACAAACTTTTTGCAGACATTTTATTCCTCCCAATTTCCTTCACTGTCGCCGATATAGGTAACGATTTTAAGACCTGGTTATCCTGGCGAACAAACGCGCGGAAAACTGCCTGTCGCCCACCCGGTATCGGCAACCTAAGGCAGAATGATTAAATTCCAATCGGAATTGGATTAACTTGCCTTGACACGCATCAAATCAAAGATTGCCGGTTGCATCATATTCTGAAAAACATATATGATGAGTTGCGCGCTGACGGAGAGCCAAATGACACCAATTGTGAAAGCGTTTTTCGACCCTGACACCAATACGGTCTCGTACCTCGTACAAGAACCCGAGGGGACGGCCTGCGCAATCATCGACAGCGTTCTGGACTTCGATCACGCCTCAGGCCGAACAAAGACCGACTCGGCGGATCAGATCGTCGCTTATGTTCGCGACAATGAGCTAAGGGTCGAGTGGATTCTGGAAAGCCATGTGCATGCCGACCACCTTTCAGCGGCACCCTATTTGCAGCAGGAACTGGGCGGAAAAATCGGCATCGGTGAACAGATCGTGACGATCCAGGAAACTTTCGGGAAAATCTTCAACGAAGGGACCGAGTTTCAGCGCGACGGCAGTCAGTTTGATGCTTTGTTCCGCGATGGCGACAGCTTCCATGTTGGGCAGATGCGTGGCGATGTTTTCCACACGCCCGGCCATACGCCCGCCTGCATGACATATGTGATCGGAGACGCGGCTTTTGTCGGTGACACGCTGTTCATGCCGGATTTCGGCACCGCGCGGTGCGATTTTCCCGGCGGGTCTTCGGAAATGCTGTTCGAGTCGATCCAGAAGATCCTGGCACTACCGGATGAGACACGAATCTTTGTCGGCCATGACTACAAAGCTCCGGGGCGTGATGAATTTGCCTGGGAGACAACAGTCGGAGAGCAAAAAGCCCTGAACGTCCATATCGGCCAAGGCAAATCAATCGAGGAATTTGTCGAGATGCGCGATGCCCGCGACGCAACCCTGCCCATGCCTCGCCTGATCCTGCCGTCTTTGCAGGTTAACATGCGGGCCGGGCAGATGCCGCCTGCGGATGAACAGGGCGACGTGTTCCTGAAGGTGCCGATCAACAAGTTGTGACGCAGACCCATCGGGCGAACTGAGGATAGCGAATGTACATTGAATGGATTTGGGGGCTTGCCGGTGGCTTGCTGATCGGGCTGGGCGCTGCAGTCTACCTTCTGGGCAATGGGCGCATCATGGGCGCCAGTGGGATTCTTGGCGGGCTGGTTGATGGCAGTGACCGCACGTTAGAACGCCTAAGCTTCATCGCAGGCGTCATCGCGACGCCGCTTATTTTGAGCCCCCTGCTCTCTTCTACGCCCATGACCCATCTGACCGACAATTTCACAGTGATCGTCATCGCCGGCCTTTTGGTTGGCGCAGGAACGCGCATTGCCAATGGATGCACCTCGGGGCACGGGGTATGCGGTATCTCTCGATTCTCTGTCAGGGGCATCATCGCGACGTTGATCTATATCGGCGCAGGTGGGGCAACAATTGCCCTGATGCGCCATGTATGGGGGCTGATTTGATGCGGGTTCTCATATCGATGCTGGCCGGATCTCTGTTTGGTGCCGGCCTTTTGATTTCGGGCATGACCGATACCACCAAGGTTCAGGGGTGGCTGGATGTGTTTGGAAACTGGGATCCCACTCTGGCATTTGTGATGGGCGGCGCGATCCTGCCGATGCTCATCGCCTGGAGAATGACTGCCCACCGCAGACCGCTGACCGGTGGTCAGTTTCCTAAGATGAGCCCGCCCGAGCTGGACCGCCGCTTGATTATCGGTTCCGTGATGTTTGGCATGGGCTGGGGCTTGTCCGGGCTGTGTCCCGGACCCGCTATCGCGTCCATCACCTATGGCGGCCTTGGCGGCCTCGTGTTTCTGGCTGCGATGATCACGGGAATGTTTGCGGCGCCCGGGCTTGGTGCACAACTGGACAGATCCGCAAACGCGGCCTAAGCAATTGCCATGGAGATTCGACCAATAACCCCCCGCTATGCCGTCTCGCCCCAAATCACGGTCGAGGACGTCCCAGCCATCGCCGCAGCAGGTTTCGTTAAGGTCATCTGCAACCGTCCCAATACGGAAGTTCCACCAACCATGCAGTCGAATGCAATCGGACAGGCTGTCCGGGCGGCCGGGATGGAATATGAGGTTCTGGAACTGACCCACCAGACCATGACGCCTGGCAATGTCGCCCTGCAACGAGAATTGGCCGAAAGCTGCTCTGGCCCCGTTTTAGCCTATTGCGCGTCGGGCACCCGCTGTTCGGTGGTTTGGGCTTTGGGCCAGTGCGACCACATGAGCGCGGATGAGATCCTCGAGGCCACAACCAAGGCGGGTTATATGCTGGACAACCTGCGCCCCGCGCTGGAGCATATGCGCGGTTCTGACGGCTAAGGACCTTTGGCACTCAGGTTAGGTTGGGTCGGGAACGTCGTCCAATCCCGTCAGACCTGCCAGTTGCGAAATTTCAGCCGCCATCTGATCCGGGCTGCCAAAGCCCAGATCGCCCTCCAATTCGTTCAATACCACTGAATCTATTGGCACGACTTCATGTGACGGGTTGGGTGGCATCGGATCTTTCAGAGCGTCCGGCACAGGCGCGTTGCTTCGCGCTTCCAGAAACTCAGGCATTTCAGCTTGCTCCAACGCTGCAGCCGAAGCACATTCGTTCAACCGTACTGCGCGCATCCCTCCGCATTGTCCCAAACGCCCAATTGCAGCCCGCGTTCGACCAATTGTCAGGATTTCCGCACGATCCAGCCGTGATCCGGTCAACGGTAGAACGTCCCCAACTGACAGCCTGGACAGGGTTGCCAATGGAACTGACATCCTGCCGATCACCGTATTCAATTCGGCCCGGACAACCCCCGACGCTTGCTCAAGCTTCGGGCCGGCAGCAACTTGGATTTCATCATCGGCCCTCTGCTCTGCCGGTGTATCGGGCAACACGACTGTGATCTGCCCCTGTCGCAGCCCACCGCCAAGTTCTACCGTCAGTTCAAACACGCGATATGCGTCTTCGACCATAGCCAGCGACAAAGAACACAGATCTGCCAGCCGTGCCCGGAATTCATAACCGGCAAGACTGGATTGATCGGCGGCTGTATCGACCAGCGCGACGGCCCTGGTCAAAGCGTCTTCGACCAGCGGGGCCACCATTGCTGCATCCGTATCTGTGTACTCCCGTGCTGTTGGCGGGCTCGGCACAACTTCACCAATTGTCTGAACCTGCACGACCGCTGACACGACCCCCATATCCACGCAGATCGCAGCGGACATCCCATCCGCGTTGCCAAGGCGTAACAGCATCCAGTTCGCATCAACCACCTCAGCCAGCGTGTCCTGAGCTTTGAGAGACTGCCTTGCACCGATCACCGATAACGGCAGCTGGAACTGATCCCCTGCCGTTCGCGCAAAGGCCAGTCGAAGGGCACGAAGAACGGAACGCGGCTTTTCACCTTGTTCCTCTTGTCCTGCCGAAAGTTTGCGCGCCAAAGCTGTGCTGACAGACTGCGTCATGCCCGATACCGATTTGAGTTTCTAAACCTGGTATCCGGTCTAACCCGAGGCGGGTTACCAATGTCTTTATGTTCGCATTATTGCGCAGCTTGCCGGTGCGCCAACGGAAGGCGGACGCGAAAGGCCGCGCCGCCCTGCCCGGGAAGATAACTGATCTCGCCGCCCAGACGCTGCATGATCTCGCGGCAGATCGCCAGCCCCAGACCAGCGCCACCCGCCTTGTCCCCACCGACTCGGGCAAACTTTTCGAACACCATCGATTGCGCTTCGGGTGGGATGCCACTGCCGTTATCGGTGAAATCAATGACGAGCTGCCCCCCGACATCATGGGCCGAAATGGTCAGAACGGGTTCATCCGCGTCGCAATATTTCTGCGCGTTCGAAATCAGATTGATAAAGACCTGCCCCAACCGATCAAGATCAGTGTTCAGCGGAATACGCTCGGACGGTCGCGAGCGGCGAATCCTGAGTTTTGGATGTGACCCCGCCAATGCGCTTGAGACCGCCCGATCCAGGATCGAACCAAGGGTATCCCCACCCATATTCAGGCTCACACGACCACTTTCCAGAACGCTCAGGTCCAGCAAATCGTCCAGCAGGCGAGTCAGCCGTAGCGCCTCATCATGGATAATCGCGGCATAGCGCGTTTGCTCTTCGGCGCTCAGACCGTCCGTATCGCGCATGATCTCGGAAAAGGCTCGGATTGAGGTCATCGGCGTCCGAAGTTCATGGCTGACCTGACTGAGGAACCCGTCTTTTTGTTCCGAGATCTGTGTCAGCTTGGTATTCGCCTCCCGCAATTGGCGCGCGGTACGGCTGAGCTCGGCGGATTTGGCCTCAAGCTGGCTGGAATACTCCAACAGTTCCGCCGACTCGTCAGCCACCGCAAGCAAGTCCTCAACCGAAACGGACGATCCACCGACAATTTGCCCGATCATCGCATGGGCCGTGGCCGCGCCGACCGAGCCGCTGAGTTCACGTTCCAGTCTTTCCAAAAATCCCGGCGTGGGCTCCGGCAGGCTTGTCCGTCCACCCTGTGCTTCGGCCTCGTGCTGAAAGAACTCCTGCGCCGGGCCAGAGCCCAGAATGCGCTGTGTCATGATCATCAGGTCTTCGCTTTGCGCCACCGACCCGGTCCAGCCAGCAGGTGAGACCGAGTGGTCAAAAACATTGACGAACTGCGCGCCCTGCAGACGCTCCAACGGGCTTGGGAAACTCAGCAAGGACGCAGCGCAGAACGCAGCCGTGTTCAACGCCAATGACCACATGACCGAGTGGACCATGGGGTCCATTCCTTCGATCCCGAACAGGGCCCTCGGCCGCAACCAGCCCCACCCGAAGGGGCCGTTTTGCAGTACCGAGTCGGGCATTATCGCGCCCCCCATCCCCGGCAGTAACAAGGTGTAGATCCACAGCACGAATCCAACCGTCAGCCCAACGAGCGCTCCGGTGCGCGTGGCCCCGCGCCAGAACAACCCACCAACCAGCGCTGGCAGGATCTGGGAAATGCCCGCAAAGGCCACCAGCCCGATCGACGCCAGCGCCGCCCCACCGCCCGACAAGCGGTAATAATAGTAACCTAGCGCCATGATGACCGCGATGGACACGCGCCGCGCCATCAGCACCACGTTGCGCACGTCCCCCGAGACTGAACCCGCGCCCCCTTGCGTGCTTAGCCAGATCGGCATGACCAGATGGTTCGACACCATGGTCGACAGCGCCATTGCCGTCACGATGACCATGGACGTGGCCGAGGAAAACCCGCCGATAAACGACAGCATCGCCAGCCAGTCGTTCCCCTGCGACAAGGGCACCGTCAGCACAAACAGGTCAGGGTTCGAGCCTTCGGGCATCAAATCCAGCCCCACGACGGCGATGGGCACCACAAACAGGCTCATCAACAGCAGATATAACGGGAAAGCCCAGGCAGCGGTTCTGAGGTGCCCCTCATCCGCGTTCTCTACCACCATCACCTGAAACATCCGCGGTAAACAGATGAATGCGGCGGCCGAGAGGAAAATGAAGGTCGTCCAACGTCCGGCATCCACGTTCCATTGCCCGATTTCCGAGGCATCGATGCGATCCATCATCGGGCCAATCCCACCCGCAACGCCCCAAACCACGAAGACACCAACCGCAAGCAAGGCAAACAGTTTGACGACCGATTCCAACGCAATGGCGGTGACCACGCCGTGGTGACGCTCATTCGCATCCAGGTTTCGAGTACCAAACAGGATTGCAAACACCGCCAGGCCCGCAGCTACCCAAAACACACTGGAACCTTCTCGGTAGAGGCCCGAGGGATCGGCCTCGGCAAAGATGGAAAAAGATAGGGTAATGGATTGCAGCTGCAACGCGATGTAAGGCGTTCCACCCAAAACGGCCAGAATGGTCACGCAAATGGCCAGCGTGTTGGATTTTCCGTATCGCGACGAAATCAGGTCCGCGATGGAGGTTACCCGCTGGGTGCGGCCTACCCGCACGAGCTTGCGCAACCCCCACCACCAGCTGAGCATCACCAGCGTCGGCCCAAGGTAAATCGTGACGAACTCTAACCCGGACCGCGCAGCGTTTCCGACCGCGCCATAAAAGGTCCACGCCGTGCAATAGATCGACAGTGACAATGTATAGATCAGCGGAGACCGCAACCACGCCCCTCGGCCGGCGGCCGCCATCCGGTCAGCGACAAAAGCCACCCCGAACAACAGCACGACATAGCCGAGGCAAACCAGGATCAGAACGTTTAGTGTGGCCATCAATCCGACTCTGCCTCGGCATCGTCACTTACAATCATTCGTCTGGCTGCAAATCCAAAGATCAGACTGATTAGGAGCAGCAATGCCCAGCACGTGAAGATATACAGAATTGCTGAAGACAGCGGCACACCGTCTTCAGATGAGCCTTGGCTTGGCCACAGCAGGGGAATGGCAACAAGAGCGGCCCCCAGAATAGGCAGTAAGCGCGCGGCATCCATCAACCTGCGGCGGCGATAGCTCTGACGCTCGAGAAATAGCGAAGGCCGGACCCCTTTGGGCGTACGATCTTCGCCCGAGTTCATGACCGTGTTGCCTGCGCGTGCAGGTCTCGCACCGCTGTCAGCACTTCGGCGTTGGAAAACGGCTTGGTCATAAAGCGGCTGACCCCGGCATTTTCGGCCATTTCCCGGTCGCGCGATTGCCCGCGCGCGGTCAGCATCAAAACGGGCAAATGCTGCATGCCCTCAAGCTGGCGCAGGTTGCGCAAAATCTCCATCCCGCTTTTGCCGGGCAGCATAACGTCCAGTATGACCAGATCAGGATTTGCGCCCTGGATGACTTCTATCGCATCCGCCCCTTCTGCGTGCGTTTCAACATGCCATCCCTCGCGGGTCAGCAAAAATCGAATGGCCTCAGCGATGTTAGGCTCATCCTCAATTAACAGAACCTTACGGCTCATATGTTTCATCCCTCCCCGTGACAGATTCCGTCTGTGAACCTGTCGGCATCAGCTTAAGCCCTCTGTCAGGAAACTGTCAAAAACCTTCGCTTAAAATCGACGGCTCGCGGCGCGATGCACAGGCGTCATTCGGGCAAACCCGGCAGCTTGGGCCGACCCGGGTCACGGATTGCGCGCTCGGAGCCCCCTCTTCCACCGCTCGGACAAGCATGACTGAATGATAGGCGGGCGCATCGTCATATCCTGAAACCGCCTGCGGCCACGCGTAGGCATAGCAGTCGAACTCGGCCGCCGTTCGCCCCAATTGCACAACGCGTTTGCGGATCGGAACCAATGGTCTGTTCAGAGCCTGAAAGATGGGCCAGAACGGGCAGGCTTCGCCAAAGCGGGGCATGGCGAAGCCAGGCACGGATTTGCTGAACAGGATACTGCCCGACGCGTCACAGACCACCAGCCCGGTGGGCCGCCCCAGATATCCTTCGGGCAATGTCGCCAGCCGCCGCAGGACTGTCGGGATATCTACTGAAAACCGTGCGGCCAGAGCCAGCGGGTCCGGTTCAGCCTCGGTCAGAGCCTGCTGCACGTCGTCCAGGGGCATGGCTCTGACATCTGCGGCGTAGGTATCCAGATATCCCTTGGTCACAGTTCGCGCTGCTGCCGATTCAATCGCGCTCAGGTCAATGTCCGCACCGCTTCCACCTGCTTCGATTTGCGGGAAATGGTGGCTGTTGGCCTGAAAAAACGCTTCAGCATCCTCCGAGGGCACACCACGACGGTCGTCGGCCGCGTCAGAATCATCCAGATACGCCACCAGAGACTTGGAACTGTCGGCCAGCCGTTCGGCGTCCTGGTGCAGGTTACGGTGGAACCGATCACGCCACTCGGGCTCGATTTCCTGCGTGTCGGCCAGAATCGCGGCCGTTGATCGGATCGCGGCGGCCGTGGACAGCACCTCGTGCATCGACGCGGCAAGATGTGGGTCATGTGTCAGCCGATCGGACAGGGTTTCGACCGTGCGCTCAAGCGAGACGACCCGGCGATGCATCTGCGCCAGAACTCCGGCCCATCCGGGAAACCGGCCTGCGAACTCTTCCAGCGCATCCACTTCGGCCTGCTGTCCAACCGCATCTGCACCAGCCTCGCGCAGCGCCGAAATCAGCGTAGCCTCAATCCCTTGGGTGAGCAGCGAAGGCTCAACAGACAGCGCATTGGCGATATCCACCAGCAGCTTGCCCCCGATCCGACGGCGATTGTGTTCGATCAGATTCAAGTAAGACGCCGAGATCCCAACCTGCCGCGCAAGCTCGGCCTGCCGCAAACCTGAGATTTGGCGTCGCTCGCGAATGCGGCTACCTGTCAGCGTGTCGCGCATGTTCCATCACCCAGTTTGCTCCAGCCTTTTCAAAACTCCCATTAAATTTCTACAGCTTAAAGGCCAATTTTCATAGTCCGTTTACAGCATTCACAGCTGTGATTACGGATGGCCCTTACCTTCCACCCCGGCAATCGGTGCCAAATCTGCATCCACCCTCTTCTAATTTTCCCGAATTCCTTGCACGATAGCCGGATGAGCGATCCAGCTTTCGAATATGCCCCCATCGGATTGGTCGAGTTGGAAAACCGCATCATCCGACGCTGCAATCTGCAATTCGCCCGCACCTTTGGCGGCGAGGAGGCAGAGTATCGCAATATGCCTCTGCTGCACCTCTACCCGTCGGTCGCGGATTGGGAGAGGATCGGACAGCGAGGCCTTAAAGCGATGCAGGACACAGGATATTACACAGACGAACGGGTCATGCGCCGACGCGACGGGGACTTGTTCTGGTGCCGTGCACGCGGACGATCCCTGACGCCGGACGACCCGTTTCGCCATGGCATCTGGAGCTTTTCCGACATCTCAGAAGACCGCCCGCTGGTCGAATTGACAACCCGCGAACGCGAAGTTGCGATCATGTCCTGCCGCGGTCTGTCCGCCAAGGAAATCGGCGTCGAGCTGGGGCTGAGTTATCGCACGATCGAGGCTTACCGGGCCCGTTTGCTAGAGAAGTTCGGCGCACGCAAACTACCGGAACTTGTGGCAAAACTCTCAGGCATGCCCCTTTAATCCGTTTCCCCCTCGAAATATTGGGCAAAACCCCCATCTGACATGCCGAGACTGCGCTTTTCATGACCGTGCGCATAGCTTATAACGCTGCGTAATCAGACCAAAGCCCGCGAGAACAGACGGGCCAAAGGGGAACCGTCGAGGACACTCATGACAGATACCAAACACGAAGCGGATGTGGCATTCATCAAGGCACTGGCCGAACTGCTGCGCGAAAATGACCTGACCGAACTGGAAGTCATGCGCGAATATGGTGACGACGACAGTTTGAATGTCCGCGTCAGCCGCATGTCGCAGGTCGCGCCCGCCCCTGTTCAGATGGCCGTACCGGCAGCGGCACCAGCACCCGTAGCAGCGGCCGCTGCACCTGTCGAAGCTCCGGCGGCACAGGAAGATCCGGCCAGCCACCCGGGCGCTGTCACCTCGCCCATGGTAGGAACCGTTTATATGCAGCCCGAACCGGGCGCACCGTCCTTCATCAGCGTCGGCGCATCGGTGTCCGAAGGCGACACTCTGCTGATTGTCGAAGCGATGAAAACCATGAACCACATTCACGCGCCCAAATCCGGAACCATCAAACGCATTCTGGTCGGTGACGGTGATGCGGTGGAATTCGGCACCCCTCTGGTCATCGTTGAGTAAGGCGGTCCCATGTTCGACAAGATCCTGATTGCCAACCGAGGCGAGATCGCCCTGCGGGTCATCCGCGCTGCCCGCGAGATGGGGATTAAGACGGTCGCCGTCCATTCCACCGCCGATAGCGACGCGATGCATGTGCGCATGGCGGACGAATCGGTCTGCATCGGCCCTCCGCCCAGCCCGCAAAGCTACTTGTCGGTGCCCGCGATCATCTCGGCTTGTGAAATCACTGGGGCACAAGCGATCCACCCCGGCTATGGCTTCCTGTCCGAGAATGCCGAATTCGTGCAGATCGTCGAAGATCACGGCATCACCTTTATCGGCCCCACCGCCGAGCACATCCGTGTCATGGGCGACAAGATCACCGCCAAGGACACGATGAAAGCACTGGGTGTGCCTTGCGTTCCAGGTTCCGACGGCGGCGTGCCCGATCTGGAGGCGGCCAAGAAAATCGGCGAGGAATTTGGTTATCCCGTCATCATCAAAGCCACCGCTGGCGGCGGCGGTCGCGGCATGAAAGTCGCGATGAGCGCGGATGAGATGGAAAGCGCATTTATGACCGCGCGCGCCGAGGGCAAAGCCGCCTTTGGCAATGACGAGGTCTATATCGAGAAATACCTGACCACTCCCCGCCATATTGAGATCCAGGTCTTTGGCGACGGCAAGGGCAAGGCTGTACATCTGGGCGAACGCGACTGCTCACTACAGCGCCGCCACCAGAAGGTGTTTGAAGAGGCACCCGGCCCCAGCATCACCCCGGAAGAGCGCGCCAAGATCGGTAAAATCTGCGCGGACGCCGTGGCCAAGATCAACTATATCGGCGCCGGAACCATCGAGTTCTTGTATGAGAACGGCGAGTTCTACTTCATCGAGATGAACACCCGCCTGCAGGTGGAACACCCGGTGACCGAAGGCATCTTTGGCGTCGATCTGGTGCGCGAACAAATTCTCGTCGCAGCTGGAGAAGCGATGTCGTTTGGTCAGGATGATCTTGTGATCAACGGCCACGCCATCGAGGTCCGGATCAATGCAGAAAAGCTGCCGAACTTCTCACCCTGCCCGGGCAGAATATCGGCCTTTCATGCCCCCGGCGGTCTGGGTGTGCGGATGGATTCGGCGCTGTATGATGGGTATTCGATTCCACCCTATTACGACTCGCTGATTGCCAAGCTGATCGTACATGGCCGCGACCGGGCCGAGGCGCTGGCACGACTAGATCGCGCATTGGGCGAACTGATCGTGGACGGTATCGATACAACCGTGCCGCTGTTCCATGCATTGCTGCAAGAGCCGGAAATCCACAACGGTGATTACAACATTCATTGGCTGGAACACTGGCTTGCGGCGAATATGGCCCAATAAAACCAAGGGACCAGAGGGCACTTGCGCTCTGGTCCCCGGGTATCGCGCATGAGCCTGACCCCTGAACTTTTGCTACACGGCTATTCCATTGGAATTTTCCCGATGGCCGAACACCGCGATGACCCGGAACTGTTTTGGGTCGATCCCAAATTTCGTGGCGTTTTTCCGTTAGATGGCTTTCATATCTCGCGCAGCCTCGCACGCCGCATTCGAAAGTCCGGCTTTTCCATCAGCATCAACCGCGATTTTGCCGGAGTGGTCGATGGCTGCGCTGATCGGGCAGACACCTGGATCAATGCAGAATTGCGCCACCTTTATCAGCAACTCCACCTCGCGGGCCGGGCCCATTCGCTGGAGGTCTGGGATGAGGACGCACTGGTCGGCGGCGTTTATGGCGTTACGCTGGGTGCGGCGTTTTTCGGCGAAAGCATGTTTTCCCGTCGAAAGGATGCCTCGAAAATAGCGCTGGCCTATCTTGTGGACCGCTTGCGCCAAACCGGATTTCGGCTGTTTGATACGCAATTTCTGACCGCTCATCTGGCGTCTCTGGGGGCGATCGAAATTCCGCGCACGCAATATCGGAACGCGCTTGAAGAGGCGATCAATGCCAGTGCGGATTTCGAGGCAGCAGTGCCTCAGTCACCCGACGCAGTGATACAGCGCATCACCCAGACGTCATAACGCGCATGGTCCAGCGCGTTCAGCGCGGGAGACGTGGCAATCATCCAGCCGTCAAACAGTTGATCTGTCCTGCCTTTTTCCCAGATCGTCAGGTAGGCAAACGCATCACCGGTCGGGTTGTCCGCTGGATAGCGGCAATCGCCCAAGGCCACATCCAACCCAAAAACCGGCAGTGTCTGACCATTCCGCATTTCAACATCGACGGTCTGACCGCTGACCTTGTCCAGACCACGCAGCATTGCGCCAGGACCGGATTGGGCTTTTTGCTGGGCCGTGGCCCCCGTCGCGGCCAGCAACGCTGCAATCAGGGCAAATCGCTTCATTCGCTTCCGTCCCCGGCCACAAACTTGACCAGCAGGGAAATCAGACTGACGGCACCTTGCGTATCTTCGACTTGATCGCCCGCTTCAAGGTAGAACGGCGAACCACCCGGCATGACCTCGACAAAGTTGCCGCCCAGCAGCCCTTCGGATGAGATGACAATCGCGCTGTCGTCCGGCACCAGAATCCCGTCAGAGATCGAGAAGGTGGTATCGGCGCGATAGGTTTCGGGATTAAGGTCCACACCGGTTACAGTGCCGATCTTGACACCCGCAAGGCGTACGTCGGTGCCGACGCCTACCCCTTCTAAGGAACGAAAAGAGGCGCCTAGTTCATAGCCGCCACTGCTTTGCGACAGACCGGTGGACTGACTGGCATATACGCCAAAGGCGACGGCACAGGCCAAAACGGCCCCACCGACCAGAACTTCGGTTGCGTTATAACTCGACATTGCTCGCCTCGTGTTATTCCGGGCTCCAGGCTTCGTAGTCCTTACGCTCGACCGGGTCCGGGCGGCGCAAAGAACCTGCCGGCGCATAAGCCAAAGCAGAGCCTGTCAGGTTTTCCTGATGCGGTTTTTCCCAGGATTTGTGTTTCAGCGGTTTGTCCGTCGGCGGCTCATCCCAGGTGCGGTGCAGCCAGCCATGCCAATCGGGGTCAACTCGGCTTGCCTCGGCCTCACCATTGAAAATAACCCAGCGTCTGCTGTCGTCTGCATTGTGATAGAACACGTTGCCTTCGTCGTCTTCACCGACCTTGATACCCTTACGCGATGTGTAAATCTGCGTGTTCAATGTGGATCCGTTCCACCAGGTCACGGCCCGCAAAAGACTGTTTAGGATTCCCATCAGCTGCCTCCGGCATTTCTGTACCCGCAGATATGGACCAAAGGCGGGCTAAGGTCCAGTGTCACAAAAACCGCACCCTCTATTGCGGCAGAGCCGCGGTCACTTCGATTTCGATGCGGTCCTCGGGTGTTATGAGATTGCATTCGATCACCGTCGCTGCCGGTGGGTTGTCACCAAAAGATTCTACCAACAACGGCCAGCAAAGTTCGAACTCATTCATGTCCGGCAAATAGTAATTGACCCGAACTACGTCCGCAAAACCGACTCCAGCCTCGGCCAGCGCTTTTCCAATCGCCTCCAAGGACGACTTGCACTGCCCTACAATGTCCTCCGGCACGTTGTCACCTTGGGCGCAAGTCCCGGCGACAAAGACGAAACCATTTGCAACCACAGCACGACAATAGCCGATTTTGGCCTCGAATTCTCCGCCAGATGAAATGCGCCTGATTTTCATGCTTCCCTCCAAAAGAAAACGGCGCGGTCAATCCCGCGCCGTCTTGGTAATTCTTGTTGTGCCTTACCCTGCCGAAGCTGATTCCGCGGCATCCGCATAGATGATCAGTGGTTGCTTGTCAGACGACACCGCTTCTTCGTTCACCACCACTTCGGTTACGTTCTTCATGCCCGGAAGTTCGAACATGGTGTCCAGAAGGATATCCTCGAGGATCGAGCGCAGCCCGCGCGCGCCGGTTTTGCGTTCGATGGCCTTCTTGGCGATCGACTTCAGCGCATCATCAGTAAATGCCAGCTCGGCGTCTTCTAATTCGAACAGGCGCTGGTACTGCTTGACCAGAGCGTTCTTGGGTTTGGTCAGGATTGTGACCAGTGCATCTTCGTCCAGATCCTCCAGCGTTGCCAGAACCGGCAGACGACCAACGAATTCCGGAATCAGGCCGAACCGCAGCAGATCCTCGGGCTCGAGATCCTTGAAAATCTCACCCACGCCACGTTCATCATTGTCCCGCACGTCGGCACCAAAGCCCATGGCCGAGCCTTTGCCGCGTTGCGCGATGATCTTATCCAGACCTGCAAAAGCACCACCGCAGATGAAAAGGATGTTCGTGGTATCCACTTGCAAGAATTCCTGCTGCGGATGCTTGCGCCCGCCCTGCGGCGGTACACTGGCCACGGTGCCTTCCATCAGCTTCAGCAGCGCCTGCTGTACACCCTCGCCCGACACGTCACGCGTAATGGACGGGTTTTCGGATTTGCGGGTGATCTTGTCGACCTCGTCGATATAGACGATGCCGCGCTGCGCGCGTTCGACATTGTATTCGCTGGACTGCAGCAGCTTGAGGATGATGTTTTCAACATCCTCACCCACATACCCGGCTTCGGTCAGTGTGGTTGCGTCTGCCATGGTGAACGGCACATCCAGAATACGCGCCAGCGTCTGCGCCAGCAGCGTCTTACCGCAGCCGGTCGGACCGATCAGCAGAATGTTGGACTTGGCCAGCTCAATATCGCTGCCTGCCTTTTGGGCATGGTTCAGACGTTTGTAGTGGTTGTGCACCGCAACCGACAGAACCCGTTTGGCGGTGGCCTGACCGATTACGTAATCGTCCAGCACTTCACAAATGTCTTTGGGTGTTGGAACGCCATCGCTGGATTTCAGGCCGCTGGCCTTCGTCTCTTCGCGGATGATGTCCATACACAGCTCGACGCATTCATCGCAGATGAAAACGGTCGGGCCGGCAATCAGCTTGCGCACCTCATGCTGGCTCTTGCCGCAGAAGCTGCAGTAGAGCGTGTTTTTGCCGTCACCGCCTGAATTCGTCGCCATGTTCTACCTTTCGGGCTTCGTCCCTGCGGTCTGTGTGGAACCGCGCATGCCACATGTTGGTGCAGCTTAGGCCACCACCGGGGCGGCTACAATCTCAAAAATGGTCCCCACGCCCAAGACGTGGGGAGATATTCTTAGGCCTCGTCACCATCCATTTTGGCGCGATTTTCGACGATTTCGTCGATGTGACCCCAGTCCTTCGCCTCTTCCGGGCTCATGAAATTGTCACGATCCAGCGCTTTTTCAACCGCCTTTTTGGTCTGGCCGGTATGACGCACGTATATGTCATAAAGGCGATCCTTCAGTTTTTGCGTCTCGGCCGCGTGAATCATGATGTCGCTGGCCTGACCCTGATAGCCGCCGCTGGGCTGGTGCACCATGATCCGGCTGTTGGGCAGCGAGAAACGCATTCCCTTCTCGCCCCCGGCCAACAAAACCGACCCCATCGAGGCCGCCTGACCGATCACCAATGTGGAACATTTCGGCTTGATATACTGCATTGTATCGTAAATCGACAAACCGCTGGTGACGACGCCACCGGGCGAGTTGATATAGATCGAGATTTCTTTGTTCGGATTTTCCGCCTCAAGATGCAGCAATTGCGCGACGATCAGGTGGCTCATCCCGTCGTGGATCGGACCGTTGATGAAAATGATCCGCTCTTTCAGAAGGCGCGAGAAAATATCATACGCGCGTTCACCCCGGCTGGTCTGCTCGACGACCATGGGAACGAGCGTATTCATATAGGTGTCAACGGGATCGAACATGAGAACCTGCCTGTTTTGCTATGGATCGGGACATTACCCGAAGAAACGTTACCCGAGTCTTAGTGTCGCCACGGGGGGGCTGCAAGGGGGGCACAACAGATCGCGCTCCAACCGCCCACAATAGGGGGATAGTCTGATGTCGAACGCACAGAAACAACAGCGGTCAAGGCCTGGTTTGACGCGCTTGTTTGTAAGTTCCCCTTTTCGCATCACGTCATTTTGATCCATGCATATGGAAATTCATGCGCAGAACGTGTAGCAATGCGAACCGCTTTAGCGAAACACTCACAAAAGTTCCCCGACACCAGGGCTCAAAAGGAAAACACCAATGGCATTGCCTCAGATTTCACAGAATATGACGTCTGACGATTTCGATCGGATGGCGGGAAATGCGACCCGCGCATCGAATTTCCTCAAGGCGATCAGTCACGAAGGCCGATTGATGATCTTGTGCCATCTGGTCTCTGGCGAAAAATCCGTGACCGAGCTTGAGGACCTACTTTCCGCGCGGCAGGCGGCTGTCTCGCAGCAGCTGTCCCGCCTTCGTCTGGAAGGCCTTGTGATTCCGCGACGCGAAGGCAAGGCTATTTACTACCGACTTGCTGACGACAGACCGCGCCGTATGCTTGAAGTGGTGTACGAGTTGTTCTGCGGCGACCAAAAGGACTGATTTCGTTTATCTTTCCACCGCACCAGACGCGTTGTTCCAGTCTTTCCGACCCGAACATTCTAACGTTGGTGCGGCCACACCCTGCCTTCGCAATCCATGCGGTCTATTTGGTCTGCAGCTTCGTGTTTCTATGCCCCGTGTCAGCGCGGTAAAATACTGGTTCCAGCAAATAAAAACTGCTAGGCCATGCTTAGAACATCAAATGGAGGTACTGATGATCCGAGCAATTCTGGTAGGGTTGGCACTGTTTTCTCTCGCCGCGTGCGAGACTGCCAAAGGTGCTGGCAAAGATATCGAAAAAGCAGGTGATGCCATTCAAGGCGCGGCAACTGACGTTCAGCAAAATATCTGACGCGGTTCAGGATATTGTGAAAGCACAACTTCTACATACAAGATATGGTTGAAGATTGCAGCCAACCAAGTTACACTCCTTGGCACAGGTGCATAGACGCGGCATTGCATATCTGACACTTCGGGGTTCTTGTGCATCCACAAGAACCCCGTTCCCGTTTTGCAGGGGCAGAGTGGCAGCCTGGAAAAACCAGAGAAAAAGAAAAGGCGTCAGGTGCGCAGACGCGGTCCATGCATGTACCCTTGCGGATACTCCTGACGCCTTGCCGGGTCGATGCATCCGAGGGACGCCACGATCCAGTTGCCCAGACCCTGTTACAGGCCACGGCCGCTGCTCGGCATCCTAAGATGCTTTGCAGCACGCATCGACCTTCTGAGAGTCTGATCATCTGACCCGGGTCTGACACCCAATTCAACTGACCATCCACCGGTAAGCCTCTGCATATAAAAGCTAATCCTAAGACTTGCCCTTATTGCCTCGACCCCCTTTGGTCTTTGCGTCCCACCCTGGTTCCTAAGAACCGTTGCGGTAATAGAACTGTTACATCCGGGTCATGTTCCGACAAGAAAATAGCACTGCAGCATGAGAATTAGACGGGGATAAAGTGTTGATATCCGCCGGGAGAAAATTGTGGATAACTCCGGAAATCGAAACGCCGTGCGGTCTTGGCAATGGAAAACGCTGAATTCGACGAAATGACTCGATTTTCCTGACTTTCTGCACCCGCAAAGGCCATTTCGTTGCCGATTGCGGGTATTCACAGCCGCAGAGCATCGAATCAGACGGATCCGCGCTTACCATTGCCTGGCCAGAGATGTTCAGAGAAACTGGGGCCGGACGGCTCTCAGACCACAAGCTAAGCCGCGCTGAAGGTTCGCGAGACCCTAAACCACATATGCCGGGGAACGCCGCAATCCGGCACCGTGTGTTCAGGACCCTGTCGCTTGCAACCAAGATGCCGCCCGACCCGTCCCCCCTGAGGAGACGCTGTATCCGTATTTGAGAAACGTTCCGACCCAACCGAGTTTACCTAATACGCGCGGCACCTCAGTGCTCCCTGTACCCCCTAAAGCCGATCGGGCCGGAGACGCTTCAGTTCACCTGACGTTCGAGTACAACGCTGTACGTTGTCCCGCGACGCAGGCTACGGAAATCCGCGTAAATCTTGCCGTCCTGATAACGCGCATCCACCAGCGCGTTCACACCCACCTGCGGATCGGCCGAGCTTTCGACGATGCCGATGGTGCCTGACCCATCCAGACTGATGGTGCCGGTGGCGTCAAACACGCGCCAATCTGTTCCAGCATCTGGTCGCCACATGCTGGGCCCCCAGAACAAGTTGTCCTGCTGCTGCTGGATATCCAGCAGCCACTCTCCCTGATGAAAGCGCGGCGCATCGCCGGTGGTCACCCGAGACGGCGAAACCTTGGTATAGGTGCCTGTCCAGGCACCGCGCAGATCAGGTGTGGTCTCGGCCATCGAGGCCGTGGCAAGGGTAAGGCTCGTGGCCAGAGCGGCTGCTCCGGCAGTCATATATCTGGTCATGGGCTCTCCTCCAAAGTTCAGGGCCGTTGCTGGCCTGTTGAACAGATTGGAAGGGAATGCGCGGGTTGCAACTTACCTGAGGGAAACTTCACAATCCGGTAATGTTTGCCTTATGCCCAGGCCAGCGCGGTGCCAAGGATCACCAGACCGATGCCTGCCGCCTCGCGATATGAAAAGTTTTCGCCGAACAGAAAGAATGAGGCGATGGCGATCAGAACAACCTCGGCCCCCAGAATGCCGGTATAGATGATGCCCAGCCGTTCTTCGCGCAGCGCGGCAAGTTCCAGCGTGGCCCCGGCCAGCAAGGTCGCGACGATCAGCAGGCCAAGACCCACTCCGGGGAGTTTCCACCAGAACTTCATCGAGATCATGGCAACGGAATAGAGACCCGCCGACCCGAGGGCGATGAGAGGGATGAGCGATGTGGACATGTGGGCCTCCTGCCGAGGTTGCCGTCGCGTCAACATTAGCAGGTGGGCGAAGTTGAAGCTGTGAGGTTGGTCACAGGTGTTAGATGGACGACTGATAAACCAC
Source organism: Ruegeria sp. CDSC054 (assembly GCF_059610645.1). Classification (NCBI taxonomy): domain Bacteria; kingdom Pseudomonadati; phylum Pseudomonadota; class Alphaproteobacteria; order Rhodobacterales; family Roseobacteraceae; genus Ruegeria; species Ruegeria sp. CDSC054. Next base: position 112,679 of record NZ_JBXWOA010000005.1, on the reverse strand, counting down.
TGATACGATGCTACTTAAACGTTCGAATTAGATAAAAGACTATGTGAAACATGCTGTAGAATCCCCAGCCACCAACAATGAGAAACAGTACCCAACCGGGGTTAAATTCCTGCTGATCAAAGGCGCGGAAAGTGTGGTCCGCAATGCTTTGCAAAACAAAGTAGGAAAGAAATGTCAGGCCAATCGTCGCGACGGGCCAACGCTCCAAGATAGTTCGATAGTTCATTGTCATAGCGACAACCTAATGAGGTGATTTGTCAGCGGCTAGTCACAGATATCTAAGTCCTAAGGGCCGCGACTGACCCGAGGGGTGGCGCAAGCGCGCAGCCCGTTTTGCCGGAGGCAAACCTTCGGTTTAACAGGGGCGGGTCGGCGCGACCCGGCGGTGCCGCCGGGCAGGAGGATTGATATGTGGTTTGAGGACCAAGTACAGCTTAAACAACTAGTCCTTAGCTAGAATGTGGAAATGCGTTCCCGCGTCCAAGTGTGGCTTCTATTCTTGCTTTGATCAATTCTCTGTTGCTTTCGTGATCTTTCTTCCATCGAATTTGGTTGTATTGCCTGACATCGAAATGAACGACGTTTTCTGTGTCAGCAACTTCTTGTTGCACACACCAGATTATTGGACGCTCCAATCCCACAGCGAAACCAGCTTCAAAATAGACGCCGCCTCTTGGTGCTCCGACCGTATCTGAGTTCGACCAGTCTAACGGCTTAGCAAGACCACAAGTCACATCAACTAGTACGGCTTTTGACTTGCGTATTTCAGCCAGAATCATCTCATCGATCCGCTCATTATGATGAGTTTGATCAATCCTGACACAATTATAGCCAGCACCTTCGATCGCGGGTTTCACCGCATTCTCATAGAATGAATTTACCTCAGCGCTTCCGAACCACATCGCAACGAAAATTGAGTCCCCGGAATTACTACTTATTCCCAAGCCTTCGATGAATTCATAGCCTTCGAGGGTCAGGTAGCATTCATCTTTTTCGATGCGAGCTAAGCCACGCCTTGCGGCATAATCAAGGTATTCCAAAACAAAGGGTTCAAACCTCTCATCGGGCCGAATTTCCTGCCAAGCTAAAGCAACAATGTAGTCCCAATTTGGATCGTAGTGGTTAATGCCGTGAGTGAATATAGACTCGCCTAAGATCGGAGCCCGATGTGCTGCTGCTTTTAAAAATAGATTCAGGTTCTCTCGGTGAGTCCGTGCCTTAAGGACGCTAGAACCCTCCTGAAGATCATCAGAAGTGATAGGAAAAACACCACCATTGATGTTTGCTTCCAAGATTGCCTGAGACAACGCGGCTCTTTCTTGATCCTTATCGTTACCCCAGCTTCGTATCATCGCAAGAGCGGTGCCAGTTATCTTGTAATGGCCCCCGGCTCGGAAAGACACAAGTTCACTATAGTCGCCGTGGCTTATGCGAGGCTCCGCTTTTGTTCCCCAAATAGGGCAACGAAATTCAGGCATCGCGTCACCCATCCATCTTCAACGCCGAAATAAACGCCTCCTGCGGGATATCGACCTTCCCGAACTGGCGCATCTTCTTCTTACCCGCCTTCTGCTTGTCCAGCAGTTTGCGTTTCCGCGTGGCGTCGCCTCCGTAACACTTCGCAGTCACGTCCTTGCGCAGCGCCGAGAGGGTCTCGCGGGCGATGACCTTGCCTCCGATGGCGGCCTGAATCGGGATTTTGAACATGTGGCGCGGGATCAGGTCCTTGAGCTTTTCGCACATCGCCCGGCCCCGCATCTCGGCCCGGTCGCGGTGAACCATGGTCGACAGCGCATCGACCGGTTCGTCATTCACCAGCACCGACATCTTGACCAGATTATCCTCGGTATAGCCGGTCATCTGATAGTCGAACGAGGCATAGCCCTTGGTCACCGATTTCAGGCGGTCGTAAAAGTCGAAGACAACCTCGTTCAGCGGCAGATCATAGACGACCATCGCGCGGCTGCCCGCATAGGTCAGGTCCAGCTGAATGCCGCGACGGTCCTGACAGAGTTTCAGCACGTCACCGAGGAATTCGTCCGGCACAAGGATGGTCGCCTTGATGCGCGGCTCCTCGATATGATCGACCTTGGAGGGATCGGGCATGTCGGCGGGGTTGTGCAGCTCGATCATCTCGCCGTCTTTCATGTAGACGTGATAGATCACCGACGGCGCGGTGGTGATGAGCTCGATATCATATTCGCGTTCGATGCGGTCTCGGATGACCTCAAGGTGCAGCAGGCCGAGGAAGCCACAGCGGAAGCCAAAGCCAAGTGCTGCCGAGGTTTCCATTTCAAAGCTGAAGCTGGCGTCGTTGAGGGCCAGCTTGTCGATCGCATCACGCAGGTCCTCGAATTCGGAACTGTCCACGGGGAAGAGGCCACAGAAGACCACCGGCTGCGCGGGTTTGAAGCCTGTCAGAGCCTCTTCGGTCCCGTTGCGGTCATTGGTGATGGTGTCGCCAACGCGAGTGTCGCGGACCTGTTTGATTGATGCGGTGAGAAAGCCGATCTCACCGGGGCCGAGGCTGTCGACCATCTCCATCTCAGGGCGGAACACGCCAACGCGGTCCACATGGTGCAGGGTGTTGTTCGACATGAACTTGACCCGCATGCCCTTTTTCAGCGTGCCGTCCATAATGCGGACCAGAACGATGACGCCGAGATAGGCGTCGTACCAACTGTCGACCAGCATCGCTTTGAGCGGCGCGTCGAGATTGCCCTGCGGCGCAGGCAAGTGGGTGACGATAGATTCCAGCGTTTCGTGGATGCCCTGCCCGGTTTTGGCGCTGACCTGAATGGCCTCAGACGCGTCGATGCCGATCACATCCTCGATCTGTTCGGCCACGCGGTCACAGTCGGACGCCGGCAGGTCGATCTTGTTTAGTACCGGCACGATCTCATGATCCGCATCAATGGCCTGATAGACGTTCGCCAGAGTCTGCGCCTCGACACCTTGGGTCGAGTCCACAACCAGCAGTGAGCCTTCGACCGCGCGCATGGAGCGCGAGACCTCATAGGCAAAGTCCACGTGGCCGGGTGTGTCGATCAGGTTTAGCACGTATTGCTCGCCATTGTCGGCGGTATAGTCGATGCGGACCGTGTTGGCCTTGATTGTGATGCCGCGCTCGCGCTCGATATCCATGCTGTCGAGCAGCTGTTCCTTCATGTCGCGATCCTTGACCGTTCCGGTCTCTTGGATGAGCCGGTCAGCAAGGGTGGATTTGCCATGGTCGATATGCGCGACGATGGAGAAATTGCGGATATGAGCGAGGTCTGTCATGGGTTGGGGATATGCGTCGGAATTGGGCTGTGGTCAAGGTGGGTCAACATGCTGCGAAACCCTTTGTTCCCAAGCTCTCGGCCCAGTCAGACCAAACCGTTTTTGACCAGCGCTGCATTCATCCAATGCGTCTCGCTTTGCACATGGCCCTCACGTACGTATTTAGCAAGGTGTATGGGCATGTCTTCTTCCTTGAAGGCCCCAGTGGTGCGAACGACAAACCCCTCTTGTTTTTCGAGATCGAGACCCGCAATTACATCCTTTGCGATCTGTGCCGAAAACCGCCCGCGATAAAGTTCAGGAACCGCTGTGACCCCAAGTTCGACAAAGCGCGAAAGCGTCGCGTCCCAAGGTTGAACTTCCTCAGCCTTGATCCAAGCAAATCCCAGAAAATATGTCGGCAGCTCTGAATAAGTGATGGAATGACGCGCGAACAAATACTCGCCCACAATTCGTTCATCCTCGGCAAGTAGAGGCGCTATACCGGCTGCAAATGCCTTCATCCAATCTCGCGACGGATGATATCTCGCGTCGAGGCTGCGGGGGTGACAGCCTAGGCTGTGGATCGTGGTATTCTCACCGTCCATCTTTTCAGTGAACACCACTTCGTCAGCCATCTCTAACACGGCAACGCTAGACATGATTTTGTCATCACTCGTGGCGCCAGGAGATTGCGGCAAGTGAAATGTGCGTCCGTATTTCTTAAGCATAGTGGTCTCATGAGGGGTTTCTAAGCAAAGTCGGGTTAGACAACGCGACATTCGCAAACCGTGCAATCACTTTTTCTCAACGTTTGATTGATCCCTTTCCCCGTTTGATTCATACTCCTGCGAAGACCGAGAGGGGCATAAGACCCCTCCGGGCAGGCAAACATGAGGCATGAGCATGAAAAAGTTCCTCTTAATCGCATTCTGTGCCACGTCGCTGACGGCGGTGGCTCCGGTCGCAGAGGCGGCGCAGATCAAACGGGCGTGTCTGGCGTCTGACCGGTCGGCGGCGACGCGGGATCGGTGTAGTTGCATTCAGCGGGTGGCCAATCAGGCGTTGACCCGCAGTGATCAGAAGACCGTTGCCAAGTGGTTCCGCGACCCGCATCAGGCCCAAGAGCTCAAGATGTCACAGACGGCGCGCGACGATGCGCTGTGGGACCGGTATCGGAACTTTGGTCAGATGGCGCAGGCGATCTGCAACTAGGCTGATCAATCCTTGACCTGACCCGAACTGCGCCCCAGAAAGGCGCAGCGAAAGGGATATCTGATGGTTATGAAAGGGCTGACCCTGCGCGGCCTCGAAGTGTTCGAGGCGTTGGCGCGGACCGGATCGGTAGCGCAAGCCGCCGAGATCACAGGGCTTAGCCAGCCGTCAGTGTCCCAGCAGTTACGCAATCTGGAAAAGGCAGTGGGCACCGATTTGGTGGATCACGCACGGCGCCCGATGCGCCTGACCCAGGCTGGGCGCAGCTTTCTGGCCCGCGCGCAGGCTGTTCTGGCCGAACTGCAGATGGCCCAAAGCGAGCTGACTGTGATGGACCTGGGGCACCTTGCAACCCTGTCTGTCGGCCTGATTGACGATTTCGACAATGACCTGACCCCGCGACTGGCCACTCTGTTGGCCGAAAGTCTGACGCGGTCAAAGTTCAAACTGATCACACTGCCCAGTCTTGACCTGTTCGAAGAACTTGAGGCGCAGCGCCTTCAGCTTGTGGTGTCAGCCCATAGCGGCGAGGTGCTGGAAGGCGTGGTCGAGTACCCGCTGGTGCGCGATCCCTTCATTCTGGTGACGCCCAAAGGGGCCGAAAACGCCATGCAGGATCTGCCCTTCCTACGCTATGCCCGCGAGCAGTTGATCAGCCGCCAGATTGAGGCCCATCTGGCGCGCCAGCAGCTGGAATTTGAAGAACGGTTCGAAATCGGTTCTCATCTGGCGTTGATGGCAATGGTCGCGCGCGGCCTCGGCTGGGCGATCACGACGCCGCTGGGCTACATGCGGGCGGCGCGATTCCATGACGGGCTTGAGGCGCACCCTGCCCCGATCGGAGATGTGTCGCGGACGATTTCCTTGTTCACCCGCACCGACTGGTCAGGTCAGGTTCCGCAAGAAGTCGCAGGCATGATGCGCCGCCTAATGGGCAGCCAGATTGTTGACCCGGCCCTTGCGCAATTGCCATGGCTGAACAACCGCCTAAAGTTGATGAACTAGCCGCGTAGATGCGTGTCGAGACCTTCGACCGCTGCCTCGATTAGATCCAATGCTCCATCGAAGTCACGGGTATAGTATGGGTCCGGGACGTGGTCTGTGCCGATATGAGGCGCAAAATCCGTCAGCAGACGCACTGGGGTTTCGTTCCCAGCTGGCCTCAATGCCTCAATATCCGCGAGGTTGTCGGCATCCATCCCGATAATCAAATCGAACCTGTCGAAATCCGCGGGCACAAATTGGCGCGCCCGCAAATCATCCAGTTTTATGCCACGCGACAGAGCTGCCATTTGCATCGGCCCATAAGGTGGGTCACCAATGTGCCAGCCAGAAGTCCCGGCACTATCGGTAGCGTGATGCGGCGCACGGGCGCGAAAGGCGCCCTCGGCGGCGGGAGAACGGCAGATATTGCCCAGACAGACGAACAAGATACGGTGGGTCATGAACCACGGTGTAACGCGAAGGGCCAAGATGGAAAAGATCGTCATTCTGACAGGGGCCGGGATTTCCGCCGAAAGCGGGTTGGGCACGTTCCGCGACGAGGGCGGTTTGTGGGCCCAACACCGGATCGAAGACGTTGCCACGCCCGAAGGGTTCGCGCGTGATCCCGCGCTGGTGCACGGGTTTTACAATGCCCGCCGCGTACAGGCCGCCGAGGCGCAACCTAACGCGGCCCACGATGCACTTGCCCGACTACAGCAGGACTGGCCCGGCGAGGTTGTGATCGTCACACAAAACGTCGACAGCCTGCACGAGGCCGGTGGCGCGCAAAACGTGATCCACATGCATGGAACGCTGGCGGGCGCGCTTTGCGCGGCCTGCGGCCACCGCTGGACGGCGCCGCCCGAGATGGCCGTGGGCGAGCCCTGCCCTGCCTGCGTAGCCCCCACTGCGCGTCCGGATGTGGTGTGGTTTGGTGAGATGCCTTATCACATGGACGCCATCTATGATCATCTGGCAGGCACAAGCATCTTTGCCGCCATTGGCACTTCGGGTCAGGTCTATCCCGCCGCGGCTTTCGTGCACGAGGCCATGATGTCCGGTGCAAGAACTGTCGAACTGAACCTCGAGCCGTCGACCGGCGCATCCAGTTTCGACGAAGTCATACTTGGCCCCGCAACAGAAACCATTCCGCGCTGGGTCGATCAGATCCTAAAATCGCAATAGGGCGAAACCCGCAGACAAGAGGCGAATTTCCTTGCTATACTAGTGCCCTAACAACCCGAGAGGTCCCCATGACAGACCCAAAAAACCAACAAGGTGAAATCCTTGATGATGACAGCCTCGACACACGTGGCGCCCTCGGTGATCAGCTAACGGACCTGTGGTGGACATTCTTGCTGCGCGGAATCCTGGCCGGTGCGCTCGGGATCGCAGCGTTATTCTGGCCGACGGGCAGCATCTCTTTGCTGATCCGTCTGGTGGGCCTGCTGCTGGTCCTCGATGGTGGCCTGACGCTGCTGGGGTTTGGTCGACGTGGCCTGATTGGCGGTTTCGGCATCGGGGCGCTTCTGATCGGACTGATCCTGCTGATCTGGCCGGAAGGCGTCGCGCGCCTCGCGTTCTTCCTGCTGGGAGCCTGGGCTTTGATTGTCGGGATAGGCTCGCTGATGGTGTGGCGGCAATTGCCCGATGCACATCCGGACGCATCCACCATGCGCAACTCCGGCATTGTCGCGCTGTTGATCGGCCTTGTTTTGATGTTCTGGCCGGGCAGCGGCATGGTGGCGCTCGGCTGGGCGATTGCTTTCTCGGCGCTGGCCTTTGCCGCAGTAATGCTCTGGCTGGCCATGCGCTTCAAACGCGCCCATGACCGCGTAGCGATGCGGGTGGTCAACCGCTGAACCTTTTCTACAACGACAAAAGGCCGGGAATTTCCCGGCCTGACGCATGGATGACGGCCGCAGCGCGGCCCGAGTTCAGGCGTAGCCCTAGTTCGAATGCGAACCGTGACCGCCGGTGTCCTTACGCACCAAATCCACCGGAATCTTGATCTCGACCTCGCCTGCTGTCTCGAAGATCAACGTAACGGGAACCATTGCATCCTGTTCAAACGGGGCTGTCAGGCCCATGAACATCACGTGATCGCCACCACGCTTCAGCATGTGCATTTCACCGGCGGGTATGACAAAGCCTTCTTCGACATGGGTCATCTTGGCAACGCCGTTTTCGTCGACAATATGGGTGTGCAACTCGACCCGAGCCGCAGCGTCGGATTCCACGCCGATCAAACGATCATCGGTCGCGCCGGTGTTCTGGATCATCATGAAGGCTGCGCCAGCTTTGGCTGTTTTACCCGATGATCGGGCATAAGCGTCATCGACGGTGATCGTGTCCTGCGCAAAAGCAGCCGTAGCAATAGTTGCGGCGGCAAGGGTGGTCAGCAGTCTGGATGTGAGTGACATAGCGCCTCTCCTGTAGTTTGGTGTTTGATAAGAATTGATAATGAATCAAACACTTGCAGGAGGTGCCCGGGCTGGCTGTGACGGTATAGGCAGAGCGATCAGATTCTCCGCGATACGCGATGGCATGGGTCGATCGGTGTCCGGCGCAACCGGCAAGGACGGTTCGTCAATGCTCACCGCGCCCAACAGGTTCAACGCATAATCCGGACAGAAGTGCGGGGCCTTTGTCGGCTGCCCTTCGGCATCCATATAGACCACGACCGGACCAGATCCGGTACACAGCACCATATGCCCCACCGCCCGGTCCACACCGCGCGATGCAGCAACGCCCTGCCCGGTCAAAACGACCAGCAGCGACAGCACAAACGGCAGAACTTTGTTCAGAACGGGTTTCATCCTGTCCCCGATATAGGCCAGAGACAAAACGGGCTTCAAGCGCAATCAGACACGCTTAAAGCCCAGGGCCGGGAGGACAATGTCAGCGATCCGGTTCCGGGCGCTTGACGGACCCTTTTGTCAGGCTCGTATGCAGCCGATTCACCCGACGCTGCATCCGCAGACATGCCCCAAACGTTTTGCCGAAAAAGTCGGCCAGTAGGGAGAAAGAAGGTAATGATTTGAACGACATGAGGTTGAACTCCGCCAGATGAATATGCCTAAACATAATACGGGTAGAGCAAACGGTATGTGAACAATTTCACCCAACGCGGAAATTTAATTCCAAATTGAGAACAGCACTCTGCACAAAACGAAAAAACCCTGCACCAAAAGGTACAGGGCCTGAATTCTCGCAGGAAAAAGGTCTTAGGCCGAAGCTTGCGCCTTGGCGATTTCCTTTTTCACTTTCAATGCGTTGTTGGACAGCTCATCGTCCTTGGCTTTCGCCAGGAACGCGTCCAGACCACCACGGTGGTCCACCGAACGCAGGGCAGCCGCCGAGATGCGCAGCTTGACGCCACGGCCCAGCGTTTCCGACTGCAGCGTAACGTCGTTCAGGTTGGGCAGAAAACGACGACGAGTTCTGTTTTTGGCATGGCTGACATTGTTGCCAGTCATCGGGCCTTTTCCGGTCAGTTCGCAACGGCGCGACATGGTTTCTTCCTTTGTTTCTGGAGGCCAGGCATTACACCCTCGGCCAAATCACAAGGGGCACAACCCGAAGTCGCGCCCGAAAACTGGTTGGATGCGTGTAGTGGGAATCACAGACGGGGTCAAGCCATATGCCAATGATTCACAGCACCAAGTTTTCATTTAATTCTCCCGGCCGTTTCAGGGCGCGATTTTCCAACTCTGGGCGACCTGTTTTTGCCGCTGCGGCCGCCAGACGCGCCCAGTACCGGCGGCTTTTTAGTCGCGCAGTACGATGCACACGGACCATTCTTTCCGGTGACAACCGCTGACGAAGCAACATATTCTGTAGCCTGCCATATCCACCGGTTTGCCTTATAACTTTGGTCGCAGGATGACCAGTGAAGCAAAGCCTTACGATTTTCATTGCGGGAAAGGCCTCCTGGGTCATGCGGGCATTCAGAAAATCGGCGCGGTTGAACGGATCAACCAGAATGAGGCCGCGTACAGGATAAAAGCGACTCGGCAGCGCCCCAAGATCAGGATCGAAGTCTGTCGCCCATTTTTTGAAACGCGGGTCAAATGGCACGTGTTCTTCAGAAATTGAGAACTGCGGTGAAACAGCAAGAAGAGATTTCAAGTTTAGCGCTCGCGCCAAGCGAAGACCGGCGTAACCACCCATTGAAAAGCCCATCGCCGCGACATGTTCCATTCCCTGGGTCAGCCGCGACAGGCAGGCCTCAAGTTCGGGTGTTTCAGAGTTTATATACCAATCATTCAGCCGAGCCTGCACATGCAAATGCGCATATCCCGCCTGTATTAAAGTTGCCGCCGGTCGCGGTTCCGAAAACTGTCCCGGATCAGACACCCGGTGGCGAAAGGTGACATACAAGCGAGCCTGACCTGGATTGAAAAGCGTGGCACGCAGTCGATTTCCATCAAAAATCCGACATTGCTGCAATCTTCAACTGCCCTTTTTTGACCAGAATCGCCTGCCTGACCGGGTTATTTCATTCAGTCATGCATTCAGTGCGGGGTTCAACATGACTGCTTTTTGGGGATTAAAACATCCGAGTGGCGTTCCCCTATACGTCATAGCCCTGCAGCGGTGGCTTTTCATTCTTCAGGTGCCGAGCCACGAGGCGCGCTTGTTGGGGGCCTTTGGGGATGTACCGGGCCGGGTTGGGATTGTGGTTCACATCCGCCAATTCCGGAAAGATATCGAATATCTCACGCCGCGCTTCCGGGCTAAGGGTCTTAAGCGCCTCAGGCCCGGTAAACAGGCTTTCGCTTGGGGCGTTTTCGGCAAAGATAACCTCGTGCCGGTCAAAAAGCAGGTGGTAATATTCGACACTGTCCACCGTAGCATCAACGAATATCCCTGGCAGCGCGGTCAGTTTTATCGCCGGAATCAGAACTTCGGGCTCGCCAAACATCCGTTCTGCGATTTGCGACTGCACCAGCATTCTGTGCTGCCGTGACACCAACAGATCCCGTTTGGGCAACCCATTGCCCATCGCGCCTGCCAATATTCGGACGGGGCGACGTTTCGCGTCGCCCGCCAATGCCACCGAGTCAAATTTACGGCGCCCGATCCAGCGGATCGGTTGCATCCCGTTGCCCTGCGTTGGGATCATATCCCCCTGTCGGAGATCCTGAATAAGAACCGGACCACGTTGTGCCTGAATTACTGTATCGCGGGTAAAGCACAAAAACCCTGTGCCGGATTCAAACCCGCTATAGTTGACCACGATCCCTGAGGGCAATTCGAAGCTGCCGCTGGAAAGCGAATAGGATTGCCCGACAACAACGGTGAACGTTCCGAAATTTGCGTCGGTTACAACTGTGCCCACCGGAAGGTTCAGCGCGTCCTGCCCGCCGCCGCCCTGAACATCCCCGGTGACTTGGGTTCGGATAAAGTTCAGGGTGTCATTGCCCTGCCCCAAACGGATATTGCCGACGCCTACGTCAAAAACCGTGACGGTATCCGCATCGCGACCCGCATTGATCTGCCCATCGATCTGGGCGTTGAACACGGTGATTTCATCGTTTCCGGCGTTGCCGCGTACACTCCCGGAAATAGTACTGCTTACAATCGTAATCTCATCGTCACCGCCACGGGCGCGAATATCATCAATGGGCGTGCCCTGGGGCGTACCGTTCAGCGTACCTTCGTCGCCGGTGACTTCGATATCGTCGTCACCATTTGTCCCACGAATATTGGGCATGCACGGCTATCTCCGACGCGTTCATTTGTTGACTTGCGCACCATCGAGACTATCGACTTCCCCTCGAAGCAGCACAATCAGAAATTGTATCTTTGCCCATAATACATGATTTTGGCGCACCCTCCACCTCTGACGCTAAAAGGCGTCTAGTGTGTTGCTAGGACACTAAGCATTCGTTCCGCAGCCGCCGTCGGGCTAAGATTGCCTGCGCCAACATCGGATCCAAGGCGATCCATTTCTGCGCGGGCGGTCGGCGTATCCAACCGAGATAGCAGCGCGTATCGCACTTCTTGATCGAACCAGAACCGCGCCTGCGCCGCGCGGTTGCCATCCCAATGGCCGTTTTCACGCCGCCAGCCTGACAGAGTGGTCATTTCGTCCCAGGCTTGGTCAAGCCCATGTTCCTCGACCGCGGAAACAGTCATCGCCTTGGGAAAACCCTCGGGGTCCTGCGGGCGTTTTCGCAGCAGGCGCAAAGCCCCCGCGTAGTCAGCACAGGTGCGGGTGGCCGTGGCTTTCAGATCTCCATCCGCCTTGTTCACAAGGATCATGTCGGCCATTTCCATGATTCCGCGTTTAACCCCCTGCAACTCATCCCCGCCCGCAGGCGCAAGCAACAGAAGGAACAGATCCGACATTTCGGAAACGACGGTCTCGGACTGCCCGACTCCTACAGTTTCAATCAGCACCACGTCGAACCCTGCCGCCTCGCACAGGGCAATCGCCTCGCGGGTGCGGCGGGCCACGCCGCCCAAATGGGATTGGCTGGGAGACGGACGGATAAAGGCGTTCTTCTCACGACTCAGCCGCTCCATCCGGGTTTTGTCGCCCAGAATAGAACCACCTGAACGGGTCGAGCTGGGGTCGACAGCCAAGACCGCAACGCGCAGGCCCTGCTCGATCAGCATCATGCCAAAGCTTTCGATAAAGGTGGATTTGCCCACCCCCGGAGTACCGGACAACCCAACGCGCAGGGATTGCCGCCCGGCTTTGGCCAAATGCGCCAGCAATTCAGACGCCTGTGCCCGATGATCGGCGCGACCACTTTCGACCAGAGTGATTGCCCGGGCCAGCGCACGCCGGTCTCCGTTCAAAATCTTATCACCTAGGCTGTCCATATCCATTCCGACCCCGATCTTTTGCGGCACGACTACTTGCCGCCCCGACGGGTGGTTTGTCCAGACCGGACCGCGCAGGAAACCTGCCCGATACCTGCATTTCGCACCTATGTGTTGCTGTTGATCCTCTTTGACCGGACCGCCGCTGGCTCTAGGCCGCAGCGGCGCGATCATCGTCATTGGGAAACAGCGGAACTGGACGTTGCGCCGTGGTTGGCTGATAAAGCGCCAATGACAACACGCCTGCCCATCGATGACGCCATCCCCGAATTGCTTAACGCCCTAAAGGCCAATGGCCGGGCCGTTTTGCAAGCCCCTCCGGGCGCGGGCAAGACAACGCGGGTACCTCTGGCGATGCTCGAGGCCGGGTTGTGCAATGGCAAGATCATCATGCTCGAACCCCGCAGGCTTGCCGCGCGTGCCGCGGCAGAGCGGATGGCGGAAACTTTGGGGCAACGTGCGGGTGAAACCGTCGGTTACCGCGTGCGGGGCGATGCGAAAACCTCAAAAACAACCCGCATCGAAGTGGTGACCGAAGGCATTCTGACCCGAATGCTACAATCTGAACCGGATCTGCCAGGCGTAGGCGCGGTGATTTTTGACGAGTTTCACGAACGATCTTTGAACGCGGACCTCGGGCTTGCCCTGTGCCTTGAGGTTACGGGCGCACTACGCGACGACCTGATCCTGCTGGCGATGTCTGCCACACTCGACGCCGAACCGGTCGGCCAATTGATGGACGCACCGCTTGTGACGTCCGAAGGGCGCAGTTATCCGGTTGAAACCCAGTGGCTGGACCAGCCACTGGGTGCGCAAGCACGACGACTGGATGCACTGATAGATCTGGTCGCCAAGGCCGAGCGTGAAACCGAAGGCGGCATGCTCGTGTTTCTGCCCGGCGAGGGCGAAATCCGCAGAGCCGAGGCCGCGCTATCCAAACGGTTGCCCGGCAATTGCGCAGTTAAACCACTGTTCGGAGCAATGCCCTTTGCCGCCCAGCGCGCAGCGATCTCGCCAGCCGCGAAAGAGCGCAAGGTCGTGCTTGCCACTTCAATCGCCGAGACCTCGCTGACCATTCCCGACATCCGCGTGGTTGTGGATATGGGTCAGGCGCGCCGGGCGCGGTTCGATCCGGGTTCTGGCATGTCGCGGCTGGTCACGGAACGGGTGACGCGGGCCGAAGCAACCCAACGCGCAGGTCGTGCAGGGCGCGTGGCCGAGGGCGTGTGTTACCGGATTTGGTCCAAAGGTGAAGAAGGTGCGCTGGCCGCCTACCCCCCTGCCGAAATCGAAGCCGCCGACCTGACGGGCCTTGCGCTGGAACTGGCGCTTTGGGGGGCCGAACCGGATGACCTCGCCTTTTTGACACCACCACCCGAAGGAACGATGGCCGAGGCCCGTACATTGCTGAACATGCTGGGTGCGTTGGATGTCAAAGGGCGGATCACCGACCACGGACGGGCCCTGGCTGCGCTACCCCTGCATCCTCGGCTGGGGCACATGCTGGTGACGGCCGGGACCAACGCCGCTTCGTTGGCTGCGCTGATGGCGGAACGTGATCCGCTAAAGGGCGCTCCGGTAGATCTGCTGCTGCGGCTTGATGCGTTGCGCGATGCCCGCGCCTTTCAACGCAACCGGGTGTGGCAGATCAACATGGGCGCGTTGGAACGGATCAAAGCCGAGAGCAAGCGGCTGAAAACACGAAGCAGCAAGACAGACCTAAGCCCAGCCGCGATGGCCGCCTTGGCCTATCCCGATCGCATTGGGCAACGCCGCAAAGGCGATGTGCCGCGTTACGTTCTGTCCGGCGGCAAGGGCGTCGTGCTGGACAGCGGTGACACATTGGCGGCCGCGCCTTATCTTGTGGTGACAGATACGGACGGAAACCCGCGCGAGGCCAAGGTGCGCATGGCCGCACAAATCTCAGAGCGTGAAATCCGGGATCTGTTCGCGGATCAGATCGAATGGGTCGACAACTGCGCGTGGTCGAAACGGGAACGCCGGGTCATTGCGCGCACGCAGGAACGCCTTGGCGCGATCACTCTGGATGACCGTATTTGGAAGGACGCGCCGGATGAGGCCATCGCCCGCGCCATGCTGGATGGTGTGCGTGATCTGGGGTTACGACTGGAAGGCGCCTCTGCGCGATTGGCCGCGCGGGTGGAATTGGTGCGCGCCGAAGGGATCGACCTGCCGGACTTTTCAATGGACGGGTTGATGGCCGCTCTGGACGACTGGCTGCTACCCATGCTGTCAGGTCAGCGCAGTGCAGACGACTGGAAAAAGTTTGACCTGCTGCCTGCCCTGCGTGCCCGGCTGGACTGGGCCCAAACGCAGGAATTGGACCGTCGCGCGCCGGGATCGTTTGAAACACCACTGGGCCGCAAGGTGCCAATTGATTATGGCGGCGCGGTGCCCGAGATATCAGTCCGCCTGCAGGAACTGTTCGGTGTCACCCGGCATCCGGCTATCGGGGGCGAGGCGCTCAAGATCACTCTGCTGTCCCCTGCGCGGCGACCAATCCAGATCACGCGCGATCTGCCAGGATTTTGGGCCGGATCTTACGCGGATGTGCGCAAGGACATGCGCGCGCAATATCCCAAACACCCCTGGCCCGAGGATCCGACGCAGGCCGATCCAACCTTGCGGGCCAAGCGGCGGACCTGACGTTCGTTTGCTTCAGAAAATGCGTTCGTTCAATAGATGCATTGAAGCCCCGGTTTATAGTTGTTATGTCACTTTTCCTTGAACCTAAGAAAAGTACTGGCACTTAATCGATGGCATCTTGGCTGAACAATATCTGGGAAGAAGTTGGCAAACCCTTCTTTCAACGCCCACACAGGGTACAGTTTGCAGCCTTGTGCGTGCGCGGAACCGGCGACGACAAAAAAGTTCTGTTGATCACCAGCCGTGGCACAGGCCGATGGGTCATCCCAAAGGGATGGCCAATTGACGGCATGGACGGGGCCGAGACTGCCAAAGAAGAAGCTTGGGAAGAAGCCGGTGTGAAAGTGAAACACCTGGGCCGCAAGGCGGTGGGCCATTTCACCTATGACAAGATCCTGGATGACGGAACGGCCCAACCCGTGCGCACCAATGTGTATCGCATAGATGTCAAAGATCTGGCCGAGGAATTCCCCGAGGTCAGCGAGCGTGAACGGCGCTGGTTCTCGCCGAAAGAGGCCGCAGAGCTGGTGCAAGAGCCGGAACTGCGCGAAATGCTGCGGCAAATGTAACGCTTTCGCAACAAACTTCTGTGAGGCCGGTTGCCACAAGACCGGGTAACCGTTAACCGCGCCGGTTAAACCGTATCACCCACAGAAAACCGATGTCGAACACGAACAATAAAAACCGCTGGCAAGCCCTGGACAGCGATCTGCACCGAATTTCCCGCCTTGAGCATGCGAACGTGCACGTGGCGCGGCCGCTGCTTGCGCCGGGCATCGCGCTGGCCTTCATAGTCATTGCCGGATTGATTGCTGCGATACTATTCGGTCGGGCAGACGGCGGGCTGATCGTCATCGCGGCTGCCGGTTTTGGTGCCTATATGGCAATCAACATCGGCGCCAACGACGTTGCCAACAACATGGGCCCTGCGGTCGGTGCTAACGCCCTGACCATGGGTGGGGCAATTGCCATCGCCGCAGTCGCGGAAAGCGCGGGGGCCCTGCTGGCGGGCGGAGACGTGGTCTCGACCATCTCCAAGGGCATCATCGACCCTGCCTCAGTCCAAAATAGCTCGGTCTTTATCTGGGCGATGATGGCGGCGCTGATATCATCGGCGATGTGGGTCAACCTGGCAACATGGGTCGGCGCACCCGTTTCCACAACGCATTCGGTCGTGGGCGGGGTGATGGGGGCTGGTATCGCTGCAGCAGGCCTTAGCGCGGTCAGCTGGGGCACGATGAGCGCGATTGCCGCCAGTTGGGTGATCTCTCCGGTTCTGGGCGGCGCGATTGCTGCCGGATTTCTGGCGCTGATCAAGGCGAAAATCCAGTATCAGGACGACAAGATCGCGGCGGCCCGTCGCTGGGTTCCTATTCTGGTGGCCGTGATGGCCGGTGCATTTGCCACCTATCTCTCTGTCAAAGGCCTGAAGCGGATCGTGAAGATCGATCTGGAAATCGCGCTACTGATCGGTCTGACCTCGGGCATTCTGGCTTGGGCCGTGACTGTGCCTTGGGTTCGACGTAAATCCGAAGGGCTGGAAAACCGCACCAAATCTCTGAAAGTTCTGTTTGGGTTGCCTCTGGTCATCTCGGCCGGGTTTCTGAGCTTTGCACATGGTGCCAACGACGTGGCCAACGCGGTCGGCCCGTTGGCCGCGATTGTGCACGCCGCTGAATTTGGCGATTTTGCCTCGAAGGTCACGATCCCGACATGGGTGATGGTGATCGGGGCCTTTGGGATTTCGTTCGGTCTGTTCCTGTTTGGCCCCAAGCTGATCCGAATGGTGGGCAGCCAGATCACCAAGCTGAACCCGATGCGGGCATTCTGCGTCGCCCTCTCGGCAGCGATCACAGTGATTGTCGCAAGCTGGCTGGGTTTGCCGGTCAGTTCGACCCACATCGCGGTGGGTGCGGTGTTCGGCGTTGGGTTCTATCGTGAATGGAATCAAGATCGCCGGCGGAAGAAAAGTAATGATAGCCGTCCGCCCGAGTTGCGGCTGGCCCGTGAAGAGCAGCGGCGGCGCAAGCTGGTGCGGCGGTCGCATTTCATGACCATTATTGCCGCCTGGGTGATTACCGTCCCAGCGGCGGCTACAATGTCAGCCGTTATCTTCTGGATTTTGACTGCGTTCACCTGAATGTGGTCAGGTCACGGGAAGATCTGATCCGGTGATAGACTTACATCCGGCTTCTGTTCGATCAGAGCCTGTACCCTAGCGCAAATCGGCGCAGGCCGCCTATGTTGCTTGCCCAGTCGGACAATCTCACCTTGCAGACTGTCGATTTCCGTCACGCGCCCCGCCATGAGATCATAGGCCATCGACGTGCGCGCGCTTGGGTCGATGGTCAGCATGCGCGCGGCGATCCGAGTGAACAATGGCGTAGGAAGGCGTAGGATATGCGGCGTCATCCAAGCGGGCAAAGGCGTGGTTGATGCGACAGGGTGGCCTGCGGCCTGAATTACCCTCAAAGCCTCGGCCATCTGGTCGGCCATCAGGCGACGCCACCTGCGATCCAGCAATTGATCCTTCAACGTCAGCCCCGACAACGCGTTCAGTGCGTTGTTCAGGTTGATGATCAGCTTACCCCATTGCACAGATTCGATGTCGTCGCTTTCGATCACCGGCAGGTTGGGCGAGCTGAGCACTTTCCCCAGATTGCCGGGGCCGGACTGGATCACGATATCGCCGGAAGTCGCGCGGTGAAAGCTCGCGGGCTGGGGCGGCACGACGTTGAAGGGCACCATTCCCGCGCGAACGTCATGATCCGGAAGCGCCGCCCGCAGCACCCGGGCGTTTTCCATCCCGTTCTGCCAGGACAACACCGGCGCAGAGACCGGGGCGAACCGCGCGATCTGTTCTGCCATATCCGCCATGGCCGCGGCCTTGACGGCCACGATCACCAACTCTGCGTCTTTCAGGCAATCGGGGGTTTCGGACATCGTCAGCGTCTCGGCCGCCACATGAAGGTGCAGGCCGGAAAAATCAGTGACGGTCAGGCCCTCCTCACGGATTGGGTCCAGAATGCGTGGGCGACCCAACAGCGTGACCGAGTGACCGGCATCAGCCAAAAAGGCTCCGCAATAACATCCAATGCTGCCCGCGCCTGCGATTATGATCTTCATGGCGACCCTCCCGTTGAGGCGAGGATTGCCGGTATCGCAAGTTCGGACAAGGCCCCCTGACGTCTGGTTAACGCGCCCGTCTTGGGCTGGTGCGCTCCAACTCGTCTGAAATCGGAATGAACTCCTGATCATCGCCGGGGGGCAGGTGGAAGGCACCGTTGGCCCAATCGGCGGCTTTCCATTCGCGGGTGGCGTTTTCGATTTTTTCCTTCGAAGAGGACACGAAATTCCACCAGATATAGCGATCCTCATTCAATGTGGCTCCGCCCAGCAGCATCAACCGCGCGCCAAACGGACCCGCCTTGACCGAAAGGCGATCGCCCGGGCGGAACACCATCATGCGACCTTCCTCGAACGTGTCGCCCGCAATCTCAACCGATCCCTGAATGACATAAACCCCGCGATCTTCGTGGTCGTCGGGCAATGGAAAGGCGGCGCCGGGTTCAAGTTGCACGTCCAGATAGAAGGTTTCCGACAGCATCGTCACCGGGCTGGTTTCGCCATAAGCCGAACCAAGGATTAGCCGGGCACTGACGCCATTGTCCTTGATATGCGGCAGCGCGCCCTGCTTGTGGTGCTCAAAATCCGGGGCCATGTCCTCGTACACCTCAGGCAGTGCAATCCAGGTCTGAACACCGAACAGGCTGTGCCGCTTAGCCCGCGTTTCTTCACTGGTACGTTCCGAATGGGTCACGCCGCGGCCAGCCACCATCCAGTTCACTTCACCTGGATAGATCATCTGATGGGTGCCAAGGCTGTCGCGATGCTCAAACTCGCCCTGATACAGGTAGGTCACTGTACCCAAACCGATATGAGGGTGCGGCCGCACGTCGATGCCACCGTCGGTGATGAACTCGGCGGGGCCCACCTGATCGAATAGTTTTATTCGAAATAACTATTAGGGCCTATCAAATTGCAGGAAATCGGTGGATTTCGAAGCTGTACCGGAACATCCAGTCTACCCGTCGGGCGTACCGTATGATCAACCGGGGGGTATCTCGGGGGGTACGGGGGGGACGCCGGAAGGATCGCGTAGATGTAACTCGCTCAGATTTTTCTCACAAATTCAATCCGGAAGAAACCCCACGTCCAATCGACGAAGTATCGCCTTGATTGCTAAGCAAACTGACATCCGCTAGTGATTGGAATTGAATAAAGAAAATCAGGCGCATTTTGCCCAATGAGTACGGCGAGTAGCAATGAAACTTAAGAAATTTCGAGTAACCAAATTCCGGTCGGTAGATGATAGCGGATGGATTGATGTCTCAGATGTTACGTCTCTGATCGGCGAAAATGAGGCGGGAAAGACCAATCTCTTGCTTCCCCTTTGGAAGCTGAACCCAACTGGCGGTGGGGAGATCAATCTACTGGACGACATGCCCCGCTCGTCCTACGCTGAGATGCGGCAGGACCCCGGCGCTTACGATTTCATCACGTGCATATTTGAGTTGGATGAGGCTGAACGTGAGATTGCCAACAAACACGGCGCAGACAGTGATATCACCGAGACTCTTGAAGTCGTTCGAGACTTCGCCGGTCGCTACGCTTGGGCTTTTCCATCAGACAGAGATTTTGATGTCCGCTTTGCCTACGCCTCGCCTTTCCCGGAACCTGTCACGATTGAGGATGAGGATGAAGAAGACGAGGAGGTAACGCCGGACCCCGGACCTAGCTTGAGTGAAATATTCGAAGAACGCCTTCCGGCTTTTGTTTACTATTCGAACTACGGAAACCTAGACGCTCAAATCTATCTGCCGCATGTGGTCGAAAACTTAAAGCGCACCGATCTTGGTCAAAAAGAGGCTGCAAAGGCGCGAACCTTGAAAGTGCTTTTTGATCTGGTCAGCCTCAGCCCTGAGGAAGTCTTGGAGTTAGCACGTGCAACCGGTGTTCGGGAACGGATTGATCAAAGTGGTCGCCGAGTCTCTGTAGACCCTAAATCTGAGGAAGATGTCGCGAACGACGACGAGAAGCTCAGAGAGCGCCAAGCTCTCTTGCAATCAGCGTCGACCAAACTGACAAAGAGTTTCCGCGAGTGGTGGAAACAAGGTGACTACAGGTTTCGCCTCGTTGCTGATGGCAACTATTTCCGCATTTTCGTAGCTGACGCTCGCCGACCTGAGGAGGTTGAACTTGAGAACCGTAGTGCGGGTCTGCAATGGTTCCTCAGTTTCTTTTTGGTCTTCACCTATGAAAGCGAAGACACCCATGAGAATGCAATTGTACTACTCGACGAACCAGGACACTCACTACACCCCCTTGCTCAGCGCGACTTGTCCAGTTTCTTTGATAGCTTGTCTCAAACCAACCAACTCGTGTTCACGACGCACTCACCTTTCCTGATTGATGCAGATAGGTTGGACAGGGTACGCAAGGTCTTCATCGCTGAGAACGGCGGAACAGTAGCGTCCAGCGACCTTGGACAAGCTCGGGGCAAAGACGGTTCAAGAGAAGCGGGGGCCACCTACGCCGTTCACTCAGCGTTGAACCTGACAGTTGCGGAGAGCTTACTACTTGGATGTAGACCGGTAATTGTGGAAGGCCCTTCTGACCAGCACTACCTTTCGGCTATCAAAACCATTTTGATCGGCAAGGGGTTAATTTCCCCAAGGGCTGAGCTAGTATTCCCACCGTCTGGCGGGGCCAAAACTGCTAAACTGATAGCGGCGATACTTCTGGGACGAGACGACGCGCTGCCTTTAGTGTTACTTGATGGCGACACCGCTGGACAACAAGCAGCAAAGAGTCTGAAAGCGGAATTATATGCGGCGAAACCAGAACGAGTTTTGATCACTGACGAGTTCTTCGAGGATATGACTGAGACCGAGATCGAGGACCTCATGCCGCACAGCTTGGTCGTTCAAGTTCTCGACCGTATGGAGCGCCGCGCTAACCAAGATTTTGAAGATGTTCATGACCCCGCGAAACCGATAGTACCGCAGATCAAAAATTGGGCCAAAGACGAAGGCTTTGACCTCACCAAAGACTGGAAAGTAAGACTATCGCTCGGGGTAAAAGAAAAACTACTAGCAAACCCTGACCGCCATACTGACCAACAACTGTTGGAGCGTTGGACCGCATTGCTCAATCGTTGCTGTGAGTGATCCTGGTGCGCAAACATCTCGTTCATCAGTGATAACTAGGTCCAAACTCATTGTGCAAACCCGCGCAAACCCTGAGCGCACCTTGGGGGTTCCCTTCATGCTCCAATGCTACATGTTATCAGCAGAGCCAAAGGAGTACGCCCAATGTCTTGGAACCCTGCGCTAGACCCTCACTGCCCCACGGGTGACGCCGTGGACACCATTGAGACCGTCATAATCCCTCGCGCCCGCGATCTGGGCGGCTTCGAGGTACGCCGCGCCCTACCCGCGCCGAAGCGCCAGATGGTCGGAAGTTTTATCTTTTTCGATCAAATGGGACCCGCAGAGTTCTTGCCAACCAAGGGCATGGACGTACGCCCTCACCCTCATATCGGCTTGGCAACGATCAGCTACCTGTATCGCGGTCGGATGCACCACCGGGACAGCCTCGGGACAGACTCATGGATTGAGCCGGGTGCGGTGAATTGGATGGTTGCTGGTCGGGGCATCACGCACTCAGAGAGAACCGACGATGAAACCCAAGTGGACCCTATGCCGTTCTTTGGTATCCAGACTTGGGTAGCTCTGCCAAAGGACCACGAGGACCTAGACCCTACCTTCGAACATGCCCCTGCTGATGCTCTGCCCGTCATGGAAGGTGAAGGCAAGGAGGTGCGTCTGATCCTTGGCAACGCCTACGGGGAACGTGCGCCAGTCAAGACGCCCGCAGAGATATTCTACACCGATGCTGTGCTTCAAGCCGGTGCCAGCATTCCACTGCCAGATGACCACGAGGATCGCGGAGTGTACGTCGTTAATGGGTCGGTAACGGTCTCCGGGGATACCTTCGAAGCGGGTCAAATGATGGTGTTCCGCCCTGGAGACCGGGTGTCGATGAAAGCTGGTGATAGAGGCGCACGAGTAATGATGCTGGGCGGCGAAACGCTCGAGGGACCCCGGCATATCTGGTGGAACTTCGTGGCGTCTTCCAAAGAGCGCATCGAGGAAGCCAAAGAGGCTTGGCGGGCCGAGGCTTGGGATAGCAACCCAAGGTTCCACTTGCCGCTCGGTGATGATCAGGAGTTCATCCCGTTGCCTTCTAGATAACCGATAGCCTCAATGGAAGCAGGCTTGGGGCTGATCCCACTAATAAAACTACTCTTTTTCGCAGGCCAGCAGTTGGAGAAAAGGAGCTGGGGTTCCAGAGACTTCGCCAGCAGAAGCTAGTTGGTGACCATGAGCCCCTGCTTCGTGAAGATTATGATTATGTGCCTCTTCTGCTGTCGTATTTTTGGCACCGACCTTACCAAATCGCCCCGCCCCACCTACGAAGTTATGATCGTTATCAAGTAGTGGCCCGTTGTTGGTGGAAGTGTAGCGATGATCGTGTTTACCTCCGTCAGAGAGAGTGTGGGAATGCGCTTCAACATCCGACAAAACATGGTTGTGAAGACCCACTGAACGGTTTTCGCGGTTGGTGAGCGGCTGTCCGACCCGAGCGGCCAATTCACCCTGTTCCGGAAGCCCAACAACATAGCGCCCACGAAGTTCTTTAAGGGACGACCACCCAGATGGACACGTTTCAAGCTTGAAAAAAGCGACAGTCCCTCGCGGAAAGGGGTCGAGGCTCTCTATCTTCTTCAATAAGCATTCGAAGTTCAAATTGCTTCGCTCTACATTCTTGCGGTCCCTCAGAATTAACTCCTCAATCTCGCAGGCTTCATCGTGGTCTTGCGCAGAAACTGATATTGCGCTCACGATGAGAGTTAAACAAACGGCGCTAGCACAGGCCGTCAAGGGCAAAATAGCAGAAAATCGAATCATAAAAATAAACTCCAACTAAGGTGATTAAAATCACGAACACAATGATTGAAGCGCCAATAGCTAAGCGTGGGACCTTCGAGTTTGCCGGTCGATGTACTTCTGGCAAAAACCAAAGCTCGTTTGGTCCAATTTCGCCTGAGCGCTCAGCGCCGAGTGCCGTCAGGTGTTTACGTAAATCGTCCGGCTCACTATCGAAGCCACCTATTTTGCGGTTCAGTTCCTTAAAGGATCGCCTCTTGTATCGCGGGTCGCACAGCATCTGTACAAGTTTGCGGTCAATCGCATTTGTGAGTCTGCTTTCCCTTCTGAAACCCAGAAGTTTAAGGCCGGCGTCCAAGGCTTTAAAAAAAATTTCAATCATTCGATCTACAACACAAGCGTAACACTACAGTTATCATCGACTCACCGCCTGCAAGTCAATAAAGGGCCACGGCTGCATGTTGCTGGGGTCAGGGTTTCGGCTAAACTCTGTCCCAGATGTAATGGTTAATTGCCTGTAAAAAATGAAGGAGCCACTGCGGCTCCCTCCAAGTTCTTCATCCGTCACTCTTTCAGCAAATCCTCGAAGCTCCTGCGCTTCACCCGCACAGTTCCCCCGCCAGACTTCACCAGGAACAACTCACGGTTACGCCTGACCTGAGCCTTCAAGAGTTCACCCTGCCCAATCTTCTCGACCCAACGACTTATGTGGCTTTTAGTTCTCGCCCTGAGCAGCCTTCCGGTAAGGAACGAGCCTTTTGACTTTTTAAGTGCCTTTGCTATCTATAATTGACCGGACGAACATAACCTCAGCGGAAAAAGGGAAAGTGTGGAAAAAGACAAAAAACAATTAACCGTAGGATTTCAAATGCGATCTTTTCTACTCAAGTGTTACGGTTTTTTACGTCGCTTTGCGAGTCACCTCTCCGATCTAATTACTGTTAGTATTGTAGTGAGTTTTTTTGCCGGTTATGCGGTGTCTTATTTCCCTACATTCTACAAGAGCACACTCGACTCCGTATGCAAATGGGCTGGCATCTTTGAAAATTATGGGCCATGCATAGTTCGGGCAAACGAGGAGAAGCTTCGAAAGGCCAATAAACTCCTGTTTGAGCAGGGCCGTGGAAATGAGGCACTTGCTCTTTTCCAGCAGCTTTCAGAAGACGATCACCCCATCGCAATTGGGATGGTTGCGTTTATCAAAGGAACTGGCTTTTCTGGAACAGAGCGCGATTTGGGCGCTGCAAGAGAGATTGCAAAGAGCGTAAGAAATGAGCTCGCGACTGGAGAGCCGGAAAACGGGCAGAGGCTTTTTCTGCAGGCGATGATTGAACACTTTGTGGATCGTGATCAGGAACTGCGCCTCGAGAGCTTTATTAAGTTAAGAGAAGCTGCGTCACGCGGTTTTTCTCACGCCAGCTATGAAGTAGCTGTGCAATATTTTAATGGCGGCGCTGTCAAGGTCAGTCGTGATCGTTTCTTTGATAACATGCTGGTAGCGGCAGAAGCAGAGCATGTGTTCGCAATGGAAGCGATTGGGGACGCCTTTCGGAATGGAATAGGCACCGACCCCTCACCTTCGAGTGCCCGACAGTGGTATGAACGCGCCTCAGCAGCTGGCTCATCCACAAGTCAGCGAAAGATCGGAGAAATGGTCGCTGAAGGTTTGATAGGTGAAGGTGGCCTCAGTGCTTCTGTGGGTATTTTCGAAGTGGCGGGGTCGATGGGAGATGCTTTAAGCTCCGTTTATGCTGAAACCATTAAGTTCGATTTGGGTCTAACTGATGAGCCATCAGAAGTCATACTTACGAAACTTGGTAAGTTTGCTGA
This sequence comes from Ruegeria sp. CDSC054, assembly GCF_059610645.1. Lineage (NCBI taxonomy): Bacteria > Pseudomonadati > Pseudomonadota > Alphaproteobacteria > Rhodobacterales > Roseobacteraceae > Ruegeria > Ruegeria sp. CDSC054. The sequence continues at coordinate 87,873 of NZ_JBXWOA010000005.1, read as the reverse complement.
TCAGGAAATTTCGGAAGCGAATTTCTGGCTCGGTCATGTTTGGCTTAATGGTTACCTTACCAACTCCAAACAAACGTTTGACATCGAGCGCGATCCTAAACTTGCTGCAACTTACTTCGAACGTTCGTTGCCGACCTCAAACAATGCACACGTTTTCTTGGCAGAAATCTATTCAGGGATGCATTCAAGTACCACCGTTGACTTTGCGTTGGCCGCTGAGCATGCACAAAAGTGCATTGACAGTTCTTCCAGTTTTTCAATGGGCTGCAAAGCGCTTTTAGCCTGGCTCAATTTGGAGGGGCTCGGGGTGCCAAAAGACATTGGTAAAGCAGAGGCTCTTGCTCGCGAAGAGTATGAAGCAGGCGGCGTGATTGGTGCAGTAACACTAAGCAATGCCATCAAGTCCCGCGCAGGAGTGAACGACAAAAACGCAAATCAAGAGAGGCTTACTGTTCTTCTCAATGCGATTGAGCAAATGCCAAATCATGCTTTTGCACACCTACATTTGGCATGGCTCTACGAGCTAGAACTACCAGGAATTCGACGCAACCAAGAACTCGCGTACGAGCATTTTAAGATTTCGGCTGACCACGGTCTACCTGTCGCGTCTTGCAACGCAGGCTATTGTTTGCTCAAGGGAAACGGTACTGAAAAAGATGTTGCGGCTGCTATCCCCTACCTTGAAGCCGCTGCGAGAGAGGGCCTCGTTCCCCCGTTGAAGCACTTATTCGAAATACTGGAAACTGAGAATGGACACGATCTTACACGTGACCGCCTTTATCAGATACGGGACGAAGGTTTGGAAAGGCTTAAATCTAAAGCACTGCATTCTGCCTGCACTGCCAACGTGCTTGGCAAGCGATATGAAAAAGGTGAGCTTCTAGAGAGCATTGACTTAGCTGAAGCCAATCGTTGGTACGAAGTATCAGCCACTCTTGGGTCACTCTCTGGTAAGTACAACTATGGCCGTCTGAATACCGGAGACATTTTTGAACGCCGCAACCCGGGGGACGGTCTCAGGGTACTTGAAGACTCAGTCAAGTTGGGGTCAGCGGAAGCAGCACTTTGGCTTGCCTATCTTTACCTAATTGGTGACATCGTGGATAAAGATGAAGTAACGGCAAAGTCGTGGCTGAACGAAGCAGAAGAGCTTGGTGCAGCAATAGACGATCAACTTATTCTATCAGAACTCCCTTCCACTTGGGTATTAGCGTTCCAAGGTAGGGTCATGGGATGTGATGGCAACCTTTCCGAACGCGGTGCACTAGAAGATGTGACTGGCATAATCGCCCTTGCCGAATAACCGGCAATTCTTCGCCTTGGAACTCATAGCGTGAGGCGCTAGAATCTCTCAGCGCGACCTACGCCGAACACCGAGTTAAACGCTGCGACCGCTGTAGGATTGGCGACCAATTTATCGCTCGCCGCATGAGGGATGAGTTCATAATCAGCCATAGCTGCCGTGCCTATCTTGCCCGAGGGCATCTTCCAGTTCCCTCATGTTTGTTTCGTAGATTTGGGCTATTGCTTCACGCGCCCGTTCCAAGGGCACCACCGAACCACCAAGGATGGGCGCGGCCTCAGGAAGGAACATGCGGGCTTGTGATAAGTCGTAAGTCCATGCAACGGGTCCGTCGGTTTAGACAGCACCTGATGATTGTTGGAAGACATGAGTCACACCGGATGCGGCCTTAGCTTGCTTGGCGGCATATCATGCAGCCCAGAGCCTATCTCCGAGCCACACGAAGTCACTTGCAGTGTGTCCCGTCGATGTGATCACCATCACCGAAGCTCATCCGGCATTGTCAGACCGCAACTGCGGGCAATCCTGCGAATGTCATTGACCATTGCTGCGTAGCCCTCATCCAGAACAGAAACGATGTCGGCCCGTTCACCGCGACCGGGAGCAATCATTTTGTTAGGATTTGCGGCTGTGATCTGGTCAGCTTCTTCACGCAACTCTTGGCGCACCTGACGGATACCCGCGAGGATAGACAGAGTGCGCTTCCAGCTTTCGGTGTCATCGGTAAGCGGTCCCGGTGTGGGGTTGGTTTTGGATGTCATGGTTTCTGGGTCCTTGTGTCGTTGTTGTTGGTAGTGATGACGGTTCATCGAACATTGATAAGTCTGGCGATCTGGTCTGCCCGGTGGGCCGTGAGTTCACCTCGAGCATTCTCAGCGATAGCCTTGGCGTAGAACCGTCCAGCCGTGTCCGACGCTGTGGTCTCGACGTAGCCAATAGCGTCAGCAACCTTGTCTTCGGGCATGCTAGGGCTGACCTCTGGTTTCTTCGCGGTGATCTCGGGTTTGACGTAGGGGTCTAATCCCAGAGCGAGACGCGCGGCATCGCGGCTCTGGTCGATCTCATCTTGGCAGCGGCCATTGAAAACACGACCAGCGATCTTGAGGATGTGCTTGGCCTGATCGAGCGTAAGGTCTTGGCGGTAAGCGCGGAGCTTTGCCTTCTTGATCATCGGCAAGATGGTTGGATCGGGTAAGCCTGACTTTGCAACGTGTTCAACGAACAACCGCTCGAACTCTTTGGTGGTAAGCGATGCGGGCTTGGGTTTACCGAAGGTGTCTAGGAGTTTCTGGGCATGAACCATGGGTCGCTTGGCTTGTGCGATCTGGTCGATCAACGCATCTCGGCGTTTACCTTTGCGGAGCTTGCTATTGTCGATGAAGTATTGGGTCGCCTTCTTGGCGGATGCAGGGAGTGTCTCTAAGGACATTTGCTAGGCTCCTTGATTGCAGGGATGGTGCGAAAGCTGAGGACATGAGAACGCCTCCTGTAACCCCTTGAGGGAACAGGTTTTCTCAACCACAATTTTCTGATTTTCCGTGGGAATGGGTGATTGTACGTTTCGCCGGGAAACGCGGGATTTAATGAGGGCTTATTGAAAGCGCCTCGTTGCGGTCGAGGCGTTCTTCGAGTTCAGCTTCGGCGGCTTCATCTTGTTCGTGTTGTTTGTGGGCATATGTCTCGAGGTCCTCATTGATCTCGAGGGGGACACCGAGTGTATCCGCGAGTTTCTGATAGAGAGCCTCGAGTGCGTCACGCTGGGCAGTCGTGAGAGTCTCAGAGAACTTGCCGGTCTCCCGGTCTCGGCCCCCCACTACGCCGATCTGGATATGGCTTCGGGTGAAATTGTCGCGACCGACTGCGCCACGCGTCAGGGGGTGTCTACAGAGTTCGACCGTCCCATCGACCAGCACCAAGTAGTGCCAGCCAATGCCGAAGCGGCCAATCTTGGCGTGTTCGACATCGATGATTGCCGCGTCGATGCGTGGATCGGCTGGATGATGGGTGTACCTGACGAATAGGCCCGTGGTCTTCTCGCGGGGCAACGTAGCGAACATAGTTGTCCGCAGGTAGGTGTCGGCTCTCTTGATCTTTAGCATCGGCCTTGGTTCCTTTCTTCACTCGTTCTGCCCAAGCTTCGAGTTCACTGAACGTCAACTGCCCGGTCCCGGTGGGTGAACGACCTTCCTCGATCAGATCGACGGTTGCATAGAAGTAATCCGGGTCGGCGCAGGTGCGGGGTTGGATACGGTTCAGGACCAGATCAATGTCTGTGTCCCAAACCATGTCGGCTAAGTCGTCATTCATGGGTGACCAACGTCAGTGACCAAGCTGCTCGCGGATATGCTGAGCGAACTCAGTCCACGTGATGCCATCGGCGCGACCCGCTGCCCGGTCCACGGCGAACTGACGAACTACACGGTCAACGCCTGGGTGGGTGTCTGATGCCTGTTTCAGGAAATCGAAGCCATCTTGTCCAAGTTCCTGCATTGCGCTCTGCGTTGCTGCCTCGGTGACTACGCTTTGGACATTCGCAAGCATTGCACGGGTGTCACCATCAACATCGATCTCCGATATCGACCCATCAGCCAGACCGCGCATCGTTTCAGCAGCTTGATCGATGCCAATTCCAGCCATCGCAATCTGACCGAACGCTGTTTCGTAAGTCTGGGCTTCTTCCATCGTCATGATGCTGTCATCAAGCGAGGTGTTGAGGCCGTCGATCACTTTGTCGAACTCAGCATGCCCCGTGTCGCTGCCTTTGGGTTCCTCGGGCGTCTCCTCTGTGGCCGATCCGTGTTCCTGCGCTGCCCTTTGTGCCGCACCAATCGACAGCCCTTCATCAAAGACGGTGTTGAGCAATCCAAGTTCTTTAGCCTGGGCTACCTTCATCGACATGCCCTGTACGTTGATCACGTCGCTGTCTTTTAGATCGCCCTGCGAGTGAACATCGCGCTGCGTGTTCTTGGTGTCGCGGACGGTGACGCCCCCGCTCACGTAGTCTGCACTTGAGGCGTATGATTTGGAAGATGGCATCGATTGTGAGGTGGCATCGCCGCCACCTAGGGTTACTCTTTCAACCATGTTTTCTTATGTCCTTTAGTTGGGGTTGGTTAGTGGAGACCGAGTTCGATCTCGGCCATTTGTTGTGGCGTTGGTGGGTTTTGGGTTTCTACAAAAGGCAGGCCGTCGATTGCCTTGCCTTCATCAAGGCTCATCAGGTGTACCGGGCAGAGCCTTGAGATTGCCTCGACCGAGTATCCGCGAAGTCGAATGCGGGAATACGTAAGAATAAGACGGAGTTTCGTATCGTCGTCCAAGTCGCTTTTATGTATCTGTGACAGTGCTGAGACCTGCCCATCAAATGCACAAAGGTTGAGCCATGCCACGCCAATGGCGCTTTCCTTAACCTTATTGGTCATCTTGCGGGTCCCTTTGGGTTTTGCGTTGCCGCGTTCATCGAGCGTTGCCTCGAGTGCCTCGACCTTGTTCTTCCATCGAGCGAGTGTCTCTTCTGCCTTGATGATCTCGCGTTGTTCGGGGGTGAGTTCTGCTTGGCCGATCCCATGAGCCTCGGCACAGGATGGGCAGCTGTACTCATCGCCGAACGGGGCGGGAAACTTTGCGTCGCACGAGATGCAGGTCTTGTAGGTAATCCTGCGGTTCTCATCGATGCAGGTCTCGCACCTCGAGGCTTTGGGCTTGTGGGTTTCATGTTCTTCACCACATGCGTTGCAGGTCTTGAGGTACATCTGCGGGGATGACTTCTTGGGTTTCAATCTGGGCATGGTGACGGTCCTTACGTGTCAAACAGCCAATCCGTGGACGGCATCGGTGGTGCTTGCATTGCTGCGTTGGGTTTGGCCGGGGGTGTCGGTCGGGGTGTGAGATCGGACACCGGCTCGATGCCTTCGGGCCACTCACCTTTGACCAGTCCGGATGAGCGACGAATTACCTTGTGGTATCTCGCGGGGATCGCTGGGGACCTCGGGAGGATGTGATCGAACAAGCTATCCCCGAGCATGTCCGTCTTCATAGATCGAATGGGAACGGAGACCGGCGGGAACGCATCACCAGAGGCGAGGAGGCGACCATAGGAGGTCACAATCAGTGCGGTTAGGTCTCGGTCAGATCGACGAAGACCGAGCCTCTCAGCGGCCTTCAGCGTGTGTGTGCCGACAATGGCGAAGTCGGCGTAACTAAGGCGGTACTTCGAGTATCGGACATCGCCGGTCAACACCTCGGCCTTACGACCAGGAGGAACACACAGGCCTTGGCGACCCATGTAAGTCCCACCAACGAGGTAGACGCTGTAGCGATGACCAGTGCCGAGGAACTCTCGAGCCAAGACGTAGTGGGTGAATGCTCTGACGATGGCTGATGCGTTTGGCTCATGTCGTCTACCGATAAGGAGATGCGGCAACCTTTCCCTCGCCCTGCCATGTCTCAACACCGCCATTCGATATGCTGGGCGATGATCCCAATCACCGACGCGATGGCGTGTACCTCGGGCTAACCGAACGGCCTCAGCGATCTCTTGTGGTGTCGGTTTGGTCTTCTTCTTCACCGACCGGGCAACTGCGTTGATAGCACCACCGGGGATGTAACCACCTAGTGGCACCCCTCGGTTCTGGACGACCGTCCGACAGCGGGTACACAAGCCCCACCTTGTGGGCAACCTTTCAGTGTACTCATAGGCAGGCAATGGGTTGTCGCATGTAGCTGAGGCACAGACGGTCATGATGGCCTCCTTGGACGCTTACGCTGGGATTACTGAGGACGCCCCCGAAGCCAGTCACCACAACAGCCGAGGGCGTCCTCATCAACCCGCCCATGTGTCAAGCTCACAAAGACAACACGGGCGGAGTGAAACGGTAAAAGGTCTCACTACATCGACCCGTCAGGTAAGACAGGGATGCGCGTGAGACCTGAACCGGTTCGACCAAGGACCAAGATCGAAACGGTATAGGGATTAGGAATGATGGTCACAGTAGTTGGTTAATCATTGATGGTCACTGCACCTGAGGTACACTGACGGGGAACCGTGAAGCCTTGAGAGGAACCTGATCGTGTAACTATAGGTATAACTGTTGGTATCTGTCACTCATAAGGGTGCAGTGATTCCAACCCATTGATTTACAACGAGGTGTACCTAGCGTGTCATCGACCGGTGAATGACCATCATTGATCATCATCACAGAGGAGATACCGGGGTGCGTTCCTCGACCATGTTCATCAGGCGATCACCTGATGTGAACTCGAGGTAGACGTTGGGTGTTATTGAAGGTGGTGATCATCATCGATCAATCACACTGAGGAGATACCGGGAGTTAACTTGAGGTGATACCTGATGTGTACACTATAGGTAATAACTTTTCGTTCTTCTCTGTCTCATAAGGGTGCAGTAATTCAAAACCCCTTGTTTATATGGCTTACTGGTGCCTCGAGTTCCCTCATCGGTCGTTGGGTGATCGACGAGAACCTTGAGCTTGCGCATCATGGTTAACTCGGGGTGTGTCGGAGGGGTGATCTTGGGGGTCTTCGGGGTTTTCCCGATGGCGAGGACTTCACGGATGGATGAGCAGGCATCAAATGCAGAACGCGTTCGACATTTGGCGTCGGCCACCTTCATGTACTTGTTCGCCATGTCACGGCTGAACGCACAGTTCTGCTCGACCCACGGGATGAACTCGCCGTGTTATCCAAGTTGGATGAGGCGATCCGCTTCCCGAACTTCTCCTCACCAGCGATGTACCCACCGTCCTTGCGAATAGCCGGTAGGACAACCTGAGTGACCCAATCTTGGAACGCACGGGCCTCGGGTTTGTTGGAACGCATGATGAGCTTGTAGAGGCCGCTCTCGGAGATCAGCTTGTTGGGCCGGGAGCGACCTTGAGTGAGTTTGAAATTTCTAACTTCACTTTCGGTAAGGTTGGACGTGGCCTTCGTCACACTACCGATGGTGAGGACTTCGAGGACGTCCTTGGCGACGAACCACGGGTTCCCGTCGATCTCCACGACGCGGATGGTGTTGGTATTGAAGTCGAAGTTGGTCAGTTGGTTCTGCATTGCGGGGCCTCGGCCAGATGGACACCAGCCGAGATGTTTTGGGTTCATTCAGGGGGGAGGGAGGATGCTCTCAACCCGCCTAAACCCGAAGACCCATCGAGCGACCAACGGCTCGCAGGTCGTCAAACTTGTCCTCCAAAGCGTAATACTCTGCGTCTGTAGTTGCATCATCGACCATTGCCGCCGCTCGTTCTTCTCGCAAGTCGGCGATCTTCTCATCGAGGGCGAACTTGAGGGCTTCTTGGGTGTTCGCGAAGTGATTGAGCTTCATATCGTTATCCTTCCACTGCATGTCGGTAACAACGGGATAGGCCGAGCGACTCATCGAAGTCAACTGATTAATTGTTTATTTTCATATAGTTACGATAAAGTAATCCTTGCGATATAGTGGGTATTCGGGGCGATATGATGGGCCTATCCGACCCACTCAAAAGATAGTTCTTCCAGCCGCCTAGTGGATCACTTCGTCTGATGGCCTCCTTGGTTTGAGACCGCTCAATCCCTTCCCGATGGTCAGTTTTATTCCATTTCGCATGGTGACGCTGAGGTCATAGACAGGGTGTGGCACTCGGATGCCTTTCGCCCGCTTTCGGGGTGTCTTTGAGAGGCGCATCTCCTCGCCCTTATGGACATCAACACGGGCAACAACCCGACGCACTAGTGCGTTCAACTCGTGCGGCTCGAGGTCACTCACATCGCGGGGAAGATCGACCATACCAAGACCAGCACTTTGGGTTATCCGTTTCAGTTCAGCCTCGAGTTCCTCGACCTCAGCTTGAGCGGCCATCAGTAGACGCGGGGTTACTGCGGGTTTCGATTGGAGGAACTCGAGTGTACCTTGGGCATCCAACAGTGCCGCCTCGAGGCCCTCTGTCTCCGGTGTGGTTTCAACCGCGTTGGCCTTCCTGATCTCAGGCCAGTAGTCAATCAACGCCTCGTCGATGTGTGACACTGCTCCGATGTACGTGTTCAAGACCGGATCAATGTAGGCTGCAGTTCGAGCATAGGCCTTCCGCTTGGCATTCCGGTCTGTACCGGGAACCTTGAGTACACCCGTCAGTGCAGCCTTTGTTTGCCGACGCATCGGCTCAACTGGTGATGTCGTCTTGACCTCAGCACCACCAGCAGCCTCACGTTGCTCAAGGCGGAACCTCACACGGCGCTCGGTGTCCTCGTCCACGATCCTTGGAAAGTAATCGTTCACCCTGTCGATGATCACACGGTCACCCTTACGGTAGAACCCATTGGCAATCGGTAGTGACCCGTCCTTTTCCTCGGGCTTGATCTTGCGGCCTACCTCAAGCGTCCCATACGCGGCCTCTGAGCGCACCAACTGGCTGACAGTCTGACCCCGCCACTGCCCCCGGACCAACGCAGGGACACCCTGAGCCGCCAGATCACGGGCAATACCGACAGGGCGTTCACCGTTGGCAAACCTCTCAAACACATCGCGGACCAGATCAGCCTTGTCTCTGATGACCTCGAACTCTCTGGATGACTTGGGGTCACCAACTACCTCGATCCATGCAGGTGTCTGAGAGGAGCGCACACGGTTACCTGCGAGTGTTTCATCGGTGTTGGCTCCCCATGCTGCGGTCAGGCGCTTAGACTTGACCTCGCTCTCCTCATTCGCCCTCTGGAACCCAACCAGCAGCATGATGCCGTCTGCAAAGTCGATAAGCTCATTCGCCTTGAACATCTTCCCATCGAACAGCGTCACGAGGTTAACTCCGCTCTCAACGATGTCTTGAAGCAGGGCAAGTCCCCTCTGCCAGTGTTGACGTGACAGGCGGTCCAACGACTCCACGAGGAGGGTTGAGCCTTGAGGTACGGAACCCTCTTCTACGGCTTCAAGAAAGCCCCGTAAGGCCCCTACCTCAGCGTTGGCCCCCTTGAAGGCAGACACCCCGAGGTCCTCGAAGTTGCTCGATGACAGTTCGTAGCCGTTCGCATCGCACCACGCTTGAGCCGCATCGGTCTGGCGCTTGATGCTGTTACCGTCCTTTTGTTGAGCCGAGGAGAACCTTCTGTAGCTGAAAGCTAGGGGTTTACCCTCGGTGGCGCTGCTGGCATCCATGTCCTTGTCTCTCCGTTTGTACCGGCAGGTTTACCCTGGGTGATCGGCCCGATATCTCCGTGTGTTCTATTGGAGATGAGGCCTATCATGGTCAAGTGTACCTGCGGTGTTACCCTTTGTTTCCGTCGTTGACCGAGGACACTGGAAAGGACATGAACGAGGGAACAACCCGAACCAACTCATGCACACACCAAGCAACCTCAGCATGTGTAATCAGTAGGGTCATTTCGAATAGACTTCAAAAAGATGAACGGGCCGACCAGTTGCCGTTTGAGCGAGGGCAACGCGCGCCGCACTTCGAAACCGCCCAGATCGCGGGCACGAGGGATGATCAGTGTCTCCAGAGGCGAATTCTCGGGGTTTTGGGTAGGATTCCAACTCATGCCTGCTCTCCCGCGATCAGTTCATTTGGTTCACTGATGTAGGTTATGCTTGGCATACTCGCCTTTCAATTTGCAGAAACGCACAGAACGGGTGCGGACCCGGACCATACATCAAGCACGGCGCGGCCAAAGCTGCGGGAAAAACGCCCCATCAATTCGATCACCTTCGCGATATCCTTCGGCTTCGAACTGCGCCCGTTCATCTTTGGCCCAATCCCCCCGATACCGGATCCTGCCATCCGGAGCGGTCATCCGCAGCGTAAACCGGCGTACCGTTTCCGTTGGGGTGACTGATGACAGCCCACCGTGCAAGGTGCGCATGTCGAAGAAGATGCAGTCGCCCAGATTCATATCCCATTGTAAAAGATCGAATGCACCCGGATCGGCATTGACGTCAGGCGGCGGGTGATAGGTCAACCCTGCAACCTCGGTGGGTTCGTAGCTGGGATGCCCGTCGGCGAACCTGACCCGCATGAACAGTTTGTCCCACAGATGCGAGCCTTTGACGAAGGCGATACCGTTTTCTTTGGTAACCGGCTCAAGCGGCAACCACAGGACGCACATCGTGCCTTCGAAGTCGAAATAGGACAGGTCCTGATGAAACGGTGGACGCGAAGTTGATCCAGCCTCGCGCAGGAACCAGTTGTCCATGACAAGATTGATCGATGGTGCACCCAGCAACTGTGCGGCAAGCGGGGCACAAGGTGAGTTGTGAACGAATTGCGTGAATTGCGGGATTTTATTCCAAGCCCAGTAGTCCTCGAAATAGGCAGGTGCGCGAGGGTCCTTGGTATGGCGGGTGAAATTATCGGTTGGGCGGGCCAAATCCGCGTTGATACCGTCTCGCAAAAGTGCCAGCCAATCCTCTGAGAACCTGGAGCGCAGCACAACCGCACCGTCGCGCTTGAACGCCTTGATTTCTTCGTCTGAGACACCGTCTTCGACAATCATAGTGCAGGACTCCCCGAACTGACGGATTTCAGGATGGCACCTGCGCGGGGGCACGGTCAAAGGAATTCACAATTTGTCACCCCCGCCGCGCGACCCCTCGGAAACTGAAACAATCGTGCTATCTTTCGGCTGAAAGGATGCCCGGCATTGTCGAGGCGTGGTGAAACACTTGAAAAGAGAGGTTTGCATGCCTGGTCTTACGTTCTCTCGTCGTTCTTTGGTTTTGGCGTCTGGGGCTGTTCTGGCAACGGGTGCGACAGGCTTTTTGGTGCCCGCGCGCGCAAGTGGCGTGGCCCCCACCGCATCCATGCGCGGAGGGTCCAACAATTACCGTCCCGGCGCGCCCATCGTTGACCGGATTGGCGGCGGCGGGTTCTGGATGACCGGAACAGTGCGACGCGCCGGGGACGGTGCCCCCCTGCCCGGTCAGCGCATCCAGATCTGGGCGCATACGACAGAAGGCCATGAACGCGATCCGCAGAGCCACGGCGCAACTCTGACCGATGCCAATGGCGAGTTCCGACTGGAGATGCCGCAGATCGTACCCGCCTTTGGCCAGCCACACGGCCATCTAGCTTATGACAGTGGTGAATTCGAAACGGTTTTCCTACGCCCAATTATGGGCAGCTCCAAGGACAAAACCTTGGCCGCTCATTTCGTTCTGCAGCCTGCCTAACGACAGTGCGTCGAAGCCTAGTAATCTGGACTTTTGTGATCCTTGCCATGACCGTGCCGATTATCGCGGCTGCGGCGAGCCCTCAGCTGGCATGGCGTGAACCGATCTACATCACGGCCGGATTTGCCGGTGTTATTTCAATGTGCCTGCTGTTGATGCAGCCGCTACTTGCGGGCCGTTTGTTGCCAGGGCTGACCCCGGTTGCCAGCCGCCATTGGCATAGGTGGTGTGGGCTGGCATTAGTTACAGCCATTCTGATCCATGTCGGTGGTTTGTGGGTCACCAGCCCGCCCGACGTTATTGACGCTCTGTTATTTGTTTCACCGACACCGTTTTCGGCTTGGGGTGTGATTGCGATGTGGGTCGCGTTCGGAGCCGCGTTTCTGGGTCTTTTTCGCAAGCGCCTTGGCTTAAGGTTTCGCGTCTGGAGGTTGGGGCATGCGAGCCTTGCGATCATCACCATTATTGGCAGCGTCGTACATGCCCTGATGATTGAAGGTACCATGGAGGTCATGACCAAGTGGGTATTGTGCGGTCTGGTCGTGTTGGCGAGCGTCGCGACGCTCGCCAAATTGCGGATTTGGGATATCAGGCGACCCACCTGAAAACACAGGATCGATGACAACCGGACACTGGCTATGGCCCGGCCAACCGTTTCGCGTAGGAAGCGCGGTTCATCTGAACGTCTTGCACTGTGATGCTGCCAACCTCGGGCAAGGCCGCCGACAGAACCTCTAATATGGCTACGGTAAGCTCAGAGCGCGTCGCCTCGTCACGACCCTGCATCAGCAGAAGCGTGGCGTGGACAAAGCTCTGGGGATCAGTGCCGATACGGTAGTATTCTACCGGAATGGCGCGGATTTTTATCGTTTCAGCGTCGAGTTCACGATGTTCAGCCAGCAAGGCAAATAGCTGATCGCAAATTGCCTGAACATCATGGACCTGCTCTATGCCTTTCGAAAACTCCAGTGTGACATGAGGCATGGTGGGCTCCGTTCAGACGCCCAGACACCAGCGCATCACGGCCTTTTGCGCGTGCAGGCGGTTTTCGGCCTCATCGAAGATGACCGAGTTGGGGCCGTCCATCACTTCGGATGTCGCTTCTTCTTCGCGGTGGGCAGGCAAGCAGTGCATGAACAGCGCGTCCGGTTTTGCATGTGACATCAGCTCGGCGTTGACCTGATAAGGGCGCAGCATGTTGTGGCGACGTTCCTTGGCGGACTGGGAATCGTGCATTGAAACCCAGGTATCAGCGACCACCAGATCGGCACCCTCAACCGCTTTATACGGGTCTCGTTCGACCACGATTTTCGAGCCCTTTTGACGGGCAAGCCCCATGAACTCTTCTTCCGGATCAAGCTGGGCCGGGCCGGTGAAGGTGAAATCAAACCCGAACTGACCCGCAGCATGTAGGAACGAGGCGCAAACATTGTTGCCGTCGCCGGTCCAGACTACTTTCTTGCCCGCAATCGGACCGCGGTGTTCCTCAAACGTCAGCACATCCGCCATGATCTGGCAGGGATGGGTGCGGTCAGTCAGGCCGTTAATGACTGGCACGTCCGAGTATTCAGACATCTCGGTCAGAATGGTCTCATCGAAGGTCCGGATCATGATCATGTCGACATAGCGCGACAGGACGCGGGCGGTGTCAGCGATGGTTTCGCCGTGGCCCAACTGCATGTCTTTGCCCGACAGCACCATGGTCTGCCCGCCCATCTGGCGCACGCCCACGTCAAATGACACCCGCGTTCTGGTGGATGGTTTTTCGAAGATCAGCGCGACCATGCGGTCTTTCAGAGGCTGTTCGTCATCAAGTGCTGCCTTTGGGCGGCCCAGGCGCGCCTGTTTCATAGCGCCCGCCTGATCAATCATGGTCCGCAGATCGCCCGCGTCGGTTTTATGGATATCGAGGAAATGGTTCATTTCAGTTCACTTTTCATTCGGGTGTGTCTTAGGCCGAGGTCATTGACTCTTCGACCTGCGCAGCGGCTTTGTCGAGGCGGATCACGGCTTGGGCGATGTCATCCTCTGTCAATGTCAGCGGCGGAAGCAGGCGGATCACGTTATCGGCTGCGGGGACGGTAATGACCTCATTATCATAGCCGGCGTTGACCATGTCGATATTGGGCGCTTTGCACTTCAGGCCTAGCATCAGTCCTGTTCCGCGCACTTCTTCGAAAACCTCCGGGTGCTCGGCGATTAGCCCTTCGAGCTTCTGGCGCAGCATCCCGGCCTTGCGGTTGACGCCCTCTAGGAATGCAGGCGTTGCCACCTGATCAATAACGGCGCAGCCCACGGCACAGCCCAGCGGGTTGCCGCCATAGGTAGAGCCATGCGTGCCTGCCGTCATACCGCTGGCGGCGTCTTCCGTGGCCAGAACAGCACCCAGAGGGAAGCCGCCGCCGATGCCTTTGGCGACCATCATGATGTCCGGTGTAATTCCAGCCCATTCATGGGCGAACAGCTTGCCGGTACGACCTACTCCACATTGCACCTCATCGAGGATCAAAAGCAGGCCGTTGTCATCGCAAATCTGGCGCAAGGCTTTGAGTTCCGCGTCTGGGACGGGACGGATGCCGCCCTCGCCCTGCACGGGTTCGATCATGATCGCGGCGGTTTTATCGGTGATCGCATTGGTGACGCCATCGAGGTCGCCAAACGTGACATGAACAAAGCCCGGCAGCAGTGGGCCGAAGCCCTTGGTCATCTTCTCAGACCCGGCAGCGGCAATACCAGCCGACGACCGGCCGTGGAACGAGCCATCAAAGGTGATGATCTCGACCCGTTCAGGCTGATCCTTGTCATAGAAGTACTTGCGGGCCATTTTCACGGCCAGTTCGCAAGACTCAGTGCCCGAATTTGTGAAGAAAACTGTATCAGCAAAGGTGTGCTCGACCAGTTTGTCGGCCAGCGCCTGCTGCTGCGGGATGTGGTAGAGGTTTGAAACATGCCACAGCGCGTGCGCCTGCTCGGTCAGGGCATTGATCAGTGCGGGATGGGCATGGCCCAGCGCATTCACGGCGATCCCAGCGCCAAGGTCCAGAAAACGTCGGCCATCTGCCTCGGTCAGCCAGGCGCCTTCACCCTTCACGAAAGTCAGGGGCGCGCGGTTATAGGTCGGCAGAACGGACGGGATCATGGGATCATCCTTTTCAGGTAGTTTGAGCCTTGTGAGTGATACACTCGGGCTGTGTTCGTCAACTGATTTGGTGGAAATTGCGCCGATTTGAACAGCGCAAATAGATCAAAGAGGCCGGTTACGCGGCGAAGCGTCGGCGTCGGAGTCGCAGGATATGTGCGTTTTTGATCATAAGCCGCCGTATAGCGCTGCCCGAAGCATCTGAAAACCCTGAAATTGGCAACCAGCGAAAATACTTGGCGCGACGCATTTGCCGCTTGCCATTTGACATGCGCTGACGCACCGCTGACATATGTTTGTCGCCAAAGCCCACAATCCGCCTCTAGCGGCCGTGCTGATCACTGCCGCCAGTGCATTGCTGGCCGGGACCACCCTGCTGGCCAAAGCCTTGGGGACGGACAAGTTGGGTCCCGCGCTGCACCCAATGCAGATCAGCCATGGGCGGTTTCTGTTTGCCTTTATCGTGATCGTCACCGCCGTCGGCGTGATGCGGCCGCGCCTGCAGCGTCCGCATTGGGGCCTGCATATTGGGCGTACAAGTTTCGGCTGGGTCGGCATTACGCTGATGTTCGCCTCGGTCGCATTCATCCCGATCGCGGATGCGACGGCGATTTCCTTTCTGAACCCGGTCTTTGCAATGGTGTTGGCAATCCCGCTGCTGAAAGAAGGCGTCGGCCCTTGGCGCTGGCTGGCGGCAGCTGTGGCGCTGGCTGGGGCACTGATACTGTTGCGCCCGACACCCGATAGCTTTCAGCCAGCTGCCCTGTTGGCACTGACCGCAGCCGCAGTCATCGGGATGGAGCTGATATTCATCAAGAAACTTTCGGGTCGAGAAATCCCGATCCAGATCCTGCTGATCAACAACGCAATGGGCCTGACGATTGCCTCTGTCGCGGTGAGCTTTGTTTTTCAGATGCCTACTTTAGAACAATGGGCGGCGCTGGCGGGTATTGGCGCATTGATGGCCTGCGCGCAGGCGTGTTTTGTGAACGGTATGGCCCGTGCGGATGCCTCATTTGTTGCCCCGATCAGCTATGCGACGCTGATTTTTGCCGCTTTCTACGATTTCGCGATATTCGGCGTGATTCCGGACGGGATCAGCATGATCGGCTCGGCCATAATTCTGACTGGCGGACTTATTCTTGTCTGGCGTGAAGCGCGGGCGCGGCAGGCCTGAAGCTCTAAAAAGTTTTCCTGACATGGCCCGGGGGCGACCTGCATGTCGCAAACCCCGAAGAATGCGGATTTATCCGGCGCAATGTGGTCTCAGTTGATTTGAGAGTTTACCCATGCACGAACGCCGTATCCCCGAATGGGTGCGCCATGCCCCAGCACCGTCAGTCCGCGACTTTGGTATCCTTGCCGGGTTCGAGGCGATTGTCCGCGGCATTCTGATATCGGTCTTTCCACTGGCCATGTATCGCGCGCTGGGTGATGCGTCTTCGGTATCGTTCCTGTATTTTCTGGTCGGCGTTATCTCGTTGATTGCGGGGCTGATGGTGCCGTTCCTGATCCGCTTCATACCGCGCAGATGGGCATATACAGTGGGTTGCCTCATGTTCATCGGCAGCGCCCTACTTGCAATTGAGGGCAGCCCCGTGGCGGTGGTTGGCGCCTTGGCCCTGAACACAGTCGCGACAGTTGTAACATTCATTTGTTTCAACGCCTACGTTCTGGATTACATCAGCAAAATCGAGTTGGGCAAATGCGAGACCAGCCGCATGTTTTATAGCGCGCTGGGCTGGGCAGGCGGACCGATGGCCGGCGTCTTACTGCTAGAGGTCTGGGCCCCTGCCCCCTTTGTCATCAGTGCGGTGGCAGGCGCGGTCATGCTGATCCAGTTCTGGCGCATGCGGTTGGGTAATGGAAAGTTGATCACCAAGGCGCGGGGCGCCGCGAAAAACCCGCTGGCTTTTCTGCCGCGCTTCTTTGCGCAACCCCGTCTGGTCGCGGGATATCTTTTCGCCATGATCCGATCCTGCGGCTGGTGGATCTACGTGGTGTACCTACCCATCTTTGCCATTCAAAACGGGCTGGGTGAGCAACTGGGCGGTATCCTTCTGTCCACAACCAATGCGATGCTGTTAGCGGCTCCGCTTATTCTGCGCTGGGTGCAGGGGCGTTCGATTCGCACGGCGGTCCGCGTTGGCTTTGCTGCCTGCGGAACCTGCTTTGTCACCGCCGGGGCAATCGCAGGTTGGCCGGTCGCGGCGGTTGCGGCGTTGGTTCTTGGGTCCATCTGGCTGATCGTT
The DNA here is from genome assembly GCF_059610645.1 of Ruegeria sp. CDSC054. Classification (NCBI taxonomy): domain Bacteria; kingdom Pseudomonadati; phylum Pseudomonadota; class Alphaproteobacteria; order Rhodobacterales; family Roseobacteraceae; genus Ruegeria; species Ruegeria sp. CDSC054. The sequence goes on along the minus strand of NZ_JBXWOA010000005.1, from coordinate 71,023 downwards.
CTGGACATTTGCGCCGGTTTGCCTTTCCTCATGGCAGTGAAACCCTCCGAACGCACCGAGATGTCGGCGATCTACTCCAGTTACCGCGACGTTTCCGGCATTCTGACACCCGGAGTTGCATCACTGGTCCTTCTGATCTCACCGGTCGCCGGGGTATTCGCAGTCGGAGGCTTGGCCTTGTTCGGGGCCTGGGCCGTGGCCGCAAACTTGCACCCCCGATTGGGAAAGCCCAGATTGACTTTTCGACCCGGTTCACTGGCCGAGACAAGTTAAGCCTTAAGGCGATACCCCGTTCGCAGCATCTGCCAAGTCAGCGCACCGACCAGCAGAGTGGCACCGGTGCATACTGCCATACCCAACCAAGGTGAGCTGTCGGACACACCGATCATCCCGTACCGCAGGCCGTCAATAAGATAGAAAACCGGATTCACGTGACTTAGGCGGTTCAAAACCGGAGGCAGCGCCTGGACCGAATAAAACGTACCCGACAGGAAAGCCAATGGTGTCACGATGAAGTTCGTGATGGCCGCCATCTGATCAAACTTGTTGGCAAAAATCCCGGCGAACAGCCCCAAGGCCCCCATGAAAGCGCCGCCCAGCACTACGAAGATCAGGGCAAACAACAGATTCTGCGGGTAAATTCCCAAAACCAGCGCAAGTGCGACCGCAACCACACATGCGATCAGAACACCACGCGCGACCCCACCTGCCAGATAGCCCAGCAGTATCTCAAGCGGGGACAAAGGCGGCATCAACGTATCGACGATGTTTCCCTGCACTTTGGCGATCACCATCGAGGATGAGGTGTTGGCGAACGCATTCTGGATCACGGTCATCATCATGATGCCCGGCGCCAGAAAGGTCAGGAACGGCACCCCCATCACATCCGGACGCCCCGGACCGATGGCGATATTGAAGATCAACAGGAACAGCCCGGCCGTCACAAGCGGCGCCAACAGGGTTTGTGTCCAGACCGCCAGAAACCGCAGAGTTTCACGCTGGGCCAACGTGTAAAGCCCCATCCAGTTAACTGTTCCGAAACGCCGTTCGCTCTGATCTGCGGAAATCTGCATCACCTGCCCTCATCCTGATTCGAGAACCGCTTGTAACTCGGCCCGCAGTGATTAAAATAGGGGGCTGAGACGAATTCCCAAGGCGGCCCGAATCCGGGGCCGCTTTCCGCTTTTGAAAGGCAAATGATGTCCTGGACTGACGAGCGTGTAGAACTGCTGAAAAAAATGTGGGGCGAGGGCCAGTCGGCCAGCCAGATCGCCAAGGAACTGGGCGGCGTAACCCGCAATGCGGTGATCGGCAAGGTGCACCGTCTGGGCCTGTCGAACCGCGCAACCGGTGCCTCGCCGGCTAAATCCGAACTTAAAGACAAACCGGCACCCGCGCCCAAGGCCGAGGCCAAGCCAAGGCCCGCGCCTAAGACCGAACCGGCGCGCCCAACGCCGGCACCTGCAGCCGAGACAAAACCGGCCGTTCCAGCGCGCCGCCAGATCATACCGGCGGGTCAGCCACTGCCGCCGCAGCCTTCGGCCAACGAAATCAGCCCCGAGGCGCTGGCCAAGGTCAACGAGATCGAGAAGAAGGCCAAGAAGCTGACGCTGATGGAACTGACCGAGAAGACCTGCAAATGGCCCGTTGGCGACCCCGCGACCGAGGATTTCTGGTTCTGCGGCCTGCCGGTTGAAGCGGGTAAACCTTATTGCGAAGCGCATGTTGGCGTAGCCTTCCAGCCAATGAGCTCGCGTCGCGACCGGCGGCGGTAAACTCTTAGGCGTGCGCGCTGGTCTCTTGGTGTGACACGGGCGACTTGTTTTCTTAACTGACCACCCATCGAAAGGCGGGTGGTCAGTCATTTTTTGACCAGAGAGATTCTGCCATTCCACCAAGATTGAGATACAAAGTCCTATTCTTCGCCTATGCTGTGCTGATCTTTATTGCCTACATGCAGCCGTTAGATCCGCAATTGTTCGAACCAAACACGGACAGAAAAGCCCTCTTATTGTTCATTCAATGCTTGTTTCTGCTCGTTTGGCTCATCCCAGCCGCACCCATATGCATTGGTGGACTTGGCTTGCTGGGAATGTGTCCAATCCCGCGTCTTCTAGCAGTATTTCTGGCGATCTCGTCAGTTGTGATTGGACTACTGCTGACACTGGCATCCGGCGTGCTCGCCTTATTTTCGGACACTCAGCTATTGCATGGGATCAGCTTAACGATCGCGATTGCATCGAGCTTTCTCATTTGGTCGGGTCGTGATGGGAAGCCAAATCCATCACGGACTGCGAAAATCGGGATATCGATCTCGAGTCTGATCGCGCTCTGGTCCCTGCTGACGATTCCGATGCTCTTGTTTCAAGCACGGTTGATCGCGGACGGTTCACCCTCTTGCATCCCGAGCATTCAGAGAATTCTCCGATCGAAACCCTGCACGAGCTACGTGGATTCTCATTCTACACAACAAAAACCGGGTACAAATCGACGTCTGAATGGTACTTTCACGGTTTGATGATCGTAGATCATCCGGACGACCAAAGGGTTTACAATTGGTCTCCAAGACATTGGCGTTTCGATCTTGTAGAACGCCCGGATGCACTGATCGAACCGGTCAGAAACGCCTGCGTCGCAAAGTAAGTTCTACTGCGCCGGATGCGACGGCAAATCCGGCATTGGCACCCAGCGTGGCAATTCATCCGGCGAGACTGAGACATGGAGCTTCTCTGACCGGTCGCGGCCCACCTTGCGGTGCTTGCGCAGTAGGAAAATCTTGCCCCAGCCACGCCAGGTTCCGACAGAACGGGCGGAGGTATCCGTCGGGAACCGATCACGCCAACCCTCAGGTAGCGGAAGACCATGCAGTTCTGCCTTATCCAGCATCCAGACCAGAGAAATGTTGCTGAGGGGACGGGCCTCTTCAAAGCCGTTCAACTGGCCACCCACATCACCGTGAGTGCCACGGAACCAAACTTGTTCGACATGGCCTTTGAATTCGGGCGTACATTTCCACAAGACCGGCTCAAACACTTCGCGAGTCTCGTCCAGTGCCATTGCGTGGTACCCGTGGCGCGTCGCCGGTCCAAGCTGGTGGGTGTGAAAGGCGTGACGCTCTTCGGCCCAGCGCCACAGTAGCGGCAGACGCATGCCCAGCGCTTTGACCGTATCCCAGGCGCCAACCATCTCAATCGCCACATCTTCGTGACAGAATTGCCTCCGGAACTCGGCCGCAGCCGACCCGCTGGCGTTGCATTCATAGTGGCGGTAGGCCTGCTTGATGTTGCGAACGGTCGCATGTTCAGCCTTGAGCAGACCGATCATATCGATCACGCCAGCAAGGCTGCGCACACCGTAAGCGCCGCGCGAATAGCCGATGAAATAGATACGGTCGCCGGGTTTGTAGCGTGAGGCGAGATAGCCATATGCGCGGCGGATCTGGCGGTTGATCCCGCGACCCATCATCACGTCCAGCGAGGATTTCCAGCTTTCCCATTGCACACCGGATTCGTAGAAGACGGACACTTTGCTGCCCATTTCGCGGCACAGTCGCAGGGTCTGGCCCGCATGGGTTTCGTAGCCCGGCTCAAGCGTCGACATTGTGCCGTCCAGGATAATCACATGGCTGACGGGTTCGCGGTGAAGCGCCTCGGCGGAGTGCTCGGAACGCAGAGGCCGCCCGAGCCATCCCAGAACCTTTTTACTCAGCCGCGTCAGAACCATCGTTCAGCAATTCCCATACTTTATGAGGTGTGAAAGGCATATCGGCCTGCCGCACCCCGTAATCCCAGAGCGCATCCTGAACCGCGTTTGCCACCGCGGCCAGCGCGCCGACGGTGCCGGCCTCTCCGCATCCTTTCATCCCCATCGGGTTGGAAGTTGACGGAACCGGCGCCGAGGTAAACTTAATCATGGGTATCTCGGCCGCGCGGGGCAAGGCGTAATCCATCAACGAAGCCGTGAGCAGTTGCCCCTGCGCATCATGCACAACGTGTTCCGTCAGCGCCTGACCAATGCCCTGCACCACCCCGCCATGCACTTGCCCCTCGGCCAGCATCGGGTTGATAAGGTTACCGAAATCATCAACGATAGTATAACGATCCACCCAGGTTTCACCGGTGTAAGAATCGATCACGACTTCGGCAACATGCGCGCCATTGGGATAACTCCGCGCATCCAGATTGGCGCGGGCCTCGTGACTCAGCAGGTCGGCGCGCCCATCCGCGCGGGCCATCTCCGCAGCCTCGGTGAGCGTCGGCGTCAGGTTTGATCCCGGTGCGCGGAAGGTTTCATGGTCGAAACGCACATCACTTTCCTCCACCCCCATCTTATCCGCCAGATACGGCGTGAATGCGGCGATCATGACGTCAATTGTCGCCAGCGTGGCCGTACTTTGCACCGTGACTGAACGTGACCCGCCAGTCCCGCCACCATGTGGCAACTGATCGCTGTCACCCTGGACCACATTGATCTGATCCATCGGAACTCCGGTCTGGTCTGACAGGAATTGCGCATAGACCGTCTCATGCCCCTGCCCGTTCGATTGGGTGCCGACATAAAGGTTCACCGTGCCATCCTCGCAGAACTCGACTTTCGCGTTTTCCGAAGGGTCACCCAAAATGCTTTCGATATAGTAACACAAGCCCCGCCCCCGGATCAGGCCACGTTCCGCATCTGCAGTTTTTCGCGTCGCGAATCCATGGGTCTGGGCATAAGCACGGGACAGGACCATATCGAAATCACCTACGTCATAGATTTCGCCGGTCGCGGTTTTGTAGGGGAAGTTTTCCGGCAGGATGAAATTCCTGCGGCGCAACTCCCAAGGATCGACGCCCAGTTGGCGCGCGGCGCGATCCATGACACGTTCCAGAACATAGATCGCCTCGGGGCGCCCTGCCCCCCGATAGGCGTCGACTTGCGTGGTGTTGGTATAGAAGCCCTCAACCCGCAGATACGTCGTTTGAACGTCGTAAACCCCCATCAACACCTTGCTGAAAAGACTGGTCTGGATCGCTTGCCCGAAATGACTGCTATACGCACCCAGGTTTACCTTGCTGTGCACACGGTAGGCCGTGATTTTCAGGTCCTCGTCAAAGGCAAGCTCAGCCAATGAGGTCAGGTCGCGACCGTGATGATCCGACAGCATCGCCTCGGATCGGTCAGACATCCAATGAACAGGCTGCCCGAGTTTCATCGCAGCAACTGAGACGCAAAAATACTCAGGATATGGCATGACTTTCATGCCGAACCCGCCGCCCACATCGGGGGTGGTAACACGGATCGCCTCGGGTTCCAGTTTTAGCTTTTGCGCCAACTGCCCCCGCATCGCCCAGACGCCTTGCCCACCATAGGCAAAGTGCAAACGTCCATCGACCCAATTGGCCTGACATCCCCGCGGCTCGATTGAGGTGATGATCACGCGGTTGTCGGCCACATCCAGCGAAACGGTATGCGCGGCAGCCTGAAAGGCGGCATCGGTCGCTGCTTCATCGCCCAACCCCCAATCAAAAGCACGATTGTCGGCGACCTGATCATGCAGTGGTTCGCCACCGGCTTCGACATCCAGTTTTGCAGGCAGATCATCCGTGTCCATCCAGATCATCTCAACCGCATCTCTCGCCTGCAACAGCGTGTCTGCGATCACGACAGCCACAGGTTCGCCAACAAACCGGACGCGGTCTTGGGCCAGTATATGCCTGTCGGGCGCAAGGGTCTGAGAGCCATCGCGGTTCTGCACAGTTGCTGCGTTCATCACAGTGTCGATCCCCGCCGTCGAGAGATCATCCAGCGTCATGACAAGGCGCACCCCTTCCGCCTCACGCGCGGCATCCAGATCCAGCGCCGTGATCCGACCATGGGCAACCGGGCTGCGAAAAAAGGCAGCGAACAGAGCGCCTTCGGGCACATCATCGTCCATGTATCGTCCGTGCCCGGTCAGAAACCGCTGATCTTCTGTCCGTTTGACGGGCTGGCTTTTGCCGAACTTTTCCATGCGATGATCCTCCTGCGTTGGCGACCGTAGCCCAGCCCAAGGCGATGTCCAGTCGAACAGGCAGCTTCCTCGTGTCTTGCCAGTCTTTTTTCGGTTAACCTACAGGCCATGACATGGGCACATGACAGCGTTTTTCCATTCACTGCCCCGCTGACCAGCGGCGGCGAAGCCACCCACGACGTGTATGTCTGTGCCGACGCCCGCGCGGGCATGGTACGGAACGGCCCCGGCCTCGTCATGCGCTACGCCGATGACAAACTTGCCTCAGAAAGGCATATGGGCGTCCTGAAGGATGCTTTCGGTGATCATCTTGAGACGGTGGAACTTGACGGCAACGACCACTCATTGCTGACTTTGGATTTCCATGAACCGGCCTACCAGTGTGTTCAGGACTATTTTCGCGCGCGCTTTGCCCAAGCCGAATAGCATACAACCCTTCCCCTTCCCTTACGCATTCGCTATTGCAGGCGCTGACCCGAATTTGTTGACGCAGGACGCATCCTATGGCGATGGAAAAGACATTCAACGCGGCCGAGGCTGAGGCCCGCATTTATGAGGCCTGGGAACAGGCCGGGGCCTTCAAGGCAGGCGCGAACAGATCGCGCGACGAAAGCTTTACCATCATGATCCCGCCTCCCAACGTGACGGGCGCATTGCATGTGGGCCACGCGTTCAACAACACCTTGCAGGATATCCTGACCCGCTGGCACCGGATGCGCGGCTTCGACACGCTTTGGCAGCCCGGTCAGGACCATGCCGGTATCGCCACCCAGATGCAGGTCGAAAAGATGCTGGCCGCCACCCAACAGCCCAGCCGAAACGAGCTGGGTCGCGAGGCGTTTCTGGACAAGGTTTGGGAATGGAAGGGCGAATACGGCGGCACGATCATCGAGCAGCTGAAACGTCTTGGCTCCTCCTGTGACTGGTCGCGCAACGCCTTCACCATGGCGGGCGCACCACGCGATCCGCGCACCGGGCATGAAAACTCGGCCAACTTCCACGACGCGGTCATTAAGGTCTTCGTCGACATGTATGAAAAGGGCCTGATCTATCGCGGCAAGCGGTTGGTCAATTGGGACCCGCATTTCGAGACCGCGATCTCGGATCTGGAAGTCGAGAATATCGAAGTCGCCGGCCACATGTGGAACTTCAAATACCCGCTGGCAGGTGGTGAAACCTACACCTATATCGAAAAGGATGAGGACGGGAACGTCGTTTTCGAAGAAGAACGCGATTACATTTCGATTGCCACGACCCGCCCCGAAACCATGCTGGGTGACGGCGCGGTTGCGGTTCATCCGTCGGATGAACGGTATGCGCCAATCGTTGGGAAACTTTGCGAAATCCCGGTTGGTCCGAAAGAGCATCGCCGTCAGGTCCCGATCATCACCGATGACTACCCCGATCCTGATTTCGGCTCGGGTGCGGTGAAGATCACTGGTGCACATGACTTCAACGACAACATGGTCGCCAAGCGCGGCGGCATTCCGATGTACCGCCTGATGGACACCAAAGGCGCGATGCGGGCAGATGGTGCGCCTTACGCCGAAGAGGCGGGCAAGGCGCAGGAATACGCACGTGGTCGCGCGTTCACCGAGAACGAGATCGACGCGATTAACCTCGTTCCCGACCATCTGCGAGGTCTCGACCGGTTCGAGGCGCGCGCGAAAGTGGTCGAAGAGATCAACGCCGACGGTCTGGCTGTGATGACCCGTGCAGATGACCCGGTTCTGGGCACCAAGCTGGGCGAGGATGAAGATCCTGCCGCACTGGTGCCGCTGGTCGAGAGCAAACCGATCATGCAGCCCTTCGGCGACCGCTCGAAAGTTGTGATCGAGCCAATGTTCACCGATCAGTGGTTCGTGGATGCCGAAAAGATCGTCGGCCCCGCGCTGGATGCGGTCAAAGACGGCACGGTCAAGATCATTCCCGAGTCGGGTGAGAAGACCTATTACCACTGGCTGGAAAACATCGAGCCCTGGTGCATCTCGCGCCAGTTGTGGTGGGGGCACCAGATACCGGTTTGGTATGGTCTGGATTTGTCTGCAGAGAAATTCATCGATGACGAAAATGATGGTGACCTGGATCTGGTCGAACTGGGCCGGTTGCTCAATGAAGGTGGCATGTTACACCGTGGCAGCGTCATGGAATGTGCGCCTACTTTTGAGGCGGTCACCGAAAAATTCCTCAATGACAATGCCGACATTCCCAGCCCGCTGAGCCACGCAACTGTTGTTGAAGTTTCAGACAAACACGAGGCGATCCATCGGTTTGCTGAAAGTCTCGCTCAGTATGCCGTCGAACAAGACCCAACCAAACTGATCTATCCGGTCTGGCGCGACCCCGACGTCCTCGACACATGGTTCTCCTCCGGCCTCTGGCCAATCGGCACGCTGGGCTGGCCCGAGCAGACAGATGAGCTGGAACGCTACTTCCCTACGGACGTTCTGATCACTGGCGCGGACATCCTGTTCTTCTGGGTCGCCCGGATGATGATGATGCAACTGGCCGTGATGAACGAGATCCCGTTCCACACTGTCTACCTGCACCAGCTCGTCCGTGACGAGAAGGGCAAGAAGATGTCCAAGACCACCGGCAACGTCATCGACCCGCTGGAAATCGTCGACGAATTCGGCGCCGACGCGCTGCGCTTTACCAACGCTTCGATGGCGGCAATTGGCGGTGTGCTGAAGCTGTCCCGTGAACGCATCACCGGCTACCGAAACTTCGGCACCAAACTGTGGAACGCCGTCCGTTTTGCCGAGATGAACGAGGTCTTCACTGACGCGGTCCCGCAACTGGACGTCACCCACCTGCAGCCTAAAGCCGCCGTAAACCGCTGGATCATCGGCGAAACCGCCCGCGTGCGCGAAGAAGCCGACGCTGCATTGGAAAGCTATCGTTTCAATGATGCCGCCAACGGGCTTTACGCCTTTGTCTGGGGCAAGGTCTGCGATTGGTATGTGGAGTTATCCAAACCCCTGCTGCAAGGCGACGATGCCGAGGCACAGGCCGAGACCCGCGCCACCATGCGCTGGGTTCTGGATCAGTGCATTGTCCTGCTGCACCCGATCATGCCGTTCATCACCGAAGAGCTTTGGGGCCTGACCGGCGACCGCGCTAAAATGGTTGTCCATGCTGACTGGCCGACTTACACAGCCGGCGATTTGATCGACGCTGAAGCGGATCGTGAGATGAACTGGGTGATCTCGGTGATCGAAAACACCCGCTCGGCCCGTGCACAGATGCGGGTTCCAGCCGGCCTCTATGTGCCGATGCTAGTGACCGAGATCAACGCCAATGGCCAAGCCGCGTGGGACCGCAACGAGGCGCTGATTAAACGTCTGGCGCGGATCGACAGCCTGACCAAAGCGGATGAGCTGCCTAAAGGTACGATCTCGATTGCCGCCCCCGGCGCATCTTTCGGCCTACCATTGGCGGATATCATCGACATTGGCGCGGAAAAGGAACGGCTGGAGAAAGCCAAGGGCAAACTGGCCAAGGAACTGGGCGGTCTGCGCGGGCGTCTGAACAACCCGAAATTCGTGGCGTCGGCGCCGGAAGAGGTTGTCGCGGAAGCCAAAGCCAACCTTGCCGCCCGCGAAGAGGAAGAGGCGAAACTGGACGAGGCGCTGGCCCGTCTGGCCGAGATCGCCTGATTTTCCTCTTTTTGTAGGTTCTCGAATTCCCCAAACCCGCCGTTTGCTCGGCGGGTTTTTGTTATGCGGTGACGCATTTCAACTTGTTTTCATCCGCTTCCAATTGTTAGCAAGTTCTGCAGACAGCTCCGAGGACTTCATGGCGCGCCCTTTCCCTCCTGTGCAGACAATTTCGACCGGGCTTGTGGTGGCGGTCGTAGGGTTTTTCAGCTCTTTCCCGATTGTGCTGCAGGGCCTTATTGCAATGGGTGCCTCGGAGGCTGAGGCAGCCTCGGGTTTGATGATGGCCGCGGTTGCAATGGGGGTGACGGCGATTGTGGTCAGCCTTTGGTACCGGCAGCCGATCAGCGTGGCATGGTCAACACCCGGCGCGGCTCTACTGGCGGTCTCAGCGACCCCATTGGTCGGGTTTTCTGACGCAGTTGGTGCATTTCTTTGCGCCGGAGCCCTGACTGTTGTTGCCGGAATGTGGCGTCCGCTTGGACGGCTTGCGGCCGCTATCCCGACAACACTTGCGCAGGCCATGCTGGGCGGGGTTTTGCTGCCCTTGTGCATCATTCCCTTCAAGGCGGCAGTTGAGCTGCCCTGGCAAGCGCTGCCGGTCATTCTGACGTGGTTTATCGCCGGGCGGATCAATCGGTTGATCGCAGTTCCTGCCGCAGTGGTTACCGCGGCAATCGTCGTTGTATTGAACGCCGGTGACGGTTCGGTCCAGCCCGAACATCTGGTCGCCGCCCCTGTCTGGACCATTCCAACATTCTCGGTCGCATCGGCGATCGGGATCAGCATCCCGCTGTTCATCGTCACCATGGCTACGCAAAACATACCCGGCATCGCCGTCATGCGCAGCTTTGGGTATGCGCCAATTGCTGGCAAGTTGTTCTCAGCCGTCGGAGGAGCCAGTATTCTGTCTGCCCCCTTTGGCGCTCCGGCCACGTGCCTTGCCGCGATTACCGCTGCGATGTGTTCAAACGAAGACAGCTACCCGGACCCGAACCAGCGTTACTGGTCAGCGGTTATGGCAGGCCTATTTTACTGCGTCTTTGGCGTCTTTGCCGTGGCGATCACCGGGTTCGCGGCCCACGCCGACCCATTGCTCATGGGCACTCTGACCGGCATTGCCCTGATTGGTGTGATGGCAAATGCGACCTTTGCTGCATTAGAAGTTCCCGCCGAACGCGAAGCGGCGATTCTGACATTCGCCATAACCGCATCAGGAATCACCGTCTTCGGCCTGGGCGCTGCAGTCTGGGGTTTGGCCGCAGGTGGTATCGCCTATCTGGTTACCAACCGATCCAGATGACAGCTTTCCCCCGCTGTGCTGGTCGAGTAGTATGAACCTATGTTTGGATCGCTCGGAAAACTGGTCGAACGCCAGATCAAAAAGGCGCGAGCCGAAGGTCAGTTAGAGGGGCTGGAGGGCGAAGGCCAGCCGCTGCCTGACCGTTCGTCCGAGGCACAGACCGATCCGGCCGTCGCCGCCGGTCATCGGATCATGGCGCAAGCAGGCGTTCTTCCCGAAGAGTTCAGCATCAAGAAAGAGTTGGATGCCGCGCGCAAAACCTATGCGTCGCAGTCCGACGCTGACGAGCGTAAGGTGACTATGGCTAAGATCGCCGAGCTTGAGATGAGATACAATATGGCCCGCGATGCACGACGGGCTTTTATGCGTTAATTGCCGGGCGTAAATGCCTTGCTTGACACGGAAATCGAGTTTCCCGACGGATCCTTGGCATTCGCGAAACTGTAGCCGTCCGCCGTGTGGATCGAACCAAATTTCAGCCCGTGCTGCGCGGCTTGTCTGCAAAACCCAGCAACGTCCACGACATCAAAAACAATTTTGACCGCTGCTTGCCCCTGCCGGGCGGCCTTGCTGGCCGGATGCAACAACAAGCGCAAGCCGTTTTCGTCCGGCACAAGCTCTACAATCCGGTCCCCTTCGAGTTGGCGGGCAGCATAACCAAAATGCGTCTCATAGAAATGCACCATCTTGTCGATATCCTTGGTGTACAGGATCAATCGTGTGACAGGCGCCGAGATCATTTGAACTCTGGCTTGCGACCTTGCAAATTCGCCGCAATGACCTCCATCTGATCCGGTTTGCCGATCAGCTCCGCCTGCTCTGATGACTCCTCCAGCAGCACCTCTGTGCGAGGCTTGGCTTCCGCAACCTCTATCAGGCGCTTGGCCGCGCGGATGGCCGAAGGGCTTTGACCAGCGATGTCTTCGGCCAAGGCCAATGCCTCGGTCAGTGGGTCATCCGACAGTTTGGTAACCAGCCCCCAGTCCGCCGCCTGCGCGGCACCGATGGGGCGGGCCGAATAGGTCAACAGGCGTAAAACATCCGACCGGACCAGCTTGGGCAGCAGAACCATCCCGCCCATGTCGGGGATCAGACCCCACTTCATCTCCATCACGGCGAATTTAGCCTCGGGATGTGCTATCCGGATGTCAGCGCCCAGCGCAAGTTGCAAACCGCCGCCATAAGCAACACCCTGAATGGCACAAATGACGGGAACGGGCACGCGTTGCCAAACCAAGGCAACTTCCTGCACTTCATTGGCGTCCTTGTGGCTGCGGGTCATCAACCATTCGGTCGGGTCCGTTTGCGCCATGCTCGCAAAGCTGGCCATGTCCAGACCCGCGCAAAAGCTTTTGCCTTCACCCGATAGCACCACCGCACGGGCATCCGAGGCAGCGACCTCCTGCCCCGCAGAAATGATGGCCTTTATCATCGCATCATCCAGCGCATTCATCTTGTCGCCGCGCGTCAGAGTTACGTGCGCGATGTGATTTTTGTATTCGACGGATACTCGTGACATCTCAGGCCTCTCAATTCCGGTTAGGGGTACAATGCCCCGATGGATCAGGCAGTTCCACCTCAACGTTAGGGCAGATTTGACGCAGGCATGCGCCCGAACCAGGGCGAATCCAATGTCATGACGTAGAAATGTCCCCCGGCCAACTTGCCACCCGTGGTGATGCCCAGCCGACCCCCGGGGTCTTGCAAGGTCTGCAGGATGTTCCCGTCGCCGTCAAACTGCACCATCATCCCGCGATGGATCGGCGCAGGCCGCACCGTCGGCCCCAGTCGCCAGATCACCTTGCGCAAGAACGGGTATGGCATCAGTGCCTCGCTCGGCACGCGCGGGCTGGCAAATGCCATCCAATACGTACCATCGCCCTGTGCCTCGATGTTGTCGGGATAGCCTGGGAGATTGTCCATCAGGACCTCTTGCTGCCCGACCTTCGGGCCTGTCAGCCAAAGCTTGTGCACTCTGGCGCGCCCGGTTTCGGCGATCAGCAGAAAATCCTCACTCGGCGACAATGCGACGCCGTTCGTATAGACAAAGCCTTCGGCCAGTTTCTCGGTCGTGCCATCGGGCGCGTGGCGGGCAACGTAACCTGTGTCCGATTGCTCCCAGATGGTCAGAACCGAGGTCGGTTTGGTTCCACCCATCGTTTCTGGATCGAACCGATCAGACGAGTTTGAGAAATAGATCGCCCCGTCCTGCGCCACGTCCAATTGATTGGCATAGATCACTGGCGCGCCGTCTATCTCGGACACGACTGGCTGCAGCGTTCCGGGGCCGGTCCATCGCATGATGCCGCGGAAGCTGTCGGCGATGTAAAGCACCCCATCCGGACCGACCGTCAGGCCCAAGGGCCGACCACCGAGGTCGTCAACTTTCACCGGGACCTCGCCGTCTATCTGGTATAGAGCCCCGGACAGGCTGGTCGTGTAGACGGACCCGTCGGGCATGATGGCAATGTCTTCGGGGCCTTTCTCACCGTCAGGCAACGAGATCAGCTCCAGCTGGTCCAACGCATTGTTCTCCGCAAAGTCACCAGTGAAACCCGGTGCTTCGGGTGGGGTCCATGCCACCGGTTGAACCGGGACCGGCCAGAAAACCAGATAGGCGAGGCCGACAATCAACAAGCCCAAAACAATGCGCATGCGCGCTCCTCCCTTTAATCGTTACGCGAACAATGCGGAGCAGCATCCTGCAACGCAAGCTTGCCTGTCGTATGACCTTACGTTTATCTGCCCCCATGACAGAGCCACGCTATACCCCGCTTGCCCAATCCCTGCCTGCAACTGTGCCGTTTGTTGGCCCCGAAACGCAGGAACGCCAGCGTGGCGCGCCATTTGTGGCGCGGCTGGGCGCAAATGAAAGCGTGTTTGGGCCCTCTCCGCGCGCCATAGCGGCAATGACAGAAACGGGGATCTGGATGTATGGCGATCCGGAAAACCACGATCTGCGTGCCGCATTGGCGGATCACCATGGGGTCGGGTCGGAAAACATCGTGGTTGGCGAAGGCATTGACGGACTGTTGTGTTACCTGGTGCGGCTACTGGTCGGATCCGGAGACGCGGTTGTCACCTCAGATGGGGCATACCCGACCTTCAACTACCATGTGGCTGGTTTCGGGGGGACACTCCACAAGGTGCCATATCGCGACGACCACGAGGACCCGGCGGCGCTGTTTGCCAAGGCGGGTGAAGTGGATGCCAAGCTGGTGTATCTGGCTAATCCTGACAACCCGATGGGTAGCTGGCATTCCGGAGCGGATATCGTGGCGGCGCTGGACGATCTGCCTGACGGGTGCTTGCTTGTATTGGACGAGGCCTATGTGGAATGTGCGCCTGAAGGCACCGCCGCCCCAGTGGCAGCAGACGATCCGCGGGTGATCCGGATGCGAACTTTTTCCAAGGTGTACGGCATGGCGGGCGCGCGTGTTGGCTATGCCATCGGCGCACCCGGCCTGATTTCAGCCTTCAATAAGGTGCGCAACCATTTCGGAATGAACCGAGCCGCGCAGGCCGGTGCGCTGGCCGCACTGAATGATGCCGAGTGGCTAAATCATGTTCAGACCAAGATTACCGAAGCGCGTGACCGGATTGGCCATATTGCACGAGAAAATGGTTTGGCGCCCTTGCCCTCGGCCACCAACTTCGTTGCCATTGATTGCGGGAAGGATGGAGCCTTTGCCAAGGCGGTTCTGGACTCGCTGGTTGCGCAGGGCATTTTCGTGCGTATGCCCTTTGCCGCCCCGCAAAATCGCTGCATCCGCGTCAGCTGTGGCGAGGCAGCCGATCTGGATGCTTTTGCCACAGCATTGCCAAAAGCGCTTGCCGAGGCGCGGCGTTAGGTCTTCGACGCAAGCACCGCAGCTGCAGCTTCTAATGCGCCTTTGCCGCGAGGGATATCTAGTGCGGCCATGGCTGTTTCCACACCGCCCAACGTAGCCATAACCATCTGGCCGTTGACGTGACCCATATGGCCAAGACGGAAGCATCCGTCCCAGTCGTCCATCCCCAGACCAATACCAAGGGTCAACCCCAGTTGGTTTTCAGTGAACTTGCGCAATGGCGTGCCGCGCTCCTCGGTCAGTCGCAAGGCGGTGACAGCGTGGCTGCGATGTAGACGATCAGCGGAATTCAGATGCAGCGCGCCACCTAGCGCCCAAATTTCACACGCTTCCCAGATCGCCGTGGCAAGGCGTTCGTGACGCGCCCAAACCTGTTCCATCCCCTCGGCATGGATCATGTTTAAGGCCGCGCGCAAACCGTAGAGGTGATGGGTTGGCGCGGTGCCATTAAAATACTGATAGAACAGCTCGGGGTTGGATCGTGGCTGCCAGTCCCAGTATTGCGATACACGCGGCATAGCGGCCCGTTTGGCCTGTGCCTTGTCATTGAAGAAGACAAAGCCGGTGCCAGCGGGTGTCATCAGCCCCTTCTGGCAAGCCGTAACCGTAACATCGACGCCCCAGGCATCCATTTCGAACCGGTCACACCCCAGCGAGGCAATGCAATCCGCCATCAAAAGTGCCGGGTGGTCCAGATCGTCCAACAAGGCGCGTAGTGCTGGAATGTCGTTCCGGATTGAGCTTGACGTGTCCACATGAACGGCCAGTACCGCCTTGATCATGTGGGCTTTGTCGTCACGCAATGCCTCGGCAATACGGTCGAAGTCCCATGCCGAGGACGAGCCGAAGTCGATCAATTGAACCTTGGCGCCGATACCCTCGGCCATCTCGGCCCAGCCATGGGTAAATCGGCCAGATGCGGGGGCTAGAACCGTTTCACCGGGTGCGATGACGTTGGACAGCGCGGCCTCCCACGTTCCGTGGCCGTTAGAGATATAGATAGCAACATTATGCTCGGTCCGCGCCACGCGACACAGATCGCGGGTCAGCGACGGCATCATCTCGATCAGCTCGCCCTCGTAGATATTCGGTGACGGGCGGTGCATGGCTTGCAACACCGCGTCTGGAATGACCGAAGGTCCTGGAATCGCCAGATATTCGCGCCCTTGCGCCAGGGAAATGGAGTTTGTCATGGGATCAACCTGTATGAATTGACGCCCACCCTAGCGCAGCTTTAAGCGGCGTCAATCCATCAGCTTGGAGGCCGCGCGCGCAAGGTTTTCGATACCGGCCCAATCCCCATCAATGACCATCTTTTTCGGCGCAACCCAGCTTCCGCCCGCGCAAACCACATTGGACAAGGACAGGTAATTCTTTGCATTTTCGGGCGACACACCACCGGTCGGGCAAAACTTGATTTGCGGCAACGGTGCGCCGATCGCCTTCAACGCCGGTGCACCACCCGATGCTTCGGCCGGGAAGAACTTGAGCATGTCATAGCCCTTTTCCAACAGACGCATCGCCTCACTGGCTGTGGCGGCGCCGGGCAACAAGGGCAGGCCTTCGGCCTCGCAGGCCGCGATCAAAATGTCGGTGGCACCGGGCGAGACCCCGAATTGCGCGCCTGCCTCTTTCGCGGCGCACACATCTTCGGGCGTTACCAAAGTTCCTGCGCCGACGACGCCGCCCGGCACATCCGCCATCGCGCGGATCGCGTCTAGTGCAGCAGGTGTGCGCAGAGTAACCTCAAGCGCGGGCAGGCCACCTGCGACAAGCGCCTCGGCCAATGGGCGCGCCTGAGCCACGTCATCGACGACAAGAACAGGAACAATGGGCGCAAGTGCGCAGATTTCACGCGTGCGTTGGGTTTTGGACATGGGTCAAACTCCGAAAATACTGGCGCCGGTGTCTGCTGATCCGACATTTTGGCGGAAGGTAGCGAAAAGGTCACGCCCCACGCCGTGTTGGTTGGCCGACAAATCAGCAGTGGCAGGGGCACGGTCCAGAACCCCGGGGGTCAGAATCTCCAACTCACCCTTCACCGCATCGACGCGCAAGATGTCGCCATCCTGCAGGTAAGCGATCGGCCCACCATCCAGCGCCTCGGGGCAGACATGGATCGCCGCAGGGACTTTGCCGGACGCGCCGGACATACGACCATCGGTTACAAGCGCCACCTTTTGGCCGCGACCCTGCAAGATCGACAGGATCGGCGTCAGCGAGTGTAGCTCGGGCATGCCATTTGCCTTGGGTCCCTGGAACCGGACAACAACGATGACGTCGCCGGTGAACTCTCCGGCCTTGAACGCAGCTTTTGCTTCGTCCTGATCATGGAAAACGCGTACAGGCGCTTCGACAACCTGATGTTCCGGGGCGACGGCCGAAACCTTCATCACGCCGGTGCCCAAATTGCCGGTTAGGCGCGACAACCCACCAGTAGGTTGGAACGGGTCTTTCGCCGGGCGGACGATTTTTTCGTTCAGGCTGTGGCCAGCCCCGTCTTCCCAAACCAGCTCACCGTTCTTCAGCTTCGGTTCTTTAGTGTAATTCTGCAGACCCTGCCCCGCGACGGTCAGAGTGTCAGGGTGCAACAGCCCGTCTTCCAGTAGCGTTCCAATGCAGTATCCAAGACCACCAGCTGCGTGGAAGTGGTTCACGTCTGCCAGACCGTTCGGATAAACCCGCGCAACCAGAGGCACCACGGCGGAAATGTCCGAAAAATCCTGCCAATCCAGCACGATACCACCTGCGCGCGCCATTGCGATCAGATGGATCAGCAGGTTGGTCGACCCACCCGTGGCCATCAGACCCACGATGCCGTTCACAAACGCCCGCTCATCCAGCACCTGATAGACCGGTGTATAGCGGTTGCCCAGCGCACTCAGTGACAGCGCGCGGCGCGCGCCTTCCTCGGTCAGTGCGTCCCGCAGAGGCGTGTTGGGGTTCACAAAGCTGGAGCCCGGCAGGTGCAGGCCCATGAATTCCATCAGCATCTGATTGGTGTTCGCGGTGCCATAAAAAGTACAAGTGCCCGGTCCGTGATACGCGGCCATTTCCGCAGCCATGAGCTCGTCGCGGCCGATTTCTCCGGCGGCGAATTTCTGGCGAATCTTGGCTTTTTCATCGTTGGGCAAACCGCTGGTCATCGGTCCTGCTGGCAGGAAAACAGCGGGCAGATGGCCGAACGCCTGTGCACCAATGACCAGACCGGGCACGATCTTGTCACAGACGCCTAAGAAAACGGCCGCATCGTAGGTATTGTGGCTCAGCGCTACTCCAGTCGCCAGGGCAATCACGTCGCGGGAAAACAGAGACAACTCCATTCCCGCCTCGCCTTGGGTGACCCCATCACACATGGCTGGTACACCGCCCGCGACCTGTGCGGTGCCGCCCGCTTTGCGGATCGCGTCTCGGATCAATCCGGGATAACGCTCGAACGGCTGGTGCGCGGAAAGCATGTCATTATAGGCGGTCACAATGCCCAGGTTCCCGGCCGTACCGGTGACCATGGATTGCTGATCTTCACCCGCGCCGGCATAGGCGTGGGCTTGGCCGCTGCAAGACAAATGCGCGCGCGCCGGTCCCTTGGATCGGGCATGTTCCATACGCTCAATATGCGGGCCGCGCAGTTCGGCGCTGCGGTCGATGATGCGTTGTGTGACGTCGGTGATGACTGATTGTACCATGATTACCCTCCGATCTGACGCCAGCGGCGCCCATCGCGATGCATCAGCATCAGCGCTTCTTCTGGGCCGGAACTGCCCTGATCATATTTCGCGGGGCGATCTCCACGCTCTTCCCAACTGTGAATAATGGGATCAACCCAGGCCCAGGCGGCCTCTGCCTCGTCCCCGCGCATGAACAGTGTTTGGTCGCCACGAATGACATCCATGATCAGTCGTTCATAAGCGTCCGGCGACTGGGCCTCATCACCCAGTGCATCGGCAAAGCTCATGTCCAGCGCCACGTCGGACAAGCGGAAGCCGCCTTGCCCCGGTTCTTTGATCGTGGTGCGCAGTGTGATGCCCTCGTCCGGTTGCAGGCGGATCACCAGCACATTGCCGTGCAGCGGGCCGACATTGGGAAAGATCGTATGCGGCGGATCCCGGAAAAACACCGCGATTTCGGATTCGCGGGCACGCAGGCGTTTTCCGGTTCGCAGATAGAATGGTACGCCCGCCCAGCGCCAGTTGCCGATATGGGCCTTAAGAGCGATGTAGCTTTCGGTGCGGCTTGCGGGGTTACCAACATGATCCAAGTAACCGTCGCCGCCCTTGCTCGAACGATATTGACCGCGTGCGATGTCAGACGGCGCAACAGGCTCCAGCGCCTCGATCACCTTGACCTTCTCGTCCCGCACGGCGTTGGGCGAAAATTTGGACGGAGGTTCCATCGCAGTCAGACACAGAAGCTGAACAAGGTGGTTCTGCACCATATCCCGCATCGCACCGGACTGATCGTAATAGGCCCCGCGCCCTTCGACGCCAACAGTCTCGGCCACGGTAATTTGAACGTGATCGACATGTGTCGCGTTCCAGAGAGGTTCGAACAGGGAATTTGCAAAGCGCAGCGCCATCAGGTTCTGCACCGTTTCCTTTCCCAAATAGTGGTCGATCCGATATATCTGGTGCTCTTCAAAGCAGGCTCGCAGCCCGGAGTTCAGCGCCCGGGCTGACGCGAGGTCGTGGCCAAAGGGTTTTTCGACCACGATACGGCTGTCAGGGGTCGCCAAACCATGATCGCTCAGCCGTTTTGCGATGCCCGAGAAAAGGCTGGGACCAACTGACAGGTAGAAGGCGCGTACCACGTCAGGACGCAAGGTGTTGGCAAGATCTTTCCAGCCAGAATCTCCCATTGCGTCAACGGGAACATATTCAACATGGCTTAGAAACTGATCCAGAACGTCCTTTTTGAATGCAGGCGCAAATTCTTTCATCGAGGCGCGTATTTGGTCCCGGAACCCGTCGCTGTCCATGTCGGACCGCGCTGTGCCGATAATCTTTGCGTCTTCGGGCATCTGACCGACTTCGAACCGATGATAGAGCCCGGGTAAGATCTTGCGCTGCGCCAGATCACCGGTCGCGCCGAATAGCACCAGATCGAACGGGTCTACCGGGATTACGCGTGAAACCATCTATGGGCTCCTTCAAATCTGCTGGCATCACTTAGGCGCAGTTATCACTGGTCCTTGTGATGCAAGCATTGTTACCGCTAACATTCAGGCACTGAATAGGGAAGCACAACTGGAAAATCAACCCTGATTCCGCAACCACTCCATTACCGAGGATCGAACCGATTGGTCTCCGCGATGACGGGCGTCGGCAATGATCTTACGCAGTGACTGCAGGTCGGCACGCAACAACACGCTTTTGACCGGGCCAATCGACGCCGGGCGCATTGACAAGGTCCGAATACCCATGGCTGCCAGACACAGTGCCTCAACCGGTCGCCCGGCATCCTCGCCACAGAAAGACAACGGCGTGTTCGAGATATTGCAGCGCTCGACAATCCGTTCGATGAAGGTCAGGAAGCTGACGTTCAGCGTGTCATAACGTCGGCGCACCAGCTCGTTTTCGCGGTCAGCGGCAAAAAAGAACTGTTTCAGGTCGTTGCCCCCGATCGAGACGAAATCCACCTCGTCAAAGAACTTCTGCGGGGCAAAGGCGAGAGATGGCGTTTCCAGCATTGCGCCAACTTCGATCGATTCTGGCAGCACATGACCAAGACGCTTTTCGCGTTCGATGGTCTTGTTCACTTCCCAACGTGCCTCACGGTATTCTTCGGCCTGCGCCACAAACGGGAACATGATTGTCAAAGGCCGCCCATTGGCTGCACGCATCAACGCCTGCAACTGCATCCGCATCACGCCGCGTTTGTCCAGACCAACGCGAATAGCGCGCCAGCCCAAAGCCGGGTTCGGCTCTTCGACGTGCTTCATATAGGGCAGAACTTTATCCGACCCGATATCCAGTGTGCGGAACACAACGCGCATGTCGCCAGCAGCATCCATTACGCGTTGATACTGTGTCACAAGCTCGGACCGCTTGGGCATCTGATTGCGGATCAGGAACTGAAGCTCGGTGCGGAACAGGCCCACACCCTCGGCCCCGGAATTTCCCAGCGACGGCAGATCGGCCATCAGGCCCGCGTTCATAACCAGATTGATCCGCTCACCATCGCGCGTCACTGTCGGAGTATCGCGGATCGAGGCATAGCGTTCCTGCGCTTTGGCCTGCATAGCGATTTTATCGCGAAACGCGGAAACAACCGTATCTTCCGGACGCAGTTGGACCATGCCCTGATCGCCATCGACCAGAATATGATCTCCGTTCAACGCCTCGGTCGTGATGTGCCCAACGTGAACCACTAGTGGAATTGCAAGGGCGCGGGCCACAATCGTGGCGTGGCTACCGACCGAGCCTTCCTCAAGAACGATCCCTTTCAACGAGCGACCATATTCCAACAGATCCCCAGGCCCGATATTTCGGGCAACCAGAATCGGATCCGGTGGCAAGTCGGCCCCGTTAGTGCCCCCCTGCCCGGTCAGAATCCGCAGCAGCCGGTTGCTGAGGTCATCCAGATCTGCCAGCCGTTCCCGCAGATAGGGGTCGGTAACCTGCCCCATGCGGGCGCGGGCTTGCGATTGTTCTTTCTCAACCGCCGCTTCGGCGCTAAGGCCGAGGGCAATATCCTCCTCCATCCGGCGCATCCAGCCTTTGGAATTGGCGAACATGCGATAGGCTTCCAGAACCTGCAATTGTTCCGTGTCACCGCCCTGCGAAATCTCAAGCATCTTGTCGACACCCACGCGCAGCTCATCCACGGCTTCGTTCAGACGTTCGCGTTCGCGATGGGGATCGTCGGCAATCGGGTTGGTGACGACAACACGGGGTTCATGCAACCAGACATGCCCTTCGGCAGATCCTTCCTGTGCTGGTCCCCCCTCAAATTGCACCGATTGCTGGTGCCGGGGTGAAAGCGCTGCGCCCTCGCCCACAAAGGCACCAAGCTCGGTCATCTCGGCCAGAACCATGGCGACCACTTCCAACGCATAGACCTCGTCAGCAGAGTACACGCGCGCATCACGGGATTGAACGACCAGTACGCCCAGCTTTTCACCCAAACGCTGGATCGGCACCCCAATGAAGGACGAGAACCTCTCTTCGCCGGTTTCCGGCATGTACCGAAACCCTTTGGTCGAAGGCGCGTCGGCGGTGTTCACGACCTTGCCGGATTGCGCAACATGACCCACAAGCCCTTCACCCAACCGCATACGTGTTTTGTGAACCGCCTCTGGCGACAACCCTTCAGTCGCGCAAAGCTCAAGGGTGTCGGCATCCCGGAACAGGTAGATCGAGCACACCTCGGCCCGAATACTGTCGGCAATCAGATGCGTGATCCGGTCAAGACGTTCCTGACCGGCGGCTTCACTCGCCATCTCTTCGCGCAGCCGCCCCAGCAGCTTGCGGGATTCAGTTTCGGTGCCTTCCGCCATATCCCACCCAAATTACGGAATCAGGCGAGACCTTTGGCTGAAATGCTCAGGCCGCCTTGTCCAATTCAAAGGCATCATGCAGTGCCTGAACAGCAAGTTCCATGTATTTCCTGTCGATAAGGACGGAAATTTTTATCTCGGAGGTTGTAATGACCTTGATATTGATCCCCTCATCCGAGAGTATCTTGAACATCTTGGCCGCCACGCCCGACTGCGAGCGCATACCGATACCCACGACCGAGACCTTGCAGACATCCTGATCCGCGACCAGTTCGGCATAATTCAACTCACCCGCATCCTTGATCGCCAGCAATGCCTGTTCGGCGCGGGCCACCTGATCGGTGGGGCAGGAAAAGGTCATGTCCGTGCGCCCTTCGTCCGAGATGTTCTGCACGATCATATCGACATTCACGCCCGCATCGCTAAGCGCGGTAAAAATGATCGACGCGATGCCCGGGCGGTCAGCCACCGAGACAACGGTCATCTTGGCTTCGTCGCGGGAATAGGCCACACCGGCCACAACATTGGATTCCATGATATCCTCCTCATCGCAGACCAGCGTACCAGCCTCGTCGGATTGTTCCTCAAAACTTGAGAGAACGCGCAGTTTCACCTTATACCGCATCGCCAATTCGACCGAGCGGGTTTGCAGCACCTTTGCCCCCAACGAGGCCAATTCCAGCATTTCCTCGAACGAAATACGGTCCAGCTTGCGTGCCTTCTCGCAGATGCGCGGGTCGGTGGTATAGACACCGTCAACATCCGTGTAGATGTCGCACCGCTCGGCACCGAAGGCGGCGGCAAATGCCACGGCGGTGGTGTCCGACCCACCTCGGCCCAGGGTCGTGATACGGCCTTCCGGGCTGATGCCCTGAAAGCCTGCGACAACAGCAACTTTCATGCCCTCGCCAAATTTCTGGTTCAGGTTATCGGTCGGGATTTCCTCGATCCGGGCCTGGCTGTGGGCACTCGTGGTCAACAGCGGAACCTGCCAGCCCTGCCAGCTGCGGGCCGGGACATCCATTTCCTGCAACGTCAACGCCATCAGGCCAGCGGTGATATTCTCACCCGAGGAAACGACGGCATCATATTCCCGCGCATCGTACAACGGTGATGTTTCATCGACCCAGCCCACAAGCTCGTTTGTCTTGCCGGACATCGCCGAGACGATGACGATCACGTCATAGCCCTTCGCCACTTCGACGCCGATGCGCTTGGCTGCGCGGCGGATACGGTCAAGGTTGGCAACCGAAGTGCCGCCAAATTTCATCACGAGTAAGGGCATGGGGGCAAGTGTCTCCGCGCCTTGGATTTCTGGTCCCGTGCGTCTTATGCGAGGGGGGCCGCAAGGGCAAGAGTTCAAAACCAATCGGATGGCCGCACCTGATCGCTTTACAACCGACCAAGAGGCTGTCAGCCTGCAACTCGCATTTATTCCCAGAGGTTCTCCATGATCCGCGCTGCCGCAGCCCTCGTCCTTTTATCCTCATCCGCCTTTGCACAGGTCTCAACGCTGGCTGCAACCGACGGCAAGAATGCACTGGGCACGGTGCCCTGTGCCAAAGCCGGTGCAGCGCTAAGCAGCTGCCACGCCGAACTGCGCCACCATGACGACGGTACCACGACCTTGGCAGTGGGGCTGGGCGGCGCCGAAGTACGCAGCATCTATTTCACCGATGGCGTACCGACCTCCAGCAGCTCACCTGCCCGGATCAGTCACGAAACACGGGGTGACCTGACAGTGGTCTTCATCGACCCCGATGAAGTTTACGAAATCCCCACGGCGGCTTTGAAACGTCAATAAGCGTGCGGCTGACCGTCCCAGGTTTCAAAACACCCGGTTGTGGCAAGTGACAATGCCCCAAAGCGGTCAAGCAGCCCGTCGGCAGCCTGATCAACTGTGATCTCAGCCTGAGTGCCCCCCATATCCGTCTGCACCCAACCCGGATGGTAGATGCCAACTGCGACTCCATCCGCGCGCAGATCCGTCGCCAGATTGCGCCCCAGATTCAGAGCCGCCGCTTTGGACGCGCGATAGATATAGCTGCCACCGGGCGCGCGCGTATGCGACGCCATCTGGGACGACAGGATCGCAACCTTGCCCGGCGCAGCCCGAAGGTTGGGCAAAAGCGCCTGCACGGTCAGGAAGACGCCCGTTACGTTCGTCGCAAAACTCTGCGCCCACATGTCGGCAGGATAGCCATCAATGCCGTGGCCTTTGTCCAGATAAACCCCGGCGTTGCAGATCAACAGATCAACCGGGCGATCTGCCAGCCCTTCGGCCATAGCAGCCTGCTGCGCCGGGTCGGTTACATCCAGCACGACCTGCGCGCTGGTGTCCCGGGCGGTTCCGGTAACGTCATGCCCCTGCGCGCGGTAACGACCCGCCAGAGCTTGTCCAATTCCGCGATTAGCCCCGGTGATAACGATATGCATGGGTCAGTTCGTTTTACGGGTGGGTAGGAAAGGAAGCGGCGAAACCGGCACGCCATCGTCAATCAGCGCTTTGGCCTCATCGGGCTTGGCTTCGCCATAAATCGCGCGTTCGGGCGCATCGCCCAAATGAATCTTACGCGCCTCTTTGGCAAAGTCCTTACCGACATAGTCCGAGTTTTCCTCGACCTTGCGGCGCAGATCGGCCAGCACCTTCTCGATATCTGGCGACGGGGTCGCGACATCCACCTGTTTGCTTTGTGGTTCAGTTGTCTGAGCATTGCGAGCCGGACGAACGCGAGGGGTCATGATGGCCTTATCTACTTGCGCGTCACCACACACAACGCAGGTCACCATACCTGCGGAGGCGAGTTTGTCGTAAGCGGCTGCCGATTGAAACCAACTGTCAAATGTATGGTCGCGGCTGCATTTCAGCGAATATTGAATCATGGTCCGTCCATTTTCCGGTAGGCAAATAGATACCGACAGACATGGCAAGATCAAGCCCTTCGCAAGGCGAGTCAGTGTAGAATTGGGCCAAGACGGCGTAACAAAAGGGACAGTTCACGCGATTTCACCAGAGAGGCCGCTTTTTTAGGCGAAACCCACTTTCGCTTTCGTTGGGCCCATTCAGGAAATTCAGGCGCAATCGACGTAACACAGAGGGGAAAGACATCCACCAGACAAACCATGGGGCTCATACCCGAGCGGGATTTCAGGTATGTGAAACGGCCCATGGGCTTGTTTGCACAATCGCCTTTAACCCCAGCCTCTTCCCAAGCTTCTCGTCTGGCGGCTTGCGACGGTGTCATATCCTCGATCAGCCAGCCCTTCGGTATGATCCAGCGCTTGGATTTGCGCGTTGTGATCAGCAAAACCCTGAGCTTTCCGTGTTTGATGCGATAGCATAGGGCTGCCGATTGATGCTTAAGTCGCAGGTGCTGTTCGCTTCCCTGCAGACACGTCGGTTGCCTCGCACCGATCACGCCGCACCACCTTTCAAACTGCTTTCATCCTCAATCGCCGACCTTTGAGGTTTTTATACATTTAGCGGCCGGCTGGGGTCAGAATACCATATGGTGCGGTTTCTTCCAAGAGTTTAGACAGGCTTCAGACCCGAGCAGCCAATTTCCGAACCAGATCTTCATGCGGGATATCGGCATCGATTGCCAGTCGCCGCAACCCGAAGTGAACGCGCGCCACCTGTTGATAATATCGGGTGTAGACGTAGTTTGTTCCACCACCTGCGATCGCACCCAGGACCGGTATCGATTGCGCTGCCAGCTTCTGGCCCAGTACAATGGACAGTCGCGGCGCTACCGCTGCAATCAGCTTTTGCATCGCAGGGCCAGTCAACGTCAGGCGGACCGAAAAGAAACCTAGATCGGCGCCATCGTCAAAAGACAGAGGTCCGGCTGCAGATAGGACCCGAACGCAATCAAATTTGACGCCTTCTTCGGACGGATCGAACCCTTCGCGGAACGCCGCACCCTGAATGGCACGCAACAGCATGGCCGTTGTTGCAGGCAATTCCATCAGGGCAGTCGACACGCCACCCATGCCGCCAGCAGCCCCCATCGCCGTTGCGACAGCGGTGTTGACCCAGGGCTTTTGATCAGGAACAGCCCGGCGAGACCCCTCGGCTGCATGCATCGCTAGCCAAAGCGCCTGTTCCGTGGCCCCTGTAAGCCCCTCCCGCACAGATACAGGAAGTTGTTCCAGTAGCGATTCCGCCGAACCTCCCAAACTGTTCAACAGTTTAACGCCCGGGCCTCCGGCTGTTCTGCAATATTTGGCCAACCGATCCAATTCAGCATCGGTATCCAGCTTTTCGACTAGAAGCACGTCCTGCATTTAAGCCCTCCTGCCGTTAAACATCGGGGCTAAATGGCGTGGTTTCAATAGCTCAGCGCGACCAGCGTGTGACCGTGCCACGCACATTCAACCATTCACCGGGGCTCAATTCCACGCCTAAGACCCGGTCAGGGTTTGTTGGGGGCGGCATTTCCACACCGGAAAGCCGGGTGAACCCGAAACGCGCATAATAAGGCGCATCGCCCACCAGCATCACCCTTTGCCAGCCAATTTCGCGACCAGCCTCAAGCCCCTGATGGATCAGGAATCCGCCAAGGCCTTCGCCCTGGTGGGTCGGGTGCACCGCCACGGGACCCAGCAACAAAGCGTCGTGATCGCCCACATGCACAGGCCAGAACCGGATCGCACCGGCCAGAATGCCTTGCCCGTCGCGCGCAACAAGGGAAAGGCCCGACACCGACGGAACATCATCGCGCAGACGATACGAGGACAGCGCCTCGCGCCCCGGTGCAAAGCACAGGTCGTAGAGGGCCTCGACCTCCCACCAATCATCCGGCTCTTCCGGCCTGATCACGAACTGCTGCACCCTGCCCTCTTTTCCTAGCTGGCAATCGCCCTAGCACTTCGGTACGCCTTGGGCAAACGCTTGGAGACCATATGTTCTATCGCCCCGAAGACGGCCACGGCCTGCCGCACAATCCGTTCAACGCCATTATCACGCCGCGGCCGATCGGCTGGATTTCCACACGTGACACAGATGGGATCAACAATCTGGCTCCGTATTCGTTTTTCAACGGCGTTGCTTACACCCCGCCGCAGGTGATGTTTGCTTCAACCGGAACCAAACACGATCAGGACGGCACGAAAGACAGTCTTGCCAATATCAAGGCAACGGGGGTGTTTTGTGTAAACGTCGTGGCCCACGCACATCGCGACGCGATGAATGCCAGCTCAGCAGGCCTGCCGAAACATGTCGACGAATTTGGCCATGCAGGCCTCACCCCCGTGGAATGCGAAACCATCCCATGCGCCCGGATCGATGGGGCTCCGGCAGCGCTGGAATGCAAGCTAACCCAGATCGTGTCCCTTCCGGGCGAGGCCAATCGGGTGGTGTTCGGAGAAGTAACCGGCGTACATCTGCGCGACGATTGCCTGAAAGACGGCATGTTCGACGTCACAACATTTCAACCGCTGGCAAGGCTTGGGTACCGGGACTATTCAGTGGTCACCGAGCTGTTCAGCCTTTCACGACCGGATGACTGATGCCAATTCCTGACCACTTACGCAGATACCCGATAACGCTCCCTGATGGCTCTGATCACAAGGGCACGGTTTTCCTGTCTGAAGCGATTGACCATCCCAAGTTTCAGGCCGGAGAATACAGCTACGCATCGGATTTTGATGCGCCCGAGGATTGGGCGCAACGACTTGCCCCCTACCTGTTTCCGTTTTCGCAAGAAAAGCTAGTGCTGGGGAAGTTCTGTCAGATCGCCCATGGCGTACGTTTCATCACATCATCGGCCAATCATTCAATGGATGGATTAACGTGCTTTCCGTTTCCAGTGTTCGACCCGGACGGAATGACCGGGTTTCAGCCGGACACGCGCGACACTCTCATCGGCCACGATGTCTGGATTGGCTATGGCGCGATGATCCTGCCCGGTGCGCAGATCGGTTCGGGGGCAATTATTGGTGCCGGGTCTGTTGTTCGCGGAAACGTACCGCCATATGCGATCATTACCGGGAACCCTGCCGAAGTGCGGCGGTTCCGGTTCGAAAAGGACACCATCGACCGGCTTTTAGCATTGAACTGGTGGGATTGGCCCGCCGAGAAGATCGCCGAAGCCGAAGAGGCGCTTCTGTCTGGTAATATTGAAGAATTGGAACGGATTGCTCCAAAGTAAAAGGCGGCCGAAGTGGCCGCCTTTTACAATCAATGCCCGCCCAGCACACCCGTGCGGACCGAGTAATCGACGGCCAGTTCGTAGTCCGGGTCATCGTCGCTATCGACCACAAGGTGGCCGGCCTTGTTCAGCAGTTTGTGGCAATCCCGGCTGAGGTGGCGCAGCATGACGCGTTTGCCCGCAGCCTCGTATTTGCCAGCGATGTTTTCGATGGCTTGCAGCGCGGATTGATCCACGACGCGGCTTTCGGCAAAGTCCACGATTACAGTGTCAGGGTCGTTCTGAATATCAAACAGTTCAATGAATCCGTCGGACGAACCAAAGAACAAAGGCCCCTGAATCTCATAGACCTTTGCGCCTTCTTCCGTCTCCGAGTCCCGTCTGACCGCATGGATGCGTTTCGCATTGTTCCAGGCATAGGCAAGAGCTGAGACGATCACACCTACAACAACGGCAACCGCAAGGTCTTCCATCACGGTCACAACAGTCACCAGAACAATGACGAACGCATCCATCAGGGGCACCTTGCGCATGATCTTGAACGAGTTCCAGGCAAAGGTCCCGATCACGACCATGAACATCACACCAACCAGCGCGGCCAGCGGAATCTGCTCAATCAGCGGTGAGGCGAACAAGATGAACACCAGCAGGAACAGGGCCGCAGCAATCCCGGCGATACGGGTACGACCGCCGGATTTTACATTGATCATCGACTGACCGATCATCGCACAACCGCCCATGCCGCCGAAGAATCCAGTCGCTACATTGGACACACCCTGCGCAATGCATTCTTGCGAGGCCCCTCCGCGCTTGCCGGTGATTTCACCAACGAGGTTCAGGGTCAGCAGGGATTCAATCAAGCCGATGGCTGCCAGAATGACAGCGTAAGGCAGGATGATCTCGAAGGTTTCCCAGTTCAGCGGCACCATCGGGATGTGGAATGCGGGCAGACCACCCTCGATAGACGCCAGATCACCGACGCGCGGCACATCAAGTCCAAAGCCGATCACCAGCGCAGCCACGACAACGATCCCGGCCAATGGTGCGGGCACGATACGCGTTATACGCGGCATGACCCAGATCACGGCCATCGTCAGGGCAACCAGACCCAACATCGTGTAAAGCTGCAGGCCCGACAGCCATTCACCACCGCTTAGGCCGTGGCCGGTGTTTTCCATGGTGCCCGGAACCTTGAACTGCCCCATCTGGGCCAGAAAAATCACGATGGCCAGACCATTCACAAACCCCAGCATCACCGGATGCGGCACCAGTCGGATGAACCGGCCCCAATGCATCGCGCCTGCAATGACCTGCAAAACACCCATCAGAACCACCGTGGCGAACAGGTATTCCACACCGTGTTCAGCCACCAACGCCACCATCACAACAGCCAGAGCGCCGGTTGCGCCGGAGATCATACCAGGTCGACCGCCGATCAGCGCCGTGATCAAGCCCACCATGAACGCGGCATACAGTCCGACCAACGGGTGCACACCTGCGACAAAGGCAAACGCCACCGCTTCGGGGACCAGCGCCAGCGCAACCGTCAGGCCCGACAACAGCTCAATCCGCAGGCGCGAGACGGTCAGCCCCTCATCCGGCATCCAGCGGAGATCGGGTTTGGCTATACGATTGGCAAAGCTTGCCAGCATGGCTCGGGGCATGAGACGTCCTGTGGGGTTGTTTGTTCGCGCGAAAGATGCCTTTTACCTGTCATACCTGACATTAGATACTGCACCCAGCGGGACCCTGATATGCGTAAACCGCATAGCTAGCAAGCAAGTTACACAAACTCTTGAAGCCACTTGCCAAACCCGCGGCTGCCACGCAGAACTCTTACAACAGTTTTTCACGGAGAGCAGCCATGACCCAGACCAAAATCGCGATCATCGGCGGATCAGGCATTTACGACATCGACGGTTTGGAAAAAGCGGAATGGGTTACGGTCGAAACCCCATGGGGTGATCCATCAGATCAGATCCTGACCGGATCGCTGAATGGCGTTGAGATGGCCTTTCTGCCTCGTCACGGGCGCGGCCACGTGCATTCCCCTACTGAAGTGCCTTATCGTGCGAATATCGATGCTTTGAAACGGCTTGGTGTGACAGACGTGATCTCTGTCTCGGCCTGTGGCTCGTTCCGCGAGCATATGGCGCCTGGGGATTTCGTAATCGTCGATCAGTTCATTGACAGAACTTTTGCGCGGGACAAGAGCTTTTTCGGCACCGGATGCGTCGCCCATGTCAGCGTCGCGCACCCCACTTGTCCACGCTTGTCGGACGCATGTGAAACTGCTGGAAAGGCTGCCGGGATCACCATTCATCGCGGCGGCACCTATCTGGCGATGGAGGGGCCGCAATTCTCAACACTGGCGGAATCCAAGATGTACCGCGAACACTGGGGCTGCGACGTGATCGGCATGACCAACATGCCCGAGGCCAAACTCGCTCGCGAGGCCGAGCTTTGCTATGCCTCGATCGCGATGGTCACCGATTACGACAGCTGGCATCCGGACCACGGCGAGGTGGACGTCACCGCCATCATCGCCACACTAACCGGCAATGCCGAGAAAGGCCGTGCGCTTGTCAAAGGTCTGCCCGATCTGCTGGGCGCTGACCGCGCGCCCTGCCCTCATGGCTGCGACCGGGCACTGGAATATGCCATCCTGACCGCACCGGAGAAACGTGATCCCACCGTGTTGGCAAAATTGGATGCTGTTGCTGGTCGGATTCTCTGACCGGCAACTTTAGTTGGCTGGCAAGGACTGTTGAACCTTATCCCACAAACCGTGCGACCAGAGGTCGTTGTGGGTGCCGTCCGGGATGACATAGATCTGCGCCGTCTCCCCGGCCATCGCGGCCAAAGCTTCGCCGTGATGCAGTGGAACCGTTTCATCCTCGGTCCCGTGGAATATCAAAGTCGGAACGGTGACGTTCTCGATTAGATCACGGGTCGCGAACTGATCCCGCATCAGGGCATGTACCGGTAGCCAGGGATATCTTTCCGCCGCGACGTCCACCGTGGCCGTAAAGGGTGCCTCAAGCACCAGCAGCTGTGCATTTGGGCGCTGTTCAGCTACGGCGGTCGCAACGGCTGTTCCAAGACTTTGGCCGTGCAACACAACGTCCGCACCTTGGCGATCTAACTGGTCATACATCTGGATGCCGTCGGAAATTAGCGCCATCTCGGACGGTTCGCCCTCGCTGCCCGGATATCCACGATAGCTGGGGGCCAGCAGGCCGAAGCCACTGTTGAGGATCTCTCTCATCCGATCGGCGCGGTCGCCCAGGTTGCCCGATTGGCCATGAAAGAACAAAACTGTCGGCGCATCATCGGTCGCGGGCGGGGCGGACCACGCGGTCAGCGTAACGCCATCGGACATTGTGAAGGAAACGGACTCCACATCAGCCAATCCTACCGTGTTGGGCGCTGGTAATTCTCCGTCCGGTTTGAACAACAACGATTGCTGGTTCACATACATGTACCCCACGACGCCCGCATAGATCACCGCGAGGACCGGAACCAAAAGGATCAGCGCGCCCTTTAGGTGGGTAAGCCGTGAGTGGCTGGTTTTAGGTGCCGCGTTCGCGCGTGTTTGATCTGTTTGAACCATCGGCCTCTCCGAAGTGTTGCGTACGATCCAAGGTCGGTGGCCCAAGGAACCGTTTCAAGCCGCGCGGGTTACACTTAATCCAATCTTAAAACTTGTTGCCGCGTTGCACAGCCCCGGCTCTTTTTTGCCCTTCACCTTGAAATATCTCCTGTACTGCACCGATCTGTGGTTCGCACGGCACCGTCAAAACGCTGGCAAAACAGAGGGATAGCATGAAGCGACTTGAGGCATTGGACGCAGCCCGGTTTCTGGCGTTTTGTGGAATGGTTCTGGTGAATTTCCGCATCGCCGCTCAGGTCGCCCCTGGCAATGACTGGGCCTCGACCCTGATCGATTTGCTGGAAGGCCGCGCCGCCGCTTTGTTCGTCATCCTGGCCGGCATCGGAATTGGGTTATCCTCTGTTTCAGCGTCGGTGCTGCTACGGCGCGCGGTGTTTCTGTTCGCGCTCGGCCTGATCAACATGACCGTATTTGACGCCGATATCCTGCATTTCTACGCCGTGTACTTCGTTGTTGGCGCTGCTTTCCTGACGGCACCAACCCGTGCATTGTGGTTGGGTTCAGTTGGGGTGGTGGCGCTGGCTGTCCTCGCCGTCATGATTTTCAACTACGACCTTGGCTGGGACTGGGAAACGCTGACATACACCGACCTTTGGACCCTGCCCGGTTTTTTGCGTAACCTGTTTTTCAACGGCTGGCACCCGGTCCTTCCCTGGGCGGCGTTCCTGTTGATCGGAATGGCTATTGGACGATCCGAACTGCACACGATCTGCATTCAACACAGGCTGATCATGTGGGGGTTCGGAGTTGCCGTATTTGCCCTGTTTCCGCAAATGTTGGCCTCGGACCCTGATCTGGTGATCTATCTGGGAACCGCGTCCATCCCACCGGGACCGTTCTACATTATTGCCGGAACCGGCTCGGCTTGCGTGGTGATCGGATTGCTGTTGAAGCTTTGGCCCAAGATCGAAAAGTTGCGCATCGGCCCAGCCCTGACCGCGCCCGGTCGGCAGAGCCTGACGCTCTATATGGCGCACATCCTGATCGGCATGGGCATATTAGAAGAGGCGGGTTTGCTGAATGGATCACTGAACGCCGCTCAAATCGTGGGCTGCGCGTTTGCGTTTTGCGCGGCATCCTCGGGCTTTGCGATTTTGTGGTCTCGAAAGTTCAAAAGCGGCCCGCTAGAGGCTTTGATGCGTTTGACCACACAACCACGCAGGGCTTGACCTTGCGCGCTGGTCCGGGCTTGCTGCGGGAAACGTATTCACAGGATTTCCGATGTCCCTTGACCTTTGGCTCGCCTTTGTCGCTGCATCTACTGCCCTACTATTGATCCCAGGCCCAACGGTCTTGCTGGTGCTCAGCTATGCCCTGTCCAAAGGTCGCAGCGTGGCTGTCGCTTCGGCGACGGGTGTAGCTGTTGGAGATCTGGTGGCTATGACGGCCTCTCTTTTGGGGCTTGGCGCGCTGGTCCTGGCTTCGGCCACTTTGTTCACAGCCCTCAAATGGGTCGGTGCCGCCTATTTGGTCTGGCTGGGGATCAAACTGTTGCGCAGCGCGCCATCAGGCGGGCTTGAGACTGTGGACACCGGGCGCAATGTCACCGCACACAGCGTTTTTGGCCATGCTGCCGCGGTCACCGCGTTGAACCCGAAATCTATCGCGTTTTTTATCGCTTTCGTTCCTCAGTTTCTGCGCCTAGATGACCCGCTCGGACCGCAATTTGCTATCCTGATCGTAACCTTTGTGGGGCTGGCATGGCTGAATTCGCTGGCATACGCCCTTTTGGCGGACCACCTGCGCAAGATGATCGGCCGTTCAGGCGTCATCACCGCTATGACCCGGTTCGGAGGGCTGGCATTAATCGGGATGGGTGTGGCCACGGCTGTCCTGCGCCGCCCGGCTTGAGGGCTCAGCCCTCAGCGTGTTCCTTCATGAACCCGCGAATGAACCGCCGGATTTCTCGCGCGGCCGACGTGTCCAGCTCTTTGCATA
The DNA here is from genome assembly GCF_059610645.1 of Ruegeria sp. CDSC054. Lineage (NCBI taxonomy): Bacteria > Pseudomonadati > Pseudomonadota > Alphaproteobacteria > Rhodobacterales > Roseobacteraceae > Ruegeria > Ruegeria sp. CDSC054. The sequence continues at coordinate 36,960 of NZ_JBXWOA010000005.1, read as the reverse complement.
GCTGAACAAACTCGTCCCGTTCATCCTTGTCCAGCCGCAGGACCAACTGACTGTTTTTCTTGGTTGAAACCTTGCCGTCTTTCGTTCCCACGCGTCCCATTTCCATCAAAACCCCAGACATACAAGATAGTCTTTGTATATACTTCGCATAGAATTTGTAATTCACGAGCACCTAACAACAAAAGAAGGTTGTGGCAATGAACCTTCATGTCGCTCAGGCGATTTTTGAAAGATCAGTGCAAGTGGCACAATCCTTACCTGACGTGGATGCCCGATACACTGAACCGCGACAACGGCCAGTCGAAACGCCCCAAGTAGGGGGCGGCAATCTTTCCTTGCATGACTCACACCAATGGGCCAAACAGCCCAGCGTGTTTTGACGCCAGAGAGGTGGGCCATGTCCAGAAACAAGTCGGTCAAAGATTACATTCGGACCATCGTGGATTTCCCACATGAGGGGATCATGTTCCGGGACGTAACGACCCTGTTCGCGGATCCGCGCGGTTTCCGCATGGCGATTGATCAGATGCTACACCCCTATGCCGGTGAGCGCATCGACAAAGTCGTTGGCCTTGAGGCGCGCGGCTTTATCCTTGGCGGCGCGATCGCGCACCAGCTCAGCGTCGGTTTCGTGCCCATCCGCAAAAAGGGCAAGCTGCCGGGAACTACGATCAGCCAAGATTACAAGTTGGAATACGGCGAGGCGATTGTCGAAATCCACGACGACGCCATCCAGCCGGGCGAAAAAATCCTCGTGGTCGATGATCTGCTGGCAACAGGAGGCACCGCTGCCGCAGGCATCAAACTGATCGAACGGTTGGGGGGCGAGATCGTCTCATGCTCGTTCATTATCGACTTGCCCGAATTGGGCGGGCGCAAGGCATTGGAAGACATGGGAATGGATGTCCAAGTCTTGTGCGAATTCGAAGGCCTTTGACAGCCCGCACATTCACAAAATCGTGAGTTGAAACCTGAAACCCGCTGGCTTAGCGCGGTTTTTCATTGGACCAACCCGAACTTATCGACATATTCAGTGATCTTCCTTCGATGACGCCCCGTATCCCGGTTGATGCCACCAAGGGCATTCCAACAAGGGATATCAAACCATGTTTCGCAAACTCGCAATTGCCGGTGTCGCAAGCTTTTTCGTAGGAACGGCCGCTTATGCTGATGGTCACTCCAAGGATATTGTCGACACCGCAAGCGGCGCAGGCAGCTTTGAAACACTCGTCGCCGCCGTTCAGGCCGCAGAACTTGTAGATACCCTGAAAGGTGAAGGCCCTTTCACCGTGTTTGCTCCGACCGATGACGCCTTTGCAGCCTTGCCCGAGGGCACAGTCGAGACCCTTCTGCAACCCGAGAACAAGGATCAGCTGGTCGCCATCCTGACCTATCACGTGGTGCCGGGAAAAGTGATGTCAGGCGATCTGTCCGATAACATGACAGCTGCAACCGTACAGGGCGGAGAAGTCAAGATTGATCTGGACAACGGCGTGATGGTCAACGACGCCAACGTTGTGCAGGCCGATATCGAAACGTCGAACGGCGTCATCCACGTGATTGATAAGGTTATTCTGCCTGAATCGTAATATCAGCGCGCGGCCCACGCGAAGTGGGTCGCGCCTACACCTTTAGTACGGCGCCTGGATTCATGATCCCCTTTGGGTCAAGGGCAGCTTTGATCGCACGCATTGCAGACAGTTTTACCGGATCGCCATAATTCTCCAAATCATCCGTTTTCAAACGGCCTATGCCGTGCTCAGCGCTAACCGACCCACCGAATTCATGCACCAGATCATGCACCGCGCGCTTTACACTATACCGCTGGGTATCATATTCCGCGCGGTTGTGCCCCTGCGGCGGAAACACGTTGTAGTGCAGATTGCCGTCGCCCAAATGTCCAAAGCAATTGATACGGAATGTCCCCAACGCATTGACCACCTCGGACCCACGCCGGATAAACGCGGGGATATCCGAAATCGGGACCGAGATATCATGGCTTGAGACCGAACCGATCAATCGGTTGGCCTCAGGGATCTGCTCACGCACCGCCCAAAGTTCCATTCGTTGCGCTTCGCTTTGAGCTATGACCGCATCATCTACTAGCCCGCGCGCTTCTGCAGCCTCGAACACCGCCATCAGCGCTTCTGACGCTGACACGCCGCCGGAAAGTCCCAACTCCACCAGCACCATCCATTCGGGCTGGTCGTCAAAGGGCTGACGGATATCGGGCAAAACCTCGGACAGGAACTGCAGGCCTTGCTTATGGATCAGCTCAAAGGTGCTGACCCCCTCGCCCACCTGATCACGTGCCAGCGCCAGCAAATCAATGGCAGCCTCAGGCGAGGCCACGCGGAACATCGCAGTGCCAGTTTCAGCCGGCCGTGGGGACAGCTTCAACGACGCGGCTGTGATGATCCCCAGCGTACCTTCCGCTCCGATCAGGAGGTTGCGCAGATCGTACCCGGTATTATCCTTACGCAAACGGCTCAGACCATGCCAGATCTCACCGTTCGGCAAGACGGCCTCAAGCCCCAAGCACAAATCTCGCGCATTGCCGTAGCGCAGGACATTAACCCCGCCCGCATTCGTCGCAAGATTGCCGCCGATCCGGCACGATCCCTGTGCAGCCAACGCAAGGGGGAACAGCCGATCCACCTGTTCCGCGGCGGCCTGAACATCGGCAAGAATGGCACCGGCCTCGGCGATTAGAATGTTCTCGGTCGGATAGACCGCCCGGATGGCAGACAACCGCTCCAGTGAAATAAGCAACGGGGCCGGACCGTCAGCCATCACCTGCCCGCCGACCAGCCCGGTCCCGCCGCCATAAGGCACGATAGGAACCGACGCGTCCGAGGCCAACTGAACGAGCGTCGAAACCTGTTCTACCGACCTCGGCAGGGCCAGAACGCCCACATGGCCCGCAAACCTTCGGCGCGGCTCTTCCAGATATCGGGCCTCGACGGGGTGCAGAACATCGTCACCGATCGCCGCGCGGATCGACTGGGCAAAAGTATCATCGGCAGGGTTCAGTTTCATACCCTTTCCTTGCCCAAGCAGCCGTGCGCCCACAAGCCCTATTCCAGTTCAATGAGGTATTGCGGCTCAAGCACCACAACTGTCGGGCGGTCGGGCAACGTGCGCAGGGACACTGTGATCTCAGACTCCCCTTTGCGTTGAACCGGAAAATCTTCGCGGATATCGACCAGAAACCGGTCCAGTGAAAAGCTTGAAAACCAATGCATCGGAATGATGATCGAACTTTTCAGTCGCTTCAAAACCGTGATCATTTCCGGCAACGGCATCGTCGTACCGCCATCCACAGCAGCCATCACAACATCCAAACGGCCCAATGCGGCAAATTGTTCATCTGACGGCACGTGGTGCAGGTGACCCAGATGACCAATGCACAACCCTTCAACCTCAAAAACAAAGATAGAGTTTCCGCGCTCTTCCACACCGCCATAAGAGGATCGGATATCGGTCGAGACATTGCGAATCAGCATCTCTCCCAAATCAAGATAGTGTTCGATCCCCTGCCCGAACTCGCCCCACCCCGGCAACACATTCGGAATGGCTGGGTCCGGGTGGGCGGTCCAATGGGTGCCGTGGGCATGATTCATCGTCACCACGTCCGGGATCAGATCCGCGCTGCCGATGAAACCGGTGAAATCCGTCACCGCGTTCAACCCGCCCTGCGTCTGAATCAGAAAGGACGCGTGAGCAATAAAGCTAATCCGAACCGAGAACTCCGGCACCGGGTCCTGCCAGGCTGCTTTGTGAATATACTCAATCCCCGGTGCGGCATCTGCGATGGCAATGCAATGGCTCGGCCGCCGTTCCTGTGCCGAAACCCCACCCGAGATCACCATCAATACCGCAACAACCCAGCGCATGTTTGGAGTGTAGCGCAGAACACAGGTAAGTCACGCCTGCAGATATCGCGTGAGTGAAATCACGGAATTGGCATTTTGTAGGAGCAGTTCAGAGAACGATGCACTTCCGCAGATTGAAGGGACGTGAGACTTTCGCCACACGTAACGCTTGTGCCAACGGATCACTCACAAAAAACGCGTGGCGCATTTGTGTGTCTATCCAGATGTCAGGACCATCCAGGGCCGAAGCGCTGACCGCAATATCCTTGTCTTGCATTGCTCCCGGCGGCTCCCAAATGTCATGGTTTTCATATGGTTTGTCTATACGCGGAGATTGATCTGTCAGCACGGCTGCCTTTTGCGCACCGAAGTTCAAACAAAAATACTCGCCTTCAACCAGCGTGGTACGATCATGCTGAAAAAGTTTGACCGGGTAGAGATTGCCTTCCCCGAGATCAAACTGGCGCAGAACTGTCGCACACGCGGCGGACACGGTCCATGCACCCGCAGCCATAAAGAAGTCTGGTTGCTTCTTCTCTTTTTTGTCTTTGTAATCGGCAAATACCTCCGAAGGGAAGAAATCCGCTGTAAGCGGCTCTCCTAGGACATTTCGGGTGTTTGCGTCCGCTGTGAACTTCAGATCATTATCCCAACGATCAGAATGAAATCCTTTCAACGCCGCAGTGCCCACCATTGCATCGCTGATCCAGATCACTGGCTGTTTTGCCCGCGCCATAGACCTACCCCGCGTCCGTCTTCCCACGCCGGTCCGAGCGCAAGCTGGCATACAGCACATGCGTCCGCCAACGCCCGTTGATCTGTAGGTACGACTGCGCCACGCCCTCGTATTTGAACCCCGAACTTTCCAGCAACCCACGTGATGGTTTGTTCTCGGGCAGGCAGGCAGCCTCTATCCTACTCAGGTCCAGTCGGGTAAAGGCGTGATGAACGATCGCACCAATGGCCTCGCGCATGTAACCCTGACGGGCAAAAGACTGGCCCGTCCAATATCCCAAGGTTCCTGCCTGCGCCGGGCCGCGACGGACATTGTCCAGCGTGATGGCCCCCAGAAGTACATCGTCAGTGCGCCGGAACAGAAACAGTGGGATCGCAGTTCCTCCGGCCACGGACCGCTGGGCCCAGTAGACGCGGTTCGTAAAGGACTTCCGGCTCAGATGATCCTTGGCCCAGACCGGCTCCCACGGGGTCAGGTATTGCTGCGACGCGCGCCTCAGCGCCGCCCAGTCGTTAAAGTCGGAATGCACCGGCGGGCGCAAGCTAAGGCGCTCGGTTTCGAGTTTCAGCTTGCGTCTGCCCAACAGCATCACGCCGCACGCCTCTCCTGCAATTCGGCCAGCGTAGGTGCGCCCGAGACCGGGCCATAAAGCGCCAGCGCTGCCCGTGCCTGCACGGCCATTTGTTCGGCGAATACACGAACATCTTGGGTGCTTACGGCATCGATCTTAGCAACCGTATCTTCTAGCGAGGGAACTTGGTCCCATATCTGAACGAGGCGCGCCAGACGTTCGGCCCGGTTCGACGGGCTTTCCAGCCCCATCAACATCCCGGCCTTCATTTGGGCACGGGCACGCGCAACCTCTTCCGCGCTCATGTCTTCGGCGGCGCGTTTCATCTCGTCGATGGTGATGGTTGCCAGTTCACCAACTTGGTCTGCCGACGTACCAGCATAGATCGTCGTGCTGCCGGTATCCGCATATGCTCCGGTCTGAGCGAAGATGGTGTAGCAAAGCCCGCGCGTTTCGCGCACCTCCTGGAACAGGCGCGAAGACATTCCGCCGCCTAAAGCAGTAGAATAGATCTGCGCGGTATAGATCGCGTCATCCCGATAGCCGGGACTTTCCAGCGCAAGCGCAAAATGGGCCTGCTCCAGCTCTTTCTCCTGCCGCGCCTCTCCACCGGTAAAGCGGGCGGTTTCTGGGATCAGGCCCTTGCATGGTTGCAGGTGACCAAACATCTCTTCCGCCGCTTTCATCAGCGCGTCGTGGTCGACCGCACCAGCCGCCGACAGGATCATCTGTTCCGGGCCGTAATGCTCGGCGACAAACCCTGACAGGTCCTCTCGTGAAAACGCGCTGACCCGTTCGGTCGGACCCAGAATGGTCCGGCCCAGAGGTTGATCATGATAGCTCTGCTCCTGCAACCAGTCAAAGATCACGTCGTCCGGCGTGTCACAGGCCTGACCAATCTCCTGCAGGATCACGCCGCGCTCGACCTCAATCTCGCGCGGGTCGAAAACCGGGTTCAGAACGATGTCGCCGATCACATCCATCGCCAGCGCCACGTCGTCTTTCAGAACACGGGCATAGTAGGCCGTCACTTCGCGCGATGTGTAGGCGTTGATGTATCCGCCGACATCCTCGATCGCCTCGGCGATTTGCAATGCCGAACGACGCTCAGTTCCCTTGAACGCCATGTGCTCAAGGAAATGGGCGATGCCGTTCTGTTCGATTCGTTCGTGCCGCCCGCCGGCGGTTACCCAAATGCCGATGGCCGCAGATTGCAGCCCCGGCATTTGTTCACTGACGATACGAAATCCGTTCTTCAGTTGGTCTTGTCTGACAGTCACTCAGCGATATGCCTTTTGATATGATCCTCGAGGGCACCCAGATCGTTGGCGATGCGGGTCACCCGTTCCGGACGTTCATATAGATCAGACATGCGGGATGGAAGAGGCGGATGCGTGCCGCTTGCCTTCTCGACCGCTGCCGGAAATTTTGCGGGGTGCGCGGTGGCCAGTGTGATCATCGGAACGTCGGCCGCGCGATGTGCTTCTGCAACTTTGATGCCCACGGCGGTATGCGGGCAAACCAGTTCCGCACTGTGGGTCAGAGTGGACTTGATTGTCGCCAGGGTCTCATCCTCAGATACACGGCCCGAGTCAAAGCTTTCGCGCAGCGCTTCCATTGCGCCCTGGCTGACGTTAAAGCCGCCGGTCTTCAATTCATCCATCAACTGCGCGACAGCGCCGCCATCTTCGCCATACGCATAGTACAGCGCGCGTTCAAAATTTGAGCTGACCTGAATATCCATCGACGGGCTGATCGAGGGGATGGTGTCGCCCTTGAAGTACCCCTCGCCCGACAGGCAACGATGCAGGATGTCGTTTTGGTTGGTGGCGACAACCAGACGGTCAATTGGCAGGCCCATACGCTTTGCAAGGTAGCCCGCGAAGATGTCACCGAAATTGCCGGTCGGCACCGTAAAACTGACTTTGCGATGTGGCGCGCCGAGGCTGACAGCAGCGGAGAAGTAGTAGACGATTTGCGCCAGAACACGGGCAAAGTTGATCGAATTCACGCCAGCCAGCTTCACGCCGTCGCGGAAGTCGAAATCGTTGAACATGTCCTTTAGCGCGGCCTGACAATCGTCAAAATCGCCGTCCACGGCCAACGCATGCACGTTGCGGTCCGCAGGTGTCGTCATCTGCCGACGCTGCACTTCCGAAACTCGGCCATGCGGGAACAGGATGAACACGTCCACGGCGTCGAGCCCCCGGAACGCTTCAATCGCAGCCGAACCGGTGTCGCCACTGGTCGCGCCAACGATGGTTACACGGTCACCACGGCGTTTCAGCGCCACCTGGAACAGCTGACCGATCAGCTGCATGGCGAAGTCTTTGAAGGCCAATGTCGGCCCGTGGAACAGCTCCAACAGGAAGTGGTTCTCGTTCAACTGCTTCAATGGCGCGCGGGCATCATGGCCAAAGCCTTCGTAGGCGCGGCCGATGATCTCTTTGAACTCACTCTCACCGAAAGATCCGCTGACATAGGGCCACATCACCCGGAACGCGATTTCCTCAAAGGGCAGTCCGGCCAGTGCTGCGATCTCATCCTGCGTCATCACCGGGATTTCAGCAGGCAGGTACAGGCCACCATCACGGGCCAGCCCGGTCAGCATCGCCTCTTCAAACGTCAGTTCGGGCGCCTGCCCGCGGGTCGAGATGTATTTCATGTCACGTCACTCTCAGAAGGGGCGCGGCTGCGCCACAGAAAATATCCGGTCATCGCGGCCCAGACCAAAGCCAGGCCAAACCATGTTATTGCATATTGCAAGTGATCGTTCGGGATGCCCGTCGTGCTGACGGGCAAAGGCGTTATTCCGGGATCGGTTTGCGAGCGGGCGATCAGCAGAACGGGTTCCGCACCCAGAGCCGCTGCCAGATGGGGCACATCACGGGCAAACCAGATGTTTGCATTGAGGTCAGGTTCAGGCGTGTAACTGTCGATCTCATCCGGCCAATGCAGGTTTCCGGTTATCTCCATCGGGCCGTTCAGACGTTCGGCTTCCTTGGCAGTCGTCGGAACAAAGCCACGATCCACCATAATCGTTCGACCTTCGGTGACAAAAGGCTGTATGATCCGGTACCCAGCCCCGACTTGCTTGACCGAGACTAGAACGTGAACTTCGTCCAGGAGCATTTCACCAGTCACAGCGACCGTCAGATACAGGTCTTCTCCTCGCGTTGGGTTTGCAGGGAGCGATGTGATGTCGCCATCAATCATGGCTCCGATCTCCGCCAGAAGAGTTTCTTTCCAAACCAAACGCTGAACCTGCCACACACCCAGCGACAGCAGCACGCCCAGACCGGCGAGGCCGAAGATCAGAAGGAACAGAGTGCGGCGCATGGTGGAGCAAAACCTCATTGCAGGAACCGGCGTCTTGTTAAGGGGCGAGCCGTGCGATTTGCAACCGCCCAATTGTATGGGGCGCAATTTTTGCGCCCGGAACAGAGAAAAAGCCGCCCCGAAAGGGCGGCTTTTGCAATTTGTTCGCCCGTCTGGCGTTACATCAGCGGCGCTTGGCCCCAGATGTATACTGCGAAGAACAGGAACAGCCAGACAACGTCGACGAAGTGCCAGTACCAGGCAGCCGCCTCAAACCCGACGTGTTTCTCAGGCGTGAAGTCACCCTTGAGCGCCCGGATTAAGCACACTGACAGGAAGATGGTACCGATAAGAACGTGGAAACCGTGAAAGCCGGTTGCCATGAAGAAGTTCGAATAGAACTGATCACCGCCGAATTTCCAGCCTTCATGCGCCAGCAGCTCATAGTATTCAAAGGCCTGCAGACCTGTGAATGCGACGCCCAGAGCGATACCGATGGCCAACCCCTGCACCAGCGCCTTTCGATCATTGCCGTGCACCAGCGCGTGGTGCGCCCAGGTGATTGCGCAGCCCGACAGCAGCAGGACCAGAGTATTGATCAGCGGCAGGTGGAACGGGTCAACCGCGTGAATGTCCGGCTGGATGTACTCGGTGCCGGCATAGTCGTACATTGGGTACATGCGATGTTTGAAGAACGACCAGAACCAGGCAAAGAAGAACATCACCTCGGACATAACGAACAGGATGAAGCCATAGCGCAGGCCGATGCGGACAACCGGTGTGTGATCGCCCTGGCGGCTTTCGACCACAACCTCGGACCACCATGCGAACATGGTGTAAAGAACGGCCACCAGACCGGCCCAGAACATCCACGAGGTAACCCCGTGCATCCACAGGACGGCTCCGAACAGCATCACAAAGCCGCCGATCGCGCCGATCAGAGGCCAGATCGACGGGGCCAGAATGTGATAATCATGGTTTTTTGCGTGTGCCATCAGCGTCCCTCACCTACAGGCGTTAGTTCGTTGTTATATCAGCCTGCGTCTCAAGGGCGGCAACGCCCTCGGGCAGGTCAATTTCGTAGAATGTATACGACAGTGTGATCGTATGAACATACTTAGCTTCAAGATCCTCGACCATTTCAGGGTCGACGAAAAAGGTGACCGGCATCTCAACACGTTCACCGGGTTGCAGCACCTGCTCTTCAAAGCAGAAACAGGCAATTTTCTGGAAATACCCGCCGGCTGAATACGGAGTCACGTTATAGGACGCCTGTCCCGCGATGGGGCGGTCGGTCGGGTTGTAAGCTTCATAGAAGGCCAGTCCGGTTTCGCCGATACGCACTTCCATCTCGCGCACGACTGGCTTGAATTCCCATGCCATGTCTTTCGCCTTCGAAGCGTCAAAGCGGATGGTAACCTTGCGATCCAGAATATCCTCGGGCGCAGTCGCGGCCACACCGGTGGTGCCACCAAAACCGGTGACGCGGCAGAACCAATCGTAAAACGGGACTGATGCCCACGCCAGACTGCCCATTAGGACAACCACGCCAACTGTCTGCGCAACAGTTTTCTGCGGCCCTGACAGAGCCATCAGTTCTGTACCTCTTGCGTCGCCAAGCTGAAATCTGTTCCTGAAACCTTTACGACCGTCAGACCAAATATGATCACGATAAAGGCGGCCAGCGTCAGGCCGACCCCAAGGTTACGGCTGAACCGGCGTTGGTGAAGTTCGTGGCTCTTGCGCAGGCTCATGACCAACCTCCCAGCCCATAGGGTTTCAGCAGTGCTTCGACCAAGATAGCACCGAAATGCAGGAACAGGTACAGCAACGACAGCTTGAAGAACGCGCGTTCGACCTTGAAATTGTCGGCCTCGGAATCATCCTCGTTGCGGCGCGAAATCTGCCAGGCACCGCGCAGGAACAGCGCGTTCAACACCACCGCGACAGTCAGGTAGATCGGACCTCCAATGCCCGAGAATGCGGTTCCAACAGCCAGCATGGCCAGCAGCCCGGTATATACCAGAATGTGCCAGCGCGTCGCGCGACGACCATGTGTGACGGTCAGCATCGGAACACCCGCATCGTCGTAATCCGAGCGCATGAACAGCGCCAGCGCCCAGAAATGCGGTGGGGTCCACATGAAGGTCAGGGCAAACATCAGCCACGGCTCGATGGACATAGACCCCGTTGCGGCTACCCAGCCGATGACCGGCGGAAATGCCCCTGCCGCGCCGCCGATCACGATGTTCTGCGGCGTCGAGCGTTTCAGCCACATCGTATAGACGACAACGTAGAAAAAGATCGTGAAAGCTAGGAAAGCGCCAGCAAACCAGTTGGTTGCCAGACCCAGCATAATAACGGACAGCCCCGACAGGGCCAGCCCGATTGCCATCGCCTCACCCTCCTGGACCTTGCCAGACGGGATCGGGCGGCCTTTGGTCCGCTTCATCACGCGGTCGATATCTGCGTCCCACCACATGTTCAAAGCACCGGATGCGCCGCCGCCAATGGCGATGAACAGGATGGCGCAGAAGCCCACGAATGGATGAACAGGGACCGGTGCCGCAAGAAGGCCGACCAAAGCGGTGAACACGACCAGCGACATCACGCGCGGCTTCAGCAAGGCAAAGAAATCGCCAAAGCTGGCCTCATCCGCGTGGGATTGGGCGCTTACTGTGCTGGCATTGATGCTTGCGTCGCTCATTTCCGGTCCTTCTGGGGCGAAAGCCGCGCGGATACCGCGCAGCCTGCATTACCTTTGGCGCGAGTTTTCAGCCCGCGCGGGTCATCACTTGGATGCAACCTGATAGGCTGCGGGCTGACCTGCATACTCTTCCAGTGCGCCTTGCAGCCACTGCTCATACGCCTCTTCGCTGACCACTTTGACGGTGATCGGCATGTAAGCGTGGTCCTTGCCGCACAGTTCGGAACACTGACCGAAATAGATGCCTTCCTTTTCGGCCTCGAACCACAGTTCGGCCAGACGTCCAGGAACACCGTCCTGTTTTACACCGAAGGACGGGATGGTCCACGAATGGATCACGTCTGATGCGGTAACCTGCATCACAATGATCTTGCCAACCGGGACCACAACGGCGGTATCGGTAGCCAGCAGCCATTCGTCATCGCTGTAGCCCGCATCCGCCAGCTTGGCACGCATCGCGTCGTTCAGAACAAACGGGGTCACGTCCGCATCGGCCGGGCGTGCGCCTTCGTCCAATGTGGCCGGGTGGCCCAGCAGATAGCTGTCAAAGGCGAAATCGTGATCAACGTATTCGTAGGTCCAGTACCACTGGTTCCCAACGACTTTGATGGTGATGTCGCCTTCGGGGATTTCCTGCTGATTGAACAGAACTGGTAGCGAGAAGGCACCGATGAAGACCAGAATCAGGATCGGGCCAAGGGTCCAGGCAATCTCAACCGGGGTGTAGTGCGAGAATCGCGCCGGTTCAGGGTTGTTGCGCGAATTGTAGCGAATGATGCAGTAGATCAGCAGACCCGCAACAAACAGGCAGATCGCGGTGATGATCACCAGAATCATATCATCCAGCCGCTGAATCCCCGAGGCCAGGCTGGTCGCCGCGGGCTGGAACCCAAGGCCGCCATCAACCGGCTTACCAATAATCTCAAGCTCCTGAGCCATTGCGGGAAGGCTGGAGAGGGCTGTCATCAACCCCGAAAGCATCAAAGCATTCTTCATTTTCTGTCCTGATCGTCTGATCTTTGCTTCTCTGGCGAAAAGGTGTGAATCAGTCGCACCTCTCCCGTTGTCTTTGGCCGCGTTAAAAACCATATTCCGTCGGGTAGATAAAGCAAAATGCTTGCGTCAAACAGACGCTATTTTTGATCTGGATCAAACTCGGAAGGTCCCAACAGATGTCCAACGACCCGTTTCGCCCATTTGACAGCGCTGTTCCGCAGGACGAGGCGCTTGCGGTTTTGCAATCTGCCACCGCTGGGGCGGAAGACGGAGAGCTGTTTGTCGAGCGGCGGAAATCCGAGGCTTTGGTCTTTGATGACGGGCGCTTGAAGACAGCATCTTATGACGCATCCGAGGGGTTTGGCCTGCGGGCCGTACAGGGCGAGGTTGCCGGGTATGCGCATTCCACCGACGTCTCAATTCCGGCGCTGAAGCGGGCAGCCGAGACCGCGCGCCTGGCGGTTGGCGACGGCGGCGGCACGCTCGCCGACGGTCCCCGTCCCACCAATACCCGCCTTTATACGGACGAAGACCCGATTGAATCCGCTGATTTCCCGGTCAAGATCGAAACGCTGCGCGAGATCGACGCCTATGCCCGTGACATGGATCCCCGCGTCGTGCAGGTCAGTGCGACAATCGCCGCAGCCGTGCAAGAGGTCGAGATTTTGCGCCCGGACGGCGTACTGATGCGAGACGTGCGGCCAATGACCCGCCTCAATATCTCTGTCATCGTCGAACAGAACGGCCGTCGCGAAAGCGGCTCGGCCGGGGGTGGCGGGCGCGTCGGGCTCGACGGCCTGATCGATCCGTCGGATTGGCAGGACAAAGCGCGAGAAGCGTTGAGGATCGCCTTGGTCAATCTTGACGCGATCCCTGCCCCTGCCGGCGTGATGGAGGTCGCGCTTGGCCCAGGTTGGCCGGGCATCCTGCTGCACGAAGCAATCGGACACGGGTTGGAGGGGGATTTCAACCGCAAGGGAAGTTCCGCTTTTGCCGGTTTGATGGGGCAGCAGATCGCATCCAAAGGCGTGACCGTCGTCGATGATGGCACGATCCCGGATCGTCGCGGCTCGATATCCTTGGATGACGAAGGCACACCCAGTTCGCGCACGGTTCTGATCGAAGATGGCGTCCTGACCGGCTATATGCAGGATCGCCAGAACGCGCGCCTGATGGGCGTCGCCCCCACCGGAAACGGCCGGCGGCAAAGCTATGCACACAAACCCATGCCGCGGATGACGAATACCGTGATGCTGGGCGGAAACGCCGATCCGGCCTCTTTGGTTGCGGACATAAAGGACGGACTCTGGGCCGTTGGTTTCGGCGGCGGTCAGGTGGATATCACCAATGGCAAATTCGTGTTCTCGTGCACCGAGGCGTACCGCGTTGAAAATGGTAAAATCGGGGCGCCCGTCAAAGGCGCAACCCTGATCGGCGACGGCCCATCGGCCCTTAAACGCATTCGGGGACTGGGCAACGACATGGCGTTGGATCCGGGCATGGGGACCTGTGGCAAAGACGGCCAGTGGGTGCCGGTCGGCGTGGGCCAGCCAACCGTTCTAATGGATGGCCTGACGGTCGGCGGATCGGCTGCGTAACCGGGAATCGCTCGGCGGGCAATCGAGAGCGCAGAGTTAACACTGTGCTTTCTGTCCGTCTGCGCATTAACATCCTGTCAGGCGACCGTGTCGAGGAAAGTGATTTTTATTTATTATATTTCAACGCGCTAGAAAGCTCTCAATAATAAACGCCGAAAATTATCCGAATAATTTGAAGAGATTCACAAGCTGTTAACCCCGGCAATCGTAAACCAGTTCTGCAATCAGGCGGAGCATCGGATGACCGAAGAGCAGCATTCTTCCTATCACCCCACACTCCCACCCACCACGGAAGAGGATCGGTTTTCCTGGCTTCGTCTGTTGCGCTCTCGCAAGGTTGGTCCGGTGACGTTTCGTCGGTTGCTGCGGGAACATGGCTCGGCGCAGAACGCGCTGGCCGCGCTGCCGGAAATGGCACGCGCTGCCGGAATTAAAGGGTATGAAACCTGCCCCCCCGGCGTGATTGAGGCGGAACTCAAGGCCGCAAAAGCCGCGAACGCGCACCTTTTGTGCCTTGGCTCCGCCGATTATCCAGATGCCTTGAACCATCTATCCGACGCCCCGCCAATGCTTTGGGCGATTGGAGATAGCTCTCTGCTGCAGCGTCGGTCGCTTGCACTGGTCGGCGCGCGGAATTGTTCGTCCTTGGGGGCGCGGATGGCGCGGGGGCTTGCCACAGATCTCGGCAAGCAAGGCTATGTCGTTGTGTCCGGCCTGGCACGCGGGATAGATACCGCGACCCACATGGCCGCGCTTGAAACGGGTACTGTCGCGGTGATGGCGGGCGGCGTGGATGTTGTCTATCCTGCCGAAAACACAGCACTGGCAGAAAAGATAACTGAAACCGGGTTGCGCGTGTCCGAACAGCCTATGGGCGTCACGCCGCAGGCGCGCCATTTCCCGCGCAGAAACAGAATTATCTCAGGTCTGGCACAAGCGGTTGTCGTCGTTGAAGCGGCAGCAAAGTCCGGCAGCCTGATTACGGCGCGGGATGCCTTGGACCAAGGGCGCGAGGTTCTGGCCGTGCCCGGCCACCCCTTCGATGCGCGGGCCGCGGGGTGCAACATGTTGATCCGGGACGGCGCGATATTGGTGCGAACCGCGGAAGACATCATTGAAGCGCTTCCGAAACAGGTAACAGCGCCTCAGGTTGAGGCCCCCGCCCCACCCATCGCAGTTGATGAACCAGCAATCACAGGTGCCGCGTTGCATAGTGCGATCTTGTCACTGTTAGGCCCCTCCCCGATTGCCGAAGATCAGTTGATCCGCGACATTGCTGCAACAGCCGGAGAAATAGGACCGGCTCTGATTGATCTGGAACTCGAAGGACAGATCCAGCGGCAGCCCGGCGGACTTCTGTCATTGTCTGCATAAATACCAACTCTGACGAGCGGTTCCTGCCCAAGCCCTTTTTGTGCACAGGCTACGTGATTGAAATAACAACATAATTCCTGTGTTCAAAGGAACGCATTGACAATTCGCCCTTGCCCTCCACATCTTGCACGATCATAGAAGGCGCCAATTCCGTCGAGCGAGGTTTTCCCTTAAATGCCTGTAGTTGTTGTAGAATCCCCTGCCAAGGCCAAAACAATCAACAAATATCTTGGCCCCGACTACACGGTGCTGGCCTCATATGGCCATGTCCGGGACCTGCCGCCCAAGGACGGATCCGTCGATACCGAGCATGAATTTGAGATGAAATGGGAGGTCGGTAACGACAGCCGCAAACATGTCAAAGCCATCGCCGATGCGCTGAAGGAAGACAACGCTCTGATTCTCGCGACTGACCCTGATCGTGAGGGTGAGGCTATCAGCTGGCACCTGCAAGAAGCCCTGACCAAGCGCCGCTCGATCAAGAAAGACACTCCCGTCAGCCGCGTGACCTTCAACGCGATCACAAAGGACGCCGTGACCGAGGCGATGCAGAACCCGCGCCAGGTCGACATGCCGCTGGTCGAGGCCTATCTGGCCCGCCGCGCGCTGGACTATCTGGTGGGTTTCAACCTGTCGCCGGTCCTGTGGCGCAAGCTGCCCGGCGCGAAGTCCGCCGGTCGCGTTCAGTCAGTCTGTCTGCGCCTAATCGTCGAGCGCGAGATGGAGATCGAGGCGTTCAAGCCAGTCGAATATTGGTCTGTGAAGGCAGTGTTCGAAACACCGCGCGGCCAGACTTATGAGGCACGCCTGGTCACACTGGCCGGTAAGAAACTGGACAAACATGATTTGGCCAACGCCACCCAGGCTGAATTAGCGGTGCAGGCCATTACCAGCCGCGCGCTGAGTGTTTCTTCGGTCGAAGCCAAGCCTGCCGCGCGCAACCCCAGCGCGCCCTTCATGACCTCTACCTTGCAGCAGGAAGCAAGCCGCAAGTTCGGAATGGGCGCGCGTCACGCGATGCAGGTTGCTCAACGCCTCTACGAGGCGGGCTACATCACATATATGCGGACCGACGGCATCGACATGGCGCCTGAGGCCGTGGCGGCCACCCGCGATACCATCACAGACCGTTACGGTGCAGAATACGTGCCGGACAGCCCGCGTATCTATAAAAACAAGGCCAAAAACGCCCAGGAAGCGCACGAATGTATCCGCCCGACGGATATGTCCCGCGATACCAAGGCCCTGAAGGTCACAGATGAAGATCAGCGCAAGCTGTATGACCTGATCTGGAAGCGTACCATTGCCTGCCAGATGGCTGCTGCGCGACTGGAGCGCACTACGGTTGAGATTGGCAGCGATGACGGCCAGATCGGCCTGCGCGCCACCGGTCAGGTTGTTCTGTTCGACGGGTTCATGCGCGTTTATGAAGAAGGCCGCGACGACGTGGCCGATGATGATGAAAAGCGCCTGCCGCAAATCATGCAGGGCGATCCAGCTCGGTTTGCCAAAACATCCCTGCGCGATCAGTTCACCAAAGCAACCAGCGAGGGCACTGAAAAGGCCGCGAAAGAGGCCATTCTATCCGAGAACGAATCTGTACTGGCCCTGCAGCACCACACTCAACCGCCGCCGCGCTACACCGAGGCTACGCTGGTCAAGCGGATGGAAGAGCTGGGGATCGGGCGACCGTCGACCTATGCCTCGATCGTGACCACGATTCAGGACCGGGAATATGTGCGCAAAGACAAGAACCGGCTGATCCCAGAGGAGAAGGGCCGGATCGTTACGATCTTCCTGCTGAACTTCTTCCGGCAGTATGTGGGGTATGAGTTCACCGCCAATCTGGAAGAACAATTGGACGACGTCAGCGCCGGTGGGCGTGACTACAAGGAGTTGCTGAGCAAGTTCTGGCGCGATTTCTCGGCTGCTATTGGCGAAACGTCCGAATTGCGGATCTCCGAGGTTCTGGACAAACTCGACGAAGCCCTGGCGCCGCAACTTTATCCGCCGCGTGAAGACGGCTCGGACCCGCGTATCTGCCCGAAATGCGGACAGGGTCAGTTGCACCTGAAGACGTCGCGCACCGGCGGGTTCGTTGGGTGTGGAAACTATCCTGAATGCACCTATACCCGCCCCATCGCCGGCGAAGGCGCTGAAGGCGAGGAACGTCTTCTGGGCGAAGATGCAGGGGATGATATCTGGCTGAAATCCGGCCGCTTTGGCCCCTATGTTCAGCGCGGCGAACCGACGCCCGAGAACAAGAAACCACCGCGCGCCTCACTGCCGCGTGGGTGGAGCAAGGATGACATGGATCTGGACAAGGCGCTGACGCTTTTGTCCCTGCCCCACCAGATTGGCGAACACCCCGAGGGCGGCATGATCAGCTCGAATTTTGGGCGGTTTGGTCCCTATCTGATGCATCAGTTGGCCGATGAGGCCAAACCGGTCTACGCCAATCTCAAAGACCCCAATGACGTGTTCGAGATCGGCATGAACCGAGCGGTCGAGTTGCTGGCTGAAAAGCGCGCCAACCCCGGACGGGGCCGCCGCGCAGCGGCCAAAGCGTTGAAGGAATTGGGCGAGCATCCCGATGGCGGCGCGATGCAGGTGCTGGATGGGCGCTATGGGCCATACGTGAAATGGGAAAAGGTCAACGCGACCATTCCCAAAGACATCAAGCCCGAGGACGTGACACAGGAAATGGCCATCGAACTGGTCAACGAACGCGCAGCCAAAAAGGGCACCAAGAAAAAAGCGGCCCCCAAGAAGAAAGCTGCGGCCAAAAAAACAACCAAAAAGGCCGCCACCTGACAGGGGGTTAGGTAGAAATACCACCCACCCCTTGGTTTCATTGACTTCCCCGTGACGTGGCGGCACAACCTGCGCCATCACCATGTCATTGGGGGAGTTTTCCATGAAGAAAGTCTATGCCAATGCCACCGAAGCGCTTGATGGAGTGATTTCGGACGGCATGATGATCGCGGCGGGCGGTTTCGGCCTGTGCGGTATTCCCGAATTGCTGCTTGAGGCCATCAAGAACTCGGGCGCTCAAGATCTGACGTTTGCCTCCAACAACGCCGGCGTTGACGATTTCGGCATCGGCATCCTGTTGCAGACCAAGCAGGTCAAAAAGATGATCAGCTCTTACGTCGGTGAAAACGCCGAGTTCATGCGCCAATATCTGGCCGGAGAACTGGAGCTGGAATTCAACCCGCAAGGAACCCTGGCCGAGCGTATGCGCGCCGGTGGCGCAGGCATCCCCGGGTTCTATACCAAGACCGGTGTGGGCACCGTGATCGCCGATGGTAAAGAGCACAAAGACTTCAATGGCGAGACTTACATCTTGGAAGAAGGCATCTTTGCCGATCTGGCCATTGTCAAAGCCTGGAAGGCCGATGACACCGGCAACCTGATCTTCCGCAAGACCGCGCGCAACTTTAACGTACCTGCTGCGACCTGTGGCAAAATCTGCATCGCCGAGGTCGAGGAAATCGTGCCGCGTGGTTCGCTGGACCCCGATATGATCCACCTGCCCGGCATCTACGTGCATCGCATCATTCAGGGTCAGCACGAAAAGCGCATCGAACAACGCACCACCCGTAAGAAGGAGGAAGCATAATGCCCTGGGATCGTAATCAAATGGCCGCACGTGCGGCGCAAGAGCTGGAAGACGGCATGTATGTAAACCTCGGCATCGGTATTCCGACGCTGGTGGCAAACTACGTGGGCGACAAGGACATCACCCTGCAATCCGAGAACGGAATGCTGGGTATGGGCCCCTTCCCCTTTGAAGGCGAAGAAGACCCGGATCTGATCAACGCTGGCAAGCAGACGATCACGGAGCTGTCCCGCACCGCCTATTTCGACAGTGCCACATCGTTTGCCATGATCCGCGGCGGTAAGATCGCGGCCGCCGTTCTGGGCGCGATGGAGGTCGATGAAGAAGGCGATCTGGCCAACTGGATGATTCCGGGCGTGCTGGTTAAAGGCATGGGCGGCGCGATGGACCTGGTTGCAGGTGTTCGTCGCGTGATCGTCGTGATGGATCACACCAACAAGCACGGCAAGTCCAAGCTGCTGAAGAAGTGCACCCTGCCCCTGACCGGCAAGAAGGTGGTGAATCGCATTATCACCAACCTTGGCGTTCTGGACGTGGTTGATGGCGGCCTGAAGATCATCGAGATTGCCGAAGGCGTGACCGAAGACGAAATCCGCGCCGCGACCGAAGCCAACATCGTCAACTAATTCACACCAATGAAAAGGCCCACCGTTTCGGGTGGGCCATTTTCAGTTCAACGTTTGGAATACACACCCATCCGTTATCAGCTGAGGCGGTGTCGAACACAACGCCCGCGCCACCTGAAACGCTGCAAGAACCTTGGGTACGTAATCACGGGTCTCTGCGTAAGGTGGGACGCCCTCGTGCTTACGTACGGCCCCTTCCCCAGCGTTATACCCTGCAAGGACGAGGATCGGGTCGTTACCGAATTCTTCCATCAGCCAGTTCAGGTACTTCACACCGCCCGCGATGTTTTGCGACGGCTGGGTACTGTCCTGAACTCCAAACCGTTTGGCGGTTGCAGGCATCAATTGCATCAACCCCTGTGCCCCGGCCGAGCTTACAGCGTCAGTGCGCCCAGCGGACTCAACGGAAATGACCGCCAGAACCAATGCCGGTGAGACATTTGTTCCAACGGTCGAGCGCAGAATATCCACGCGGCGCTGTTGGGCGATGTTTTGCAGGGTCTGCAAACGGGGTGCCGCGACATTGATCGCAGCCAGCGCATTCATGGCATCGTGCAGTCGTCCGGACCCGGCCTCGGCCAAGGACGGCGACACCCTTTCCCAGAAAGCCTTGTACGAACCAACCGGTTTTTTGCTCGCACCGGGAAGAGTTGGCGGTACGACACGCGTGCGCGCGATGATTTCAGGTTCGACCAATTCTACCCCCGTACTAGGGGCAGACGGGATCTTCGCATGCTCATCGGGCGTGATCTGAACCGTGACGCGCGGTCGTGTGCCGGGCTTGGGGGCCTTGATCCGTTTGTAGACACCTCTTGGTTCAACCTCGTTTGCCACGACTGGCACAGGGCCAGACAGCATCAACGCCGTCAAACCAGCGCAAGTCATTGCGAGCCGGAGATTCATTTGCCTGCCTCATGTTTTTCTTTTGGTTGATTTGAACCTCGAATCTGCCCGTAAAGCCAGAAAAACAACGTGAAATGGGGCAAATTCGCCTCATTTGCCGCAAATTTGCATCTGGCCGTCTAGACAACCTTTGCGTAGTGAAGTTTTTTATTGTTTTTTTTCAATTACTTACCAAAATAACTACCAAAAAGTTAAACTTCATCAAAAAAAAATGGTGTTTGGCCCAATTCCTGCCACGCATAGCGGTCAATCATAGTGCCATACCGAGACGATCGGGAGCGGACTGAGAGAGGAAGCTCTGATAGACGCCGAGGTTTAATAGACTTTTTTAGATCCTTTAGGAGGGACGTAACATGATCAAGTTCATCAAGAACTTCCGCAAAGACGAAGACGGCGCCGTAACAGTAGACTGGGTCGTTCTGACCGCAGCAATCGTTGGCCTGGCATCGGTCGCCTATACCCAAATCGGTACCGGCACTCAGGCTGTTTCGAACAAAGTAGGTGCGACTCTGTCCGACGCGGCGACCAAAACCGCTTCATCGATCCCTGTCACTCCGCCGACCACGCCTTAATCTAAGCGCTTAGTCTTTGTGACTATTTTTCTCGGGGCTGGGTTGTTTGACTCGGCCCCGTAATTTTTCATGGCCCAGCATTGGAAACGATATGTTCAAAAGAACGATCCTATTCTGCAAACGTGAAGACGGGGCCGTGACGGTTGACTGGGTGGTTTTGACAGCCGCAATCGTGGGAATTGCCGCCGGTGTTTTCGTTGTTTTTCATCAACCAGTCCGAGACCTGGATGCCAGATCAGGTGCAGCCCTGAGTGGGATCGATGTCGCTGACGAAATTTCCGTGCGTTTCGACGCACCGGATTCGTGAACTCGCAATTGCTTAAATGTCCAAAAAAAATTATTGGACGCGAAAATTTTCAAATATTGTCCCCCTTTTCGACACAATCTCCCTTTAGATCAGTGTTGATCTTCGTCGTAAATCTTTGACGAACTAACTAAATCGAATAACTAAGAGGGGACGCGAATGCGGCTAGTATTTGGACTTGTCCTGATTGTTGGGGTCGCTTTGGCCGGTGGGGCCGTCTACTTGGCAAGGGACTACATCAGTCAAACCCAAGCGGAACTTGAACGGGAAAGATTGGCGACTCAAAACGCGCTCGCAAATGTTAAGACCATTCCAACAGTCCCTGTCACGGTCGTTAACCGGGCCATGAAGTATGGGGAGCGTCTTGCGCCGGAAGATGTACGCATCGTGCAGTGGCCTGAGGACGCGATTCCCGAAGGGACTTTTTCGGATATGGCCGTTTTGTTTCCCACGGATGGGAGGGGCGAGCGGTTTATCCTTCGTACAATCGAAAAAGACGAAGCCCTTTTGGAAGTCAAAGTTACCCAACCCGGTGAGTCGGCCGGCCTTACGTCTCGTCTTGAGAAAGGCATGCGCGCCTTCGCAATCAGTGTAGATGTTGCATCTGGTGTATCTGGCTTTTTACGCCCAGGCGATAACGTCGACGTTTACTGGACCGGATCCCTAAGAGGTACTGGCGGCGAGGGAGAGATCACACGTCTAATCCAGACCAACATCGAACTTATCGCAATTGATCAGACCGCAGGATCGGACGTGACCGGCACAACTATTGCCAGGACGGTTACTGTCGCTATTACCCCGGAACAGGTCGCCGCTCTCGCCCAGGCACAGAACACCGGGCGGTTGTCACTGGCGCTGGTCGGTGCACAAGATGAGACTATTGCGACTGCGATTGAAGTGGACCAAAGAAAACTCTTGGGAATCGAAGAAGCAGCGCCCGCACCCGTCAAAGTCGAGAAACAGATTTGCACGGTTAAGGCGCGTCGTGGCGGCGAAATCGTCGATACCGGAATAATAACGCCCTGCACAAACTAGCGCGAAATCAAAACGTTAACGCCACAAGCCGCGCCATCAGCGCGGCTTGTTTCGTTTCGAATGTTGCGCATTACCCACATAAGGAAAATTCCAGAAACCATTGATTATTGCAATAAAATCGTAATTCGCGCAGTGTTACCGCACATAAGGCATTAGACCTAAAACGAGGCGTGATCGGAGAGGCAGGTCACATGAAAATAAAATCTTGGTTCAACGCAACCCTTCTGGGGTTGGCGTTAGTTATCAGTTCGGCCAGCACTGCTGTCCAGGCTGAAACACTTCGCGTGGTTAAGAACGGTACGGCGGAAACGCTGGACGTTCCGATGAACCGCGCAATCGTCGTTGAAAGCGAAACACCTTTTGCGGAACTCAGCATTGCCAACGCAGGCATCGCTGACATTTCGTCCCTTTCTGATCGTACCATCTATGTTTTGGGTAAGGCACCTGGCCTGACCACGCTGACTTTGTTCGATGGGGCTGGCAACCTGCTGGCCAATGTTCGGGTCCGTGTTTCGCCGGATGTGTCTGAATTCAAAGAGAGATTGCGGCAGATTCTACCGGGTGAGCCAATCGAAGTGCGCACTGCCAACGACGGCATCGTTCTTTCTGGCACGATTTCCAGCTCGGCCAAATTGGCCCGTGCTCTGGAGCTTGCAGAACGTTACGCGCCCGAGCGGGTTTCGAACCTGATGTCCGTTGGCGGCGTTCAACAGGTTATGCTGAAAGTTCGCTTTGCCGAAATGAATCGGTCGGTTGCGAAAAGTCTGACTGCATCGTTGGGCTTTGGCGGCGGTGACGCTACGGGCGGCTTCAACACCCTGAACAGTGCAGGCGCTTTGGCGAACGCCCTCGCCGACAGAATTCCCTTCCAGCAGACAAATACAGGTGCCATCCTGTTTGGCTTTGGTGCCGGTTCAACGCAGGTACGCTTGTTGTTGGAGGCGCTCGAAACCAAAGGGCTCGCCCGTACTCTTGCAGAGCCCAACCTGTCAGCCCTGTCAGGTCAGGAAGCTGAATTCCTGGCGGGTGGCCAAGTCCCGATTCCTGTTCCTGCGGATGACGGCAACATTGCAATCGAATATCGGAACTTCGGTGTGCAGGTTCTCTTTACCCCTCGCGTGGTGGATGGTGATCTGATTAACCTTGAGTTGGGAACATCGGTCTCAACTATTGACCCGAACTCCAACTTCTCAATTGCAGGCAACAACGTGCCTACCTTTATCTCGCGTCAAACAAAGACGACAGTTGAATTGCGAGACGGAGAGAGCTTTGCGATTGCAGGGTTGATTCAGGACAACTTCGCAGACCTGAACAGCCAAATCCCATGGGTCGGCGACATTCCTGTACTGGGTTCTTTGTTCCGCAGCGCGGAATACCAGCGTCAGCAATCTGAACTGGTTATCATCGTCACAGCCCATCTGGTATCACCCACCCGTGGTGAAGCCCTGGCCCTGCCGACAGACCGCGTCAAACCGCCTAGCGAGTTTGACCTGTTCTTGAACGGAAGAACGGCGCGAACCACACGCGTTGGTTCGGGTGCTGCGTCTGAAGTCGCCAAACAGGACTTTGGCAGCTCATACGGCTACATCCTGGAATGATTGAGAGGATAGGACCAATGCAAAAGTGGATCATAACACTGGGTCTGTCGGTCGCCGTTGCCGCGTGTACACGTGAAGCGGGGTACGAAGCTGACCAAGGCGCCTTTGGCAACGCAACTCTAAACAACGTTCAGGTCATGAACGGTGAGCTGACATACGCACAAATCCTGGGCCAGCGGTTTGCCGCAGAAGTGCCAACGCAGATCAATTTTGCGTTTAACAGTTCTCAGCTGGACGCTCAGGCGCAGCGGGTCTTGTTGCGGCAAGCGGCATGGATCAAGCAGTTCCCCGAAGCACGGTTCCGCGTTTACGGCCATACCGATGCCGTTGGCTCAACCGGGTATAACCAGTCGCTTGGGCAACGTCGTGCAAACGCAGCCGTTGCATTCCTGACGCAGCAAGGGATCTCGCGGTCGCGTTTGGAAGCTGTAGTTTCCTTCGGGAAAACGCGGCCTCTGATCGACACTCCGAACCGAGATCGCCGCAACAGGCGCACGGTCACCGAAGTGTCGGGCTTTTTGGATCGCAATCCGCTGGTTCTGGATGGCAAATACGCCGAAATCGTGTACCGCGAATACGTCGAAAGCGCCACGAGGGAAAGCTACATCCAGCGCGACGATGCTGGCGGCAGTGATGAATAATCCATAAGAAATGGGCGGCATCGTCGCCCATTTCCCTACAATTGGTTCTTTTGCGCCAAAATCTTGCCTAAGTTCCAAGCCATCTTTTCAACAATTAGGTGAAGTGCGGCCCGAATTGGCCGCGGCCGGGCAACAGCGAACTGAACCGAACCAGACATGTTCGGGCAGTGAGCAGGCCCAGACGACGAGGATTGTGTGAATGACAAGCGCCAAAACGCATGATGACGGAACTGCCATTCTGGCCTGCACGATCAGCCGTGACGTCCAAAATTTTGATCTTCTGATCGAGGACATGGAAACCATTTTGGGCGAACGCTGGGGCGACCTTGGCTTCGCCGAAGCCCTGGCTTTTTTCAGCCAACCTGAGGCGGAAAGCCTTGAATTCGTTGCGCTTGCCATTGACGGAGAAGATGAGGACAACCTTTCTCTGATGGGCGAGATCATCTCGCAGGCCAAAGAGAAAAAGATCAAGATCGTACTGATCGCCGAAGACGTCACACCTGCATCTCTGCACCAACTACTTCGCAAGGGCGCGGACGAGTTTGTCCCCTACCCTCTTCCCGAGGGAGAGCTGCAGGAAGCCATCGAGCGCATGAACAAACCTGAGCCGGTAGCAGCGACTGCGGTTGCGACAGCTCCTGCCGCTCACGGTGATTCGAAGGAAGGCGCGCTGTTTGTGGTCCATGGGCTGGCAGGCGGTGTGGGATCAACGACTATGGCGGTCAATCTCGCCTGGGAGCTGGCAACTGCGTCAGACAAAGAGGCACCTTCTGTGTGCGTCATCGATCTGGATCTGCAATACGGCAGCGTGTCGACCTATCTGGACCTTCCCCGACGCGAAACCATATTTGAGATGCTGTCGGACACAAACTCGATGGACGACGATGTCTTCTCGCAGGCCCTACAAACCTATGAGGAAAAGCTTGAGGTCCTGACTGCACCGTCCGATATGGTTCCGTTGGACCTGATCACACCCGAAGACATCGAGCGCGTCATCGAAATAGCCCGCAGGAAATTCGACTACGTGGTTGTCGATATGCCGACAACCCTTGTTCATTGGTCGGAAACGGTTCTTCAGGCTGCACATGTGTACTTTGCCATGATCGAGCTGGATATGCGATCCGCTCAGAACGCGCTGCGGTTGAAACGCGCCCTTCAGGCCGAGGAACTGCCGTTCAACAAGCTCCGGTTCGCTCTGAACCGAGCCCCGAAATTCACTGACTTGAATGGCAAAGGCCGGGTCAAGCGAATGGGCGAAAGCCTGGGCATTTCAATTGACCTGCAATTGCCAGATGGTGGCAAACCCGTCATGCAAAGCGGTGATCACGGATTGCCGCTGGCCAAATCCGCCGCCAAAAACCCGCTGCGTCGGGAAATCGCAAAACTTGCAAAATCGCTTCACAGTTTGGGCAGCAGCAGCGCCGAAGCCGCGTAACCGTATTTCAGAGGGGTAGTCGCCGTGTTTTCAAGATACAAGAAGCAGCCAGCAGCGCAGCCGGTCGAGGCTGCTCCTACGCCTGAGGCTGCGGCACAAACGCCTGCTCCGAAAAAAGCATCCACTGAAAACGCCGTCGCCCGTCGCCCAATCCAAAAAAAGGCCGCTGAACCGGTCGCTTCGGACCGGGATCGCAAGCGCAAAGAGCGCCTGGGTGAAATCAAGATCGAGATGCACCGGGAACTGCTGGAAAACCTGAATCTTGCGGCACTTGAAAAGGCCGGAGAATCTGAACTTCGTGCAGAAATCAGCGCAATCTCGAGCGAAATCCTTGAATCTCGTGATATCGTTCTGAACCGCGAAGACCGGTCGCAGTTAAACAAGGAACTGTATGACGAAGTCACTGGTCTGGGGCCCCTTGAGACGCTGCTTCAAGACGACAGCGTCAACGACATCTTGGTAAACGGCCCTCAGCAGATTTTTGTCGAGCGGCACGGCAAGCTAGAAATCAGCGACGTCACGTTCAAGGACGAAAAGCACCTGATGCGGATCATCGACAAGATCGTATCCGCCGTGGGTCGTCGGGTCGATGAATCCAACCCCTATGTTGACGCCCGCCTGGCTGACGGGTCGCGTTTCAACGCAATGGTGCCGCCTATCGCCGTTGATGGGTCGCTGGTTTCCATTCGTAAGTTTAAAAAAGACAAGCTGGCCATCGACGATCTGGTCAATTTCGGCGCTTTTACAGAAGAAATGGCCGCCTATTTGCAGGCAGCTGTTTCAACGCGCCTGAATATCATCGTCTCGGGCGGTACAGGCTCGGGCAAAACGACGACGCTGAATGCCTTGTCCAGCTTTATTGATGACGCCGAACGCATCCTGACCATCGAGGATACGGCGGAACTTCAGCTGCAGCAGACCCATGTAGGACGTATGGAAAGCCGCCCCCCTAACGTCGAAGGCAAAGGCGAAGTAAGCCCGCGCGATTGTTTGAAAAACGCCCTTCGTATGCGTCCTGACCGCATCATCGTTGGCGAGACGCGTGGCGCCGAGGTGATCGACATGCTGCAGGCCATGAACACGGGCCACGACGGTTCAATGACCACGATCCACGCCAACTCGGCCCGAGACGGGATTTCGCGTCTCGAAAACATGATCGCAATGGCCGGGATCGAGATGCCGATCAAAGCGGTCCGCAGCCAAGTCTCATCAGCTGTGAACCTGATTGTGCAGGCCAGCCGCTTGCAGGACGGCTCGCGTCGGATGACCTCAATCACCGAGATTACGGGGATGGAAGGTGACGTGATTTCTATGCAGGAAATATTCAAGTTCCAACGCGTTGGTCTGACGCCAGACAACAAGATCATTGGCCATTTTACCGCGACCGGTGTTCGCAGCCACTATTCCGAACGCTTCCGTCTGTGGGGCTTTGACCTGCCTCCATCCATCTACGAACCTACGACCGTCTAAGGAGATCCGGATATGCAACTGCCCGTAGAGGCTCTTATCTATGTTGTGATCTTCGTAGGAGTTCTTCTCCTGGTCGAGGGCATCTATCTTGTGGCATTTGGCAAGTCCATCAGCCTGAACAGCCGTGTGAACCGGCGTCTGGATATGCTTGAGAAAGGCGTCGGACGCGAGCAGGTCCTGGAACAGCTGCGCAAGGAAATGCAGCAGCATATGAAAACCCAGAGCATCCCGCTCTATTCGCTGTTGGCCGACAAGGCGCAAAAGGCCGCAATCGCCTTTTCGCCACGCCAGTTGGTTATGATCATGGTGCTGGTTTCAGGCTTTGCTTATGTTGGGTTAAGTATCGGGACGGCCACGGATACCGTATTGCGGATTGCGCTTTCGATTGGGATCGGTGTCGGGGGTGTCTATGCTTGGGTGAACCACAAAGCCTCGAAACGTATGGGCCTGATGGAGGAACAACTGCCCGACGCCGTTGAACTGATGGTTCGTTCTCTTCGCGTTGGTAACCCATTTGTCTCAACAATTCAGATTGTTGCGAGCGAAGTACAGGACCCGCTTGGAACGGAATTTGGTATCATCGCTGACGAATGCGCCTATGGCCGCGACGTGGGTGAAGCCCTAAAGGACATGGCAGAACGTTTGGGGATGCAAGATTTGCGCTTTTTGTCTGTTGCTGTCGGAATCCAACAACAGGCAGGCGGTAACCTGGCGGAAATTTTGGCGGGCTTGGCCCAAGTTATCCGTGCTCGGTTTCGCTTGTTCCGGCGCGTTAAGGCGATCACTGCCGAAGCTAAATGGTCCGGCAAGTTTCTGTCTGGCTTCCCCCTTTTCTGCCTGTTGTTCATTCTGGTGAAAGATCCGGGCTACTATGACGAGGTTGTTGACCACGAGTGGTTCATTCCGATGTGCTTCTTTGTGGGCATCATGCTGACACTGAACCTGATCGTCATGCGCATTCTTACCAACATCAAAGTCTGAGGGCTTGAGTATGGAATTTCTGACCCAAATCAATGAAGTCCTGACCGAGCATTTGGGGCCGTTCGGACCACTTATTGTGGTTGGTGTTCTGGGGTTGTTTATGATTTTGGTGGCCGTGCCACTGATGTTGAACCAACCAGAGGACCCTCTCAAGAAACTGCAACGTACAAATGCAGCGCCCAAGGAAAGCAAGAAGGGCAACAAGGACAAACTGCGACAAGCCAGTCGCAACGAGCAGCTTCAGAAATTTGCGAACTTCCTGGAACCACAGAATCAGGAAGAGCTGTCCGCGATGGAACTCAAGCTGCGCCAGGCGGGGTATCAATCCAAGGACGCGGTGCGCTTTTTCCACTTTGCCCAATTTGCCCTTGGTTTGGTCGGGGTCGCGATTGGTGTTCTGTTGGTCACGGTTTTTTCCGGTGGCCAAGAATTCACACCGACTCAAACGGCCACCCGCGTCTTGATCCCGGCATGTGCGTTCTACTTCCTCCCCCGCTATTGGATAACGCGACGCGTTGCCGAGCGAGAAGAAGCCATCGTCGCAGGGTTTCCCGATACTCTGGACCTGATGCTGGTCTGCGTGGAAGCGGGTCAGTCGCTGGATCAGGCAATCGTTCGGGTCGCGGCTGAGATGAAAGTCTCTTACCCGGATATCGCCCTAGAGTTCGAAGTCGTCGCGCACGAACTGAAGGCAGGTAAGGACAGGGACAGCGTTCTCAGAGACTTTGGCACACGTTGCGGTGTTCAGGACGTCAGCTCGTTCGTGACTGTTATGATCCAGTCGGCCACATTTGGTACATCAATAGCCGAAGCCCTGCGGGTTTATGCCGGTGAAATGCGTGACAAACGAGTGATGCGCGCCGAAGAGGCAGCGAATAAGTTGCCAACCAAAATGACACTTGCCACAATGATACTGACGGTGCCGCCGTTGCTGGTCATTCTGGTCGGCCCCTCGGCAAAAGGCATCGCGGACTTTGCAAACAGTGGATCCGGTGGATAATGTCCCGATGAATTCAAATTTCAGGTGTATCCGGTTTAGGCTACGCCGCACGTTTCAGGCCACCTTGGTTCTTGCCATGGTGGCCTCTTGTACAGAAACAGGCCTTTCGAACGATCTGGATGCTCCTGGCATCGACCCTAAGGCCGAAGCTGTTGATCCGGTTACAGTCGGAAACCGGCTGATGGCATCGGGCGAATATGAGCTGGCGCTGACATCCTTTTCCCGTGCCGCGCTGGATCAGGGGATGACAACGGAACTCCTGACCTCAATGGGGACTGCGAACCTGGGTCTCAGGCGTTTAGGGCAGGCAGAGGAACTGCTGCGCCGCGCAATTGAGGATGAGCCTGACTGGCCTATCGCGTGGAACAATCTTGGTGTTGTGCTGATGGAAAAGGCCGAATACCCCGAGGCAGAACAGATGTTCCGGCGCGCCTTTGCTTTGGACAATGGCGAAAGTGACGCAATCTTAGACAATCTACGCTTAGCACTCGCAAAAATGGAAAATCCTGTTAATACTACCCCGGAAAAACAAGAATATACACTGGAGCAGCAAGGCGACGGGCAATTCAAGCTGCGCAAGCTCCCGTAACATTGGCAAGAGCAGTAAGGGACGCAAAAAATGCGCCAGCAATTCTTGATTCCAACGATGGTAATCTGCGGGATGGTCCTGTCCGCCTGCGAAAAAGAAACCGAGGAAGAAAAGGTCGAACGCACCTATCAGGAGGTGGACGTCATTGACGAAACCAACCTGAGCGAGGTTCTTCTGACCGCGGCTGACCCGAACGAGGCTGTGACCTATTTCAAAGGTGCTGCTGCAAAAAACCCCGGCCGGATCGACCTGCAACGGGGCCTCGCGATTTCTCTTACGCGCGCCAAACGCACGACCGAGGCCGCTTCGGCGTGGAAAAAAGTGACAACCATGAAAGGCGCGAGCAACGTCGACCGGGTCGAATACGCCGCGGCATCGGTCCGCGCAGGTGACTGGTCGACCGCCAAGTCGACGCTGGATTCTGTTCCTCCAACCTATGAGACATTCCAACGTTACCGCCTTGAGGCGGTCGTTGCGGACTCTCGCAAAGACTGGAAACGCGCAGATCACTTTTACGAAACAGCCGTCGGTCTGACCACGCGCCCTGGCAGCGTTATGAACAACTGGGGCTACTCCAAGCTATCGCGCGGTGACTACGCGGATGCGGAAAGGCTGTTTTCCGAAGCTATCCGTCAGGACAAATCGCTGTTCACCGCCAAGAACAACCTTGTTCTGGCCCGGGCCGCGCAGGGCAACTATAACATGCCGGTTGTTCCTCTGACGCAGGTTGAGCGGGCCATGTTACTGAATACAATGGGCATTTCTGCAATCAAGCAAGGCGACATCACAACGGCCAAGAACCTGTTCCGCGAAGCCATTGCAACCCACCCGCAGCATTATGAGGAAGCCGTTCGATCGCTTCGCGCGCTTGAAGAGGCCTGATTCATGAATATCCCTGCGACGGCAGCCGCATGGTTTTTGCCATTTGTGTTGCCGATCTGCTTGTACGTAGCCTTCACTGATCTGCGTAGCATGTTGATCAAAAATCACGCCGTGATCGCTTTGGTCGCGATTTTTGCTGTTGTCGGATTGATTGTGCTGCCACCTTGGTCCACCGAGTGGACGACCGGCGGCGTTGGTCCGATTGCCCTGACGCTGCCGCCCTATCTATGGCAATTGCAGCACATCTTTGTCGTTCTGTTTTTTGGCATCCTGCTCAACGCGGCTGGGGTTATGGGCGCAGGTGATGCCAAGTTTCTAGCGGCCGCCTCGGCCTTTGTCTGGGCCGGTGACTATCTGCTTATGACGCTGATCGCCACTTGTGCCATGCTTGGTGCATATGTGACACATCGGCTGGCCAAACACACGCGCCTTAGGGCAATTGCCCCGGACTGGGAAAGCTGGGATCGGGGCAAGAAATTCCCGATGGGTTTTCCGTTGGGGGCCAGCCTGGCGATCTATCTGATTCTCGGTACTGTTTCCGGCTCATAAACTATCATCAGTCCGCCTTTTCAGTGCCTTGGTGCTGACACAAACCAGGTTAAGATTTTAGGCAAGTGGCCCGTGTGGGGCTTTTGGCGTGATTAGTGGATAGACGGGCAACGCTCATGAATATGCAGACGACCTCGGTTATGGCTCCCCCTGCCCCTAAGGGTATGGCCGAAATGAAACTGCCCATCGTGATGATGCGGGACATTCTGCTTAAGACGATATTCCGAAAGAACGTGGATACGGTCACGGAAATCGCGGAAGCGGTCTGTTTGCCAGGTGCGGTCACGCAAGAACTTGTGGACATTGCCCGCGAACAAAAGCTGCTCGAAGCGACCGGCACACTGAACGCCAACAGTGGCAATGAGATGGGCTATCAGCTTACCGATGCCGGCAAAGCCCGCGCTCTGGACGCGCTGAGCCAATCTGAGTACTTCGGCGCCATGCCGGTTCCGCTGGACGTCTACCGGGAACAGGTCAAGCGTCAGTCTATCCGAAATATTCAAGTGACCCGCGATCAGCTAACGGGCGCCATGGGGCATCTGGTTCTGCCCAACAGCCTGCTGGACCATCTGGGCCCCGCGGTCAGCGCTGGCAGATCCATTCTGATGTATGGCCCTCCGGGAAACGGTAAGTCCTCGATCTCGAACGGTATTCGCGACGCGTTAGGGGACAACGTCTATGTACCTCGTGCCATCGAGTATGCCGGTCAGGTCATCACCGTTTATGACCCGATCGTCCACACCGCGATCGAGCAGGAAGCAGATGACCCCAACAGTCTGCGCCGCCGCAAACGGTTCGACACACGCTATGTTCAATGCGAACGCCCGACCGTTGTAACGGGCGGTGAACTGTCGCTTTCCATGCTGGATTTGGTCTACAACCCGACTGCACGCACCTATCAGGCGCCGCTTCAACTGAAATCAACCGGCGGCATCTTTATCGTGGACGACCTTGGTCGTCAGCAGGAACCGCCACAAGCGCTGGTCAACCGTTGGATTGTTCCTCTGGAAGAGAACAAGGATATTCTTGGCCTCCAATCAGGCGAAAAATTCGAGGTTCCCTTTGACACACTGGTTATCTTCTCGACCAACTTCCACCCGAACGAGATCTTCGACCAAGCGGCCCTGCGCCGGATCTTCTTCAAGATCAAGATCGGTGGTCCGGTTCAAGAAGACTTCCTGAAAATTTTCGCAATGGTGGCGCGAAAACGCGGCATGCCGCTGGATGAATCCGCTCTGGTGCATTTGCTGAAGGTCAAATACCCGACCATCAACAACGTCTACGCCAACTATCAGCCGATCTTCCTGATCGACCAGATGATCTCGATCTGCGAGTTCGAGGGCATCCCCTATCAGATGAGCCCCGACCTGATCGACAGGGCCTGGGCCAACATGTTCGTTAAAGACGAAACAATCGTTAAATAACGCCGTGCCATTTCCGGGACAGGCCGGGTAGTCTGCGTTCATGACGCAGATTCCCGCCCGGATCACGGATTGGTTTGACGCCAAAGGCTGGTCCATCCATCCACATCAGCAAAAGATGTTTGACCGGGCTGCGGACCCGGCCACTTTGCTCATTGCGCCAACCGGCGGTGGCAAGACGATGGCCGGTTTCCTGCCGACGCTGGCCGAACTGGCGGAAAATGATCACCCCGGCCTGCATACGCTCTATGTTTCGCCGCTCAAAGCGTTGGCCGCCGACATTCGCCGCAACCTGCGCGGCCCGGCGGATGAAATCGGTCTGCCCATTCGCATTGAAGACCGAACAGGCGATACCACGGCCACGCAAAAGAAACGTCAGCGCGTGGACCCTCCGCACATCCTGCTGACCACGCCTGAAAGCCTGGCCTTGCTAACTTCGTACGAAGACGCCCCGCGGATATTTGCAGGCGTTCAGCGCGTGATCGTGGACGAGATTCACGCGCTGGCAGAAAGCAAACGTGGCGATCAGTTGATGTTGGCGCTGGCCCGTTTGCAAAGCTTGTGCCCTGACCTGCGACGCGTCGGCCTGTCGGCCACAGTCGAAGACCCCGATGCCATCGCGCAGTTTTTGGCCCGCCACCCCGATCCTTGCAAGATCATTCAGGCTGATCCCGGCCCCGACCCCGATATCCAAATGCTTGAGACGCAAGAGATGCCGCCCTGGTCCGGTGGAGGGGCGGCCTATTCGATCCCTGCGGTGTTGGATCAGATCAAACAACACAAAACCACGCTTATCTTTCACAACACCCGCGCGCAGGCCGAAATATTCTTTCACAACATTTGGCTTGCCAATGATGACGGGCTGCCCATTGGAATTCACCACGGCAGCCTGGATCGGCAACAGCGCGAACGGGTCGAGGCTGCAATGATCCGCGGTGACCTACGCGCCATTGTTTGCACCGGCAGTCTGGATCTGGGCATCGACTGGGGCGATGTGGATCTAGTGATCCAGATTGGCGCGCCCAAGAACGTCAAACGTCTGGTTCAACGCATTGGTCGTGCCAACCACCGTTACAACGCCCCGTCCAAAGCCCTATTAGTGCCAGCGAACCGGTTTGAAGTGGTCGAGTGCGTCGCCGCGTTGGAGGCGGCAAAGGCCCATGATCTGGATGGCGAACCGCGCGGACCGGGCCCAAGGGACGTGTTGTGCCAGCATATGCTCATCGCCGCTGCGGCAGGTCCGTTCGATGCAGATGCCCTGTTCACCGAAATGACGGCAGCAGGGCCATATTCTGATCTCAGCCGCGCTGAGTTCGACGCCTGTTTGGATTTCTGTGCAACCGGCGGCTACGCGCTGCGCGCCTATGATCGCTGGCAGCGGCTGTTGCAGCGGCCAGATGGGAAATGGCAGCTAAGAGACCCACGGGCAGCACAGCGTATTCGTATGAACCTGGGCACGATACAGGACACAGACACGCTGAAAGTCCGCCTAAAGCGCAATCGCGGGGGCAAGCCGCTGGGTGAGGTCGAGGAGGCATTTGCAGCCTCTCTGACGCCCGGAGACACGTTTCTGATCGGCGGACAGATCGTACGGTACGAGGGGCTGCGAGAAATGGTGGTCGAGGTCAGCCGCCGGGCGGACAAGAAGCCCAAGATCGCTACATTTTCGGGCACCAAGTTCGCGACCTCGACCCAACTCAGCGACCGTATCCTGCGCATGTTCGCTCAGCCAGACTGGCCACAACTACCTGCCCACACGGCCGAATGGTTAGCGTTGCAGCGGGATATGTCCCGACTGCCTCAACGGGATCGCTTGCTGATCGAAAGTTTTCCCAATGACGGTCGTGAACACCTGTGTGTTTACGGCTTCGCTGGGCGCAATGCGCAACAGACCCTTGGGCTTTTATTGACCAAACGGATGGAGGAAACCGGGTTGGCGCCGCTTGGTTTTGTTGCCACCGACTATGCGACGCTGATTTGGGGCTTGGATGCTGTGACCGACCCAAGCCCATTGCTCCAATTGGACAAACTGCGTGACGGGCTTGAGACATGGCTGGCGGGCAACGCTGTCATGAAACGCACCTTTCGCGCTTCGGCCACAATAGCAGGCCTGATCGAGCGCAATACAGGCGGGCAACGCAAAAGCGGGCGTCAGGCTACGTTTTCCTCGGATATTCTTTACGATACGCTGCTGAAGTATGACCCCGACCACCTGCTGATGCAGATCACCCGCGAGGAAGCAATGCGCGGCCTGGTCGATTTTGGGCGTATCGAGGCGATGATCGAACGCATTGGCGACCGGATCGATCTGGTTCGGCTTGATCGGGTCTCTCCGCTTGCTGCTCCGTTGTTTCTGGAGGTTGGCAAGGTACCAGTCAAAGGTGCCGCCGAAGAACGCCTGTTGGCCGAGGAAAGCGCCCGGTTGCTACAGGCTGCGGGACTGGACACGAAGTAAATCAGGTTGCGCCAGAGGTCAAAACAGGCAAAGAACGTACCATGAACGATTTGGCGTTTTCCTTTGTTGATCAAGACCTGCGCGCTCTGGGAACTGGTGCGTTGTGGTGGCCAAGCCGGAACCTGCTATGCGTCAGCGATCTGCATCTTGGCAAATCCGAACGTATGGCGCGACGCGGTGGTCCCTCACTTCCGCCTTATGACAGTCAGGACACCCTGACCAGGCTGGCCGTAGACATCGACAGAACCGGCGCGCAAACTGTCATCTGTCTGGGCGATAGCTTTGACGATCTGGATGCGTTGACTGCATTGGGCACCACCGAGAAGCTTTCGTTGACGGCCCTTCAGGCAGGCCGACAATGGATTTGGATCGAAGGAAACCACGACCCGGGCCCAATAGATCTGGGCGGAACACATCTGGCTGAATACACGGTGGGTCCGCTGGTTTTCCGACATATCGCCCTACTTGGTGCGCAAGGTGAAGTCTCGGGTCACTACCATCCCAAAACCCGCATCAGGGCACGCGGTCGGACGATCACACGCCCGGCGTTTTTGCTGGACAATGCACGGCTTATCCTACCGGCCTATGGCACCTATACAGGCGGGCTGCGAAGTTCCGAGAAGGTTCTAAGTGACTTGATGAGCGACCGGGCAATGGCCATCCTGACCGGCCCTCATCCGCAAATCATCCCAATGCCGCGCTAAGATCATATCAGCCCATCATCCTCGAGCTTCGGCTTGTACTTCCGGCTGACTGGTATCAGGTCACCATTCACCAGCTTCAAGTAAATTCTGTCGGCTACTTTCTCAGTGGCTGCAACTGCTTCATCCACGACCCAGTGAGAGCGGTGCGCACAGTGCCCGCGCAAGGGCTCCATTTCCCCAACCGCATCAGAGAGCCGTAACCGGATCGCAAAGGTGCCCTCAGATGTGACCACATCCACATAGTGATTGCGCGAGCTCAGGCGATAAATCTGCCCCTGAAAAGACGCAGGCAACCGTCGCGCAAGCCGCGGTGCCGGGGATGATAGTGGTGCGCTTTTGCGTTCCGCTCGGCTGGTCAGTATTAGGCCAGCAGTAAACAAGGCGCTGTATCCTATAACCTGCGGGATGCCGGGTGCAGAGTGGCCCCCAATGGAAAACAGAACCACGCCCAGCAACCAAAGGGACGGGATAAACAACAGCAGAACAAACAGGGCGATTGCCAGGTCACGCACCGGCAGGTTCAGAACAGTCCCGGTTTCGCGGATCAGTTTTCGGGCCATCCAGGTCGACGTCACAGCGATGCCCATCACCCCGAACCAAAATAAGAAGCATATGACAAATGGCAAATCAGACATCTGGAATGGCGGAAAAGCGTAAGCCAGCATAGGAAGGAAGAACGCTCCGGCCACCACACGTTGTGGGCTGCACAGGCTTAAGATGGGTCTTAGCTTTGAAGTCATACCATATCAAAAACCGCTTTCAGGGGCCCAGCCAAAAGCCCCGGAAAGCTAACATTCACACACTGTAAACGGCTGGGATATCCCGGCTACCACGCGCCATTCAGACATTCAAACCTTAAAGTGGGGAAATTTAGCCCGTTGACATCATGGTCAAATTTGGCGCTTGGACAATTTACCGGTGCGTTAAGGCGCATTATTTGCGCCCTAACGCACCAGGTCAGGCTGTGAGGCCTTCTGGTTCTGGGAGTTTGTTTGCGC